>DDXA01000003.1:0-569146 GCA_002347725.1 Actinobacteria bacterium UBA2272
TCTGCTGAAGCGCCAAGACGTTAGCCGGAGTCTGGGGAAGGGGGAGCATGTCGATTCAGGACGAGAGTCTGCTGCCCTCGGTCCAGGAGTTCCTCGCTGAGTCTCTCCGCAATCTGCGAGATGACCGTCTGAGCCTGGCCATCCTGCACGCGGTCACGGCAACTGAGCTGATTCTCAAGGAGCGCTTGCGGCGCCTGAGTCCGGCGCTAATCCTGAGGGACATCGACACGAAGAACCCTCAGCGGGCCCAGACGGTATCGCTTGCAGCTTTGCCACATCGGCTCTCGAATCTGGGTCAACCTCTAGCAAGCGAGGACGCGCAGCTGGTGTGCGATATCGCTGAATGGAGGCACCAGATCGTCCACTACCTGCCCGCGTACGACTCCGCACTGGCAGCTCGTCAGCTTCCGAAACTGCTGGACTTCCTGGCGACGCAGCTGCGAACTGAGCTAGGCACCCCCCTTGAGGCATTCCTGGAGAAGAAGCTCTACCGGGATGCCAGCCGCTATATCGGCGACTGGCACAACGCCGTGATGGATGCTCGGGAGCGAGCAGCTGCGGCCGGCGACGTCGTCGTTCGTGGGGTGTGTCCTCATTGCGGTGGCGTGGAGGTGATGAGTCACGTTGACCAGTCCACCTTGCTCTGCCATCTCTGTCACTCGAACGCGTACGTCTGCGACAGCTGCATCGGGTGTGGCCGCAAGATGATTGTGTCGTACGAGCCTGATCCCTGGGGCGAGTACTGTGACTCTTGTCTCGAAGCTGCCGGGGACCAGTATGCGGAGATGGAGTCGGACCTTCGCCGCGGCAAGTGACCTGGCTAACCCGTGCTTCCAGCTGACGCGCCAAGCGTTATCCTGCGAAGAGAGGTGCTCGGCGCGCAGCTGAAGCACCGAGACGTTAGCCATACACCGGGGGCAACATGGAGAAGCTCGACCTCAAGCGGGAGCTGGCGCATCTCTACAGTCCCTCCGCGAAGCAGGTTGAAGCCGTGGACGTACCCGCCATGGGCTTTCTCATGATCGACGGACAGGGCGACCCGAACACTTCGCAGGAGTATGCGGACGGGCTCGAGGCGCTGTTCGCGGTGTCATACACGCTCAAGTTCGCCGTCAAGAAGGGCCACCTCGCGATCGACTACCCCGTGATGCCGCTCGAGGGCTTGTGGTGGGCAGACGATATGTCGGACTTCACGACCGGTGATCGCTCCGGCTGGAAGTGGACGATGATGATCATGCAGCCGGACTTCGTGGATGCCCAGATGGTCGAAGAGGCTGTTGCTGTCGTTCGCAAGAAGAAGAATCCCCTGGCTCTTCCCGGACTTCGCTTTGAGGTCTTCGCAGAAGGTGCCGCCGCCCAGACCATGCACCTCGGGCCGTTCTCGGCAGAGGGGCCGACCATCGAGCGAGTCCACGAGTTCATCGAGTCCTCGGGGTGTGAACGGTCAGGAAAGCACCATGAGATCTACCTCAGCGACATTCGCAAGGCTGACCCCGCGAAGTGGAAGACGGTCATACGCCAACCCATGAGGTGATGGCTAACCCGGGCGTCGAGCAGAAAGCGCGCCCGTGCAAGGTAGACTAGGGTAGAGAAGCCGGGCGGGGCGCGCTTCAGCTCACGCCCAAGAACGTTAGCTGCACCGGAGGGGGACTTCCTTGAGTCGGGTCGATGAGGCAAGACAGCTGTTCAGCGACCACTACTCATGCTCCCAAGCTGTCTTCGCAGCGTTCGCTCCGTCCTTCGGGATCGCGGCCCCGAAGGCGCTACAGCTCGCCTCTGGTTTGGGTGGCGGTATCCGGGCGGGCAGTGCGTGCGGCGCTGTCTTGGGCGCGCTCCTGGTCCTCGGACTGGCGCGTTGCGACGCGGACTGCACGCCAGAGAGTCGGCATGACGTCATGGGTGCGGTCGATGAGTTCCACGCGCGATTCCGGGCGCAGGTCGGGGACCTCGACTGCCCCGGCATCCTCGGATTCGACGTCCGGTGTCCGGAGCAGCGCGCGATCGTACAGGAGCGAGGCTTACGGGAGTCTCGCTGTCTCTTGGCCGTTCGCACCGCAGCTGAGATCCTCGAAGAACTGCTGCCGGGCAGCTAACCCGCGCTTCCAGCAGAACGCCGTCAGGTACACTCATCCCGAAGCGCTCGGCGTCTGCTGAAGCGCCGAGTCGTTAGGCAGTAACACGGAGATCGCTACAGCTGGGGATTCGGAGGACTCGGGATGTGCGATGACGACACTGGACGATCACCCGACTGGAAACAACAGTGGCTGCGTCCGCAGATCGTGCTCACAGGATTCGTGGCTGTGGTGGGCACGTCGGTACTGGCATACCGATTCTGGCGGCTTCCGGACCCAATTGACTTCCGTTTGACCGACCTGCTCGCGATGTTCCTAGCCCTATTCGCGATTGGGCTATCGGCCGCATTCTACTTTCGCGGAACCAAGGACAGTTATGTCTTCTTCGACCGAATGTACGAATTCACAATGAAGTCAACCGAAACGCTAGCGCGAATCGAGGGCAGCTTCAGCGAGCAACTGCGAAGAATCTCAGAGGCATCGGAGCACGTTCGTGATCGAGTCGATCAGATGCCGTCCAACCCGTATGAGACGGCCCAGCTGCGAGAGGAAGAGGAGGAGGAGAAGTCCCAGCTGCTTGAGAGTCTGATGCAGAGAGCACAACTGTCAGACGCTGAGGCGGATGAACTTCGCCATGAACTCCGACGACGGGATTCCCAGATTGCCGCCTTGTCAGCCCAGATGGCGGAGGCAAATGCTCGTTTGAATGAAAGAAGCGAGATAGTGCACCAGGCCCCTGAGCGAACCTTCAACGTGGAGTTGGAGGAGTATCTTCGGCTGGCGGTTCTGCCCGAGTTCGGCCTTGTCGATCCTGCAGAGAACAGCCGTGCAGTGCGACGTCGACTAAGCGCATGGCTTGGTGAGAACCTGCACCATTTCAGTTCCGTTGCCGCTCGCGACCTCGAATCATTCGGGTACATTGAGGAAGGTCGGATCACCGCCTGGGGCTGGCAACGGATCCGCCGCTTGTTGCCTTGGCGTCGCACGAACGATGAGGCCGGTGGCGACTAGGAGTGTTCTGCCTAACCCCGTCTTCGAGCAGACGGCGCAAGCGCTAGAATCAGGTGAGCGCATGACCGCTGCTCAAGACGAAACACGTTAGGCAGACACGCATTGGACCGGGGGCATAGCGGATGGACCAAGAGCAGCGTTGGCTGGATGAGTATCGCGAGGTGCTCGTAGACTGCCGCCACTACGAAGTGCTTCGGTGGACCGTGGTCGCTCTGACGTATCCCTCAGCGGTCGCAGCGGTAGCGTGGGCGGGGGATCGCTGGGGTCTTGTCACCGGCAGAACGTTCCTCGTGTTCGTTCTCGCTTCTCTGTGGCTGCTCGCTGGCAGCCTTGTGTTCTCGCAAATCAACTACTTCGGTCGGGTGAAGCTGCTGCGGGCACGGGAACTGGAGGCGTGCGACAAGCTCAACTTCTCAAACATGACCCACGAGTTGTTCAGCGAGCCCAGCGCGCCAGAGAAGCAGCCCTGGTATACGCAGGACTTGGCCTTCTGGTTCGCGCAAGCCATGCCTTTCGCCGCCGCCCTTGTATGCGGCCTCGCCACGATAGTTGTGATTGCCAGCTGGATCCTTGGCTGGCGTCCCTCGGATGTCGGGTCTCAGCGCGACACCCTCGGTTACGCATTGGGTGTCATGCTCGTTCTTGCCGCGACGGTTGCCGCGACTGTGCGAGGAGCGAAGCGACGCACAGCGAAGCCCGCCGCCAAGTAGCGTGCTTGCCCAACAAGCGCTTCCAGCAGAACGCCGTCAGGTACACTCGTCCCGAAGCGCTCAGCGTCTGCTGAAGCGCCGAGACGTTAGGGCGTCCACTTGGGCCACCTGGGCCGCAAGCTCCTTCTTGACGCCTATGTCGTATCTGACATATCATCACGTCGATGAGCACGCGCGTGAACAAGCCCCTGGTTTGGCTCCATGGCGAGATCAAGACGCCGCCGCTGTCTGCTGCTGCGCCGGTTGCAGCGAGGTGACTCGTTCGGCTTGCCGCACTCACGGCCCATGCCGGTGGTCGGCCCCCGGTGCCACGAGCTGCGAATCGTCGACGAGAACGCGACGTGGCGGATCGTCTATCGCATCGACACCGATGCCATCGTCATCGGCGACGTGTTCAGCAAGAAGACGCAGGCTACCCCGAAGTCGGTCATCGACGCATGCAAGCGCAGGTTCAAGGAGTACGACGCCATCGCAGGCGGGAAGGAGTGAGCGACGTGGACAAGACGAAAAGGACCCGGCTCGAGGCCGCTGGATGGCGCGTCGGTGACGCCTCTGACTTCCTCGAGTTGACCGCTGAAGAGACCGCGTTCGTCGAGCTCAAGCTCGCGCTCGCAGACTACCTGCGCGACATCCGCGTCCAGCACGGTTGGACCCAGACGCACGTGGCGCGCGTTCTCGGCTCAAGCCAGTCCCGGGTCGCCAAGATGGAAGCGGCGGATGCGTCGGTGTCGGTAGACCTGCTCGTGAAGTCGCTGCTGGCGCTCGGTGCTTCACGTAAGCAGGTCGGTCAGGTCATAGCGCGGGCGGCATAACCCGGGCATCAACCTGTCAACGCCGTGTGAGCTACACTCGGGTCCGGGCCGAGCGTAGGCGTTGCGGGTTACGCCCAAGATCGTTCGACGCGGCCGAGTGCGCACATTGGAGGACGAGGCCCCCATGGTGTCATGTCAGAACGAGCCTGCGACGGTCCCCGCCATGAGCAAGAACCGAACCGAGCCCATCGTCCGCATTCGAGGCTTCCGCATGGATTTCGACGGACACACGGTTCTTCGCGACCTGTCGTTCGATGTGGAGCGCGGTGAGACGTTCGGGTTTCTCGGCGCGAACGGTTCCGGGAAGACGACCACGATCCGCGCGCTCCTGGGCCTCTATCGGCCGACCGCTGGCGAGTTGCTCGTGGATGGTCGGCGGTTCGAGCCTAAGCTCGGAAGCAACCTCGGCTACCTGCCCGAAGAACGGGGGCTGTACAAGAAGGAGTCGGTCATCAACGTGATGACCTACTTCGGCCGACTCAAGGGTCTCGACAAGCACGCCGCATCGTCATGGTCGATGGAGTACCTGGAACGGGTGGACCTCGCGGACAAGGCGAAGGTGCGAGTCGACAGGCTGTCCGGCGGTGAGCAGCAGAAGGTGCAGCTCGGTGTGACGATCATGGGCGAGCCGGAGCTGCTCATCTTGGACGAGCCCACCAAAGGGTTCGATCCCGTGAACAGGCGCCTGTTGCTGAGCATCATCGAGGAGCGAAGGCAGGCGGGGGCCACCGTGCTGATGGTGACCCACCAGATGGACGAAGTCGAACGGCTCTGCGATCGCGTGCTTCTGCTCAAGAACGGAGTCGCCGAGGCGTGCGGAACCATCTCCGAAGTCCAGGCGCAGTACGGCGGGACTACGGCGAAGGTGGCCTTCACGGGAGACATTCCGGTTTCACCTCGCTACCGCGTGATGCGGCGCGAGAACAACTACGCGGAGCTCGACCTCGATGAAGGGGTGGACGAGGCAGACGTGCTTCGCGACCTGGTTCATGCCGGAGTATCGGTGCGCAGCTTCGTCACGGGCCGACCGTCGATGGACGACATCTTCGTGAGAGTCTACGGCGGCCACGACGAGCCGGAGGAGGTGTAGATGATGGCGCGGCACAATATGGGCACCATCGTCTCCTTCGAGGTCAAGCGTACGCTCTCTAAGGCCGGCTTCTGGATCGCCACGCTGGTCGTTCCCGTCATCATGGGCGCGGTGATCGCGCTGATCGTGTTGTCCAACACGTCCGCGGCCGACGGTGCGGACTCTCAGGTGAGCGGGCAGTTCACATTCACGTACAGCGACGCCTCCGGGTACGTGATTCCGGCCGTGGCCGAGGCTCTCGGCGGCATTCTCGCGACTGACGACGGGCAGGCGATAGCCGACGTGAAGGGCGGCAACCTCGGCGCTCACTTCGCATATCCGGCGAATCCCGCCGAAGAGCCGACGCAGGTCTACGCACTTGACGAAGGCATCTTCGCGAACAGCAAGTACGCCGCCGTCGCATCTGAGGTGCTGATCACGAGTGCCCAAGCGGCCATCGACGACCGATCGCTTGCTACGCTCGTTCGCGGGGACTTCCAGGTGTTCTCGACGACCTACAAGGAAGGCCGCGAGTCGGCCGGACTTGCCGAGGTCATCCCGCCGCTACTGCTCCTGCTGCTCTTCTACGCGAGCGTCCTGCTCATGGGCAACCTGATGGCGACCAGCCTCCTTGAGGAGAAGGAGAACAGGGTCTCCGAGATGATTCTTACCACGATGGATCCAACCACCATGGTCTCCGGCAAGGTGGTGTCGCTGTTCATCGTCGGTGCGATCCAGGTGGCGGCGATCGCGCTGCCGGTCGTGGTCGGCTACCTGTTCTTCCGGGAGGAACTGAGACTGCCCTACGTCGACCTGGCGTCTTTGAGCTTCGAGCCTTGGCCGATGCTCGTAGGCGTGCTCCTCCTCATAGGCGGATTCTCCTTGGTCACAACGACGTTGGCCGCGGCGGGTGCGATCATGCCGACAGCGCGGGATGCTGGAGCGATCGCCGCTCCGGTGTCGATCGTGCCGTTCGCCCCGCTGTGGGCGGGCGCGCTCGTGTTATCGAGCCCTCAATCTGTCGTCGTGCAGATCCTCACCTACTTCCCTTACACTGCGGCGCCCACGGCGATGCTTCGCAACGGTCTGGGGACTCTCAGTGCGGTGGAGGCGACGGTCGTCATAGTCGAGCTGTTCGTGCTCAGCTTCATCATCTTCCGCGTAGCGGTGCGGCTATTCCAATACGGGTCGATCGAGTACTCGCAGAAGGTCGCCCTCAAGGCAGCGCTTGCCAAGCAGGAGTAGGCCTTCAGCAGCGTCGCCACTCCCGGAATCAGGGAGCTCGTCGTCGGGGACTTCCGGGTCTTCTACGAGGTTGACGTCGACATCGACATCCATTCGGTGCGTCGCGCAAGCCAGCTGCTCGACGAGGATGAGTTCGGTGTGGCGATCTGACCCGGGCGTCAACCCGACAACGCCGTGTGAGGTAGACTCGGGCCGGGAAGTCGGGTGGGGCGCGCTTCAGCTCACGCCCAAGATCAGGCCGAGACAAGACTACTCATACCGGTAAGGAGACCCTCCGCCTTGGACATCCCGCGGATCTTCAACATCACCGAGAGCGCTCACCGCATCCACAACCCGATCACGCCCGAGAAGCTCGCCACCCTCGGCGCCGCGCTGCGCCTGGAACCGGGGACCCGGGTGCTCGACCTCGGCAGCGGTTCGGGGGAGATGCTGTGTACCTGGGCACGCGATCACGGCGTCATCGGCACCGGCATCGACATGAGCCAATTGTTTACCGGGCAAGCGAGACTCCGCGCTGAAGAACTCGGCGTCGCCGACCAGGTCGAGTTCATCCATGGCGACGCTGCGGGCTACGTCTCTGACGAGAAGGTCGGTGTGGCAGCCTGTGTCGGCGCCACCTGGATCGCGGGGGGCGTCGCCGGCACCATCGAGCTTCTGGGGCGGAGCCTGCGCGCCGGAGGGGTCATCCTCATCGGCGAGCCCTACTGGCGGCAGTTGCCGCCGACAGAGGATGTTGCCAAGGGGTGTCTCGCCGGAGCGATCTCGGACTTCCTCGTGCTTCCAGAGCTCCTCGCGTCCTTCGGCCAGCTTGGCTACGACGTCGTTGAGATGGTTCTGGCCGACCAGGACGGCTGGGACAGGTACGAGGCGGCCAAGTGGCTCACCATGCGCCGATGGCTTGAAGCCAACCCCGACGACGAGCTGGCGAAAGATGTTCGGGCCCAACTCACCTCCGAACCCGAGCGCTACGCCACCTACACGCGTGAATACTTGGGCTGGGGTGTGTTCGCGCTGATGCCGCGGTGATGGGCGAGGCGATCGAGGACATCGCCGCGCGCACGGCAGGCGCGAGCGCGCCGGCTCACTCTCCCTACCCGAGCGAGCGCTCAAGCCCGTCGAGGATCAGGCCGAGCCCGAACTCGAAAGCCGCTTCCTGGTCGAAAGGATTCTCGGCGTACTCGATCGCGACGCGGGCCGCATACCGGTACCCGCCGTCGGGGATGGCCGCCAGGATCTCCCGAGCCACCTCGGTGCGTTCCAGCCCGTCCTCGATCGAGACATCGGGCCGCTGCCGCTCGAAGCCGTAGAGGTAGCTGTCGAGCACGAGGAACGCGTTCGCAGCAGCCGAGGGCGAGAAGCCGGCCCCAATGAGTACGCCCAGCACGCGGTCCACGTACGCCAGGCTGTTGGGACCGGTCCGGTCGCGGGAGTCGATCAGGCCCGCGGCCCACCGATGGCGTGCAAAGACCTGGCGCGCGGAGATCGCTCGGCGCCGCAGCGTCTCCTTCCAGAAGACGCCGTCGGTAGGCACGTCGATCTCGGACAAAGCGAGGTCCACCATGCCGCCGAGAAGGTCGTCCTTGCCGGCTATGTGGTTGTACAGCGATGCCGCTTTGACCTCGAGTCTTCGGCCAAGCTCGCGCATCGTGACCGATTCGATCCCGCACTCGTCGGCGAGGTCCACGGCTGCACGCAGCACGCGCTCCCGATTGAGCGTGTCCCGCGGTTCCTTGCTGCTCTTCGAGTGAGCGATGATGACGCCTCCTGTGGTCGGTAGTGCCGCCGCGACTACGTCTCCTTGACATACTAACACTGTTAGTACATTCTCTCCCAGGGGATAATACTAACACCGTTAGTATACCAGCCGCATGCGGGAGTTGAATAGGAAGGTGAGTCGGTCATGAGCCAGGACAGGCGAACGGCGATAGTCGCAGGAGTGCTGTTCATAGTCGCTACGACGGCGAGCTTGCTCGGCAGGGTGGTGCTTCTGGATCCGATCCTCAAAGAAGGGACGGACATTCTTGCCAAGGTCGGCGCAAACCAGAACCAGGTGGCTGCGGGAGCGCTCTTCGGGCTGGTCGGCTTCTTCACGTGTGCCGGCATTGCCATAGCGCTGTATCCGGTCTTGAGGCGGTACAGCGAAGGCCTGGCGCTCGGCGCCGTGGGCTTGAGGATCATCGAGGGAGTGCTCTACAGCATCGGTGCGATCGCAGTGCTCTCGATGCTGACATTGAGCCGAGAATTCGTGGGAGCCGGCGCTCCGGCGTCATCGCACCTTCAAGCCTCCGGCGCACTACTGATGACAGTCCGCAGTTGGGCGGGCATGGCAGGGACCCTGGCCTTCTACCCGGCTGGCCTGCTCTACTACATCGTGTTCTATCGATCGAGGCTCATCCCTCGGTGGCTGTCCGGTTGGGGGATCGTTGCAGTCATGATGGGATTCGCGGCAAGCATCCTGGTCGTGTTCCAGATCATCACTCCCATGACGACCCCCCAGATCGTCTTGAACCTCCCGATCTTCTTGCAGGAGATGGTTCTGGCAGTGTGGCTGATCGCCAGGGGCTTCAGCCCATCCGCACTCGCTTCCCTGAGGGGCTCAGAGTGAGAGCGGTAATCTGCACGCGCTACGGTCCGCCCGAGGTTCTCGTCATAGGGGAACTCGCAACTCCGGTTCCCCGGAAGAACGAAGTGCGCATACGCGTTCGAGCCACCGCCGTGACGTCGAGCGACTGCTACGTCCGGGGGCTGCGGCTGAGTCCCGTGTACCGGATGATGGCGCGACTCGCGCTGGGGTGGAACGGGCCGAGGCAGCCGGTGCTCGGCATGGTGCTCTCAGGGGTGGTGGATGCGGTCGGGCCGGACGTCAGGTCATGTGCGGTGGGCGATCGGGTGTTCGGCTTCAACAAGTCCCTCTTCGGGACATACGCGCAGTACGTCTGTTGGCCCGAAGATGGACTTGTGGGCATGCGACCGGCCAACCTCACCGACGAGGAGGCGGCGGCGATTCCGTACGGCGGCCTCATCGCGCTCAGCTACCTGCGCAAGGCCGACGTCAGAGCGGGACAACGCGTTCTCGTCTTTGGGGCCTCGGGGGCCGTGGGCACGTCGGCGGTGCAGCTTGCCAAGCATCTCGGCGCGGAGGTCACCGGTGTCTGCAGCACCGCCAACGTCGAGCTCGTGGCATCCCTCGGCGCCACGAGAGTCGTCGACTACACCGTCGAGGATTTCGCGGAGGGGACGGAGCGCTACGACCTGATCTTCGACGCCGTGGGCAAGAGGAAGAGCGCGACGGCGCTTCGCCGGGGCCGGCGGGTGCTCGTCCCCGGGGGAGTCTGCATCTCGGTCGACGACGGCTCACCGAAGCTTCGTCGTGAGGACCTGGTGTTGCTCGGTGAGTTGGCCGCGCGGGGTGAGATCAGACCCGTGATCGATCGCACCTACGATCTGGACGACATCGTCGATGCGCACAAGTACGTCGACAAGGGGCACAAGCGCGGCAACGTGATCGTCAGCGTGGCGTAGCGCCATGCGGTTCCCACCCGCCTACCTGGGCGTCGAGCAGAAGGCGCGCCCGTGTGCGGTAGACTCGGGCAGGGAGATAGGGTGAGGCGCGCCTCAGCTCACGCCCAGAGACGTTGGTTCGAACCAGGAGTCTGTGATGGAGAAGTCGGTCGCTCAGAAGGCCCATGTCAAACCCGCGGCCACCGTCGCTGTCCTGAACCCGGTCCCTGGCGTCGTCGAGTCGCTGGGCTTGCCCGAGACCGTCGAGTTCGTTGAGCCCCGTCACGCTCAGTTGGTCTTCCTGTTCACGAGCACTCGATCCGAACTCGAAGCGCAGATGCCGTCGGCCGTCGCACAGCTCGGTCCCGACTCGGCCATCTGGGTGTTCTTCCAGAAGGGTTCAAAGGCTGCCGGTCTCGACATGAACCGCGACAGCGTCTGGGCAGTCGCTGAAAGACTGGACCTGCGCCCCTTGGGTATCATCGGTGTCGATGAGACGTGGGCAGTCTTCAGGTTCAGACGTGCTCGTGAGCGCGAGTCCTGACCTGTTGAAACGCGGTCCAGCAATGCAACCGGCGTGGAGGGGGAGGTTTCACCGTGGCACGCACCGCACTCGTGGCGTACGCCACCACGTACGGTTCCACCAGGGAGGTCGCCGAGGCGATCGCGTCGACTCTGCGCGCGGTCGGCGTTGACGTTGAGGTGATGCCCGCCCGGGACGTGAAGAGGCTCGACGGGTACAGCGCCGTCGTGCTCGGCGCGCCGCTCATCATCCACAAGCTTCAGAAGGATGCGCGGAACTTCCTGTCGCGCCACCAGAAGACGCTCAAAGACCTGCCGGTGGCGGTCTTCGTCCTCGGCCCGTGCAAGGAGCCGCGCGACGAGGCCGAGTGGCACGACTGCCGCGAGCAGTTCGACAAGGTGCTTGCCGAGGTCGGCTGGCTCAAACCGGTTGCTGCCGAGCTGCTCGGCGGCCGGTTCGATCCGGCGCTGCTGAAGTTCCCGCTCAACAAGATGGCCGGCTCAGAACCGGCGAGCGATGCACGTGACTGGAGTGCCATCGAGGCCTGGGCAACCGGTCTGCCCGCGCAGCTGGGCCTCGCCAGCTAGCCGATCGAGGGGAGTCCACACGATGTCGGGCACGCCTGCACCCACCGGAAGGAAGCGCGGTGGGCTCATGAAGGTCCTGATCGGCGTTGGCGTCGCCTTCCTGATCCTTGTGCTGGCGTTTGGGGTCATGGTCCTGATCACGGAAGGCCAGCGTCGGGAGGACCGCAACCTCGTAATCGCCGATGTGGACTTCTCGCAGGTCCCCGACGGCACCTACCGCGGCAGCTACGCGGGCTGGAACCAGTTCGACGTGCTCGTCACCGTGGCCGGCGGTACGGTCACGGACATCAAGATCGCCGAGGACTCCCGCAATCCATCAACCGCGGTCACCGACGAGGTGGTGGGGCTGATCGTGAGCGGACAGTCACTCGACTTGGACGCGGTCAGCGGCGCCACCGTCACAACCAACGCGCTGCTGAAGGCCGTGGAGCAAGCGCTCGTGGAGCAGCGTGCCGAGTAGGATGCGGGCGCGACGCCGTTACTCGAGGCTCGCCGAAGGATCGCACCTGTAACGCCCGGACAGATCGACCAAGCGTACACGGGAGGTCGGGCCAGAAGACGGAACGGTGCGGTAGACTCGGGCTGAAAGCGTTTGCCGGCGCGCCGCTGCTCAAGCGATGCGCGCAGAGCAACGACGACAGGAGAACACCGTGTCCCGCGCACTGAGATGGCTGCTGCCTGCGATCTTCGTCCTCACCGCTGTCGCCGCGCTTGCGGGGCTGTGGCCTGCCGACGGGACCTCGTATCCGCTGACGAACTTTCGCGGCGAAGAGGTCACGATCAACGCCCGCGGCCTCTACCACTGGGATACGGTCAGCATGGTGGCGCAGATGCAGGCAAACGACCTGATCGCTTTGGTGATGGGTCTGCCGCTGCTCGCGATCTCGTCTCGGCTGACCCTGCGTGGCTCGCTGCGCGGGCGCATCGTGCTTGCCGGTACGCTCGGCTTCATCTTGTACACCTACATCACAATGGCGTTTGGCGCCCACTACAACGGGCTGTTCCTGGTGTATGTGGCGCTGTTCAGCATGAGTCTCTTCTCCTTCGTGATGGTGCTGATGACGTTTGACATCAACGCGCTCCCATCGCATTTCTCCGCGAAACTGCCTCGCGGCTGGATAGCCGGCTTCCTGTTCTTCGCGGCGGCGTTTCTCACGATCGCCTGGCTGGGGCGCATCGTGCCGACGATGGCCGTTCTTCCCGCGTCGTCGTTGCAAGCGGGCGGCGTTGCCGGCACGCCTGCGCTCGAGAACACCACCAGCATGTTCATCCAGGCGATGGACCTCGGTGTGATCGTGCCCGTCTGCGTCCTCTCGGGCGTCTTGCTGCTGCGGCGCCATCCGTGGGGCTACCTGCTGGCATCCGTCGGTCTGCTCAAGTTCCTCACCCTCGGCATCGCCGTCGCGCTGATGGGGCTCAATATGGCGCGGGTGGGTGTCCCTATCAGCCCGGTCGAGCTTGGCATCTTCCTTGGGATGGCGGCTGCGGGTGCGGTGATGACGGCGATACTGCTCCACTTCGTTCGGGAGGAATGCTCTTGATCGCAGCAAGTCGGAAGTTGAAGGCCCTCGCTCATCGGCTGGGGCCGTGGGGATTCCCGCTCGTGTACCTCGGGTGGGCATACCTGTTCTGGATCCCGGTACTCGGGTCCGAGGAGTCGGTCTGGTCGTTTCCCAACGTGCTGTTCTTCCTCGTAGGTGGCGCGAGCCCGGTGCTTGCCGGCATCACGTTGGCAGCTCTCACAGGCGGCAGGGAGCGGCTCCGCGAGCTGGGATGGCGGCTGGTCGACGTCCGCCGCATCAGCCTCCGATGGTTTGCCGTGGTATTCCTCTTCTGGCCGGTGTTCGATCTGCTCCTGGCGGGCGCGGCGGTCGTCCTCGGCGTGTCGGATCGGCCGCTGAACATCGTGTGGGATGTGATCACCAGACCCCAGACGCTCGCGTTCATGCTGCTGCTGTCGTTCGTCTTCCCGGCCGTTGAGGAAGTCGGCCTTCGCGGGTACTGGCTCGACGAGTTGCAGGAGCGCTTCAGTCCGACCGTCGCCGGTCTGATCAACGGAGCCGCCTGGGCGATCTGGCACACGCCGTTCGTGTGGTTCACGGGGTACTACGCCAACACGACCTTCAGTCCGCAGCTCTGGTGGTGGCTTCCTTCCATAGTCCTGCAGACACTGCTGATCGTCTGGGTTTACAACGGCACGGGCCGAAGCATTCTGGCGGTGCTGCTGTTCCACGGGATGATGAACTTCACCGGCGAGTTCCTGGGCCTGGCCCCCGAGATGTTCCCGTTCATGTTGCTGGGCAGCTTCCTCGCCGCGACCGCAGTTGTGGTGTACTGGCGCCTGCAGGGGTACGGGCGGATTGCCGCTGCACCACGCACGGGGGAGTGATGCGCTCGTGGCTCAGCAGCATCTGGCGGGTCACAGGTCGAGCGCGCCGCGCAGGCGAGGCCCATGTGAGTGGTCCACCGGCCCGCCGGGTCCACGCTCATCCCTAGAGGAGGCGCACATATGCCACGCGTAGCACTCGACGCACCGGCTCCTGAGTTCAGCCTGCCCGATCTCAACGGCGACCTGGTGAGTCTGGCGGACTTCAGGGGCCGCACGATCGTTCTCCTGGTCTTCAACCGGACCTTCGCTTGACCGTTCTGCCGGAGGCATATGGCGCAGTTGCGCCAAGACTACGCGCGGTTCGAGGAGCGGGATGTCGAAGTCGTGGTGGTCGGTCCGGAGGACGCGGCGGCGTTCTCGCAGTACTGGCAGGCCGAGTCACTGCCGTTCGTCGGCATACCCGACCCCAAACACAGTGTGTTGAAGCTGTACGGGCAGGAGATCAACCTGTTCAAGCTGGGGCGGATGCCGGCCCAGGTGCTCATAGACAAAGCGGGTATCGCGCGCTTCGTCCACTACGGCCACAGCATGGATGATATCCCTGAGAACGATGAGATCCTGGCCCTCGCTGACGAGATAGGCAGGGCGAGTAGCGTGTAGAGGCCGATGCGCGGACCCGATCCGCGTCAGCGGGCGCGTGGCGGTAGCGGCACGAGTACCGAGGTCCGGGACTTGTAGTCCTCGTAGTCATCCTGCCCGCCCCAGGTTTCGTCGGCACGCTTCTCGAGAAGCGGCACGCCGCTCACGCGTGTGAGGAGCAGGTAGACGAACGCCGGGGAGATGAGCGTGACGAGCTGCCATCCGCGGAGGGCGGGGAGGGCGATGAGCGCGACTCCCACCCAGAGGGCGATCTCGCCGAAGTAGTTGGGATGGCGCGACCAGGACCACAGGCCCGTGCGGATGAAGCGACCCGTGTTGGCGGGATCGGCGCGGAAGCGGCTCTTCTGCAGGTCGGCGGCGACCTCGACAGCGAACCCCACGAGCCAGATGCACAGGCCGACTGCGGCAAGCGCATCGAGCGCCACACGGTTGGTTGAGCCGATGGCCGCGAACGCCGCTCCAGCGGTAAGCGTGATCCACAGTGCCTGGATCGTCCATACGTTGAGGAACCTCACGAACGACGGTTTGATATCGTCGAACCGGCCGTCCTTTCCGGCTCTCCGGACCCTGCGGACCAGGAACGTGCCGAGTCGTCCGGCCCATACGATCACGAGCGCGACCAGCAGGATCGAGCGGGCATCGAGTGGGGTCGAGAGCGCCGCGGCGAGCGAGGCCATCGAGATGTACGTGAGGCTGCCGGTCAGGTCGTAGAATCGTTCACTCTGCGTGAGATAGGCTGGGACGAACGCGACGAACTGGATAAGGAACGTCAGCCCGACTACCAGGGCGAACACGGGGACACCGCCGGCAACCGCTCCTCCGGCCGATCCGGCCCAGGCGATGCCTGCGGCGATCAGGACCACCGCCGGACTGGTGACGAATTCGGTGCGGTCCGCTTTCACGTGTGCGGCCTTCCTCTCGTGCGCGCTGCCCCCGGCGCCCACTGGAAACATCTCCATCGTGGAGATACTATAGCAAGCGATGAGTACTCAGACGAAGACACAGTCGGATACCGGGGCGTCACCCGCCTGCGACGATCGCGGCGACGTCGCGATCGCACGCGAGGACATCGTTCGCCTGCTCTGCGCGTACGCGGGCGAGTCGCTGCGTACCACCGAGAAGTGGGCGGCGGCAAAGGCCATCAACAGCACGGACATCCGGGCCATGGCAGAACTCGGCGAGGCGCATCGAGCCGGCGCTCAGATGACCGCCGGGCAACTGGGTGATGCGCTCGGACTGAGCTCTCCGGCCACCTCGGCTCTCATCTCGCGCCTGGAGGGTGGCGGGCACGTCACGCGCAGCCGCGATCCCAAAGACCGGCGACGAGTGCTGCTGACCGCTTCGCCGTCGGCACAGCGGGGGGCCGTTGAGTACTTCCAGCCGATGGGGGATGCCGTCGCCGCCGCACTTCGGGGCTGCAGCGACGAGGAGATGAGTGTGATCGCGAGGTTCCTGGAGTGTCTCGTGAGGCATATGCATGCCAGTTCGCCAGCGTAGGCGAGGTTCCCCCGGCATTCGTCGGACCTGGGGGCCACGGAGAAGGGAGTCTGAAATGGCGGAGACTGAACCGAGATTCAAGCGACTTCGGCTCTACAACATCGTGATGGGTCTCATCCACCTGGCACAGGGCGCGGCGATCGTCGCGCTGTCCGAGCCGTACGCCGTACCGGTGACGGCATCATGGATGAACACCAGGCCGGGTCCGGGCGTGTTCAGCCAGCCGCAGCTCTACTTCGAGTACGAACTGGGATACGCCGTGGCGCTGTTCTTGTTCTTCTCGGCAGTGGCGCACTTCGTCATCGCGGGACCGGCGTTCAAGGGCTACGTGGACGGCCTGAAGAAGACCCGCAACTACTACCGCTGGATCGAGTACGCGTTCAGCTCATCGCTCATGGTCGTGCTCATCTCGTCGCTCGTCGGCATCACCGACGTTGCGGCCCTCACGGCGCTGTTCGGTGTGAACGCATCGATGATCCTGTTCGGACTGTTGATGGAGAAGTACGAGCAGCCGGGCAAGCCCGACTGGACCGCGTTCATCTTCGGCTGTCTCGCCGGCATCGTCCCCTGGATCGCCATCGCCGACTACCTGTGGGGCCCGGGTGCAAGCGACATGACGCCCACGTTCGTGTACTGGATCTTCGTGTCGATGTTCGTGTTCTTCAATAGCTTCGCGGTCAATCAGGTGCTGCAGTACAAGCAAGTAGGCAAGTGGAAGGACTATCTGTTCGGCGAGGCTGCCTACGTCTTCTTGAGCCTGTCGGCCAAGTCACTGCTCGCATGGCTCGTGTTCGCCAACGTGCTCATACCGCAGTAAAGGGCGGAGGGGCTCTTCAGCTGGCGGCCTTGCGCACGATCGCGGCGATCTTCCCGAGCGCCGCGGCATCGCCGTCGGCCTTCTTGGCGGCCGGCTTGCCCAGCTTGTTCTCGGCCATGAGAATCCCGCCTTCCGTGTTCATCCGGTTGTGCTTCAGTCGGCCAGTCGGGCCTTCATCTGCTTGTAGATGAACCCGGCGGAGCGCTCGGGAATGAACCGGGACAGCCGGTCCAGCAGTTTCGCGTCCTTGCCAATCATGACGCGGTACGCGTCGTGCTCCATCGCCTCGACGATGATGCGGGCCGCATCCGACGGCAGCGTCATCTTCATCTTCGGCGCCTTCTCGTCGGCGGCCTCACTCGCTGCGGGGGCGTCAAGTCCGGAGTTCCTGGAGATGTCTGTTGCGATGGCGCCGGGGAACACGCAGGTGACCGCCACGTTCGTCTCCATCAGTTCCGAGTGGAGCCCCTCGGTCAGCAGCTTGACGGCAGCCTTGGACGCGCCATAGACCGACTGGCCAGGGAAGGGCATGAAGCCGCCCATGCTCGACACGTTGACCAGGTGCGCCACGGGTCGCTCGAGCAGGTGGGGGAGGAACGTCTTGGTCATGTTGATGACGCCCCAGAAGTTGACGTTCATCACGCGCTCGATAGCGTCGTAGCCGAGGTCGTTCACCTTGACGAACGGCTGGATGATGCCGGCGCAGTTGACGAGGCCGTCGATCTGGCCGTGCGCCTCGATGATCGCGGCCGGCAGCGCCTCGACCGCCTCGCGATCGGTGATGTTCACGGCGTGAGTCGAGAGCGCGTCGGCTTTGGTGCCTGCCAGACGCGCCGTCTCCTGCAGTCCGGCCCCGCTGATGTCGACGGCCGCAACGCGCGCTCCCCGGCCCAGGAGAGCGAGGACCAGTTCTCGTCCTATGCCGTTGCCGCCACCGGTCACCGCGATCGTCTTCCCTGCTGCCTGCATGTCGTCTCCCTCATCCCGGTTGTCTCGGGCCTTGGCCGCGCGTGATGTGTCCGGCACCATCAGGCGGTGCGTGCCTGCCCGGTTTTTCAGAGTCTATCGCGTGCGGGTGACCGGCGGAATCGGGAAGTGTATCGACATACATAGCGCTGCTATGTATAGTGCTGTTGCGTGGGCTTGGGTTCAGTGGCATCAGTCTCGGGAGACCAGGTGGGATCGTGGAGATCAGCAAAGACTTGATAGCCGCTTCCTCGACACCAATCGTACTTGCGATCCTTGCCGAGGAGGACAGCTACGGCTACGCCATCCTCCAGCGTGTTCGGGAGTTGTCAGGAGGGCACCTGGAGTGGACGGACGGGATGCTCTACCCCGTCCTGCACCGACTGGGACGGCTCGGCCACGTCGAGGCGCGGTGGGAGGTTGCGGAAAACGGCCGCCGCCGCAAGTACTACCGGATCACGTCCCGGGGACTGGCGCAGCTCGAAGAGGAGCGCACGCAGTGGCAGGTGGTGGACGCCACTCTACGGGACGTCTGGCAGACGCTCTCCTTCGTCGACCGGACCTGCCGCCCGATGTCCCCCTCACTGTCGCAAGGAGCCTGAAGCGATGTCCGATCCGGATCACACTGACGCACTCGAGCAGCAGATCGATGAATGGCGGAGCTACCTTAGCCGCCGACAGGCGATCCACGCCGCCGACGTGACGGAGTTGGAGGACCACCTGCGTGAGCAGGTGGCCGTGCTGGTCGAGGCGGGGCTCGGCGCCGATGAGGCGTTCCTGGTGGCGGTCAAGCGCATGGGCGATCTCGACTCCCTCTCGCGCGATTTCGCGCTCGAGCACTCGGAGCGCCTCTGGAAGCAGCTCGTAGTCCCCTCGGATCCCGCCGGGTCGCGAGCGCGGATCCAAACGGATGCCGTTGTTGCCTTCTGTGTGGCTGTGGCGGCGGCCCTTGCGATCAAGGTGCCGGCGCTCTTTGGGATCCACCTGGATCAGAACGCGAGCTTCTACGCCCGCAATCTGAGCCTGTTCGTGCTGCCGTTCCTGGCGGGCTACTTCGTCTGGAAGCGGCGGCTGCAGTCGGCTACTGTTCGCTGGCTGGCCGTGGCGTTCGTGGTGGCGGCCGTGTTCGCCAACGTCTATCCCTTCGTGCCGGGCGGCAACACCGAGGCGCTCGCGGCGCTGCACCTGCCGATAGCGCTTTGGCTGGTGGTGGGCATCGCATACGCCGGCGATCGATGGAGGCAGGTTGGCGGGCGCATGGACTTTGTCCGCTTCTCGGGCGAGTTGTTCATCTACTACGTCCTGATCGCCCTCGGCGGTGGCGTGCTCATGGCGTTCATGGCGATGATCTTCCAGGCCATCGGCGTCGACGTCGAGCCGCTCTTCGAGTCGTGGCTGCTGCCGTGCGGTGGTGTCGGGGCCGTCGTGGTCGCCTCGTGGCTCGTGGAGGCCAAGCAGAGCGTGATCGAGAACATGGCGCCCGTGTTGACGCGCCTGTTCACCCCACTGTTCGCCGTCGTGCTGGTCGCGTTTCTCGTGACCTCGCTGCTCACCGGGCGCGGTGTGGACATCGATAGGAACGTGCTCATCGCCTTCGACCTGCTCCTGGTCGTGGTCCTCGGACTTCTGCTCTACTCCGTCTCTGCCCGAGATCCCCACTCGCCCCCGGGAGTCTTCGATGTCGTGCAGGTCGTCTTGGTGGTCAGCGCGCTGCTGGCCGACGCGGTGGCGCTGTGGGCCATCGCGGCGCGCATCACCGAGTTCGGCTTCACGCCAAACCGGATCGCCGCACTTGGTGAGAACGTGATTCTTCTGGTCAACCTGACGTGGTCCGCCGTTCTGTACATCCGTTTCGTGCGAGGGCGCGGGTTGTTCGCCGCCGTCGAGCGGTGGCAGACCGATTACCTGCCCGTCTACGCGTTATGGGCGGGTGTGGTCGTGATCGTCTTCCCTGTGGTGTTCGCGTACATCTAATAACCGATCTCGGTGTATGTGAAGCCGCAGCGCTCCGTTGCCGTTTGTTATCGTTAGTGTTCGCAGGCAAGCGACGTCGGCAAAGGAGCCGGAAGTGGCCAACGTAAGGAACTCCTCGTACTCGGTGGTGGGCTCGGTCGAGGCGGACGGGACGGTGCGGAACTCCTCGTACTCCACCGTCGGCTCCGTCGATGCCAGCGGCAACGTGCGGAACTCCTCGTACTCGACCGTCGGCTCGGTGGATGCCAGCGGCAATATCAGGAACTCCTCGTACTCCACCGTCGGCTCCGTCGATGCCAGCGGAAACGTACGCAACGCCTCGTACTCCACCGTCGGTTCGGTCGAGAGCGGCGTGGATCAGCAGCAGGCGGGCGGTGCGGCCCTGCTGCTCCTGCTGAGCTAGGGGTTGCCCGACAGGTCGCGCGCAAGCGGCGGCCCTACGGCGTGATCATGACGTGCCCGGATGCGCCTTCGTCTCCGTCGTCGTTGTCGCGCTTCTCGGCGGCTGCGGGCCGGTAGTTGACCGGCACCGCTCGGCCGTCGGACCACTCGACCATCTCGGCGTCGCAGGTCGCACAGAGCATGATCTCGCCGATCCCGACGATCGAGAGTTGGGTGCCGCGCGAGTACTGCGTCAGCGCGTGGGGCCGCTTGACGAGGTCGGTGCCGCCGCACGTGGTGCAGCGGTCGGGCTCCTCGTCGCGCAGCCAGCCGTGGCCGCATGCGCCGCACTCGATCCGGATGCCATCGGCCGTATCGGAACCGCGCAGGTCGTCTTCCTCGCCACATCTTTGGCAGGCGATGGTCCGCGCCATGAGATCTCCTCGCATCGTGTCCGGCCAGGATACTCGCGTCCGCTGTGCGGCGCCAGCGCCTTCTGTTCCGCCGCGGACGTGTACGATGGGCCTACGTGTTGCGGTGGGCGACGCGGGGTGTGAGGGGAGCTTGGGATCCATGGCCGACGTGACGGGGCGGACAGGAAGCAGAACGAAGACAGCCTTGCTGATCGGGCTGGGCGTGCTCGTCGGCCTCGTCGTGTGTGGTTCGGCGGCGATCGTCTTCCTCGTGCTCACCGGTATCATCGCGGAGCCGGTGACCGTGATCGAGCAGTTCATGCGAGCACTCGGCGGCAGCTAGGGCGCGTTCGCCCCGGGTGGGCACGTGAGGGGGGACGGATGGATCGCGGTGTGTTCCTGGAGGCATCGGCGCTGGAGGCGGCCAGTCCGCGCGATGCGCTGCGTCTGTACGCCGAGTTGGACCGGCAGAACACCGATGACGCACCGATGATGCTTGCGGTCGGCGCGATCGGTCCCGCGATCGCGGCCGCGATCGCTTATCTGGTGGCGCGGGCGATCCCGGCGTATCAGACCGAGGTGACGCTGATCATCCTGATCCTCGGGTACGCACCGATCTTCATGGTGCAGAAGCGCGCACTGCTCGAGCGAGGCGTCAGCAAGCCACCTGTGTTCGTGAACATCGTCTACTACGTCCTCATGCCGGTACTCGTCATCCTGCAAGACGTGCTGCAGCTGGCGATCATCCTGCTCGTCTCGGCTGTGACATGGATCGTTCTCGCGCTCCCGATCTCGCTCATGTACCTGCTCCTCGGCGGGCCGCCGTTCGTTGCGCCCTGGGAGCTGCCTACGACGATCGGCTCGATCGGGATCGGCATCTGCATCGCCTTCTGGCTCGCATACGTGCTCGCCGATCTCAACCCGCAGATGTTCACCCGCGAGCCGGTGGCCGACCACCTCGAGATGATCCCTGTCGGCATACGGCTGCGCGCCGCCGACATCGTCCAGTTCTTCGGGGGGTTGCTCCTCGGCGTGATCCTCGTCGGCAGCGGGCCGCTCGAGCTGCTCTTCGAGCACCAGTGGGAGGCGGTGGTCCTGAGCGGCATCACGGGGCTCATGCTCGCCTATGCGTTCCGCTCGACGCCGGGGGACCTCGTGCTCGACCACCTGATCGAGATCGGCCGGGCCCGCGCTCTCATCCGTCTCGGCCGCATCGTCGAGGCGCGCTGGCGCATGGAACAGGTGATCTTCGCGCCGGCTTCGCACCGGCCGGTCCAGCTCGGCGTGGTTGCGTCCGCGGTCCACACGATGGCTTCGAACCGGACGGCCGCCGGGGAATACGGCGAGATTCCCGGATACCTGCGCGCGGCGGGCGACGTGCACGGCACGAAGCTGGAGCCGTACGGGGACCTCTGGCAGGATGTGGTTGTGCACACGCAGGCGCTTCACGGCCACCGCGCCGCACGTCTGGAGGACGCATGAAGACCATCGGCCTGATAGGCGGCATGAGCTGGGAGTCGACGCTCCCGTACTACCGGCGCATAAACGAACTCGTCAGCGAGCGGCTCGGCGGGCTGCACTCGGCCCGCATCGTGCTCGTGAGCCTGGACTTCAGCGACGTGGAGGCGCTGCAGACGGCGGGGGAGTGGGACGAGGCCGGCCGGTTGCTCGCCGACGCGGCACGCTCCGTCCGCGCCGCGGGTGCCGAGTGCGTGCTGGTCGCGAGCAACACGATGCACAGGGTCGCGTCGTGGGTGGAAGATGCCGTCGACATCCCCCTGCTGCACATCGCCGATGCTACGGCGGCCGCCGTCCGGGAGGCAGGCCTTACCACCGTCGGCCTTCTCGGCACGCGCTTCACCATGGAGCAGGACTTCTACCGCTCGCGGCTCGAGGACCGGTTCGGACTGTCGGTGGTCGTGCCCGATGAGGCAGAGCGTGCGTTCGTCGATCGGGTCATCTACACCGAGCTGTGCTGCGGCATCGTGTCCGGGTCCTCGCGCGAGACGTTCCGGGAGATCATCGGGCGGCTCGTCGCGCGCGGTGCCGAGGGTGTCATCCTCGGCTGCACGGAGATCCCGCTGCTCGTATCGTCGGCCGACTCCCCTGTGCCGGTGTTCGACACGGGTGAGATCCACGCCGCATCCGCCGTGAGGTTCGCGCTCGGCGACATGTACGGCGCAGACGGCGGGGGAGTGTGATGGACCCGAGCGGCGGCCCACACGGCCGGGGCGCCGGCCTGCGCTCACTGCGGCAGGATCCGTCGGTCACAGACGCCAAGATCGCGCCGGGTACCACACGCCGCATCCTGGGTCTCATGCGCCCGTACCGGGGGATGGCGGTCGGCTTCCTCGCTCTGGTGGCGATCAACGCTGCGATAGGCGCCGTCGATCCGCTGATCTACCGGGAGATCATCAACCGCGGCATCCTCGGGGGCGATGCGCGACTCGTCGTCGGGCTCGCCGCGCTCGTGGGCGGCCTGGCCGTTCTCGACGGCGGCGTGCTGCTCGTGCAGCGGTGGCTCTCACTGCGTATCGGCGAGGGCCTCGTCTATGACCTCCGCACGAGGGTGTTCTCGCATGTCCAGCGCATGGGACTCTCGTTCTTCGTGCGAACGCAGACCGGCGCGCTCGTCAGCCGTCTCGACAACGACGTCCAGGGCGCGCAGGCTGCGCTCACCAACGTGCTCGGTACCGTCATCGGCAACCTCATGCGGGTCTCGCTCGTGCTCGTGGCGATGTTCGCCCTCTCGTGGCGTCTCACACTCGTCGCGCTTGTGCTGTTGCCACTCTTCGCGCTACCGGCGCGGCGACTCGGGCAGCGGATGCGGAAGATCACGCGTGAGGGCTATGACCTGAGCGCACAGATGAACACCACGATGGTGGAGCGCTTCAACGTCGCCGGCGCGCTGCTGGTGAAGCTCTTCGGGCGTGCCGAGGAGGAGAATCGCGAGTTTGCCGAGAAGGCGGGTCGCGTGCGCGACATCGCGATCGTGCGGGGTATCTACGGCCGCATCTTCTTCGTGGCGCTGACGTTGACGGCGGCGCTTGCCACCGCGCTCGTCTACGGATGGGGCGGGACGATGGCCGTGAGCGGGATCCTCGACGTCGGCACCGTCGTCGCTCTGACCGCGTACCTCAACAGGTTGTACGGCCCGCTGACGGCGCTTTCCAACATCAACGTGGACATCATGACGGCGCTCGTGTCCTTCGAGCGGGTCTTCGAGGTGCTCGACTTGCCCACGCTCGTGGCCGAGAAGCCCGACGCGGTCACGATCCCGCGGGGACCGGCGCGCGTCGAGTTCGACCGGGTCGAGTTCGCCTACCCTTCGGCCGGTGAGGTCTCGCTCGCTTCGCTCGAGTCGGTCAGCGTGCCCGACGCGCCGGTCGCGCAGACAGTCCTGCACGACGTCAGTTTCGTCGCCGAGCCCGGTCAACTCATAGCGCTCGTCGGCCCGTCGGGGGCCGGCAAGACCACGATCAGTTATCTCATTCCGCGCCTGTTCGACGCGCGGAGCGGGAGAGTGAGCATCAACGGGGTCGACGTGCGCGACGCGACGCTGAAGTCCCTGAGCGATGTGGTCAGCATGGTCACGCAGGACTCGCACATGTTCCACGACACCATCCGAGCCAACCTGCTCTACGCCAGGCCGGATGCCACGGCCGCCGATTTGCGGGATGCGCTCACTGGTGCACAGATACTGCCGCTCATCGAGTCGTTGCCCGAGGGGCTGGACACGGTTATCGGAGATCGCGGGTACCGCCTCTCTGGCGGCGAGAAGCAGCGACTCGCCATCGCACGGCTACTGCTCAAGGCACCCGATGTGGTCGTGCTTGACGAGGCTACCGCGCATCTGGACTCGGAGTCGGAGGTGGCGGTCCAGCGCGCACTCAAGGCGGCGCTCGCCGGCCGGACGTCGATCGTCATCGCGCATCGGCTCTCGACCATCCGCGACGCGGACCAGATCCTCGTCGTCAGTGGCGGCAGGATCGTGGAGGGCGGCCGACACGAGGAGTTGCTCGAAGCCGGAGGCGTGTACGCCGACCTCTACCACACGCAGTTCCGCCCACGCGTGACCGCGGACCCGGACGCCGTAGAGCAGGCCGAGTGAGCCAGCCCTTGTAACAATCGTTGCATGAAGCGACACGCGCGGTTTTGATGTGGGCAGATACCTCCTATGGTAAGGGCTCCCGAATGGAGGTTCCCATGGCACGCACGTACGTCATCACAGGTACGGCCTCGGGCATCGCTGCCGCTACGTCGCGGCTGCTCAAGGAGGCGGGGCACACGGTCATCGGCGTGGACATCCACGATGCCGACATCGTCGCCGATCTGAGCACCCCGCAGGGCCGTCTCGATGCGGCCAACAAGGCGATCGAACTCTCCGGCGGTGCCATCGACGCCGTCATCGCGTGCGCCGGCCTCGCGCATCCCATCGCCAAGACCGTGTCGGTCAACTACTTCGGCATGACCGAGTTTCTGGATGCACTCGCGCCCACGCTCGCGAAGTCCGACGCGCCGAGGGCGGTGCTCATCTCGTCCATGGCGTCGCTGATGCCCAACGATCCCGCGCTCGTCGAGGCGATGTTCACGGACAATGACGAGGCCAAGGCGCTGGCTCGTGCCCAGGAACTCGTGGACACCGGCGGCGGCATGGAGCAGCTCATCTACGGCTCGACCAAGCGCGCGATCAGCCGCTGGGTACGCCGCGAGTGCATCAAGCCGCAGTGGGCCGGCGCGGGGATCCCCCTCAACGCGATAGGCCCGGGTATCGTCCGCACCCCGATGGTGGCCGACATGATTGCCACCCAGGAGGCGCGTGACGCGCTCGATAGTCAGGTGCCGATGCCGCTCAACTACTACCTGGAGCCCGAGGGCGTTGCGCACCTGCTCATCTGGCTGGCGAGCGTGGAGAACACACACGTCACCGGTCAGACGATCTACATCGATGGCGGCTCGGATGCGGCGCTTCGCGGCGACAACGTCTGGGATCTGGCGACCTGATCGGATCTGTGCTCTTGAAGGTGAGAACGCGGTGACGGTGCCTGGCGCGTGGTTCGCGCCGGGCACCTGCCGTTACCAGGCTTGGGGGCTCGAGTAGTGGCGTGGGAGGCGCCGGGTAGGCCTCCGATGGCGTCCCGATCTCGTGTCGGACACCGCTGGTATACTGTTAGGACCAGGTCAGGTACCTCGGAAGGGGCGAGACGATGAAGTTCATCCTGCGCATACTCGTTGCGGCGGCGGCCATCTTCGGTGTCGCGTATCTCACCGGCGGCTCGCTTCTCAGCGTCGATGAGTTCTGGCCCACCGCAGTCATCGCCGCGCTCGTCCTCGGCATCGCCAACGCTGTCATCAAGCCGATCGTCCACGTGCTCGCGTTCCCGATCACGTTCCTGACGCTCGGGCTCTTTGCGCTCGTCATCAACGCCGGCATGCTCTATCTGGTCGCGGCGATCGTGCCCGGCTTCGAGACGGTCGGCTTCTTCCAGACGGTGCTCGCCGCGCTGATCATCGCGATCGTCACGGGCGTCGGCGGCAAGATGGTCGAGAAGGACTAGCGTCGTGACAGACGAGTTGGACACGGACGACCTCCGGGACGCGGAGGCGCAGCGCGATCTTGTCCTCATCACCGGCATGTCCGGCGCGGGGCGTAGCGAGGCCATCCACACGTTCGAGGACCTCGGGTACTTCTGTATCGACAACCTGCCGCCAGCGCTCATCAGCCAACTCGTGGCGCTCACGGCGCTGCCTGGCAGCCGCATCCGCCGCATGGCGGTCGTCTGCGATGTCCGCGGCGGCGCGTTTTTCGAGGAGCTCGTCGGAGAGCTCGTGAAGCTCGAGGCGCGAGGCCACCCGTTCCGCATCCTGTTCCTCACGGCTGACGACCGCACTCTCGTGAAGCGCTTCAAGGAGACGCGGCGCCGACACCCGCTCGCCGAGTACGGTTCGGTCAAAGACGGCATCACCGCCGAGCGCGAACTGGTGGAGGCGGTTCGTGAGCGGGCCGATCTCACCATCGACACGAGTGACCTCCTCCCACAGCAGCTTCGCGCGCTGATCCGGGAGTCGTTCGTGGCGGCAGGCCACGAGGATCAGCTGCACGTCACGGTCTCATCGTTCGGCTTCAAGTACGGCGTGCCGATCGACGCAGACGTCGTGATGGACGTCAGATTCCTGCCCAACCCGTACTACATCGACCGGCTGCGCTCCAAGACGGGGCTTGACCGTCCCGTGCGTCACTTCGTGCTCGACAAGCCCGAGACCGAGACCTTTCTCACGCGCTGGTTCTCGATGCTTGAGTTCCTGCTGCCCAACTACCTCTCGGAGGGTAAGACACATCTCAACATCGCACTCGGCTGTACCGGTGGCATGCACCGCAGCGTGGCGCTTGCCGAGAAGACCGCCGAGCACGTGCGGACGCTCGGTTATCCCGTCACCGTCTCGCATCGCGACATCGACAAGGACCGGGGTCGCTGATGGGGGCCAGGCGCGCCGTCGCCATCGGAGGCGGGACCGGTCTGCCGCTCGTGTTGCGCTGTCTGCTCGAGGGAGGGTTCGAGACCGCGGCCGTCGTGACGATGGCTGATGACGGCGGCTCATCGGGCCACCTTCGCCGCGAGCTCGGCATGCTGCCGCCGGGCGACATACGCAACTGTCTCGTCGCACTCGCCGACCCCGCGAGCGATCTGGCCCGCGTGTTCGGCTACCGCTTCGCGCACGGAGAGGGGCTGGCCGGGCACGCGCTCGGCAATCTCGTGATCGCGGCTCTCGCCGATCTGGAGGGTGGGTTCGCCGAGGCGGTCGAGGCTGCCGGCCGCATGCTCGGCGTTCGCGGTCGCGTGCTGCCCTCCACGCTCGCCGATGTCGTGCTCACCGGGCGTGACGCCTCGGGCGCGCTCGTGAGCGGGCAGGCCAACGTGGCGGGCACTGACGGCCCGATCAAGCGCGTATGCATGGAGCCGGCCGGGCCGGACGCCTATCCGCCGGCGCTCGACGCCATCCGCGAGGCCGACGTGGTCGTCATCGGTCCGGGCAGTCTGTTCACGAGCCTCATCCCGAACTTCCTCGTCTCCGGCGTGGCCGAGGCCGTGCGCGAGAGCAGTGCGCGCGTCATCTACGTGTGCAACGTCGCCAACCAACGCGGCGAGACGGCGGGCATGGATGCGGCCGACCATGTCGATGCACTCGTCGACCACGGCATGGATGGCGTCATCGACGTGGCGATCGTGGATGCCTCCGAGGCGCCTGGCGATCGCGCTCACGTGCCCGCAGGAGCTCATGTGCTCTCGCGCATCGAGGCGCGCGGGATCCGCGTGCACGCCTCCGACCTCGTCGATCCTGCCGAGCCCGCGCACCACGGTCACGACCGGCTGCTCGCTGCGCTCTCGGAGGTGTGGTGATGTCGTTCACCGCCGAGGTCAAGGAGGAGCTTGCACGCGTCGAGAACGAGCACTCCTGCTGCGCGCGGGCCGAGCTCTCGGCGCTGATCCGGGTTGAAGGCACGCTCCACTACACGGGCAATCAGCGTTTCCGCCTTGAGATCGCCACCGAGACCGCACCTGTCGCCCGCAAGGTCATCAAGCTGCTGCGGAGCGTGTTCGACCTCAAGACTGAACTCACCGTCCGGCGCTCGGTGCTTCACAAGTCCAACAACTACCTCATAACCGTCGTCAGTCAGCCAGCTCTTGTCAGAGCGCTGACCGAGCTCGGCATCCTGGACGACTCCCGGGCGCCGATCTATTTGGTTCCCGGGTGGCTCGTGAAGAAGGACTGCTGCGCGGTGGCCTACTTGCGCGGCACGTTCCTCGGCGGCGGGTTCGTAGCCGACCCGCATGGCGACTTCCACTTCGAGCTGACGGCCGAGACCGAGCAGGTCGCCGACGATCTGGTGGCCCTGATGGCGCGGTTCGGCATCAATGCGCGCGTGACGGGCCGCCGTGGCACCTATGCGGTGTACCTCAAGGGTGCCGAGCCGATCGTGACGTTCCTCGCGCTCGTCGGCGCCCACCGCGCCCTCTTGCGCACGGAGGACGTGCGCATCATCAAGGAGATGCGCAACGACGTGAACCGCCTGGTCAACGCGGAGACCGCCAACCTGCAGAAGACGGCGGCCGCTGCCGCCGAGCAGGTCGCGGCCGTTCGCGAGATCGAGCGCGCACGCGGACTCGACGCCCTACCGCCGGCGCTTCGGGAGATCGCCTTCCTTCGGCTCGAGTATCCCGACGTGAGCCTGCGCGAACTCGGCGAGCTGGCCGATCCGCCGCTGTCGAAGTCCGCGGTCTATCACCGCATCCGGCGGCTCGAGGAGCTGGCCGAGGAGGTCTGAACCACCCGTCGCGGGCGTGTGTGCGTGGTTTCCGACACGCCCGTTTCGGCTACTATGCGAAGAGGGCCCTTGCGGCCTGTTCGAAGTACCGTCGGCGCATCATCCTGAGGAGGGGTACCACGTGACGATCCGAGTGGGTATCAACGGTTTCGGCCGGATCGGCCGCCTAGTCTTCCGTGCGTGTGAGAACGATCCCGCAGTCGAGGTCGTGGCGGTCAACGACCTGACCGATGCGAAGACACTGGCGCATCTGCTCAAGTACGACTCGGTCCACGGTGTGTTCGGCTACGAGGTCGCGGCCGGCGACGCCTCCTTCACGGTCGACGGTCGCGAGGTCAAGGTACTCGCGCAGCGCGACCCGGCGCTGCTGCCGTGGGGAGAGCTTGGCGTGGATGTCGTCGTCGAGTCCACCGGTTTCTTCACCGACGCCACCAAGGCGCAGGCTCATCGCGACGCTGGTGCCCGGAAGGTCATCATCTCGGCTCCCGCCTCAAACGAGGACATCACGGTCGTCCTTGGCGTGAACGACGGCGATTACGACCCGGATACGCACCACATCATCTCCAACGCGTCGTGCACCACCAACTGCCTCGCGCCGTTCGCCAAGGTGCTGCGTGACTCGTTTGGGATCAAGTACGGCTTCATGAACACGATCCACAGCTACACCAACGACCAGGTCACCCTCGACGCGCCGCATAAGGATCTGCGCCGCGCCCGCTCGGCGGCCGTCTCGATCATCCCCACGTCCACCGGCGCGGCCAAGGCGATCGGTCTCGTGATGCCCGACATGAAGGGCAAGCTCGACGGCATGTCGATGCGCGTCCCCACACCCGACGGCTCGGTCGTCGATCTTGTGGTCGAGCTCGAGACTGCGGTCACGAGAGACGAGGTCAACGCAGCTATGAAGGCGGCTGCCGATGGCCCGATGAAGGGCATCCTCGAGTACTGCACCGACCCGATCGTCTCGGTCGATGTCGTCGGCAACCCGGCATCGAGCGTCTTCGATTCGCTCCAGACGATGGTCATGGGCGGTGGTTCGGGCACGTTCGTGAAGTGCGTGTCCTGGTACGACAACGAGTGGGGCTACTCCAGCCGGGTGTGCGATCTGATCAAGATCGTCGGCTGATTCTCACCTGAAGACGGGGCGTCCGAAGCGGGCGCCCCGTCTGGCACGACGCCACGTTCGTCACGAGCCGGAGATGCCATGTTCCAGAAGAAGACTGTCAAGGACATCGAGGTACACGGGAAGCGCGTGCTCGTCCGAGTGGACTTCAACGTGCCGCTTGCCGAAGGCGCCGTCACCGATGACACGCGCATCCGCGCGGCGCTGCCGACGATCCGCTACCTCATCGATCACGGTGCCCGTGTCATCATCGCGAGCCACCTCGGACGCCCGAAGGGGGAGCCGGACCCGCAGTTCTCGCTCAAGCCCGTGCGTCGCGTGCTCCAGCGCCTCATCGGCCGCAACGTCGCGTTCTCTCCCGACATCGTGGGCCCGGAGGCTGAAGATGCTGTCTCCCGCATGATCGATGGAGAGATCCTCATGCTTGAGAACGTGCGGTTCGATCCGGGCGAGAAGTCCAACGACCCGGCCTTTGCCAAGGCTCTGGCCGCGCTCGCGGACGTCTACGTGAACGACGCGTTCGGCGCCGCGCATCGTGCGCACGCATCCACGGCCGGCGTGGCCGCGTTCCTGCCTGCGTACGCGGGGCTGCTGCTCGCGCGGGAGGTCGAGACACTCGACCGCATGCTCACCGATCCCGAGCGACCGTTCGTGGCGATCCTCGGCGGCTCGAAGGTCTCCGACAAGTTCGGCGTCATCGATCACCTGCTCGACTGCGTCGACACGCTCGTCGTCGGGGGTGGTATGTGCTTCACGTTCCTCGTGGCCAAGGGCGTGCCGGTCGGCCGGTCGATCGTGGAGGCCGAGTGGGTCGAGCCCGCCAAGAAGATGCTCGCCAAGGCCGCCGAGCGCGACGTCGAGCTGTTGTTGCCGGTGGACTTCGTCGTCTCCGAGCAGATCGTGGAGGATGCCGAGACGAGGATCGTCGGACGCGAGGAGATCCCGGCCGACATGATGGGTCTCGATATCGGCCCCACGTCCATCGAGCTTTTCGGTGAGGCTATCGCGCGCGCGCGCACGATCTTCTGGAACGGTCCGATGGGTGTGTTCGAGTTCACCCCGTTCGAGACAGGGACGCGCAAAGTGGCGGCCGCCGTCGCCCGCAACAATCGTGCGGCCTCCATCGTCGGCGGAGGCGATTCGGTGGCCGCGCTCAGGAAGTTCGACCTCGAAGAACGCGTCACGTTCGTCTCCACGGGCGGCGGCGCGTCGATGAAACTGCTCGAGGGCTCGGCGCTGCCCGGCGTCGATGCACTCATGGACAGGTAGGAGGCGCACATGGGTCGCCGCATGCTCGTAGCCGGCAACTGGAAGATGTTCACCACATCGGGTGAGGGCGCCGTGCTCATCCAGGACATCGCACAGCACGTGGAGGACGCGTGGGACGAGGTCGAGGTCGCTGTCTGTCCGCCGTTCACCGGCCTCAAGGCCGCATCGACCGTCATCGAACTCGATCACCTCACGATGTCGCTGGGGGCGCAGGACGTGCACTGGGAGGCCGAGGGTGCGTTCACCGGCGCCATCGCTCCACGGATGCTCGTCGAGCTCCGCTGCGACTACGTCATCGTCGGACACTCGGAGCGCCGCGAGTACTTCGGCGAGACGAATGAGACCGTCAACAAGAAGGTGCGGGCCGTCTTCGACGCCGGCATGGTGCCGATCATGTGTGTGGGCGAGACGCTCGTCACGCGCGAAGCGCTCGAGACGGAGTCGTACGTACGTGCCCAGGTCAAAGAGGGCGCAGCGGGCCTGACTGAAGCCGAGGCCGCCCGACTCGTTATCGCCTATGAGCCCATCTGGGCCATCGGTACGGGCCGTACGCCAACGCCTGAGGCGGCAAACGACGTCTGCCGTTCGATCAGGGCGACCATCGGCGCGATGTACGGGCCGCCTGCGGCGGTCGCCGTGCGGGTCCTGTACGGCGGGTCGGTCAAAGCCGAGAACGCGAAGATGTTCTTCGCCGAGCACGACATCGATGGCGGGCTGGTAGGCGGTGCGGCGCTCGTGGCCGAGTCCTTCGCAGGCATCGTCAAGGCCGCGCTGTAGTGACCGTCCGCACGCCGGTCGCGCTCATCATCATGGACGGGTTCGGCATGGCCGAGCCCGGTCCCGGGAACGCGATCTCACTCGCCCGCACGCCGAACCTCGATGCGCTGTTCGCATCGTGCCCGTGGACCACACTCGTCGCGAGCGGACTGGCCGTCGGGCTACCCGAGGGACAGATGGGCAACTCGGAAGTCGGGCACCTGAACATGGGTGCCGGACGGGTCGTCTACCAGGAGCTTACGCGCATCAACCTGGCCATAGAGGACGGCAGTCTGAACGCCAATCCTGTGCTGACCGCGGCGATCGACGGTGCGGTCGCTCAAGGGCGCGCCGTACACTTCATGGGACTCGTCTCCGATGGCGGCGTCCACAGCCACCAGGAGCACCTCTACGCGCTCGTACGGATGGCGGCCGCCCGGGGGGCGACCCGCATCTTCATCCACGCGTTCCTCGACGGGCGCGATGTCCCGCCGTCGAGCGGGCTGCGCTATGTCGAGCAGCTCGAGCGGGTCCTCGCCGATGTCGGAGTGGGTCGAGTGGCAAGCGTCATGGGTCGCTACTACGCCATGGACCGCGACAACCGATGGGAACGCGTCGAGCGTGCGTGGCGGGGGATGGTCCTCGGCGAAGGGACATCTGTCGTCTCGGCCACGCAGGGAATCGCGGACTCATACGTGCGCGGCGTGACTGACGAGTTCGTCGAGCCGGTGGTCGTCACCGGTGCCGACGGCGCGCCCATCGGCACGCTTGCCGACGGTGACGCGCTCGTCTTCTTCAACTTCCGGCCGGACCGGGCGCGGGAGATCACGCGCGCGCTGGTCGACCCCGGATTCGCCCACTTCGAGCGTCCCGTAACGCCCGGCTTGCGTTTCGTGTGCCTGACAGAGTACGACCCCACCATTCCCGCACCGGTCGCCTATGCCAAGGACCTGCCGTGCTGCGTGCTGTCCGACGTGCTCGCCGAGGCGGGGCTGCGCCAGCTCCACATCGCCGAGACCGAGAAGTACGCACACGTCACCTTCTTCTTCAATGGCGGTGCCGAGCAGCCCAAGGCAGGCGAGGTGCGTCTGCTGGTCCCGAGTCCCAAGGTCCCCACCTACGATCTCCAGCCAGAAATGAGCGCGCCGGAGGTCACGCAGCGGCTCGTGGAGGCCATCGGTGCGGATGCGGCCGACTTCTACGTCGTGAACTACGCCAACTGCGACATGGTCGGCCACACCGGTGTCCTGGAGGCTGCGGTTGCGGCCGTGGAAGCAGTGGACGCGGGCGTCGGCGCCGTCGTCGCCGCCATTCGCGCCCGGGGAGGCTCGGCGATCATCACCGCCGATCATGGCAACGCCGAGCAGATGCGTGATGCCGAGGCCGGTGGTGCGTTCACGGCCCACACGCTGAGCCCGGTGCCGTGCATCGTCGTTGGCGACGGTGCCGGGGCGCTTCGCGCCGACGGGATCCTCGCCGATGTCGCACCCACCGTGTGCGACCTTCTCGGTATCGCTCAGCCTGCCGAGTGGACCGGACGAACGCTCATCGCGTGAGCGCTTCACTGGTTCGACTTGAGCCATATGACCGGCCGAGGCTATACTGATTCGGTTCGTCTGGAGACTGTGACCGTCGTGTTGCGGCGGTGTGAAGGAGAGTGTCGTGGAAGGCATCGCATACGTAGTCATCGCTGTGCATGTGATATGCGCGATCGGCCTGGTTCTATTCGTACTCCTGCATTCCGGCAAGGGCACCGGCGTGTCGTCTCTGTTCGGTGCGGGGATGCCCGCCTCGGCGACCGGCACCGGTATGATCGAGAAGAACCTCGATCGCATCACGCTCGGTTTCGGCGCAGGTTACGTGCTGTCGGCGCTGCTGCTGATGCTTGTCTATCGCCCCGGCGTCTAGGTGTCGGTGACATCTGCAGGGAACATCGATCGAGGGGTCCGCATTGAGCGGGCCCCTCAGCTGTCTGACGTTGCGGGTGCATCATCTTGCTTGCACTTCGATACAAAGAGGAAGAGACTTAGACGTTAGTCATACGGAGCAGGCGCGACAGGCGTGACCAGGGATCACCACCACACCTGTCGCACGAGCAGCCGTAGGGAGGGATGGTTAGGCGACCAGCTGTTCGACCGCAGAGTACGGCACCACGTTCGATCCACGTTTTGGAGGGAGGCTCTACATTGTCTGAGCGATTCCGCAAAGGTCTTGCCCTCGTGCTCGCCCTTGCGCTGGCCGCAACCATGCTGGCCGCAGGTGGCTGTACGACCAAGACCGACGAAGAGCCGGGCGAAGAGCCCGCGGTTGATGAGAAGGTAGGCGGTACGTTCAACTTCTACATCAGCGAGCCGGCGTTCATCGATCCGATCAACCTGCAGGAGTCCGAGGGTACGCAGGTCGGCCAGTCCGTCTTTGACAGCCTTGTCACGTTCGACCCGCTGACCTCTGAGGTCAAGCCGGCCGCAGCGGAGAGCTGGGAGTCCAACGACGACGCGACCGTGTGGACGTTCTACCTCGTGCAGGGTGCGAAGTTCCACAATGGCCGTGAGGTCACCGCGCAGGACTTCAAGTACGCGTGGGAGCGCATCTGCACCCCCGCCAACAAGTCCGAGATCGCCTATCACCTGGGCGTCGTGAAGGGTTACGACGAGATGCAGGCCGAGACGGCGACCGAGCTTGAGGGTGTCAAGGTCGTCGATGACTACACGCTCGAGGTGACGCTCAACTACGCGTTCGCCGACTTCGAGTATGTCGTCGGTCACCCGGCGTTGGCTCCGGTTCCGGCCGAAGCGGTCGACGCCGACCCGGCCGCGTTCGCTGACATGCCGATCGGCAACGGCCCGTTCAAGATGGCCGAGCCGTGGGCGCACGACCAGTACATCAAGGTCGTCAAGTTCGATGACTACTACGGTGAAGAGCCGTACATCGACGGTGTCGACTTCAAGATCCTGTCCGATCAGGACGCCGCGTTCCTGGAGTTCCAGGCCGGCAACGTCGACTTCGTGCCGATCCCGTCCGGTCAGATCCAGGCCACAGTGGACGAGTACGGCGAGAGCCCCGACGGCTACACCGTCAACCCGGGCGAGCAGGTCAGCCTTGGCGAGGAACTCGCCATCTATTACCTGCTGGTGAACAACGAGGACGAGACCCTCAAGGATCCCGCCGTCCGCAACGCTATGTCGCTCGCGATCGATCGCCAGGACATCTGCGACAAGGTCTTCGAGGGCACACGCGTCCCCGCGACGGGTATCGTCCCGCCGGGTATCGTCGGTCACACACCGGACGCCTTCAAGTCGTCGAAGTATGACGTCGAGGCGGCCAAGGCCGCTCTTGCCGAGGCCGGCTATCCTGACGGCGCCGGGTTCCCGAAGATCAGCCTCGAGTACAACTCCGGTTCCGGCCACGAGGACATCCTCCAGCTCGTCCAGGAGGACCTCAAGGCGATCGGTATCGAGAGTGAGCTTGTCGGCTCCGAGTGGGCGCAGTACCTCGACAAGCTGGGTGCGAAGGACTACCAGGTCGGCCGTCTGGGCTGGATCGCTGACTACCCGATCATGGACAACTTCCTGTACCCGTTGTTCAAGACCGGCAGCACGGACAACTACGCGTTCTACTCCAACGCCGATGTCGATGCGAAGCTGGATGAGGCTCGCATGATCGTCGACGATGACGAGCGTGTGGCGCAGTATCAGGAGATCGAGAAGATCGTCGGCGATGCCTCAGCCGTCATCCCGATGTTCTACTACCGTCACACTCGCGTAGCTTCCGATCGCGTCAACGAAGGAATCTACAGCCCGAACGGTCTGTTCACGTTCGAGTCGGTGTGGCTCACCAAGTAGCAGCCGCCAAAGCGGTCTGACGGCTTACGACGTCTGCCTCTCTCACAGAAGACGGATCCCATGCTCAAGTACGTGTTCAGACGCATACTTCAGATGATTCCGGTGTTCCTCGGGGTCACGCTCATCCTCTTCGCGCTCCGCATCCCCGGTCTGCTGCCGGGAGACCCCGTCCAGCTGATCGTCGGCGAGCGCGAGCTCACACCCGCCTTGCGTGCGCAGATCGAGGAGGAGCACCACCTGAACGAGTCCGTTCCGGTGCAGTACGGCTACTACATCTCCGGAATCTTGCAGGGTGACCTTGGCCGGTCGCTTCAGAAGAACCGCACGGTCACCGACATCCTGCTCGACAAGTTCCCCAACACCGCGCGGCTCGCCGTCTCGGCGATCCTCGTCGAGATCATCATCGGTCTTCTGGCCGGCATCATCTCGGCGGTCAAGCAGTACTCGTTCTGGGACGTGGTGGTGACGCTCTCCACGTCGATCCTTGTATCGGTGCCGGTGTTCTGGCTCGGCATGCTCTTACAGATGTTCTTCGGCATCAAAATCAAACAGTGGACCGGCGGGGCGTTCTCCCTGCCGATGTCGGGCATGGGTTCGCCGCCCGACCTCGTCCACCTCATCCTTCCGTCAATCACCCTGGCGTCGGTCTCGACTGCATACGTGGCGCGCATCATGCGCAGCCAGATGCTCGAGGCCATGGGTCAGGACTACATACGCACCGCCATGGCCAAAGGTCTCTCAGAGCGTGTGGTCGTGTTCAAGCACGCACTCAAGAACGCACTCATCCCTGTCGTCACGTTCATCGGCATCGATCTTGGTGCGCTGATGGGTGGCGCCATCCTGACCGAGAGCGTGTTCTCGTGGCCCGGCGTCGGACGTGAGATCTACCTCGCGGTCATGCAGCGCGACTGGCCGGTGGTCATGGGTGGTGTGGTCGTCGTCGTGCTGATCGTCATGTTCGTCAACCTGTTGGTCGACATCAGCTACGCGGTGCTCGACCCACGCATCAGATACGGAGGTACCACCGAATGAGCGCCGACAGGCAGCATCCTGACGGTGGGGATCTCCACACGCCGCGAGGGCCGCTCGATGCAGGTGGCCATGAGCTGCAGGATCAGCCGCCCCGAACCCTGGTTCCTGCGGTGCCCGAGGTCACCGCGCATCCTTCCCGCACGCTGTGGGGAGATGCATGGATGCGCCTTCGCAAGAACAAGCTCGCTATCGCCGGCCTTACCTGGATCACCTTCATCATCATCGTGACCGTCTCTGCTGACCTGTGGGTCCCACAGAACTTCGCCGAACCCACATCGACCGAGTTCGCGAGCATGCAGGCGCCGTCGGCGGACCACCCGTTCGGTACCGACCGGATAGGACGTGACGTGTTCTCCCGCGTCGTCTACGGTGCGCGCGTGTCGCTCGCCGTCGGCATCCTGGCCGTCAGCATCTCGCTCGTGATAGGGCTCGCGCTCGGCTCGCTCTCCGGCTACTACGGGGGGCTGCTCGACGCGTTCGTCATGCGAACGGCCGACATCTTCTTCGCGTTCCCGTACACGCTGTTCGCCATTGCGCTCCTGGCGGTGTTGGGTCCGAGTTATCGCAACGTCTTCATCGCCATCGGCATCCTCGGCTGGCCGTCGATCGCTCGCGTGCTGCGGAGCTCGATCCTCTCGGTCAAGGAGAACGAGTACGTCGATGCCGCGCGGGCCATGGGCGCGTCGGATCTGCGTATCATGCTCCGCCACATCATGCCCAACGCCATCGCGCCGATCATCGTGTACGGCACGATGAGCATCGGCGGCGCCATCATCACCGAGGCGGCGCTTTCGTACCTCGGCATGGGCGTCCAGCCGCCGACGCCGTCGTGGGGCGGCATGCTCTCGGAGGCCAAGGCCCTCATGATCCCCGCACCGTGGCTCACGGTGTGGCCCGGTTTCGCCATCCTGACCACCGTGCTCTCGTTCGTTCTCATGGGCGACGGTCTGCGGGATGCACTCGACGTGAAGATGAAGGACTGACATGGGTTCACTGCTCGAGGTCACCGACCTCAAGACGCATTTCCACACGCGTGACGGGGTAGTGAAGGCCGTTGACGGCGTGAGCTTCTCGCTCGCCGAGGGCCAGACACTCGCGATCGTCGGCGAGTCCGGGTCCGGCAAGTCCGTGACGGCGTTGTCGCTCATGCGTCTGATCGCCGACCCGCCCGGCAAGATCGCGGGGGGACGTATCCTGTTCCGGGACGAAAACGTACTCGAGATGAGCGACGAGCAGATCCGCTCGCTGCGTGGAGATCGCATCGCGATGATCTTCCAAGATCCGATGACGTCGCTCAACCCGGTGTTCCGCGTCGGCTATCAGATAGCCGAGGCGCTCCGGCTCCACAAAGGGATGGACCGCAAGGCCGCCAACGCCCGCGCCGTCGAGATGCTCGAACTCGTTGGCATCCCCAACGCGCCGAGCCGTGCACGCGACTACCCGCACCAGTTCTCGGGCGGCATGCGGCAGCGCGGCATGATCGCGATGGCGCTCGCGTGCGACCCAGACATCCTCATCGCCGACGAGCCCACCACGGCGCTCGACGTGACGATCCAGGCGCAGATCCTCGAGCTCATGATCGAGATGCAGCAGCGCACAGGCGCCGCGATCATCATGATCACGCACGATCTCGGCGTGGTCGCGGACATGGCCAACGATGTCATGGTCATGTACGCGGGCAGGCAGGTCGAGTACGGGACGACCGATGACGTGTACTATCGCCCGCTCCATCCGTACACGTGGGGTCTTCTCGACAGCCTGCCGAGGCACGACATCAGCGAGAAGGGCGATCTGTGTCCGATCAACGGGCAGCCCCCGAGTCTGATCGACATCCCGTCTGGTTGCGCGTTCCACCCTCGCTGTCCGTATGCGAAGGACGTGTGTCGCACCGACGTGCCCGAGTTGCGCGAGATCGAGCCCGGACATAGCTCGGCGTGTCACTTCTCCGGAGAGCCTGAGTTCACGCGTGACGTCATGCCGTGCTCTGCCGACATGGAGGTGGAGTAGATGTCCGAGCTTCTCCGTGTCGATGGGCTGGTCAAGTACTTCGGGGTAGAGCAGGGAGTGCTTGCGTCCCGTCTTGGCAAGAAGGTCCATGCCGTGGACGGCGTTTCGTTCTCGGTCAACTCGGGCGAGACTCTTGGTCTCGTCGGCGAGTCAGGGTGCGGCAAGTCAACTGCCGGCCGCTGCATCATCCGGCTGCTCGAGCCGACCGCCGGTTCGGTCACCTTCGACGGTATCGATGTGCTGGCGCTCAAGGGCAAGGCGCTTCAGGCGTTCCGCCGGGATGTGCAGTTCATCTTCCAGGATCCGTACGCGTCGCTCAATCCGCGCATGACGATCGGTGAGATCGTGTGGGAGCCGCTCGTCGTGCACGGCATCGGCACTCCGGAGGAGCGACGCAGTCGAGCCAAGGAGCTCCTCGAGGTCGTCGGCCTGAACCCCGAGCACATCAACCGCTACCCGCACGAGTTCTCGGGCGGACAGCGGCAGCGGATCGGGATCGCCCGGGCGCTCGCTCTCAACCCCCGGCTCATCATCTGCGACGAGCCGGTCTCCGCCCTCGACGTCTCGATCCAGGCACAGGTCATCAACCTGCTCGACGAACTGCAGGACAAGTTCGGGCTCACGTACGTGTTCATCGCCCACGATCTCTCGGTGGTGCGGCACATCTCGGACCGCGTCGCGGTCATGTACCTCGGCAAGATCGTGGAGACCGGGGACTGGAAGGGTCTGTACGACGAGCCCCATCACCCGTACACGCAGTCGCTCCTCTCCGCGGTGCCGGTCCCGGACCCCGTGAAGCAGCGCCAGCGCGAAAGAATCATCCTCCAGGGCGACGTACCGAGCCCCATCGATCCGCCCACAGGCTGCCGGTTCCACACGCGGTGTCCCATCGCGCAGTTCCCGCGGTGCAGCACCGAGGAGCCGGAGCTCCGCGAGGTAGCTCCCGGGCACGAGGCCGCGTGCCATTTCGCGTCCCCGTTCCCCATCCCCGTGAGCGCTCAGTCGCACTCTGTGGCTGTCTCGGGTGCCGATGCGACGTAGGCACGAGACGCTCTAGGCAGGCGCAGGAGGTCTTGTTATACTCTCGTTCGCTGTCCCCTCGGGGACGCTTCGTCCGAGTGGCGGAATGGCAGACGCGCTAGGTTGAGGGCCTAGTGCCCGCAAGGGCGTGCGAGTTCAACTCTCGCCTCGGACACCAGCGATACACAGGGCCCCCACCGTCTCGGTGGGGGCCCTGTTGGATTGCCGGATCCGACGGGAGGGGCGCGTGTCGACACCGTCGTCACCCGGGCACCGCCGCACGGCTATACTTGAAGTCCGGCTGAGCGAGGGGGACTGCGTGATCGGGTTCGTTGCGATCAAGGTGGGAGAGGGCGCGCCCCTCGGGTGCGCGCGATGCGCGGCGCCGACGTCGGCCGTCTATCACCCGACGGACGTGATCGTCGCGCAGATCGCCGCCGAGGCAGATGCGTGGCAGGGTGTCCCGGGACCCAACATCGTACTGACCGGCCCGGAGCCGTTCGCCCACCCCGCGCTCCCCGAACTGGTGAGCGCGTGTGTCGAGGCCGGTTTCGAGCGCATCGCCATCGAAACGGACGGCGGCGCGCTTGCGTCACCCGCACACGCTACCGGCGCGCTCGGCGCGGGGGTGAGACATCTGTACGTCCGGGTACTCGCCGCCAACCAGGCCGCCGCAGATGCGTTGACCGGTCGGCCAGGACTCGGCCGGGCCGTGGCGACGGGGGTTGCGGCGTACCGGGAGGCCGCATCTCGCGCCGGTGCGAGCGTGGCGGTCACCGTGATCGTCCCGGTGTGCCGTCACACGCTCGACGCTCTGCCGGCCACGATCGCGATGCTCTCGGCATGGGAGATCGACGCCATCAGGCTTGTTCCCGCAGGCGACGTGCCCGCTTCGGCAAGCGCGGTCGTCGCGGCGGCGTGCGACACGGGCATGGTGAACCGGATGTGGGTGGAAGCCGACCCCACCCTCGCTCTGCCGGAGTCACATCGGCTTCATCACGTCGCAGGTGGGTGGAGCCGATGACACAGCCGCTCAAAGTCGCGCTCCTGGCACTGAACGCTCCGGGTTACCAGTCCCTCGCGCTCGGTTATCTGCGTGCCTATGCACAGGCCGATCGGCGCCTCGCGGGGCGGGTCGCGTTCCAGACACTCGACCTGTCGAGCGATGATGACGCCTGGTGGATCGCATACCGCATCATCGGGCTCGCACCCGATGTTCTCGGCGTCTCCGTCTACTGTTGGAGTGCCCGGGCCGTCTACGACGTCTGCCGGATCGTGAAGCGTGCGCTTCCCGATGTGCGCATCGTCCTCGGCGGGCCGGAGGTGGGGCCGGTCGCTGCCGATGTGCTGGAGGCGCATCCTGAGATCGACGCGATCGTTCGCGGTGAGGGAGAGGAGGCCTTCGCCGACGTGCTCGATCTCGCGCGGCGGGACAAGCCATTCTCGCGTGCCGACGGCGTTACCGGGCGTGACGCTGCGGGGCACCCGCAGGCGGCTCCGGACCGCGCGCTCATCGCCGATCTGGACAGCATCCCGTCGCCGTATCTCACCGGTGTGATCGAGCCTACCGAGGGCACTGCGTACATCGAGACGTACCGGGGCTGTCCACACCGGTGTGCCTACTGCTTCGAGGGCAAGGGGTACGGACGCATCCGCTCGTTCAGCCGCGAGCGCGTGGAGGCTGAGATCGCCCATCTGGTGGGCGAGGCCGGGTTGAAGTCGTTCTCCTTCATCGACTCGGTGTTCAACCTTACCTCCGAACGCCTGGCGTGGCTGGCCGAGGCGCTCGCGCCGCATGCGGCGCGAGGGGTCCGGCTGCACACCGTCGAGGTGGACATCGAGCGCGTGGACGATGAGGCGGCCGCGCTTCTGGCACGCGCGGGAGTCGAGTCGGTGGAGACGGGACCGCAGAGTATCGGTGCCGAGGCGCTCGCGACGTGCCACCGTGCCTTCGACCGCGAGCGCTTCTCGATGGGGATCGGCGCGCTCAAGAGGCACGGTGTCAGTGTCGAGTGCGATCTGATCGCTGGTCTGCCCGGCGACTCGGCCGACGGATTCCTCGAGGGCGTGGCATTCTGTCTCGCACTCGACCCCGGCAAGATCCAGAGCTCCACGCTGCATGTGCTGCCCGGCACGGAACTCTACGAGCGTGCGAGCGAACTCGGCCTGAGCTTCGATCCCGAGCCGCCGCACGAGATCATCGCGACGACCGACATCGGGTTTGCCGATCTGCGCCGGGTAGAGGCGCTGTCCGTCTACATCGCCCGCCAGTACGCCGCTCGACTGACAGGAGCCTGACGTGCCCGACGTGTCCCAGCGCGCCGAATCGATCCGCCCGTTCGTCGTGATGGACGTGGTGGCCCGGGCGAAGGAACTCGAGGCCCAGGGTCGCGACATCGTGCGACTTGAGATAGGCGACCCGGACTTCCCGACACCCGGGGTGATCGTGAAGGCAGCCGAGGCGGCTATGGACGCCGGTGAGACGGGGTACACGCAGTCGCTTGGCCTGCCGGACCTGCGTGACGCGATCGCCGCTCACATGCACGACACCTACGGCGCCATGGTCGATGCCGGCGACATCGTCGTGACCCAGGGCACGTCGCCAGCCATGCTGCTGCTGTTCGGCTCGCTGCTCGATCCGGGCGACGAGGTCATCATGGCCGACCCCTGCTATCCGGCCTACCCCAACTACGTGGCGTTCCTTGGGGGTGTGCCCGTACCCGTGCGCGTGCGTGCCGAGGACGGGTTCCGTTTCCGCATCGAGGACGTCGAGGCCGCGATCACGCCACGGACCAAAGCGGTCATGGTCAACTCGCCGTCCAATCCCACCGGCGGTGTGCTGTCTGCCGAGGATCTCGCCGCACTTGCGGCACTTGCTGACCGTCATGGACTGTGGCTCGTCAGCGATGAGATCTACCACGGGCTGCAGTTCGAGGGCCCGTCACACACGGTCCTCGAGTTCACCGACCGCGCATTCGTTCTCAATGGCTTCTCGAAGGCGTACGCCATGACCGGGTGGCGTCTCGGCTACATGATCGCTCCGCGGCAGTTCGTCCGGCCCGCCGAGAAGATCCAGCAGAACTTCTTCCTGTGCGCGAACCACTTCGTGCAGGTGGCCGGTACGACGGCTCTGCTCCACGCCGGCGAGGATGTCGCGCGCATGCGTGCGGTCTATGACGAGCGGCGGCGGTACCTCGTGCCGGCACTGCGCGAGATCGGACTCGGCGTGGCCACCGAGCCTCTCGGCGCATTCTATGTGTTCGCCGATGCGCGCGCGTGGGGTGCGGACTCGGTGGCACTGGCGGGCAGGCTGCTCGAGGAGGCCGGTGTCGCAGTGGCTCCCGGCGCCGACTTCGGGCCGGGAGGCGAGGGCTTCCTGCGGTTCAGTTACGCCACATCTCTCGAGCGGCTGCGTGAGGGAGTTGCCAGACTGGGACATTGGGCTGACACTACAGGAACCGCGCTCGACTGCCGATGAGATACCCATAACGGTACGGCCCTTGCTTATAGTGACTGGCCGTACGTCTACGATCGACCCGGGGGTGCACGTGAGCACACAGGTCTGGAGCAAAGCCGACCTTCACATCCACTCGAACCACAGTGATGGCCTCGCCAGGATTCCGGAGATCATGGAGTTCGCGGCAACCAGGACCGATCTCAAGGTCATCGCGATCACCGATCACAACACCATCGAGGGTGCGCTGTTCGCCAAGGAGCTCGAAGACGTCTTCGGTATCGAGGTCGTCGTCGGCGAAGAGGTGTCCTCCACAGAAGGCCACGTCATCGGCCTGTTCCTCACCGAGGAGATTCCCTCCGGACTGACCCCTGCCGAGACGATCCGCCGGATCTCCGACCAGGGCGGCATCGCCATCATCCCGCACCCGTTCTCGAGCCGCGGCGTGTTCGGACCGTTCGGGCGCAGCGGGTTTGCCGCCGCCGTGAGCGAGTTGGCGTTCCACGCGCTCGAGGTCTACAACTCGGTCCCGTACCTGGGCTGGGCAAACCGGGTCGCTGCGAAGATGTTCACCGGCGGCCAGGGCATCGCGGCGGTCGGCGGATCCGACGCGCACGTGCTGCACGGAGTCGGCAAGGGTTACACGATGTTCAAGGGCACCACCACAGCCGATCTGCGCGCCAGCATCGAGGCCCTTGAGACCCGAGCAGAAGCCGATCGTGGCGGCCTGGCGCTCGCACTTCGCTACGCGTTCAGGATCCCGCAGATCCGTCGTCGCCAGGCGTGGAACTGGGAGCGCTGCAAGGTCAGGGTGTAGGCGTCCCTGTAGGAGCCCCGAGGGCAGCCAAGGCGCTTCTGACAACAGCGTCCGCGAATCCACTGTCATCGGCCCACGGGTCCAGTGACACCACGCGCACAGAATCCGGCAGTCGCGCGCCTTCTATGGCGCGTTCCAGCTCGAACGCCGAGTCGAGCGACGGTGTCGTGATCGTCGACGGCGCTACCACGATCCGCGTGCATCCGAGCGCCGCTGTATGCCGCACGGCCTCGGTCACGTCGGGTGTCTGCCAGTCGAGCCACGCGATCCGCACACACCGCTCCTCGAGACCTGCGTCGGCGAGCAGCATCCGCACTCGCTGGTTGAAGAAGTTCTCGTCGGCGCGGGCGGCGGCGTGGTTGTGTTCCCACTCCGGTGGCGCACCGGCGCAGACGAGCACGACGCCGACATCGGCGAGGTCCTGGTCGTGCGCTGGCGCGAGGATGCGCTCTGCGAGTCGCGACGCGAGTGTCGTGTCGTGCCACAGGGACGGACCGAACGCGACCGAGACCCCCGCATCCCCGGGACGGGCGTAGCTGAGCGCGCTCTTCGCACGGGCTACGGCATCGCTGTCCTCATTGCCGAGCACGACCACGGAGACCCGCGCCGCGCCAGCCTTCACGTGCTCGGCGACAGCGGTCGCAAGGGCGCCAGCGTCGTCGGCCGACGCGACGGTGACGGGCATCGCACGGCCCGCCGTTGCCAGGGCGTCTCTCACGCACCCGGCGAGCGCCCGGAGTTGGGGAGCGCCCGGGGCCCGGCCGTGTTGAGAGCGGTAGCGGGCCTTCTCGGCTAGGAAGACGAACGGCACGGCGGTGGCGGGGACCTCGATGCCCGCACCGTCGACGAGGCGCCGGTGGCGGCGCGCGATCGCGCTCGGGCTGTAACGCTCCGGGTCACTGTGCGACAGGAGTACGACCGCATCGGCGCTGCCGAGGGCGGCGGGCATGCGCGGAGGCAAGGTCAGTTCGCGACCGAGGTGGGGGAGTATCGCTGCGGCGACGCGGTAGCCGATGCCCGCTCCGGCGAGGATGAAGAACACGCCGGAAAGACCGGCCTGAAGCGTGGCGTACCGGGCGATGACGCCGTCAAGGGCGGCGAGGGAGAGTCCGAGTGCTACGGCGCCGGCGACGAGCGAGAGCCAGGAGGCGGGCGAGGGCAGCACGAAAGCCGCGACGAGTGCCGCTCCGGATAAGACGCTTCCGGCGAGCAGCAAGATCCAGTCGGTCACGAGTGTTCTCACCTCCACTGGCGACGATAGATGAACCGTCAGGGGAGTGCCACCAGAGCGCTTGACAGTGATACCCCATGGGGTATACTGGCAACCGGAACACCGACCCGTATGGGAGGAGACACGGTGAGTACAGCAGTCCGTGAGATACGTGAGAGCGAGTTCACCACCGAGGTACTCGATGCGACGGTTCCCGTGATCGTCGACTTCTGGGCGCCGTGGTGCGGCCCGTGCAAGATGGTGGCCCCCGAGTTGGAGAAGCTCGCAGCCAAAGTCGGCGACAAGGCCCTGTTCGTGAAGGTGAACGTTGACGAGTCTCGTGACGTCGCCATGAAGTACGGAATCATGAGCATTCCGACTATCGCGAAGTTCGAGCGTGGTACTCTGGTCACGCAGGTCGTGGGTGCGCGAGGCGCCGATGCGCTCGGCCGCGAGTTCGGTCTGGTCTGATCGACGATGCCGACGTACGAACTGCACTGCACGGAGTGTGGGCACCGGTTCGACCGGTTCTTGACGCGTTTCATCAGAGAGGCCGACAAGGTATGCCCGGAGTGTGGCTCGACGAAGGTACACAGCGGAGTGGGCGGCGGTTTCGTCGCCCTCCCGTCTCGTTCTGGCGGCTCATGCGCTCCGAGAGGTGGTTTCTCTTGAGCGTAGTCGGCCGTCCGTGAGGCTGGCATGCGATGAGCGCCCAGGTGGAGTTCACGTATAGGCGAGAAGGATCCAGGGGATTCCGGGAGACTCTTGAGGCCGTGGAGGGCGCTGTGCGCTCCCACGGCCTTTGCGTTGTCCGGCGCCATGACCTTCAGGCGACACTTGCGGCCAAGGGCTTCGACATCCAGCCGCTCGTCGTCCTCGATGTGGTGGCTGGTGACGACGACGAGCATCCCTGCAAGCTGCACGTGTACGCCGAGGGCGAGATCGTGTGGGTGACGGCGATCCGGCCGACGGTGCTGTGGAACGTCATCGAACCTGAGGCGGCACCGCGGGCCGAGGGGGACGAGGTCGCGATGGTTGCGATCGTCGACGATGCGGTCAGGTGACGCGAGCGGTCACCTACTGCACGCAGCTCGAGTACTTCAGGAACACCTTGATAGCCTCGTCGATCAACTCGTCCCTGCTCCGGGCCTCGTCGTCGACGAGGCAGGTCTTCATCGAGTGTCCGACGATGTGCAGGCCGACCTGGTTGAGCGCCGATTTGGCCGCCATGATCTGAGTCAGGATGGCCTCGCAGTCCTTGCCGGACTCGATCATGGTCTGCAGTCCACGAATCTGACCTTCGAGGCGCTTGAGCCGGTTGATGATCCGCCGGCGCTCTTCTTCGGTCGTGCCCATCGGCACTCGTAGCGTGTCAGTCATGCCCGGCTCCTTGTTTCGGCTGGTTCCTGGCGTACAATCGAATCGTTTGTCTTTGCGAATATACCCCTAGGGGGTATGTGCCGGCAAGTGGGGAGCGTCCATGGGCTATGTGCGACCACGTGAGGGAGCGGTCGAGAGAATCCGGGCGGTTCGGCGGGTGCTCTGGTGGGTTCTGTTCCTGAATCTCGCCGTAGCGTCGGCCAAGCTCGTGTACGGACTCTGGATCGATTCGGTCTCGGTCACCGCCGACGGTTTTCACTCGCTGTTCGACGGGACATCCAACATCATCGGTCTGTTGGGTCTCGGACTGGCCGCACGTCCCGCCGATAGCGACCATCCGTATGGCCACACAAAATACGAGACGTTCGCTTCAGCCGCGATCGGCGCGCTGCTGCTCTTCGCTGCGTGGCGCGTCGGCTCGGCCGCCTTCGAGCGGCTCCAGGATCCGGGCGCGGGCCCGGCTGTCGACACCCTGAGCTTCGTGGTGATGACGGTCACTCTGGCCGTGAACCTCGTCGTCACCTTCGTGGAGCGGCGTGCGGCTCGAAGGCTCGGCAGCGAGATCCTGGCGGCCGATGCACGTCATACCGCGAGCGACGTGATGGTGACCCTGGGCGTGATCGGCGGCCTCGTGGCCGTCCGTCTCGGCTATCCCATCGCCGACCCCGTACTCGGTGTGGTGGTCGCCGTGTTCATCATCATCGCCGCGTTCCGCGTCCTGGGAGAGGCGGGCAGCACGCTTGCCGATACGGCGCGTGTGCGGCCGGCTGCCGTGAACGCCGTCGTGTTAGGTGTGGACGGTGTACTCGGCTGCCACGATGTGAGGAGCCGCGGCACGGGCACCGATGTCTATGTCGACCTGCACGTGCAGGTCGATTCGGGCGTCACGGTCGGGCAGGGTCACGAGGTCGCCGAACGCGTGGAGCGCGCGGTCTACGACGCCTTCGACGAGGTCACCGACGTGATAGCGCATCTCGAGCCGCTCGACGCGTATCAGAAGGGCAAGACCGCAGCCCAGGAAGAGCGTGGCATGCTGTGAAGCTGACCGATGCCCGGGGGGCGACCTCGCGCGTCGCCGAAGGGTACGCGCTCGTGCTGGGGGCCGCGGCGTGCTGGGCGTGCGGCGGTCTGATGGCCAAGTGGCTGTTCACCGAGCCGGGCGTCGCAACGGTCGGTTGGATCGTGACCCCCCTGGGGCTCTCGGTCGATCCGGTGTTGCTCTCGGCTGCCCGGGCGGCCGTATCGTTTCTCATCGTGGCCGCGTACCTTGTCGCGCGACAGCGAAGCCACCTTGTCGTCAGGAGCCGCGACCTGCCGTTCCTCGGCTTCTTCGGGGTGTTCGGCCTGGCGCTCGTGCACTTCGCCTACTTCAAGACGATCTCGCTGACGGGGGTCGCCACGGCTATCCTGCTCGAGTACCTCGCACCTGTGATCGTGCTCGTGTTCTCGGTCGCGCTGCTCGGTGAGCGGCTGACCTGGGCGCTTCCATCGGCGGTCGGCCTAAGCGTTGTCGGATGCGGGCTCATGGTGGGCGTGATCGGCGGGGATGGAATGTCGGTCTCGGCAGAAGGACTGGCCTGGGGGCTCGCGTCGGCGGTGCTCTTCGCCGGGTATGCGCTGATGGGGCGATACGCCGCGAGCAGGTTCACTCCGTGGACGCTTCTCGCGTATGGCCTCGGCGCTGCGAGCATCTTCTGGCTCGTGGTGCTCGGAGGGCCCGGGCCGATCCTGTTGCTCCTGTCCGACATGCGCGCGCTCGGCGCGGTCCTGGTGCTCGCGGTTGTGAGCACCGTCATTCCCTTCGGCGCGTTCCTGAAAGCGCTGCATCTCATCGAGGCGACGAAGGCTTCGGTCACGTCGACGGTGGAACCGGTCATCGCCGGTCTCGCGGCGTGGGTGCTCTTTGCCGAGCACCTGAGCACGCTGCAGTTGCTGGGAGGCGGGCTCGTTATCGCCGCGGTCGTACTGTCGCAGTTCCGTACCGCGGTACCGCCCGAGATGCCGGTGGTCGCAGGAGACGGTGCGCCCGACGGGCTGTGAGGGTGCGCTGTTATCCCCTTGCCCTCAGCGTGCATAATCAGTGTGGTACGTTGTTTGCTTGCATACCCGACCCGCAGGTGAGTCCATGGATCTCACGCACCGGCCGGAACTTCGGCAGAAGATAACCCTTTCTCCGCAGGTCTATCAGGGCCTGAGTATCCTTGCGATGCCCGTCGCCGAGCTGCAGGTTCTTATCGAGACCGAGTTGCTCGAGAATCCCGTACTCGAGGTCGAGGAAGAGGAGTACGACTCCTCGGAGGATGCCGACGACCGTCGAGACGAGGTCGATGACGAGCGCGCGTGGGACGAGTGGCTCGACCAGTACGAAGAGCTCGAGCGCATGGACGGGAACGCTCCGCGTGACCCCAACGCCGAGACGGTCAACGCCGATGAGTTCGTGGGTGGCGTTCAGAGCTTCGCGGACTATCTGCTCGAGCAGCTGACGCTTCTCGACGCTCCCAATGAGGTAGCGCTCGCCGCCAGAGCGACGGTGGGCTTTCTCGACGACGACGGTTTCTTCGTCGGAAGCTGCTCGGAGATCGCGCAGATCACCGGTGTTTCGAAGGAGACCGCCGAGGAGGCGCTGCGCCTGATTCAGCAGCTCGATCCCCCCGGCGTCGGAGCGCGTTCGGTCGTCGAGGCACTGCTCCTCCAGGCCGAGACGATCGGAGTGGCATCTCCGGTTCTCACGACGATCATCGAGAACCATCTCGACGACGTCGCGGTCAATCACTTCCGGAAGATCGCGCGCGCGATCGGCGTCAGCGAAGACGTGGTGCGCGACGAAGTCGAGAATCTCAAGTCCCTCAACCCTCGTCCTGCAGGCGCGTTCTCGCCGGGACCGGCGCCCGGATACGTGGTGCCCGATGTGACGTTGAGGCGATTCGGCGACGAGTGGCTCGTCATTGCCAACAACGAGGCGGTCCCCGTCCTGCGCGTGAGTCCACGATATCGCTCGATGTTGCGCTCCGGCTCATCGGCCGACGAGGATACGAAGCGCTACCTGAAGGACAAGATCAGGCAGGCCGAGACGTTCATGCGCAACGTCGACCGCCGTCGGGACACGGTGAGTCGGATCGCAGGCATCATCCTTGAGGTGCAGCGCGACTTCTTCGAGGACGGCAGGGGCGATCTGCGCCCTCTGCGGCTTGAGGACGTTGCGGTCGAGATCGGCGTCCACCTGTCTACGGTGAGCCGTGGCGTCACGGGGAAGTACATGGCGACGCCGTACGGCCTGTTCGAGCTCAAGCACTTCTTCTCCGGCGGGTACCGATCGTCGAGCGGTATGGATGTCGCCGCCACGACGATCAAGCAGCGCATCAGGAATCTGCTGCTGGCCGAGGAGCCGGGTCACCCCTTATCGGATCAGAAGCTCACCGAGGCGCTCGCCGCCGAGGGCGTGCGGGTGGCCCGGCGGACTGTGGCCAAGTATCGCGAGGAGCTCGGCATAGAGCCGTCGTGGGCCAGGAAGCGGCGATGAGCGGATCTGTCCTTCCCAACAACGGTTTGGACGCGGGGAGCCGCCGCGCGACCTCCCGCCGTGATGTGGCACTCGTGATCGTGCTGCTGGCGGTGATCACCGCGCTGCACTTCATGACCGACACAAGCGCGCAGAGCATGACGATGCACCTGCTCTACCGCAAGCTCTACTACGTTCCGATCATGTACGCGGGGTTCGCATTCGGACTGCGTGGCGGCCTGGTTGCGGCGGTCGCCGCCTCCCTGCTGTTCGCGCCTCACGCGCGCGTGGCGATGGGCGGGCTTATCGGCCCGGACGTGGACAACCTGTACGAGATCGTCATGTTCCTGGCGACCGGCGCGCTCTTCGGGTGGATCCGTGACCTCGAGGAGCGCAAGACCACCGACCTTTGGGTCGTGAAGTTGCAGCTCGAGAGCGCGTATCGGACGCTCGAGGAGCGCGCGATCCAGTTGGTCAACATCCAGGACTACACGCAGTCGATCCTTCGCTCGATCACCTCGGGCGTTCTGACCGTGGGGCCCGACGGCTCGGTGGCCACCGCGAATCCGGCTGCCGAGCGGATTCTGGGCATGCCCGAGGCGGAGATGGTGCCTCGTCGGCTCGGCGTGCTGTTCTCCAGCGACGGCGGGATCGACGCGGGGCTCTCGCGCCTGCTCTCGGGGCGGGTTCCCAGGCTGGTCATGGATACCCAGGTGGTCACTCGCGCCGATCTCACGGTACACATGCAGGTTGGCATGTCACGGATGCGCGATGTCAACGGTCGTCTTCTCGGGGCGGTCGTCACGTTCGACGACGTGTCCGAGGTGCGGGCGCTCACCGACCAACTTATACGCACCGACCGTCTGGCCGCGATGGGCGAGCTGACCGCAGGTGTCGCGCACGAGGTCCGCAACCCGCTCGGCATCATCAGAGCCTCGGTGCAGCTGCTCGAGGTCGCCGATGGAGATGTTGCGCGGATCGGTGAGGCCGCCGGCGTCATCAAGCAGGAGATCGACCGGCTCGACAAGGTCATCAAGGCGCTGCTGGACTTTGGCAGGCCGTCGGCGCCCACGTTGAGGCCGACCGATGTCGAGAGTGTCGTCACTGACGTGGTGCTGTTCACCCGGCGCTTTGCCAACCAATGGCGGGTGGAGATCGAGACGGAGTTCGCGGCCGGCGTGCCGCTCGTCGCGGCTGATGCCGATCAACTCAAGCAGGTCCTCGTGAACCTCATCTCCAACTCGGTCCAGGCGATGGAAGAGGCCGGAGGTACCATAACGGTGCGCGTGTGGGATGATGACGATCTCGTCTTCGTGTCCGTGGCCGACACTGGCCCGGGCATACCCGCCGAGGCACTGCCAAAGGTCTTCGATCCGTTCTACTCGACGCGCGACGATGGTACCGGCCTCGGACTGACCATCGTACACAGGATCATCGATCAGCACGGCGGGCGCATCGACGTCGAGAGTTCGCCAGGGACGGGGACCAGATTCACGGTCGCCGTGCCCGCCAGCCGTTCGGGAGGAGACAGATCATGAAGCGTCGCGTGCTCATAGCCGACGACGAGAAGAACATGCGATGGGTGCTCCGGCAGGCCCTGGAGGCCGAGGGCTACGATGTCGCCGAGGCTGCGGACGGCAAGGAGGCACTCTCGGGGATCAGCGAGCAGGAGCCGGACCTCATGGTCCTCGATCACAAGATGCCCGCTCCCGACGGCATGGAGGTGCTGCGCCGGCTGCGAGGCAAAGGTCACCGCTTCCCCGTCATCATGCTCACCGCGCATGGCAACGTCCAGACTGCGGTCGAAGCCATGAAGGCGGGAGCCAGCGAGTATCTGACCAAGCCGTTCGATCTCGAGGAGTTGAAGCTCTCCATCGAGAAGGCGCTCAAGATGAGTGAACTCGCTGCCGAGGTCGACCGGCTGCGCGAGGAACTCGAGCAGGACTGGGATGTCGAGGGCATCGTGGCCACCGACCAGAACATGCTCGGCGTGCTGCAAACCGTGCAGCGTGTCGCCCCCACATCGGCCACCATCATGCTCTACGGTGAGTCGGGGACAGGTAAGGAGCTTGTCGCCCGTGCCCTGCATCGGCTGTCGGAGCGAGCGACGCGACCCTTCATCTCCGTGAGCGCGGGAGCGCTTCCCGAGACGTTGCTGGAAAGCGAGCTGTTTGGCTACGAGAAGGGCGCCTTCACCGGCGCGATGACGGCGAAACCGGGCCGTTTCGAGATGGCCAACGGGGGCACGCTGTTTCTGGACGAGATCGGTGACATCGGTCCTGCGGTGCAGGTGAAGCTGCTTCGCGTGCTCCAGGAGCGCACATTCGAGAGACTCGGCGGAACACGGAGCATCGAGGTCGACGTACGGGTCATCTCCGCAACCAACCAGGACCTGCAGCAGTTGATCGCGGACGGTGCGTTCAGAGAGGACCTCTACTATCGACTCAATGTCGTCCCCATCACCATCCCGCCGCTTCGCAAGCGCCTTGACGACATCGCGCCGCTGGTGGCCCACTTCCTCGAGAAGTACGGGGCTCAGGGGCGCACGATCTCGCCCGAGGCTATGCGGGCGTTCGTCGAGTACCAGTGGCCCGGGAACGTCCGCGAGCTCGAGAACACCATCGAGCGTATGGTCATTCTCTCGCACAGCGACGAGATCGGGCTGGACGATCTGCCGGCCGAGATCCGAGCGGGTGTGAACGTGTGCGATGCGGGCACGCGGTGCTTCGTGCTTCCGGAGTCGGGGCTGGACCTGGAGGAGACGGAGATGGACTTCATCAAGCAGGCGCTCGAGCGCGCCGGCGGGAGTGCGCCCAAGGCCGCCAAGCTGCTCGGACTGACCACCAAGACGCTTGAGGCCCGCATGCAGCGGTTTGGACTCTAGGCTCGATGGGGGATCGCCCGGTCCTTGGCATATCGCTTGCACATACCCGGCAGTCAGAACCTTCCCGGGCGAGAGTGCAGAAGATGAGCGAGCGGCGTCGGACCGTGTTCATAGGCGTAGGCGTGGCTGCCGTCATCGTGGCGGTCTCCGGCACCGCAATCCTGCTGTCGATCGATCCGGGTCACGTGCGGTGCGCGTTGACCGAGCAGTTTGGCTGGGTCACGCCGTTGGTGGCAGCATCGGTACTCGGTGGCGCGATGTTCGTGCTCCTGGGTCAGCGAAGTCCCAAGTCAGACACGGCGGCCAGCGACGTGGCCCCGTGCTTGGCGTGCGGGCGAGAACTACTCGGCGAGTGGCGCATGTGTCCGTACTGCGGCTCGATGACACATGCACGCCCCGGCGCTCGTTCGGGCCGGCGGTCAGACGGCTGACCGGATCGGAGTCAAAGGAGAAGCGTATGGCGCTTGTGACGACACGGCTCAAGACGACGGGCCTACACTGCCCGTCGTGCTCGATGCTCATCCAGATGGACGTGGGGGACATGGAGGGCGTTGCATCGGTTCACGCCGATCACCATTCCGGTCTCGCGGAGGTCGAGCACGATCCCGAACTGGTGAGACCCGATGAGATTGTGGCCGCCATCGTGAAGCTCGGGTACGGCGCCGAGGTGGAAAGCGACTAGCACCGCCGGGCGCGGGGGTGACCGGGGACGTTGGACACTCGTATACCCCATGGGGTATAATGCCGCATGCGAGGATCGGTCCAACAAGGCTCGGGAGAGGCGTGATCATGACTGCTGCGGTGGGTATGTGGGCTGCGTTGGGGGCAGGCATGCTCACGTTTCTATCGCCGTGCGTGCTGCCACTCATTCCCGGGTACATCGCGTTCATCGGGGGCCTGGGGTCTTCCAGTGGCTCAGATGAGCGTCCCGCCACTCGTGTCGTTTTCGTTCCCGCGTTGCTGTTCGTCATCGGCTTCTCTGCGGTGTTCGTAGCGCTCGGCGCGTCGGCATCGTTACTCGGCGGCTTCCTGACGGCCAATCGGGTCCTGTTCGAGCGGATCGCCGGTGTAGCCGTCATCGCCCTGGGAGTCTTCATGCTCGGGGTGATCAAGATTCCGGGACTGTATGGCGAGGCGCGGTTCGACATGCACAAGGCGCGTCGTTTCGGGCCGGCTGCCGCACTCGTGATGGGCGCTGCCTTCGCGTTCGGCTGGTCGCCGTGCGTGGGTCCGATCCTCGGCTCGATCCTGATGCTCGCGGCCGGTGGCGAGGATCCGGCGAGAGGTGCGCTCCTGCTGGGCGTGTACTCGGCTGGTCTCGGTGTGCCGTTTCTTGCAGTCGCGCTGCTGCTGGGGCGCATCAAGCCCCTACTCGCATGGCTCAATCGCCGCGCACTCGTGATCAACCGTGTCGCCGGCGGTGTCCTCATCGTGCTCGGCGTGCTCATCCTGACCGGCCGCCTCGCCGCACTGGTCGGCGCGCTTTCTACCGTCGTCCCGAAGATAGGCGGCTGACGGCGCGTTGCCGCTGCATCTGCCCTGCTCTAGGATAGGTGTGCTCGGCAGTAGCCGGAACCTAATCCGTCAGGGGACGCAATGCGGCACCGGGACGCGCCACGTCTCACGCTGACCAACAGGCTGCTCGCTCTCGCGGCAGCGATCGTGATCATCACGACGCTGCTGCTCGTCTCCACAACAGCGGCGGGCGTGTACGAGATGGCGCAGCGGCAGGCGACGAGCCGTCAGCTGGCGTACCGGGAGATGCTTGCCGCCGACATAGGGGGGCAGCTCGGCGCCGCGGGACGGGTCGTCCGGACATGCGCCAGCGACCCCGCGCTCCTTGAGGCCGACGAAGTGACCGTGGCGCGAGCGCTTGCCGCACTCGGGGCCGAGCAGACGGCATGGGTCCGGGGCATGACTCTCGCCGAGTCGAACGGGGCGACTGTCGCATCGTGGTCGGCAGGTACGGCTGCTCTCGACGGGGCGCCTGAGGTCTCTTCGGCCGCGGCCGGTCAGGGTCTTACGTTCAGATGGACGGCTGCTCCTGGGTCTGACGGCGCAGGGGCGTTGTGGGCGGTGGCACCCGTGAGGCTGCCCGAAGGGCCGCCGCGAGTGTTGGTCGTGCGGCTACGGATCGACTTCGTCGCTTCGGCCCTCGATCATGTCGGGCGTACTGAGGGTTCGACGCGCGCGATCGTCTTCGACGAGTCGGGGCAGCGCATATTCGGTGAGGACGTCTCAGCCGGAGGCGATGACGTCTACTCGTTCAGGCCTGATGACGCAGAGTCGGGCACGGGCAGTCTGCGGGTGGACGGCACGAGCCCGCATGTTGGTCACTACTCGCTCCTGCCCGACCCTCCGGGCCCCGCATGGCGGGTCGGCGTCGTCGAGCCCGCGGAAGGCGCCTGGAGCGAGATCCTGGCGGCGTTGCAGCCGGGACTCATCGGTTGGCTGGCGGCGTTGGGGGTGGCCCTCATCGCGGCCCTCATCGTTGTCGGACGAGTCACCCGGCCGCTCCGTCAGCTCGAGGTCCGCGCACGTGCACTTGCGGCCGGAGCTCAGGTGGAGCCGGCGACGGTTGAGAGCCGTGACGAGGTCGGGCGCCTGCTCGAGGCGTTCAACTCGGTCGTGAGGCGCATGGACCGCCTCGGCGATATCGCCGAACTCCTTGCACGGGCGTCCGACATGTCGCTTGTGCTCCAGGGTGTCACCTCGTCGATCACTCACATGCTGGGCGAGGTCGATGTCGACGTACTGCTGCTCTCCGAGGAGGGGCGGCTCGATCTCGTCGCGGCTGAGGGCGCGCTTGCAGGGAGCCGAGATGTGAGCGTAGCCGTTGACGACGTGACATGGGTCGCCGAGGCGCTTGAGTCGGGTGAGTCTGTGGTGGCCGCGCCGGGCATCGATGACGTGCTGCTGGGTCTGCACGGACACCCGTCAGCGGCCGTCCTTGCCGCTCCGCTACGCTCCGGGGTCGAGACCATTGGAGCGGTGGTCGTCGTTCGCAGCGGTCCTGTGGCGTTCGCGGACGCGGAGTCGGAAACGGTACGCTCGTTCGCCGCGCAGGCCTCCATCGCACTGCAGAACTCACGGTTGTTCGAAGAGGAGCGGCAGTCACGACGGGAGGCTGAGGCGCTGCAGGCCATCGCCGAGAGACTCGCTTCGCCGCTTGCGCTCGAGGAGACGCTTGCGGAACTCGGCGGGATGGCTGCCGAGTTGCTCGGACTCGATCGCGCACTCGTCTTCCTCGATGATCCTGCACGCTTCGGGTTGGCGGCTCGCGCGGACGACGAACCCTCCGAGTGGGCGGCGGCGTATCGTTCGTTCGTGGCGGAAGACACGCCGGTCGAGGGCCCGGTTCTTCTGCGGCGCAGCGCGGCCGATGACGGCCCTCTGACGAAGCTGTTGGAGCGCCGTGACGCGCGCGCGGTCCTGTTCGTTCCGCTTCGCATGGACGAGGCACAGATCGGATTATTGGTGCTGCTGTCGGGCCGGGACCATGCGCGCCTTGGCCCACGTCGGCTCGCACTCGCCGACACGATCGGCAAGCAGGTCTCTCTCGCGTTGAAGAACGCGTCGCTGTACGAGCAGGCCACGAGTCGCGCGGACAATCTGGAGACGATTTTCCGGATCAGTCACGCGGTGGCATCGTCGCTTCAGAGCCGCATCGTGCTGAACCGCGTGCTCGACGTCGTACAGAAGATCCTGTCGGCTGACGCGGTCATGCTGCTGACCTACGACGCGCAACGCAAGGTGATGACCGTGCCGATGGCGCGGGGTGCCCTACACCGGGACATGCTCGAGACCACCTTCCGTAGCGGTGAGGACGTTGTGGGCCGGGTGTTCGAGACGCGGGAGCCCGAACGTTTCGACAGACTCGCGGATACGGACACCCGACTGCTCAACGCCGCGTCCGAGCAGGGGCTGCAGTCACTGCTCGCGGTGCCGCTGCTCGCTCGCGGGCGCAGTATCGGCGTGCTGGTGGCGTTCGCAATGGCCGAGTCCGCGTTCTCGAGCGACGAGCTCGACTTGATGCGCACGTTCGCGTCACAGGCGGCCCTGGCAATCGACACTGCCGACATGTTCAGCCGAGAACATCATGTGGCCACCGTGCTGCAGCAGAGCATTCTACCTACCCGTCTTCCGCGGATAACCGGCATTGAGGCGAGCAGCGTGTACCTGCCTGCGGTCGGCGACGCGGAGATCGGTGGGGACTACTACGATATGTTCTTGGCGCCCGACGGCCGGGTTGTCGTGTCCATCGGCGATGTCTGCGGCAAGGGCGTCGAGGCGGCGACCCAGACCTCGATGATCAAGTACGCGATACGCGGTATGGCTGTGGCAGGGTTGGGGCCGGCGCGCATCGTCAAGGAGCTCAATGCGATGCTCATCGAGACGGGAGATCCGGCCGGCATCGTGACCCTGTGGATCGGCTTTCTCGATACCGCAACGGGTAAGCTCGCGTACGCCAACGGCGGGCATCCACCGGCGCTCGTCCTCGATCCGACCACGGCCGGCATCTCACGCCTCACGACGACCGGTGCGCTTCTCGGTGCCGTCGCAGACACGGAGTGGGGTGAGTCGTCGTTCACCATGAATCCCGGGGCGACGCTGCTGATGTACACGGACGGCGTGACTGAGGCGCGCAGCGGTGCCCGCTTCTTCGGTGAAGGGCGGGTCAGGCGTGCCCTCCGGGCCGGTGGTAGTGCGGCCGACGTCTCGCAGCGGCTCCTGGAGCTTCTGCAGAGGTTTGCATCGGGCGAGTTGCGGGATGACGCGGCCGTCCTCGCGGTCGTCCGGACGCCCTGAGCGTGGTCGACGGCGTTACGGTGCGTACACCTGGTGGAATGAGCACGTTCGAGAGACGGGCCGTCTGGCGGAGGCAGCGCATGAAGATTGTCACCGAGCACGCGCAGGACGCCCGTGTGTGCGTGATGAGGATACTGGGTGACATCGACATGACCACCGCCCCGGATGTCCAAGTGGCGCTCGAGAGCGCGGTGAACCGCGGCTGCATCAATGTCGTGTTGGATCTCGAACGGGTACCGTACGCAGACAGCGCCGCGCTTGGACTCATCGTCTGGACCGACCGCCTCCTGGAACCCAAGGGCGGGAGACTCATTCTGGCGGGTGCTGATCGTAACGTCGCCAGGGTCCTCGAGCTCTCCGGGCTGATAGGCGCCGGTCATACCATCTCGGCTGCCGCCGATGCCGCTGAGGCCATGGCGGGACTTGAGCTATCACCCGTGTGTGCCGCCCCGCTGTGGGTGCGGGAGTTCGAGTTTCCCGCAGTGCCGGCATCGCTCTCGCTCGGCCGTTCCGAGGTGTGCGATGTCGTCGAGTCGCTGGCACTCTCGGACGCGGCGCTGTTCGACGTGCGGGTCGCCGTTGGAGAGGCGCTTTCCAACGCGATCCGGCACGGTTCGCCCGGCGGCGGCGAGGGCGACGTGGTCCACGTCGACGTGACCGCCTACCCGGATCGCGTGTCCATAGAAGTGCGTGACAGGGGAAGCGGCTTCGATGGCGAAGCACGGACGGACGGGGATCCGTACGCATCCTCCGGGCGCGGTGTGATGTTCATGCGGGCGCTCATGGATCGCGTGGACTTCGTTCGGCTTCCCGGGGGAGGCACGGCGGTCACTCTCGTCAAGCATCTGTGAGCCTGAGGTGCGACAGATGCCAGCAGGGCGTGATTCCGTCGACCGGGAGCGGTATCCTGTGGTGGACGACGATGCGAGGAGGTGGCTGACGCATGGAGTTGATGGACGCGATCCGATCACGACGATCGATCCGTGTATTCGACGGGACGCCCGTGGCCCGCGAGGTCGTGGCCGAACTCATTGATGCCGCCACGTACGCGCCATCACGTATGAACGTTCAGCCGTGGTACTTCCACGTGGCCATGGGGGAGAGCCGGGCTCGCATCGCCGAGGTAATGGCGATGACGACCTCATACCTCGACGAGTACCTTGACATGCTCGGGCCGGAGGGCGTCGAACATGCCGCCCGGTTCTACGCAGAACTCGGTCGCGCGCCGGTGATCATCGGTGTCGCATCACCGTGCACCGATGACGAGCACGAGGCGCGTGACTATGCGATCTCGGTGGGGGCGGCACTGGAGAACCTCCTTCTCGCCGCGGTCGGGCGGGGAATCGGCGCGTGCAGCATCTCGGTCCCACACTGGATCAGCGACCGGCTCGCCGAGCAGTTCGACATCGCCGACGGTTGGCAGATCACCTCCATGATCGTCCTTGGTCATGCCGATGAGGTGCCGGCGCCGCGAGAGCGCGACACCGACGTGGTCACGTACCTGACGTGACCTTCCCGCGCGCCGTCTTCTTCGATGTCGGCAACACGTTGCTGTACGCGCATCCGAGCGTGTCCGAGGTCTGCCGCCAAGTCCTCGTCGAGGCCGGTCACGTGCGCGATCTGGCGGCTATCGAGTCGTACATGCCGCTCGTGGACGCTTACTACGAAGAGCGCTACGCCGAGGACGATGCGTTTTGGACCGATGAACAGAGGACCTCGTCTGTCTGGGTCGGTATGTACTCGCTGCTGTGCCGGGAACTCGGCATCGAAGCGGAAGCGGTCGACATCGCCCGTCGCGTGTACGACGAGTTCGGCCGTTCGGACCGGTGGGCGCTCTACGATGACGTACGTCCCGCGTTCGAGCGGCTGCGCCTGCGTGGAGTCGCGGTCGGGATCATCTCCAACTGGGATTCGCGCCTGGCGTCACTGCTCGACGGCCTCGGCCTTGCCGATGTCCTTGCCGATGTCGTGTCGTCTGCCGATGTGGGCTTCCACAAGCCCGACCCCCGGATCTTCCGCCTGGCGTGCGAGCGCATCGGCGTGGACCCGGCCGAGGCAGCGCACGTAGGAGACCATCACTACGCGGACTACCTCGGTGCGAGCGCGCTCGGCATGAAGGCGGTGCTGATCGACCGCCACGGTGTTGCGGCTGACCACGGCGTCCAGCCCATCGATACGCTCGACACGCTCGAAGACGCTCTTGGGACCTGAGCCGTTGGTGGTGCGTGTTGGGTGACGGTATCATCTGAGCCGTCATGACCCGTCCGAGGAGGACCGATGGCCATCAAGGACCTGCGCGAGTACCTGGCGCTTCTCGAAACCAAAGGACAGCTGAGGCGAGTTGCCGCCGAGGTCGATCCGGCGCTCGAGATCGGTGAGATAACCGATCGTGTGAGCAAGGCGGTGGGCCCCGGTCTCCTGTTCGAGAAGCCGGTCGATCGCGCAACGGGGCGGCGCTACGACATGCCGGTGGCCATCAACCTGATGGGATCGTACGACCGGATGGCGTGGGCGCTCGGCGTCGATGCCGAGACAGGCACGTGGCGCGATCTGGACGCGAAGGCGCGCGAGCTCATGGAACTACTGCCGCTCGATGCACCGGCGAGCGTGATGGACAAGATCGGCATTGCCAAGAACCTGGCGGGGTTGGCGGGCGCTGGTGCGAAGGAGATCAAGTCCTCGAAGGCGCCCGTACACGAGGTCGTTCTCCGCGGTGACGACGTCGACCTCGGCCGTCTGCCGGTGCTCACCACCTGGCCGGGTGACGGCGGGCCGTTCATCACGCTGCCGCTCGTGGTCACACGGAGTCTGAAGGGGAAGCCGAACATCGGCATGTACCGGTTGCAGGTCTTCGATCGGAACACGACGGGACTGCACATCCACGAGCATCACGACGGCGCGAAGAACCTCCGCGAGTGGACAGAGGCCGGCCACGAGCGCATGCCGGTCTCCGTAGCGCTCGGCGCAGACCCGGTCACGATCTTCTCGGCTACCGCTCCCGTGCCACCGATCATCGATGAGTATCTGTTCAGCGGTATCCTGCGCGGGGAGTCGGTCGAGGTGGTGAAGTGCGTGACCAACGACCTGCTCGTGCCCGCGCACGCCGAGATCGTGCTCGAGGGTTATGTGGAGATCGGCGAGATGCGGTGGGAGGGGCCGTTTGGCGATCACACCGGCTACTACTCGCTCGCCGACGACTTCCCAGTGTTCCACGTCGAGGCCATGACCATGCGCCGGGACGCGATCTACCCCACGACCATCGTCGGTCGCCCGCCGATGGAGGACTGCTACATGGCCAAGGCGACAGAGCGCATCTTCCTGCCGGTCATCAAGGCGATGATGCCCGAGGTCGTCGACTACGATCTGCCGCTCGAGGGTGTCTTCCACAACTGCGCGATCTTCCAGATCCGCAAGGAGTTCGCCGGGGCTGCCTTCCGGGTGATGAACTTCGCCTGGTCCATGGGACAGATGATGTTCACGAAGTTCGTCATCGTCGTTGACGAAGACGTGGACTGTCATGACTACTCCCAGGTAGCGTGGCGATGCTTCAACAACGTGGATCCGTCGCGAGACATCCTCATCAGCAAGGGGCCGCTCGACCGGCTCGATCACTCGAGTAACTTCGAGAGCTTCGGCTTCAAGATGGGCATCGATGCGACCCGCCCGATTCCGGGCGAAGGTCACGAGCGTGAGTGGCCCGAGGCGCTTGAGATGTCGCCTGAGGTCAAAGCGCGTGTGGACGCTATGTGGGGCGGGCTCGGCCTGTGAGCAGGATCGCCGAGAAGGTGAAGGTGTTGCTCGATCTGGTCAAGTTCGAGCACTCGATCTTCGCGCTCCCGTACGCGTACATCGGCGCGCTGTATGCGTCCGCCTACGTCGGCCGCCTGTCCGATGGGTACGTGGACGGCTCGCTTGTGGGTCCTGCGCGTGATGCTGCCGAGCAGGTGCTCGTGCTCGCCGTCGGTGGCGGCTGGGTCGTCCCGCTCGATGCCTTCAGCGGCGGCTGGCCGTCGTGGCAGGCGCTTGTGTGGATCACGATCGCGATGATCGGCGCGCGTTCCTTCGCGTTCGTCGTCAACCGCGCGGCAGACGCGGAGATCGACGCTCGCAACCCGCGCACCGCAGGACGCGCCATACCCGCCGGGATGATCGCCGCGGGTGAGCTGTGGTTGTTCGCGCTCGTCGTGCTCGCGGCGTTCCTGTTCGCGGTGTGGAGACTCGCGCCGGTCACGAGGACGCTGTGGCCGATCGTGCTCGCGGTGTTTCTCCTCTATCCGTACACGAAGCGGTTCACGCCGCTGTGCCATTACTGGCTCGGTCTGTGTCTGGGTCTGGCGCCCGTGGGGGCCTGGGTAGCGCTCGGCGCGCCGCTCGCGCATCCGGCGCCGTGGATACTCGGGATTGCGGTCGCGCTGTGGACCGCGGGATTCGACATCATCTACGCGACGCAGGACGTCGAGTATGACCGCCGGGACGGCGTGCACTCGATGCCGGCGGACCGGGGTGTCGCGAGAGCGCTCGTTCAGACGCGCGTCGCACACGTGCTGACGGTTGCGTTCCTCGTTCTCGGCGGTGTTCTCGCCGGAGCGAGCTGGCCGTGGTACGCCGGCGTGGGTGTGGCCGCCGCCTTGCTGTGGTATGAGAACAGCATCGTGTCGGCTCGGGACCTGTCGCGCGTGAACGCCGCCTTCTTCACGGTTAACGGCGTGATCGCCATCGTCGTGTTCGCCGGGGCGCTCGCCGATCGGCTTCTCTCGTAGGGAAGGGATTCGTATGAAGCGCTACACCGTGGTCATCACCGGCGCGTCCGGCTCGGCTTACGGGATGCGTCTCGTCGAGCAGTTGCTCCTGGTCGGCGAAGTGACGCTGATCTTCACCAAGTCAGGTGCCGAGGTGACCGCCTACGAACTCGGCTTCGTACTGCCGGAGACCGGCGCCCGTGAGGCGGTGCTGGGGTTCCTGGAGCTGCGGCCCGACGTGCCGTTGCGGGTCGTGTCGGACGACGATCTGTTCGACGCGGTCGCCTCGGGATCGTCTGCCATAGACGCGACGATCGTCATGCCGGCTTCGATGGGTTTCGTCGGGTCGGTCGCGGCGGGGCTTGCCTCTGACCTTGCGGAGCGAGCCGCCGATGTGACCCTCAAGGAGCGGCGGACGCTTGTGCTGGTTCCGCGCGAAACGCCGCTCAATCTGATCCACCTGCGCAATCTGACCGCGCTCGCTGAAGCCGGAGCAGTCATCGTGCCCGCGATGCCGGCATTCTACCAGCGTCCGGCGACCGTCGACGACATGGTGAGCTTCGTGGTCGGCAAGGTACTCGACGTTCTCGGCGTCGAACACCGCCTGTTCGAGCGGTGGGGATCGTAAGCGCTCCCGTGCGCGGGGCGGGCACGCTGACGAACATGGCGTGCGTGAGTTGCACTGAGTCTCGAGTGACACTTGACGGTTTGGGTGCTTTCGCGCACAATCCGTCGTAGACGGATCAGCTCTAGTCATCGCAGCAGTCGCAGCAGTCGTCGTAGAAGGAGCCGCAGCCATGACCGTCGCCGAAGCGCGCAAGCGCTACCCCCTCGTGCCTCGCGATATCCTCGCATGGGCAGTCGAGAACATCGCCGATCCAAAGGATCTCGAGCGCGGTCTGTTCCGTCTCGACCAGGCGCGGCGCATCCAGCTCAAGTACGGCGTCTAGGTGCTAAGGTCGCCCGGGAAGGCGCGGCCGCGACTAGCGCGTACTAAGCGCCACGAGGAGCAACACGAGCAGCACGAACAGCGTGCTCGCCGCCGTCCACGCTACGGCAGAGCGTTCCGTCGCGCGGAGTGCAGGTGCGATGTCCGCACGCTCGCCACGTGCGGTCACCCCTCCGGAGCGCGACCGTCCTGCGAGCCAGCGGTCTGCGGCGCGCACGGCCGCAGCGAGTCCGAGCAGCACATCTCCGGGAGGCACGATGCCGTTCAGCCGCCGTGCGCCCCTCGGCGCGTAGCGAAGCGCCATCCAGCCCGCGACCGCTATCAGTCCGGGCCAGAGCGCGGTCCACATCGACGAGAGCGAGAGCGCGCTTTCGATGGCGTGCACGTTCCAGTGGGCAGGCCACATCCACACGACCAGTGCGACTGCCGCGAGCACCAGGCTCCACAGCGCTACCGGCACCCGGGGCGACACATGTGTCTCGGCGGTTCGCTCGCGGGTGAGTACGAAATAGCGCAGCATGAGCGCGGCGGTCCCGATCGCCGTCCACGGAAGCAGCGCGTAGACCGCCTCGGGAACCGTGCCGTGCAGCGCGTGAACGGCGTCCTTGAGCGCGTACTTGGCAACGAACCCGCTGGTGAGCGGCGCGCCGACGAGCGCAAGGGCAGGAAGGGCGAGCGCGGCGAGCGCCGCTGTGCGTGCACGGCCGGTGAGGCGTGACACGACGTCGTCGCCGAGGACGAGCGCGCTCTTCGCGAGTCCGTGATGCAGCGAGAACGCCACGATCGCGCCGTAGGCGAGAGGTGCCGCCTCGGCGCTGGTGAGGCTGACGCCGGCTGCGACGAGGATGAGGCCCATCTGGCTTGCGCTCGAGTAGCCGAGCACGGCGCGGGGTGTGGTGGTGAGTGTACCGAGAATCGCGGCGAGAAACGCCGTCGCCATGCCGAGGGCCATCACCGCGTACGACCACTCCTCGGGCATCACGCCTGCCGGCAGGAGTCGGAGCATCGCGAGCGCGCCGACCTTGGCCGAGGCTCCTGCGAGTGCGGAGGCGGCGCCAGCGGGGGTGTAGGTGTAGCTCAGAGGCAAGACGCCGCTGGCGGGAAGCGTGCCGATCTTGAGACCGATCGACGCGAGCAGGAGCGCGACAGTGATGTCACGCAAAGGTGAGGTGCCTATCGCCTCGGCAAGCACGGGAAGGGCGAGGGAGTCGGCCTCGACGGCCATGATGACGAGGGCGGCAAGCAGGAGTGCTTCACCGATGGCGGTGAGGGTGAGGTAGATCGTACCTGCGCGCCGCGCCTCGGCTGTACGGGCGTGGGTGATCAGACCCCACGCCGGGATCGCCATGAGCGCGAAGCAGAGGTAGAAGGAGATGGCGTCGCCGGCGAGCGCAACGGTCACGCCGCCGAGTGCGGACGGCACGAAGTAGGCGAAGAGCCGGGCGCGCTCTCCCGCGGGAGTCGTGGCGAACGCGTACAGAGCGGAGATCGTCCACAGGAACGCGAAGAGGATGAGGAACGGCGTGCCCGTTTCGTCGAGCGAGAACGTCAGCGAGCGGATCCCGGCGGGGAGGATCGGGGTCACGGTGTCCACCCCCCGAACGAGGGCGCGATCGCGGTCATGGCCCAGTGCACCGGTGAGCCGGGCAGTCCGGCGGTAAGGCCCAGTACGACCGTCAGCACGCCGACCGTGACGATCGGCCACAGCATCCGCGGGTCGCTCTCGGCACCGCGGGCCGGGGCGTGGTCCCCTTCGCGCAGTGCCGATGTCAGGATGGGCACCATGTAGCCGAGCGCCAACGCGCCACTCGACACATAGACCAGGAGCGCCCACACCGATCCGCCCTGGGTGGAACCGACGCCGAGCATCCACTTACTCGCGAAGCCGACGAGCGGCGGGATGCCCGCGAGTGCGAAGGCGGCTACCGCGAACGAGGCCATGGTCAGCGGCATGCGGCGTGCAAGGCCGGGCATCTGGCTGACCTTCTTCACGTGCAGGGTCTCGTAGACGCTCCCGGCCGTGAAGAACATCGTGATCTTCATGACCGCGTGATGTGCGAGATGGGCGAGCGCTCCGGCGGCTGCGAGCGGGGAGCAGAGCGCCGTGCCCAGCGTGATGTACGAGAGCTGGGCGATCGTGGAGTACGCGAGCCGACGCTTGAAGTCGTCCTGACGCAGCGCGATGACCGAGGCGACGATGATCGAGACCGCCGCGAGGATCGCGAGCGGCGTCGCCACCCCGAGCGAGGTGGCCAGATCGGGGCCGTAGAGCTCGTTCACGAGCCGGATGATGCCGAAGACGCCGGCCTTCACGACGGCGACCGCGTGCAGCAGCGAGCTCACCGGGGCGGGTGCGACCATCGCGCCCGGCAACCAGCCATGCAGCGGCATCAGAGCAGCCTTCACGCCGAAGCCGGCCACCATGAGCGCGAAGATCACGCGCAGTTCGGCGGTGCGGCCGGACACAGTTGTGAGTGCGCCGCCGGGCGTGAAGGGCGTCTGGCCGGCTATCGTTGCCAGCCATGCCACGCCAACGAGAAGCGCAGCGCCGCCGCCGAGCGCGTAGAAGAGGTACTTGCGTCCTGCTGCCAGTGCCTCGGGCGTGCCGGTATGTACCACGAGGGGGTACGTCGTCAGGGACAGGATCTCGTAGAAGATGAAGAGGCTGAGCGGGTCGTCGGCCAGAGCCACGCCGTTTGCCGCTGCGATGCACAGCGCGAAGAACCCGAAGAAGCGCGCGCGGTCAGCGGCGTGATCCATGTAGCCGATCGCGTAGACGAGCGTCACGCCCCACAGGACGGTCGCGACGGCGGCGAACAGCAGGCCGAGGAGGTCGGCACTCATGCCAAGCTCGAGTCCGGGGAGCATCGGGATGGTCGATGCGACGACCGTCCCGTTGTAGGCGTGCACGACGAGCCGGGCCACGAGCGCCATCGACATTGCGGCAGCGGTGAGGTTGACGGCGTTGCGCGCGCGGCCGCGCGATTCGCCCAGCGCGAAGGTCGCGATACCGGCGATGGCCGGGATGAGCATGGGGAGCCATGCCGTCACGGCGTCACCCCCGCGTGTATGAGCACGTTGCTCGCTGCCGCGAGGTTGCTCACGAGCGGTATCGCGAGGACGAGCAGTACCGCGCCGAGTGCGAGTGCGAGCGGAAGCCACTCGGTCCGCGCGTCGCCCTTGGATGCGTGCAGTTCAGTTGGCGTGTCTTTCAGCAGTACGCTCAGAAGGCGGAACATGTAGGCGGCAGCCAGAAGGCCTCCGGTGACGAGTACCGCGGCCCACCACCACTCTCCGCTTGCGAGTGCAGCCGACACCAGGAGCCACTTTGCGCCGAAGCCGCCGCTCGGCGGGAGACCCATCATGGTGACACCGGCCAGTGCGACGCCGAACGTGAGCGCGGGCGCCGATCGGACCGCGCCCCCCATATCGGCGATGCGATCGTGGCCGAAACGCGTCATGAGGCTTCCGGCGCCGAGGAACAGCCCGGCTTTTGCGAGTCCGTGCGACAGCGCGTGGACGAGCACGCCGGTGAGAGCGAGCGTCAGCACGTCGGCGCCGTGCCGGGCGAGCGGGAAGACAAGGAACAGGTACCCGATCTGCGCGACGGTGGAGTATGCGACCAGCTGTTTGATGCGTGTCTGCAGGAGGGCCTGTACCGAGCCCCATACGATGGCTGCCGAACCGAGGACACCGAGGACGATTTCGACTCCGGGCAGGTAGTCGGCGGGCATGACATCGAGCATGAGACGCAGGATGACGAAGTACGAGCCCTTGACTACGAGCGACGACAGGACCGCACTCACCGGAGACGGCGCCGAGCCATGCGCGGCGGGGAGCCAGAAGTGCGCGGGCACGAGCGCGGTCTTCAGGACGAGCGCGGCGATCATCAGTGCGAGGCCGGTGGCCGCTGTCGTGTCGGCCACGAGGGTGGTGCGCAGGACGTCCATGTCGAGTTGGCCGGTGGCCGCATACAGAAGCGCCACGCCGAGCAGGTACGTCATCGCGCCAAGCATGCTCGCGAACAGGTAGCGTGCACCGGCACGGAGCGCCTCGGCACCGCCGCCGATGGTTACGAGCGTGACCGCCGAGATCCCCACGAGCTCCAGGCAAACGTACACGTTGAAGACGTCGCCGGTGAGGAAGAGGGCGTTGAGCGACGTCCACATGAACAGCCACAGGGTCCAGAACAGGCCGTGACCGTACGCGGTCTCGTCGTCGGTGCGGAAGTACGCTGTGGCGTAGAGGGTGACGACCAGCCCTACGATGGCGGTCAGCACGAGGAACAGCGCCGCGGCGCCGTCGGCAACGAGGTCAATACCCAGCGGCGCGCCCCAGCCGCCGACCTGGTAGCGGAACGGTCCATCGTCAAGGACGTGCACCGCAAGTGCGACGGCGAGTGCCAGCACGGTGAGGGCGGTCGCGAGCGCCACATGGGGTGCGCGGCGCCTGCCCGCGACGAATGAGATCGCGGCGCCTGCGAGCGGGACGACGACGAGCAGTCCGGGCAACTGGGCGAGCACGTTCACCGGTCACCACCTGCCGACGGTTCATCGTCGAGATTGTCGAGGCCCGTGGCGGTGTAGTAGCGCTTCACGATTGCCAGGCCGAGCGCGGTGAGCGCGACGGTCACCACGATGCCGGTGAGCACCATGGCCTGCGGGACCGGGTCGGGGCCGCCTTCCGGGGAGCGATTGCCCAACCCGATAAGGATCAGGAATACCCCGCTACCCATGAAGTTGGCGGAGATCACCTTATGGATGAGGTGGCGCTTCGCGAGCAGACCGTACGTGCCGAGCGCGTAGAGCAGTACGCCACCTGCCGTGTAGACGAGGTATGTGCTCATGGACGCTCACCGCCTGCCGTCGCTGAAGCCGAGGCCAGGAACAGGCTCAGGATGCTTGCGCCGATCGACAACGTGAGCAGGATCTCGATGAACAGGATGAGGCTCTTGCGGCTTTCGGCCGGGTACTGCAGCAACGAGCCGCCTCCGAACATCGGGTAGAGCGCGACACCGATGAACGCGAGCAGGCCGACGGTCAGCACCCACCGCACGATCCGCTGACCGGCCCACGCCGGTTGCGCGTAGCCCGAAAGTACGAGCAGGATCCCCGCAGCCCCCAGGACGGCACCGCCCTGGAAGGCGCCACCGGGTTCGGATGAGCCCACCCACACGAGATGTCCCGCCACGATGATCATCAGCGGAGCAAGTGTGCGCGTGAGTGCGCCGAGCACCGGGCCAGCCCGGCCCGCGATGCGCCGTGAGAGCGCGGCGGGGTCCTCACGCAAGGAGAGGACCGCCACCGTGGCGAGCATGAGCACCGCGATCTCGAGCAACGTGTCGTAACCGCGGAAGTCGAGCAGTACGGCGGTCACGACGTTCTTGATGCCGCTGGCCTTCGCGCCGTCGCGCATCTCCACGGCGAGTCCGTTCGCGGCGGGAGGCAGTGCCAGCACGGCTCTGCCGACAAACGCGAGCACGCCACCGCTCGCGAGCAGTGGCAAGAGAGCGGGGAAGCGGCGGCGGTCACCCATCGTCAGACTCCCGGCTCTCGTGGCCGGTGGGGTATGGCGTCGCGCGGGAGCGCAGGTGTCCGACGGCGTCGAGCATGAGCGCTCCGGTCGCGCCCGCTCCGATGGCCGCTTCGGCGAGCGCGACATCCGGCGAGCCGAGGCGGATCCAGGCGATCGCCATGAACAGGCCGAAGATGATGAACATGACGACCGACTTGAACAGCTTGTTCTCGTTGAGCGAACCGAACGCGATCCACAGAAGCGTGCCTACAAGCAGGATGTCGAAGACGCCGATCATCGGTCACCACCGGTCCACGGCTCGACGCCGCTGTTCCGGGCGGAGTTGGCGACCAGATAGCATGCGGTGGCTCCGGCGACTATGACGATCATCCAAATGAGAAGCAGTTTGGCGGCAACGACCCACGAGCCCGACTGGACAGCGAGGCCTGCCGACGCCAGCCCAAGCCCCAGGTTGTCGGACTTGGTGAGCGCGTGCAGCCGGGTGTAGACGTCGGGAAACCGCACGAGGCCGACGGATCCCGCGAAGAAGAAGAAGCCGCTCGCGGCGAAGAGCGCGTAGGTGATCCAGTCGGTCACGGTCTGCCACGCCATCAGTCGTCGGCCCCCCATGCGCGCTTGACGAACGCGACAGCGGTGAGCGCGCCGAGCAGCGCAAACACAAGTGCCATGTCGCGCAGGCCGTGTAGGCCGGTCAGCTCGCCAAGTACGAGCGTGAGTGCCACACCCGAGGTGCCGAACAGCATCGCGGAGAGCATGCGATCCGTACCGGTGGGTCCACGCTCGATACGGTAGATGCCGAGGGCGACAGTGAGCAGGATCACCGTGGCAAGGATCTGGAGCGCAAGCGTCACAGGACCGCACCACCCTCGTGCGGAGACAGTTGTGCGCCGAAGAGGTCGGCCACGCGCTCCTCGACTTGCGCGAGGTCCTCGATCACCGGCCGCGTGCAGTCGAGCACATGCACCTCGACAGTGTCGCTGGTAAGGCGGGAGCTGAGGGTCCCGGGAAGCATGCTGATGGTGTTGGCGAAGAAGACCCGGGGGAACGCCCCGCTGATCCGCAGCGGGTAGTGCACGATGGCGGGTTCAAGGCGCATGCGCGGACCGAGCGCGCGAAACGCGACATCGATCCCGCCGAGCACGGAGTTGACCGCGAAGAACCGCGCGAAGCGGATCGCCCCCGGAAGGTAGACGCCCGACAGACTCCGGGGTTGCAGGGCCACCGAGAGCACCGCGGCGGCAAGTGCGATCGGGACGCCGATGACGAGAGATGGGATGTCTGCCTCGGTCACGACGAACCACACGAGCAGCATCCCGACGGCACGGCCTGGAAGGCGGCGCAGCCGCTGGCGCGGTGTGATCGCTGTCGGCGTCTCGGACATGGATCCTGCTCGTCGATGGGGGTACGGCGTGGGGAGCAGCACGATACCACAATCAGTCCTGGCTGGCGTCGCGCACGAGCGGTCGCTTCACCTCGCGCGCCATATGCACGGCGGGTCCGCCCGGTGCTCCGGACGGACCCGCATCGAAGCCTGGAGGCGACGCCCGGATTCGAACCGGGGATAGAGGCTTTGCAGGCCTCTGCCTTACCACTTGGCGACGTCGCCATCTGTACGGGAGCCCGTGCTCCTCTGTCAAAGAAGGCCGGCCGAGTGGGCCGCAGTGCTTGCCCTTCGGGCCGACCTCCGAGGTGTCGATGGAGCGGACGACCGGATTCGAACCGGCGACCCCAACCTTGGCAAGGTTGTGCTCTACCAACTGAGCCACGTCCGCGCGCAAGGGGTAGACTACCACGGCCCTCCGCGGCCGTGCAACAGCCCTCCGGAGGTCTGAGGAACTGGGGTCTGGCGCATCGGAGAGAGCCTGTTACAATAGTCGTCGCTGCTCGTGAGGCGGCTATGGGCGCTTAGCTCAGGGGGAGAGCACTTCCTTGACGCGGAAGGGGTCAGAGGTTCAAATCCTCTAGCGCCCACCATGATCGTTCGAAGGCCCTTGCAGACTCCTCGACGGAGACCGCGGGGGCCTTTCTCATACCCGCATCGGGTACGCTTAGTGGAGAACCGCCACCGTGAGGAGGGCTGATGTCGCATCGCACGCGCAGGCGCCTGGCGTACGGAGTCGCGGCCCTGGTTGCGCTCCTGCTCGTAGGACCGCTGGTCGTTCCGGTCCCGGCGCTTCGGGACACGGTGCCGGCACGTGAGCTTGCCGACGACGATTCGCGCTTCACCGAGCTGAACGGGATCGACGTCCACTTTCGCGACCAGGGCTCGGGCGATCTCGCGCTCGTCTTGCTGCACGGGTTCGGAGCGAGCACGTTCTCGTGGCGCGAGGTTGCAGGACCTCTGGCCGAGCGCGGTCGCGTGATCGCCTTCGATCGGCCGGCGTTCGGCCTGACCGAGCGCCCCCTCCCGGGATCGTGGGAGACCGACGACTATCCGGGTGGCAGCCCGTACTCCCCTGAGGCGCAGGTGGACATGGTGGTCGCGTTGCTCGATCGCCTGGGCATCGAGCGAGCGGTCCTTGTCGGCCACTCGGCGGGTGGTTCGATCGCCATGCTGACCGCAGTCACCTACCCCGACAGGGTGGAGGCACTCGTGCTCGTGGATGCGGCGGTCTATACGCAGGGGGGTCCGCCGACGTGGATGTACCCGCTTCTGAAGACCCCGCAGGTCCGTCGGCTCGGCCCGTTGGTGGCGCGGCAGATCGGCGGGGCCGGCGGAGATCGCTTCTTAGAACTCGCGTGGCACGACCCCTCGCGCATCACGCCCGAGATCCGGGCCGGTTACCGCGCACCGCTTGCGGTGGACGACTGGGACCGCGCGCTGTGGGAACTGACCGTCGCGAGTTCGTCGCAGCGACTGGGCGACAGGGCCGGGGAGGTCGCCTGTCCGACGCTGGTGATGACGGGAGATGACGACCGGGTGATACCTCCTGAGGAGGCCGAGCGGCTCGCACGTGCGATCCCCGGGGCGGAGTTCGTGGCTATCGAAGACTGCGGGCACGTCCCGCACGAGGAGCAGCCGCAGGCGTTCACAACGAGCGTGTACCGGTTCCTGGACACTCTCCCGATCAGTCAGGAAGGATGCCTGTCCGCCCCCTGATCGGACGGTATACTGCAGACAGCCAACGAAGGGAGTCCCGGTGAAGGTGACGCGGTCGATCGTGGTCTTGCTCGGAGTAGCGTTACTCTCGGCCGTTCCGGTACTCCCGGCCGTCGCTGCCGATCCATGGCCAGACGGGGGCCTGAAGGTGAACCTGAGCGTGCAGCGAGTCGCAGGATCCGACCGCTACGGGACCGCGGTCGCGATCGCCAAGCAGACGTACCCCGGTTGGACGGACGTCGGGCATGTGGTAGTGGCATCGGGCGAGGATCGCGCCCTTGCGGACCCGCTCGCAGCCGGAAGTCTGTGCTGGGCATACGACGCTCCGCTGCTGCTCGTGACCGGCTCAGGGGTGCCTGCACCCGTGAAGGCCGCGTTGCAAGAGATCAGGTCGATAAACGACACAGTGACGGTCACGGTGGTCGGGGGACCGGTCGCGGTGTCGCCTGCTGCCGTCGCCGAACTAGAGGCCATCGTCGGCGCCGGCAACGTCACGCAGCCCTGGACCACCGGCGATCGCTACACGACAGCCGCAGGCATCGCGCAGCTGACATCGGAGGTGGCATCGGAGACCGCACGCACGATCCCCGCGCGCGCGTTCGTCGCCAACGGGACCGACGCCGCCGGGTTCGTTGACGCGCTTGCGGCGTCTGCGGTCTCGGTAGCCACCGGGATCCCCGTCCTGCTCGTCGAGAAGGACCGCGTTCCCGCCGCCACGAAGAGCATCATCGAGGCATCGCCGCCGGGCTCGGTCGTGGTCGTGGGCGGCACGGCGGTCGTTTCGGCCGCCGCGTACACGGCTGCGAGCGGCACGACCCGGTGGTGGGGGGCCGACCGCTACGCAACGGCGGCCGTCATCGCGACGGGCGCGCGCACTCGCAGCTGGCTCACCGGCTCGGCGGTTGGCATGGCATCCGCCGTGCCGGACGCGCTTGCGGGAGCCACGAACATCGGCCGGTCAGGTGGGCCGCTACTGTACGTGTATCCGCACACCGTAGGCCCGGCCACCGCGGGATACGTGCATCGCAACGGTGCGCTCGTGAACTCGGCACGGCTCTTTGGTGGCACCGCGGTGCTGACCGAGGGGCTTGTGGCCGAGATCAAGGGTGCACCAACCGCGCCGTGCGTCGTTGCGCCGACACCCAAGAGTTGGGTGGGCAAGAAGGCCCGGGTCATGATCGCGACCGGCGTGAACACCACCGAAGTGAAAGTCTACGTGGGGGCCACCCTCGTTGCGTCCAAGGTGTGCCCCTCGTACGCGACGGTCGACCTGGGCGTGATCCCTACGCCGGTAGATGGTTCTACGTACCGCATCGTGGTCCGCAATCCGGATGGCGGCGAGTCGTCGGCCAGCGCTGGCTACCGCAGACACTCGTACCCGGCACCCACGTCGATCGTCGTGGACAAGTCCGACTTCAGGCTCTACTTCTTCAGAGACGACGTTTTCGTGAAGAGCTATCCGATCGCACACGGTAAGCCAAGCACACCGACGCCGGTCGCGATCTGGCGCATCGACTCGAAGTACTACACCGATCCGTCCGGCGTGTACGGCCCGCGCAAGATGCGGATGTATCGCAAGATCGGCTCGTCGTACGTTCGCACCGGCTACGCGATCCATGGTACGAACCAGCCGTGGGTCATCGGCACCCAGGCTTCGGCCGGCTGCATCCGCATGTACAACCGCGACGTGCTTGAGCTGTTCCCGCAGGTTCCGCTCGGCACGATCGTACAGACGCGGTTGTGACCTATGGCCGGGCCGGAGCTGCCTGGTAATCGCGTGGCAACGGGTTCTCCTCGGAGACGATGAACGTGGCCGCCCCGGGCAGTACGCGGGCGATCACGGGTGTCGCGGAGGGTAGCACCTCGCCGTCGTACTGAAGCGGCAGTGGCGGCTCGGAGGAGATCTTCACGTGCGTCGCGGTGTGGATCTCGAGTCCGGGCCGCTGGGGATGGTCGCTCAGGCGGTCGACGAGCGCCGCCCAGACGGCCGGCAGCAAGCCCGCCGCGGTCCGTGTCTTGAGAACGACGACCTCGAGCAGCCCGTCTTGCGCATCGCTGCCGTGCGCCACCTCGAGGTCGAACTGTATCCGGGCGAGGTTGACGAGCAGCACCGCGATGCCTTCGGTCTCGATCGTGTTGGCGTCCAACTCGATGGTGAAGCGCGCCACCGTCGGCGCAAGGTTCTGCAGCGCGCCGATGATGTAGGCGCCTTCGCCGAGCGTCTGCTTCAGACCCTGGGCGGTCTCCATGACCGAGGCGTCGTAGCCGACACCGGCGGCGATGGCGAATCCGATGTGGCGGGAGGCTCGCCCTCCGGCAGCCGGCACGACGAGTTCCCCGAGGTCGATCGACACCGTGCGCCCGGCCAGCGTGGTCACCGCAAGGTCCACGGGATCCACGGGAAGCCGCAGGTTTCGCGCGAGCAGGTTGGCCGTTCCGGCTGGGTAGGCGAGAAGCGGGATGCCGCTGTCTCTCAGCTGGTACGCGATGGCCGAGACGGTCCCGTCGCCGCCGGCTGCGACGATGCGAGCGTACTCGTGTGCGTCGCGCAGGAGGTGTCCGAGGTCCGTGCCCTCGGACAGAAAGCGCATGGTGACCTCCGCACGGTGGGAGCCGAGCTCGCGGATGAACTCGTACAGGGTCGGGTCACCGAGTCCGGATCTGAGGTTGCTCACGATGAGTATGTTCACGGGTTGCTCCTCGTGCGCCCGCAACCGTTCGGCTACACTCGATTCGGTACGGCGATGCGTTACGCGTGCCCCTGACGTCTGGCTGGAGGTCCATTGTACATCGGTGATGTCGTTGCTCTTGAGGCCGCGTGCGCGACCCTTGCCGGGGAGCCCGTGGTGGCCATCGACACGGAGTTCATGCGGGAGCGGACGTACTTCGCTCGACTGTGCCTGATCCAGATCGGTACCGATCGTGATGTCTTCGTGATCGACGCGATCGCGCTTGAGGGTGAGTTAGGGCGCCTCGCGCCGCTGCTCGAGTCGCCGGAGACCGTCAAGGTGTTCCACGCGGGCTCGCAGGACGTGGAGGTACTGCTCAAAGCGACGGGCGCGACGCCGCGGCCGCTGTTCGACACGCAGATCGCGGCCACGCTCGCGGGTTTCCCCACGCAGGTAGGTTACGCACAGCTCGTACACGATCTTGTCGGCGCCGAGATCGACAAGGCCGATACGTTCACTGACTGGTCGGTTCGGCCCCTGAGCGACACCCAGCTTGCGTACGCCGCGGCCGACGTCGAGCACCTAGCGAGGGTATACGAGATCTTGCGTGAGCGCCTCGAGCGCGAAGGTCGGCTCGCGTGGCTCGAGGCCGACTTTGCGCGGCTCGCCGATCCCGCAACGTACTTCGCCGACCCCGCCGAGCAGTACCGCCGGGTCAAGCGTGCGTCATCACTCGATCGGCGGTCGCTTGCCGTGTTGCGGGAGGTGACAGCGTGGCGGGAGACCGAGGCGCAGCGCCGCGATGTGCCCCGGCGCTGGCTCGTCTCGGACGAGAGTCTCATCGAGGTGGCCAGGCGCCGTCCCGCTGACGCGGCTGCGCTTGCGGGAATCCGGGGCGTCGGTGACCGCGCAGCCGGCAAGATGGCCGCCGGGATACTCCGAGCGATCGCCGCCGGCATGGCCGTGCCCGAGGAGGACCTCCCGCGGTTGCCCAAGCGCAGCCGTGTCCCCACCGACGCCCAGCCGGTCGCCGATGTCCTCTCGGCGGTATGTCGGATCAGGGCGCGCGAGCACGGGGTCGCCCTGACGCTGCTCGCGACCCGCGACGAACTCGAGCGCTTCGCCGCCGGCGAACGCGACGGCCATCCGCTCAACGAGGGCTGGCGCCACACCCTGGTCGGTGCGGAGCTCGAGGCGCTGCTCGATGGCCGGTCCTCGCTCTCCATCCGCGATGGCCGGATCGTGCTATCCGAGGTGTTCGAGGAGCGTGCGGATGCCGCCGACTGAGCGCGCGCTGAGCGTCGCCGATGCGATGTCGCTTGCCAAGGGCGCCCTCGAACAGGTGCGGATCCGCGTCGTGGGCGAGGTCTCCGGGGCCACCGTCAAGCCCGGCTACAAGGCGGTGTACTTCTCACTCAAGGACGAATCGGCGCTCATGCCCTGTCTCATGTGGCGTGACGTCTACGACGGATGCGGCGTCGCACTGACGGACGGGCAGCTCGTCGAGATCACCGGCTTCTTCACCGCGTATGCGCCCAAGGGACGGATGCAGTTCCAGGCGCGTTCGGTGGTCGCAGCGGGCGAGGGCGCACTCAGGATCCAGGTCGCCGAGATCGCTCGCAGGCTCGAGGTCGAGGGTCTCATGGATCCGGCGCGCAAGCGTCCGCTGCCCCGTTTCCCGGGCCGTATAGGGCTGGTGACCTCACCACGCGGCAAGGCCGTTCATGACGTCATTCGGACCCTCGGGCGCCGCTATCCTTCCGCCGAACTCGTCATTGCGGGCGTAGCCGTCGAGGGCGACTCGGCCGTCGGCGAGATCGTCCGGGGACTGGCCGCGGTCGGCTCGTGTCCAGGTGTGGAGGTCGTGATCCTCGCGCGGGGCGGCGGCAGCTATGAGGACCTGATGCCGTTCAATGCCGAGGCCGTCGCCCGGGCTGTCGTCGCGTGTCCGGTGCCCGTCGTGACCGGGATCGGCCACGAACCCGACACGAGCATCGCAGACATGGTCGCCGATATGCGCGCTTCGACCCCGACAGCGGCGGCCGAGGCCGTCGCGCCTGACCGCGACGAGGTGGCGCGCAGGCTTGATGCCACAGGCAGGATGCTGGGCTCCGCGCTGTCGTGTCGCGTCACGGCTGCTGCCCATCGGTTGAACCTCTTGTCCCACCGGCCGGTGCTGGCCGATCCGATCGTTGTACTCGAGACTCAGAAGCAGATGCTCGATGTGCTCGCGGGCACTCTCGAGCGCGCGTTGCCGGCGCGGCTCGAGCGGCAGCGGGAGTCGATACGGCGTGCAGCGGAGTCGCTCGTGCGTGTCGGTCCGCGACTCGGTGAGCGCGAGCGTGTGGCCCTGGCGCGAGGTCGCGAGCGCGCTGCGGGGGCCGGGCGCGTGCTGCTCGCGCAGACGGGTGGCGTGCTCGGCGCCGCTGCTGCACGTCTCGAGGATCTCTCGCCGCTCGGGATACTGGGGCGAGGCTTCGCGGTATGTTATGAAGAGGACGGTGCCGTCGTGCGTGATCGCACGCAGGTGGTTCCCGGGGACCGTGTGCGCGTGCGCCTGGCCCGGGGACGACTCGGTTGCGTCGTCGAAGACACCGGATCGGAGGAGTAGATGACGTCGGAGACAGAAACGCCCGGGGAGATGACGTTCGGTGCGGCGCTTGGCGAGCTCGAGCAGATCGTGAAATCGCTCGAGTCCGGGCAGCTTGAACTCGAGGAGAGCCTTGAGCGATACGAGCGGGGCGTGGCGCTGCTAAGGGCGTGCCAGGCCAAGCTCGCCACCGCCGAGCAACGCGTGATGATGCTTGTCGGCGAACTCGAGTCGGACGATGCGGGTGCCGGAACGGCGCAGGTGTCGGAGGAGGGGGTGTGCGGTGAGTGACTGCATCTTCTGCATGGTCGCCCGGGGTGAGATACCCGCGCGTGTCATCTTCGAGGACGACCTGATCGTCGCCTTTGATGACATCGCCCCGCAAGGTCCGGTGCACACGCTGATCGTGCCGAGGGAGCACTACGAGAACCTCGGTGACGACGTTCCCACGGAGGTGCTCTGCGCACTGATGGCCGCCGCGCCGCGGGTGGCCGAGGCCAAGGGTGTTGCGGAGAGCGGGTATCGCGTGATCGTCAACAACGGCCGCGATGCGATGCAGACGGTGCATCATCTGCATGTGCACGTGATCGGCGGCCGTGCGATGGCGCATGGCATGGTCCACTTCAGCGACGACAGGTGAGGAGCCGGATGATGGAACGAACGGTATGCGTGGTCACGGACTCGACATCGGACATCCCGCGCGACGTCGCCGCCGAACTCGGCATCTCGATCGTACCGCTGAACGTGAGCATCGATGGCGAGACGTTCTCCGACGGCGACATGTCGCTCTCGGAGTTCTTTCGTCGGATGAACGCCGCTAAGGAGCTGCCGAAGACCTCGCAGCCCTCGGTCGGGGCGTTCGTCACGGCGTTCGAGCAGGCACTCGAGCACTGTGCCGAGGTCGTATGCGTCACCATCTCCAACCGGCTCTCGGGTACGCTCGAGTCGGCCACCGAGGCGGCACGCGTCGTCGGCGAGCGCGTGCACGTGTTCGATACTCTCAACCTGTCATGGGGAGAGGGCTATCAGGCGGTGGCCGCGGCGCGCGCGGCGGCGGCTGGCGCCACGATCGGCGAGGTCAAGGAGATGCTCGAGGGGCTCCGCGACCGGGTCCACATGGTCGTGGGGCTCGACACGCTCGAGAACCTTGCGCGCGGTGGCCGCATCGGCCGGGTCTCGGCGCTGGTCGGCGGCATGCTCAATCTCAAGGTGCTGCTCACGGTAGGTGCCGACGGCGCATTCGAGCCCGTCCATCGGGCCAGAGGCGCCAAGGCGGCGCTCCAGGCAACGATCGACTGGGTCGCGGGGAAGGTCGACGCGACCCGGGCGGCCGCGTTCGCGGTCCAACACGCCGAATCGCCGGATAAGGCCGCATGGCTCGAGGCGGCCATCCGTGAGCGCTTCAACGTCGCGGAGATGCGCGTGATCGAGGCGGGAAGCGTGATCTCGACGCACACGGGCACAGGTTGGGGCGTCACGGCGGTGCAGATCGACTGAGGCATCTGTGCGACGAGTCCGAGATATGGGACGGCCCCGACCTTCAGGTCGGGGCCGTCCGGATTCCTTCCCTTATTACCCCTGAGTCTCAGGCGGCGTTTGTTCGTGGCGTGACCGCCACGCATCGGGATGCCGGTCGCCGATGATGCCGCAACCGCGGTGGGGCGGATTCCCCGCGTCACCGCATGTTAGGGAAGGGAAACTGTCAAGGTAGTGTAAAACCTAACGCCTTCGCCGTGTGAATGCAACTGTCTGGCTACGGCTACGGTGCGGGGGAGCCGTTGACCGACGAGGCGGTGCCGTTGACCTGGAACCAGCGGCTACCGGCTCGTGTGAGCCGGTAGGATAGGCAGGTGCCATCAGTAGGCACCAACGTACACTCGCACGTGGCTCGCAGCTGCAAGGCCGACGAGCCATAGTCCACTCACACGTTGAAAGGAGCGACCGGATGAGCGAATCCAAGGCGATCGAGTCGTTGTCACAGGAGTATCGCATCGTGCAGCCGCCCGAGTGGGTCAGGGAGCGCGCACACATCCAGACGATGGAGGAGTACGACGAGCTGTACCGTCGCTCGGTGGAGGACCCGGAGGGGTTCTGGGCCGACATGGCCGAGGAGATGCTTCACTGGCAGAAGAAGTGGCACACGGTGCTCGAGTACGACTTCGAGAAGCCGTCCATCAAGTGGTTCGAGGGCGGCCAGCTCAATGTGACCTACAACTGTATCGACCGGCACCTCAAGGGCTGGCGTCGTAACAAGGCGGCGCTCATCTGGGAGTCCGACGAAGGCCGCACGAAGATGTACACCTACCAGTCGCTCTACTACAAGGTGTGCAAGTTCGCCAACGTTCTCAAGAAGCACGGCGTGAAGAAAGGCGATCGAGTCGCCCTCTACATGCCGATGATTCCGGAACTCGCCATCGCGATGCTCGCGTGCGCCCGCATCGGTGCGATCCACTCGGTCGTTTTCGGCGGGTTCTCGTCGGCGGCGCTGCGCGACCGTATCCAGGACTGTGGTGCCACGGCGCTTATCACTGCCGATGAGGGTATCCGCGGCGGGCGTGTCGTGCCGCTGAAGGCCGAGGCCGATGCGGCGCTGTACGAGTGCCCGACGATCAACACGGTCATCGTCGTCTCTCGTGCCCGCACACGTGTCGACATGGAGCCGGGCCGCGACTTCTGGTACCACGAAGAGGTCCGTGCCGACGATATCAAACAGCACTGCGATATCGAGTGGATGGATGCCGAGGATCCCCTGTTCATCCTCTATACGTCAGGTTCGACCGGTAAGCCGAAGGGCGTACTGCACACGACGGCCGGCTATCTGCTGTATGCGGCCACGACGTTCCGGTACGTGTTCGACTACCACGACGAGGACGTGTTCTGGTGTACGGCTGACATCGGCTGGGTCACCGGTCACACCTACATCGTCTACGGACCGTTGGCAGTCGGCGCCACGTCGCTCATGTTCGAGGGTATCCCGACGTATCCTGACGCCGGGCGCTTCTGGGAGATCGTCGAGAAGCATGGCGTGAACCAGTTCTACACCGCACCAACCGCTATCCGCGCACTCATGAAGTCGGGCGAGGCGTGGCCGGCGAAGTACGATCTGTCCACGCTGCGAGTACTCGGCACCGTCGGCGAACCGATCAACCCAGAGGCATGGATGTGGTACTACAAGCACATCGGTCATGAGAACGTGCCGATCGTCGACACGTACTGGCAGACTGAGACCGGCGGTCACATGATCACGAACCTGCCGGGAGTCACGCCGATGAAGCCGGGTTCGGCGACCAAGCCCTTCTTCGGCATCGAGCCGGAGATCCTCAACGAGGACGGCACCCCCACGCCGCAGGGCAGTGGCGGGCGGCTGTGCATCAACAAGCCGTGGCCGGGGATGATGCGCGGCACCTGGGGAGACCCGGCCAACGAACTCATGAAGAATGTCTACTTCACCGCGTTCCCGGGCCGGTACTTCACCGGTGACGGCGCCCGCCAGGACGACGACGGCTTCTACTGGCTGCTCGGCCGCGTCGATGACGTCATCAACGTCTCCGGTCACCGCATGGGCACCGCCGAGGTGGAGAGCGCGCTCGTGAGCCATCCGCTTGTCGCTGAGGCCGCCGTCGTCGGCTATCCGCACGAGATCAAGGGCGAGGGCATCTACGCCTACGTCATCTTGAAGACCGGCCTCGACATCCCCGACAGCATGGAGAGCATCCTCCGCGGTCATGTCCGCGAGGAGATCGGCCCGATCGCCAGCCCCGACTTCGTGCACATCGTGCCCGAGTTGCCGAAGACCCGCTCGGGCAAGATCATGCGCCGAATCCTGCGCAAGATCGCGGCGGGCGAGCGCGAGATGGAGGCTCTCGGCGACATCTCGACGCTCGCCGATCCCTCGATCGTCCGGATCATCGTGGACTCCGCGCCGCACACGACTTAGCGCGCGATCAGAGAGCACCGAGCAGCGGGCCCCGTGCGCATGCGCGGGGCCCGCTAGCGTACCCGGCGTGGTAGTATGCACTTCGTTCACGATTCCAGCACCCCGAAGCGGAGGACGAGCCCCCTATGGCGTACAACGACCTGTTCCTGCGTGCCGCCCGTCGCGAGGTCACCGAGAGCACCCCGGTGTGGATGATGCGGCAGGCCGGCCGGTACATGGCCGAGTACCGCGAGATCCGCGCGAAGCACGGCTTCCTGGAGATGTGCCGGACGCCCGAGCTGGCTGTCGAGGTCACCATGCAGCCGGTCGATCTTGTCGGCGTGGACGCCGCGATCCTGTTCAGTGACATCCTCGTGGTCTTTCCCGGCATGGGTCTGGACCTCGAGTTCGCCAAAGGCGAGGGACCGGTCATCCACAACCCGGTCCGCACTGCCGCCGACGTGCGCAAGCTCCGGCTCTCCGACCCGCTCGGCGATACCGGTTACGTCATGGACACCATCAAGATCCTGCGCGGCGAGCTTGAGAACAAGGTACCGCTCATCGGTTTCGGTGGTGCGCCGTTCACGCTCGCGAGTTACATGATCGAGGGCCACGGGACGCGTGACTACGAGTACACCAAGGCGCTCATGTGGGGTGAGCCGCAGGTCTGGGACGAACTTATGAGCAAGATCACGGACACGGTGATCGCGTACCTCTCGGCGCAGATCGACGCGGGTGCCCAGACGATACAGGTCTTCGACAGCTGGGTCGGCTACGTGGCACCACGTGACTACGAGCGCTCGGTGCTGCCGTACACGAAGCGCGTGATCGAGGCGCTCACCGAGCACGGTAAGAAGGTCGTGCCGGAAGGCGTGCCGATCATCCACTTCCCCAACGGCGCGACGTCGATGCTCGACCTCGCGCAGCAGGCGGGCGGCGACGTGCTCGGCGTGGACTGGCGTCTCGAAATGAAGCACGTGGTCGAGCAGGTCGACGAGCGCTTCGCCATCCAGGGCAACATCGACCCGGTCGCACTCTTCGCGCCGGACGACGAGCTCGAGCGAATGGTCGTCGAGATCCTCGAGGCAGTAGGCACCCGACCGGGCCACATCTTCAATCTCGGCCACGGAATCCATAAGACGAGCGACCCGGAGAAGGCGCGGACCATGATCCGCTACGTGCACGAGCACAGCGAGCGTATCCGCTCGGTTTCGTAGATGCCGCGCACCGGAGTCCTCATCACGGGGTTCGGCGGGCCGGACTCGCTTAACGCGGTCGCGCCGTTCATGTGCAACCTCATGGGCCGGGAGCCTGCCCCCGAACTCGTCGCACGCGTGTGCGCGCGATACGAAGCGATCGGTGGCTCGTCTCCGCTCGTCCGCATCGCCGGCGAGCTTGCCGATGGCGTATCGGCAGCGTTCATCGAGGCTGGTGAGCCGATGCCCGTCGAGGTCGGGATGCGCTACTGGGAACCGTATGTCGAGGACGGGATCGCGCGGCTGACGGCATCGGGCGTTCAGCGCATCGTGACCGTGGCGCTCTCGGCGTACGAGACGAAGGTCACGCACGGGGAGTATCGCGCTGCTGTCGATCGTGCGCTCGCCGCGCGTCCGGGCGTAACCGCCGTGGAGGCGCCGCTGCTCTCGGCGCTGCCGGTGTTCACCGAGTTGCACGCCGAGGCCGCCGTCCGCGCGCTCGCGGCATTGAACGCACCCGACGCACCTGTGATCTTCTCGGCGCACAGCCTGCCCGAGGCCGACGTGGCCGATGATGACGCTTACGTTCGCGGACTCGAGGAGTGCGCCGAGCGCGTGGCCGGAGCGCTCGGACTTCACGTGGGAGCCCCGGACACGGCGGTGTTCCCCGGCGTCGTCGCGTATGGATCTGCGGCAGGACCGCGCCCGTGGCTCGTTGCGTATCAGTCGAAGGGTGCTCGTGGCGGGGAGTGGCTCGGCCCCGACATTGACGACGTGATCGGCGCCATCGGGGCTGCGGGAAACGGCGGCGTGCTCGTCGTGCCGCTGGGATTTGCGACTGACCACATGGAGACCCTCTACGACCTCGACATAGTGGCACGGGCCAGGGCGGATGCGGCTGCGGTCGCGTTCGCGCGCTCGGATGTACCCAACGCGGACCCACGGTTCGCCGCCGCCATCGCTGCGGCGATCAGAGAGGTTCTTGGCACGACGCGGTAGGGGACGATGACGCGGGAGCTCCGGCAGGCGACCGCTCGTGGATGCAGAAACGCGAGCTTGAAGGAGTGCTGTCAGGATGCGGGTCATCATCATCGGTGGCGGGATAGCGGGACTCGGCGCGGCGTACAAAGTGAGGCGCGCGGCCGATGTCGGCCATGACGTGAGCTTCTCCCTCGTCGAGCGTGACGACAGGCTCGGCGGCAAGATATGGACCGACATCTCGCCCGATCCGGACGGCGGGCGCTACATCGCCGATGGCGGGAGCGATTCGTTCCTCACCGACAAGACGGCGGTGCACCGGGTGGCGAAGCTCCTCGGAGTGTTTGACGAGGAGTGCGGCACGATCGAGGAGAACAAGAGGACGTTCATCGTCAAGGATGGGCGTCTTGTCGAGATGCCCGACGGCATGATGATGTTCGCGCCCACCAAGCTGCTGCCGCTTGCCACCTCCAAACTCTACTCGTGGCCCGCCAAGTTCCGTATGGCGTTCGACCTCGTGCTGCCGCGGAAGGTGCGATGGGCCGAAGGGGAGACCGCGCAGGACCACGACGAGACGCTCGAGAGTCTCGTCGTGCGGCGTCTCGGGCGCGAGGCACTCGACCGGCTCGCCGAGCCACTCTCGGCGGGCGTGAACGGAGACGAGGCCTCCGAGATGTCGGTCGCCGGACGTTATCCGATGCTTCTCGAGATGGAACAGAAGCACGGTTCCCTTGTCCGTGGCTTCCTGGCGCAGCGCACGCGAGTCGAGGAGATGAAGAAGAAGTATCCCCCTAAGCCGGGGGCGAAGCGCCGGACGTTCTTCTCGTCGTTCAACGAGGGTCTGCAGTTCATCTGCGACCGAATGGCCGATGCCGCCGGACGTGAGCACATCCGAACCGGTGTGGGCGCGACCGCGATCGAGCGTTCGGGGGAGGGCTGGCGTGTGACCCTTTCGACCGGTGAGGTGCTCGACGGCGATGCGGTGATCGTGGCGACCGAGGTCTGGGCGGCCGCGGAGCTCCTCAGAGCGACCGACGGCGCTATCGCCGATCTGCTCGCTACCATCCCGTCGTCGTCGTGCGCGACCGCGCTCCTGGCGTTCGACGAGTCCGACTGTCCGTTCGACAAGCGCTGGCACGGCATCCTCACACCGGCCGTGGAACGCCGGCCGCTCACGGGTGTCTCGCTCACGAGCTCCAAATGGCCGGATCGTGCGCCGGAAGGACGGGTTCTCCTCCGCGGGTTCCTCGGCGGACCGCGCGATCAGGCTGTGCTCGAGCAAGGCGACGAGGCGCTCCTCGAACTCGCGCGTACGCAGATGGTGGAGCTCATCGGCATCGCGTCTGATGCCAGGCCGCGTTACGCGAGACTCTTTCGCTGGGAGAAGGGCATGCCGCAGTACACGCTCGGCCATCTCGATCGCGTGGACGAGATCGAGCGTCTTGAGACCGGCGTGCGAGGCCTGGCGCTTGCGGGCAACGCGTATCGGGGCGTGGGTGTTCCCAACGCGCTCGAGAGCGGGGAGCGCGCGGTGACCAAGGTGCTCGCCGAGGCAGGCATCATACTGTCCGAAGATGCGACCGAGGAGAGGCGGGTCTACTAGCCGTGAAGAAGATCATCATCATCGGCGGCGGCGTTGCCGGGCTCGGCGCAGCATACAAAGTCAGGCGCGCGGCGGCGGCCGGTCACGACGTGGACTGCGTGCTCGTCGAACGCAACGACCGCCTTGGCGGCAAGCTCGCAACCGATATCGTCACCGATCCCGATGGCGGCGAGTACATCGTCGACGGTGGAAGCGACGCATTCGTCTCCACCAAGCCGGCTGTCGCGCGCATCGCGCGTATGCTCGGTATGGGCGACGCGATGGTGCCCGCCCGCGAGGAGAACAAGAAGACGCTCATCGTGAGGGGCGGCAGCCTGGTCGAGCTCCCCGACGGCATCATGATGTTCGCGCCCACCAAACTCGTCCCGCTTGCCACGACGCGCCTGTATTCGTGGCCGGCCAAGTTCCGCATGGCTCTCGATCTGGTGCTGCCGCGCACGGTCCGCTGGGCCGAGGGCGAGACCGCACAGGATCACGACGAGACGCTCGAGCACTTCGTGGTGCGGCGCATGGGTCGCGAGTCGCTCGACCGGCTGGCCGAGCCGCTCGTCGGCGGCGTTCACGCCTCGGATCCTCGCGAGATGTCGCTTGCGGCGACCTTCCCGAACTTCCTCGAGATGGAGCAGGAGTTCGGCTCGCTCATCCGCGGCTTCCTGGCCGAGCGCAAGAAGCGCGAAGCGATGCGCAAGAAGCATCCGCCCAAGCCCGGCGCCAAGCCGTGGGCGTTCTTCAACACCTTCTATCGCGGCATGCAGCAGCTCACCGACGGCATGGCCGAGGCGGTCGGGCGCGAACGCATCATCGTCGGCGCGTCCGTCACGGCGATAGCCCGCGACGGTGACGCCTGGCGCGTGACGCTCGATGACGGTCGTACACTCGCCGGCGACGCGGTGATCGTCGCCACCGAGGCGTGGGCGGCCGAGCCGCTCGCGCGCCAGGTGGATGGCGCTATCGCCGATCTGCTCGCCGCGATACCGTGTTCATCGTCTGCGACCGTGCCGATGGCGTTTCGCAGCGCAGACTTCCCGGCCGACACGAAGTGGTTCGGCATCCTCTCGCCGATCGTGGAGAACCGTCCGCTGTTGGCGGTCACGCTTTCGTCTTCCAAGTGGCCCGATCGCGCGCCTGATGGTCGCGTGCTGCTGCGGGGTTTCATCGGGGGCCCGCGCAACCAGCATCTACTCGAGGCCAGCGATGAGGAGATCATCGAGACGATCCGTGCGCAGATCGTCGATCTTCTCGGTATGGGACCGGACGTTCAGCCCGTGTTTGCGAGCGTCTACCGATGGGCCGGCGGCATGCCGCAGTACACGCTCGGCCATCTCGATCGCGTCGACGAGATCGAACGGCTGAGCGCAGGTGTGCGGGCGTTCGCGCTCGCGGGTGGCGCCTATCGCGGGGTGGGTATCCCCAACTGCATAGAGAGCGGCGAGCGGGCGGTCACCAAGGTGCTCGGCGACCTCGGCGTCACGTACGAAGAGGACACGGCGCCGAGGAGACCAGGTCAGTAGGGCGCAGCCGTCATCGGCCGTCGGCCTGCCGGATCGCGTCGAGCATGACGGCGTGCAGCGCGGGGTTCGCCGCTACGATGTCGCGGGTTCTGACCGACCATGGCCGTCCGTCGAAGTCGCTCGCCACGCCGCCTGACTCGGCCACGATGAGCACGCCCGCCGCCATGTCCCAGGGCTGCAGGGACGTCTCCCAGAAGCCGTCGACTCGTCGTGCGGCCACGTGGCACAGATCCACGGCGGCCGAGCCGTCACGGCGGACATCGTGTGAGGGGCGCAGCAGGCGCTCGAAGATCCGCAGCTGGCGGTCGAGTCCGGCGCCGCGGTCGTAGGGGAATCCGGTGGCGAGCAGCGCGCTCTCTATCGTGGCCGCACCGTGGCAGGTAAGCGGCGACCCGTTGCAGGTCGCACCGGCGCCGAGTCCTGCCGAGCACAGTTCGTCTGCCGGGACGTTATAGACGGCCCCGGCGACCGGCGTCCCGTCGCGCAGGCACGCGACGCTCACGGACCAGCACGGATACCCGTGCACGAACGAGGTGGTCCCGTCGAGGGGGTCGATCACCCAGACCTCACTGTCGCCGAGTGTGCCGACTGCGACCCCGGCGCGTTCGCAGACCTCTGGCTCTTCCACCACGAAGTGCGCGCCATCCAGCCGCTCGGCTACCGCGCGGACGACCGCGATGCCCGCCGCGACGTCCGCTGCGCTCACCAGGTCGGCCGAGCCGGACTTGGTGCGTACGCCGGTCACGTGGCCGATATGCTTGAGCAGCACGGTCGCTCCCGCGCGTGCTGCGGTCTCGGCTACGCTTCTGAGGTCGTGCATGGTGCGCTCCTCGGGCTCGGCGTTCGGGTATCCTGAAGTGTAACCGTTCGGTCAGGTGTGCCGGACGCTGCGTCTGATCCCAAGGAGGAGCGATGCTCGAGCGTGGGTTCGTGGATCCGGCACTCGACGATGCGAGTGCGGCTGAGCTCGAGGAGCGTGCCCGGTTGATCCGGGGGGCCATCCTCACGATGACCACCCTGGCGGCTTCGGGACACCCCGGCGGCTCGATGTCCTCACTCGAGATCTACCTCACTCTCTACCACTGCGCCAACCTCGATCCGACCCGTCCGCGGTGGGAGGGGCGTGACCGCATCGTGGTGAGTCATGGCCACACCTCGCCCGGAGTGTACTGCGCACTCGCCGATGCCGGCTTCTTCTCGCTCGAGGATGCCGTCGCGCACTTTCGGCAGGCCGGAAGTGTCTTCGAGGGCCACGTCGAGCGTTCCGTGCCCGGCGTCGAGTGGGGAACCGGCAACCTCGGGCAGGGTCTCTCGGCGGGTGTCGGCTTCGCACTGGCGGCGCGTCTGACGGGACGGGACTACCGTACGTTCGTCGCGATGAGCGACGGCGAGCAGCACAAGGGTCAGGTCGCCGAGGCGCGCAGGCTTGCGGTCAAGGAGGGGTTATCGGACCTGACCGTGCTCGTGGATTGCAACGGGATCCAGATCTCAGGCCACACGAAGGACATCATGCCCGTGGATATCGCGGCCGCCTTCGCGGCGGATGGCTGGGGCGTGCTGCATGTGGACGGGCACGACGTCCGGGCGGTGTACGCGGCGATCGCCGAGGCGCTGGGCGACACGTCGCGTCCGGTCGCCGTGATCGCGCGCACGATCATCGGCAAGGGAGTCTCGTTCATGGAGGACGAGGCCGAGTTCCACGGGCGTGGACTCACGACCGAGGAGTACGACCGTGCCGTGGCCGAGCTCGGGGTCTCCTCGACACTCGAGAGTGCGCGCGAGCGGCGTGGCGGCGTGACGCTCACCCCTGCGCTCCATCGCAGGCCGCGCGACTGGGCTCTCGACACGGCCACGCCACGCACGTACACGCGAGAGAAGGACACCGACAACCGATCGGCCTGGGGTTCGGCTCTCGTCGATCTGGCCGAGGCCAATCCCGATACGCCGATGGCAGTGCTCGACTGCGATCTGGCCGCATCGGTCAAGACCGGGGGATTCGCCTTGGCGCGACCCGCCGGTTTCGTCCAGTGCGGTGTGGGAGAGCACAACGCCGCGGCTGTCGCCGGTGCGCTCTCGGTGGCCGACGTGCTGACGTTCTTCTCGGACTTCGGCGTCTTCGGCATAGACGAGGTGTACAACCAGCAGCGCCTGAACGACATCAACGAAGCATCGGTCAAGCTGGCCGTGACCCACTGCGGTCTCGATGTTGGGGAGGACGGCAAGACGCACCAGTGCCTCGACTACGTGGGTGCGCTGCGCACCATGTTCGGCTGGAAGATCATCGTCCCGGCCGATCCCAACCAGACCGACCGCGCGGTCCGGGCTGTGGCCGGCGTCGCCGGATGTGTCGCCATCGCGATGGGGCGCTCGAAGCTCCCGGTCATCCTCGCATCCGGCGGCTCGCCGTTGTTCGGGGACGGATACACGTTCGAGTACGGGCGAGCCACGTGGGCGCGGGAAGGCGCTGACGGCGTCATCATGACGATGGGTACCGTCGCGGGTGCCGCGGTCGACGCATCCGACCTCCTGGCCGAGCACGGCATCTCCGTCGGGGTGTGCATCGTGTCGGCGCCGCTGGCGCTCGATGGCGAGGCGATGGAGCGCGCCGCAGCGGCACCATGGATCCTTGTGGCGGAGGACCATGGCTGGCGTACGGGGCTGTGGGCGTCGGTCGCCGAGTGGGCGACGCTCGAGGGCGTCGCGGTCAAGGCGGTCCCGCACGGTGTGGACGGGTACCAGAGCTCGGGCGACGCTCGCGACCTGCTGACCCGCGTCGGGCTCGATGCGGTCAGCATAGCCGCGCGCGCGCGAACGCTCGCGACGGGATCTGCCTAGGTGATGCACCCATCTTCACACGCTCTTCACGGGCGCAGGGTACGCTCGTGGCGGAGGTGAGCGGTCCGTGGCCCGACAGGTGCTCGTCGTCGATGACAACGCCAAGATCCGTGAGGTCCTGACCGCGTACCTGGAGCAGGAGGGCTTCGTGGTGCGCGTGGCCGCAGACGGCCCATCGGCGATCGCCGAGGTGGCGCGTCTCGTGCCGGACATCGCGCTTCTGGACATCATGCTGCCCGGGATGGATGGCATGGAGCTCACCCGGAAGTTCCAGCGCGAGCACGGCCTCCCGGTGATACTCGTGACCGCGCGCTCCGACGAAGTCGACCGCCTGATCGGGCTGGAGATCGGCGCCGACGATTACATCTCCAAACCGTTCAGTCCGCGGGAGGTCGTGGCCAGGGTGAAGGCGGTTCTGCGCCGCACCGAGGGCGCGCGCGACAGGATGGGCATCATGCGCGTAGGCCCGCTCGAGATCGACCCCGAGCGCCGTGCCGTCACCGTCGACGGCGAGCCGAAGGATCTGACGCGCACGGAGTTCGACATTCTCGCCGCCATGGCCGCTCACCCCGGGCGCGTCTACAGCCGGCTTCAGTTGCTTGAGGCCGGTACGGGGGACGCGTTTGACGGGTATGAGCGTACGATCGACGCGCATGTGAAGAACATCCGGCGCAAGCTTGGCGAGGATCCGCGGGCACCACGCTACATCCAGACGGTGTTCGGTATCGGCTACAAGGTGGTCGAGCAGTGATGCGACGATCGAGCCTGCTTGGTCGCGCGTTCGTCTCGATCCTCGCCGTCGCGCTTGCCGCTGTTCTTGCGACCGGACTCATCGCCCGCCGGGCACTGGAATCGGCGTTCGAGTCGTATCTCATCTCGTCCGGCGTGCACATGGGTCCAGGTGCGGGAATGGGCCGCCGGGTCATCCTCGGAGCCGCGGAAGAGACCTTCCTTGTCGGTGTGGATCGAGGGATCATGGTCTCCGCAGTGGTCGCGGTCGTTCTCGCTGCTCTAGCCGCGTGGCTGCTGGCCCGGTACCTGCTCGGACCGGTGCGGCGGCTGACCGTGGCGTCGCACGCCCTGGCGACGGGAGACCTGTCGCAGCGCGTGGAGGAGTACGGACCGGATGAGGTTGCCGAGCTTGCTGGCGCGTTCAACGGGATGGCCGGCTCGCTGGAGGAAGCCGAGGGACTACGCCGGCGTCTCGTGGCCGACGTGGCACACGAGCTTCGCAATCCGATCGGTGCACTTCGCGCCCAGATCGAGGGCATCGCCGATGGCGTGATTCCCGCCGATCCGACTCGCCTGGACTCGCTGGTCGAGGACGTGGGCATGCTCTCGCGGCTCGTCGACGATCTGCAGGAGCTGTCGGTGGCCGAGGCCGGAAGGATGCGCTACGAGCGTGCGCCGTTCGACCTGTGTGAGATGGTCTCGGCGGAGTGCGAGCGCGCGCGGGCGCTCGCGGCCCCCGGCGTTGCGCTCGGCGTGCGGTGTCCGGAAAGCGCGGTCATGGTAGACGGCGACGAGTTCAGGATCGGCCAGGTCGTGCGTAACCTGCTCTCCAATGCCGTCCGGCACACGCCGTCAGGGGAGATCGAAGTGCAGGTCGACCGTGTGCCAGGATCCGTGCGTATCACGGTCAGCGACTCGGGTGAGGGAATCGCCGCCGAAGACCTGCCGTTCATCTGGGAGCGGTTCTACCGGGCCGATAGCGCACGGGCCGCAGGAACCGGCGGTACCGGGGTCGGCCTGGCGATATCCCGTCGCATCGTGCTGGACCATGGCGGCGAGGTGTTCGCCACGAGTCAGCCGGGCGCCGGTTCGCAGATAGGCTTCTCGCTGCCGGTGGACGTGGATCAGGCTCCCTCGGCCTGACGGCTCGCTACGTCGGCCTTCTCCTGCGCGACGCGTGCCTGCAGTGCAGGGTCGCTCTCGGGACCGGTTGCGGGCTCGGCAGTGACACCGTGCTCCTCCAGGACGTACAGGACTGATGCCATCGCTCGCGGCACCGCGTCTGCGACCGGGGCGCTCAGTCCGATCTCGATCTCGGCAGGGCTCATGTTCTCGACCTGGATTCCGATGCAGTCCGCCTCGGGCATGATGCCGATCATCTCAGCCGCGTTGAGCACGTCGACGAACCGAACGTCGTGCAGCGAGTGGAGTACCTGGTTGGGCGCGAAGTCGTGCGGGCTGACGCGGACGACCGTCCCGGCGGGATGACCGGTGCTGTCCACCGCGTCGACAAGGAGTAGGAACTCCACGCCGCGGAAGAGGTGGATCATCCCGAGTCCCATGGTGCCACCGTCCATGACGACGACATCATCGGGGAACGTGAAGTTGCGCTGAAGCTCGGTGGCGACCTTGTTGCCGACGCCCTCGTCCAGCATGAGGATGTTGCCGATGCCGAGCACGAGCACGCGGGGATTCTCTTCGATCACGGGATACCTCTCCGGTAGGGGCGTGCACCTTGGCGCCCAAGCGACGGGCCCCGGAGCGTGCGCTCCGGGGCCCGGGCAGCTCTCGTGACAGTATGACCGTCACGGGGGAGTAGAGGCTACTCCGACTCCTTCCAGGCAAAGATGATCTTGCTTGGCTTGAAGTTGTAGATGTTGGCCAGGTAGGCGTGGATCATCGTGAACACGATGAACACCCACATCATGAAGTAGTGGATGATCCGCATGTTCATCGGACCGCCGACCATCTCGACGCCGCCGGAGAACAGGCCCCAGGTCATCGTGGGCCCGTAGATCGCAAAGCCGGTGTACGCCATGAGGTAGGTGAGCGGGATCGTCGCCAGGTACGCGATCTTCTGGAGCGATCCGTACTTGGCCGAGATCACGGCTTCCTTGCGCATGAACAGGTAGTACTTGACCGTCTCGAAGAACTGGTGCTTGTTCTTCTCCTGCGGCAGCCAGTTCTTGATGTCCGTGTCGACCTGACGGCTGCCAAGATCGGTCGCGGTCTTCACGAAGAAGGCGGCGATGATCCTGAACGTCAGGTTGATGATGATCACGTACATCGCGACGAAGTGCATGCCGCGGGCGACACCCATGAACCCGCCAAAGAACGGGTAGTGGATGTAGAAGCCCGAGAAGGCGAGCATGATCATGCAGATCAGGTTGATCCAGTGCGTGATCACGAACACCAGCGGATGGGCCTCACGGTAGTGTGCGTGCCCTGCCATCTACATCACCCCCATACGGGTGATCGGGAGGGTGGCTTCCTTGCCGGTCTTAGGTTCAAACACGTGAACCTGGCAGCCGATTCAAGGATCGAAGCTGTGGCCGATTCGCAGAATCTCGAGCGGGCGCTCGGGGTCGGCGATCGGTGCGCCTATGAGGGCCTCTTCGAGAGGTCCACGTACGCCGCTGTCATCGCGCGGGCAGGTGTTCCACGTGGTGGGAGCAACGACCTGGTAGTGATCGATCTTGCCACCCTTGATGCCGATCCAGTGTGCGACCGAACCACGGGGGGCTTCCCAGGCGCCCACGCCGTCACCGGCGTCGGTCTCGGCGGCCTGCCAGAACTTGGCGTCGCCACCCTTGATGGCCTCGATGGTCTCGTTGACCCATACGAGCGCCAGGTCAGCGACGTAGGCAGCCTCGAGGTTCCGGGCTGCGACGCGGCCGAGCAGGGAGACGAGTACCTCGGGCTTGCCGGCGACGCCGAGCGCCTCGAGGGTCGAGTCGATGAGCGCTGCAGGCGTGCGAACACCGGTTGCGCCACCAGTAAGGTCGGCCCCGCCCTTCTCGGCGAGGTAGGCGACGATCATGCGGGCCAGCGGACCAGACTCGGTCGATTTGCCCTTGCAGCGAACCGCCTTGCCCCATGAGTACTTGTCTTCCGGGCCGGGGAAGTTGCCCATGTCGTATTCGACGAACTTCCCGACCGTCTCGCCCTGTGCGGGATTGAGGCCGGTGCCAGAGGAATACCACGCACGTGCCACGTCCTCGGTGACGTCCTCGGGCGTAACGCCCTCGGCCGCTAGGCCCTGAGCGAAACCGCGGGGGAGATAGCGCTCTTCGGGAACGAGCGAGCTCTTCTCGAAGACACCCCAGCTCAGGAAGTTGCCGGTTCCCGCACCGTAGCCCGCGGCGTCCAGGATGAACGGCGCGATGGCAAGTGTGTCGGGGATGAGTGCCGTATCGATGAACTCCTTGACCCGGATGAAGCGGAACAGGATGTCATCGAGCCTCTCCACGGTCGGAACGAACGCCGTGCCGCCGGGGACCGAGGTCATCGGGTGCGAGAACTTGCCCGCGATGATGGCGACGATCTCGTTGGCGACCGCCTGCATCTCGAGAGCCTCGAGGTAGTGGGTCGTGGCGATCAGGTCGAGCTCCGGCGGAAGAGCGTAGCCGGGGTGGTCCCAGTAGTGACCGGAGAAGATGGAGAGCTGGCCGTTGTCCACGAACGCCTTGAGGCGGGTAGCGACGGCGCCGAAGTCGGCGGCCTTCGTACCGGCAGCCTGGGCGAGCGCGTAGGTGTCGGCGATATTTGCCGACAGCGCGTTAACGGGACTGACGTAGTCCAGCGCGGTCAGGTTGTAGAACCACAGGATGTGGCTGTGCAGGAACTGCGCGGCCTCGAGCAGGTTGCGCACGAGACGCCCGCCCTCGGGGATCTTGATCCCGAGCGCGTCTTCGGTTGCCTGTGCCGACGCATGGCTGTGCGAGATGGGGCACACGCCGCAGATGCGCTGCGAGACATAGAACGCGTCCTCAGGGCTGCGGTCCAGCAAGACGGTCTCCATGCCGCGGTACAACGTGCCGGCTACCCAGGCGTCAACGACTTTGTTGTCCTGGACCTCGCACTCCACACGCATGTGACCTTCGATCCTGGTGAGTGGGTCAACAACTACACGAGCCACTACTTATCGCCTCCCTTCGCCTGTCGTTTGCGATCATGCTTCTTGGCGGTCTCGGTGGGAGGACCGTCAGGGCCGATGCGGCCCGCGGCCTTCATGCCGAGTCCGTGTGCGACGAGCGCTGCCGCAGCCACGCCGCCGACGACAGCTGCCACGCTGCCGGGCTGGACGTATCCGAGGCCGTCGCCCATCTGCATGCTGGACAGACGCTTGAAGAACGGTGTGTTGTTGTCCACCCAGCTGATGGCGCCGCAGCCGATGCACGGCGCGCCGGACTGCACGCACCAGCTCACGGAGCGGTTCCAGCGGGTGATCGGGCACTGCGTGAAGGTCTGAGGACCCTTGCAGCCCATCTTGTAGAGGCAGTAACCCATCGCTTCTTCCTCGCTACCGAACTCGGTGACGAAGTCGCCGTTCTCGAAGTGCCCGCGGCGCGGACAGTTGTCGTGGATAGTCGAGCCCACGACGTACTTCGGGTACAGCAGCGTGACGTCCCTGCCGGTGAGCCGGTCAGCGTAGGTCTTGCCGAGCAGCTCGGTCTTGGCCAGGAAGGTCGCCGGGTCGTCCTCGGCCACGAGCAGCCACTGGACTACCATCGCGACGACCCACTCGGGGTTCATCGGGCAGCAGGGGATGTTCACGACGGGCGTCTTGACGCCCTCGACGTCGAGGAACGCCTGCACGCCGGTGGCCTCGGCCGGATTCGGATGAGCCGCGACCCATCCGCCGTCGACCGCACACGCACCGACCGCGATGATCGCGTCGGCACTCTCGGCGGCCTCCTTGAGGATGTCCGTGCCCTTGTGCCCGTTGACCAGCAGGGTGTTGCCGTCTTCGCCGGTCATGACCGAACCCTCGTAGATGAGCAGATAGCCACCTGCTGCGATCGTGTCCTTGATGTTCTTCTCGGCGTGCTCGCCAGCCGCTGCCATGACCGTCTCGAAGTAGTTGAGTGAGAGCAGTTCGAGGACGATCGTCGCTACGTCGGGCGAGTCGACCTGAGCCATCGACTCGGTGCAGCCGGTGCACGAACCGCCGTTGAGCCAGAGTGCGGGCTTGAGTTTCGAGCCCTTCTCGACTGCGGCGGCGATCGCGGGGGCGGCAGCCTCGGACAGTCCAAGCATCGCAGCGACGTAGCTGCAGTACTTGAGGAAGTCCCGTCGGCTCACACCGCGGACCGCGAGCAGATCGTAGATCGCACCGTGCGCCTCTTGCGCCATGCCATACACCTCCTTGGTGTCGGAACGAAGCTTGTGCTACAGGCCAAACTGATACGCCGGTTGCCGGACCGGCCGCGCGTGCGTCTCCTCCTTTCGGTAGCGCGCTTGGACACCGGTAGCCAGACACGCGGAACGCACGCCGGAATGGCGTCGCGTGGCCGCGGGGCCATCGAGGGGGGGCGAGATGGATGAGCGCATGAACGGCTCTGTGGGTCCTGGTAGGGCAGACCTGCCCGATGATGGTGCTCAGCGGTCCGGGGGAGCTGCCGGGCGCTGGAGGGCTGGGGTGAGGCTCGGGGGAGTCGTGAATCGGACGGCGCGATGCGCGTTCCCGGTGATCTCGGTTGCGCGGCCGCTCGTTACCCGGTGCACCTTTGGGCTGGTTGGCACGATGTCCCCGTCGTCCCCTCGGCAGAAAACCTACTACTCATGTCCCCAGAATCGCGTGCTCAAACCTGATGGATAGCATACTGGAACGGACTGCATACGTCCACGCGCCAGACGCACCTGCGGGAGCGGTCGTACGGTGCCGACATCGATGACGGCTGTGTGCAGGAATCGCGCCCGGTGCGGCTAACTCTCTCGGGTAATGGTGGTTTCTTCTCCGACAGGAGTCGTGGGTGTCGAACGCCGCTCAAGGACTGGTCATGGATGTTCGCGGGGTGACCCCCGCGATGCGGCGTCCGCTCGTGTTCGCCGTGGTCGATCGCATGCTCGAGATCGACTGTGCGGACAGCATCGTCGTCATCTGCGAGCACGATCCGTCGGGCCTCGGCTATCAGCTCGACCTGCGTCGGGAGACGCGTGGCCACTTCGAGTTCGACTGTGACCAGCGTATCGACGGCACATGGGTCGCGCTCATCAGGCGCCGGATCTTCTAGAGCAGGCGTGGCAGGAGCTCCGCGAGCCCCTCGAGGTCGCCGACCACATCGGCAGCCACACCCGGACGGGTGCCCACGTAGTACGTTCGCATCCCGATGTCTGCCGCCGCCATGTCCAGGACATGGTCGTCACCGACCATGAGACACTCCGTCGGCGCCACATCCAGGATATCGGCTATCTGACGGTAGTACTCGGGATGTGGCTTGCATGCGGTCATCTCCTCGTACGTTGTGACGAGGTCGAACTCCACGTCGGCGAGCCCCGCCCAGGCGATACGGTGGTCGACTGCCGCCCGCGGGAAGATGGGGTTGGTGGCGATGGCGACGCGTAGTCCGAGGTCGTGTGCGGTCGTGACCGCAGTGTGAGATCCCCGAGCGGGACGGGCGGTGTCGGCGAGTGTGGGGAACACGTCGCGGTAGAAGTCCTCGAAGACACCCCAGTGCTCGCCGAGATCGATCCCCGTGTGCCGGGCGAATGCGGCAAAGAACACCTCGCGGTTGGTGGCGCCCGAACGGTGCTCCATCATGCTGCGCGTCGCAGCGTGGAGGGCGGACATCACGCTGCCGGGGCCGCTTGCGTGACCGGCCAGAGGCGCTGCGGCCGATTCGAGCGCCGCGAAGTACCGCTCGAGAAAAGCGTTGAGATCGAGATCGAGCAGCGTGCCGTCTAGATCGAACAGGATCGCGCGCACGGGCGGCCTCCCACCTCTCGGGCCGGGACTGCCGAATGATAGCACGCGTCTGCCGTTCACCGATTGGCCGCCACACGCTGTTGACCCACCGATACCGGTACGGGTATCCTTGCCCAGTGTGTGCGATACCCCCTGGGGTACCCGATGGCGAGCATGAAGGAGCGGGATAGATGTCAGCGGTCAGTGTACGTGTGGAGTCGGCCCTGAAGTCGATCGTCGGTGACGATCGAGTGCGGACCGATCGGGTTGAGCGCACGTTGTACTCCTTTGACATCGGAGCGCTCCCAAAGCTGGTCAAGCCGCTCATGCCGACCGGGATCGCCGGGGCGGTCGTCCGTCCTCGCCACGAGGCCGACGTCGTTGCGCTTGTGGAGTTGGCCGCGGAAGAGGGCCTCAAGATCGTTGCGCGCGGCATGTCCACATCGGGCTACGGCGGTGTCCTTCCGCTGCCCGGAGCCGTGGTGATCGATATGTCGGCGATGGGCCGCGTGATCACGATCGACGAGACGGCGATGACCGCCCGCGTCGAAGGCGGAACGCTGTGGGAGCCGCTCCAGAAGAAGCTGAACGCCCGGAAGCTGGACCTCCGTCTCTACCCCTCGTCGCTGCCCTCCTCCACTGTCGCCGGCTGGCTCGCCCAGGGCGGAGCCGGCTTCGGCAGCTACGAGCACGGCCTGTTCAAGGAGAACGTCGCTGGTGCGCGCGTCGTTCTGCCGACGGGCGAGGTCCGTGAGTTCGACGGAGAGGGGCTGGAGCGTCTGATCGCTGACGCCGAGGGCATCACCGGCATCATCACCGAGGTGACGATCGGGCTCCGCCCGCTCGAGGCTGAGGTGCACCGCGTGATCGCCTTCCCGACGGCGGCGGCCCTGAGTTCCGCGCTCGCTGCGGTCTCCGTGCAGCGTCTTCCCATCTGGTCTATCACCTTCCTCAACCCCGAGTCGGTACGCCTCAAGAGGACCCTCCCGCATCGGCACGGTCACCCGTACGAGATGGAGCATGCGCACTTCGAGCCGGAACTGCCCGAGGCGTACCTCGCCGTGATCGCGTACCCGGAGTCCCGGCGACCGGCGGTCGACGCAGCGCTCGCTGCGATCCGCGATGCCAACGGCGGGAGCGAACTCGACTCGGCCATCGCCGAACACGAGTGGGAGCAGCGTTTTGCGCCCATGCGCCTCAAGCGTGTGGGTCCGTCGATCGTGCCGACCGAGGTGATCGTTCCGCTCGGGGAACTCGAGGCGGTGCTGGCTGAGATCGACGCGAAGCTCAAGCAGCCGTTCGTACTGGAGGGGATGCTCGGCCGCGGCGACAAGGTCGTGCTGCTCGGCTTCATCCCGCACGACGAGCGGACTCTCGCATTCAACCTCGCATTCGCTCTATCACTCGTCGTCATCGCGATCGCCAAGAAGCATCGCGGCGGCGCGTACTCGACGGGTCTGTACTTCCGCCAGGAGGCCCGCAACGTGCTCGGGGTCGAGAAGTACGCGGCACTCGAGGCATTCAAGCGCGAACAGGATCCGCGCAACATCATGAATCCCAAGAAGATCCTCGGCACCGGTGCCATCAACGCGCTCATGGGTCTGGCCGGCGCGATGGAGCCTATCGTGCGGCCGATCGCGAATGCCGCCAAGGCGCCGGCGGGTGCCCAGGCGCTCAAGGACCGCCGGGGAGTGCCCGGCGATGTCGCCTACTACGCTTACGCGTGCGCCCAGTGCGGCTACTGCGTGCCGACGTGTGAGGAGTACAGCGTGCGCGGGTGGATGAGTCACTCGCCACGAGGGAAGTACGCGTACCTCAAGGAAGTCATGGAAGGCCGGGAGAAGATCGACCAGCACATGGTGGACACCTTCCTGGTCTGCACCACCTGTGAGGTCTGCAACACGCGCTGCCAGTTGCAGCTCCCGGTTGAGCACTCGTGGATGACGATGCGCGGCAGGCTGATCCACGACGAGGGCCGCATGACGTTCCCGCCATTCGAGATGATGGCGGCGTCGCTTCGTGGCGAGCTGAACATCTGGGCGAGCAAGAAGGAGCACCGGGCCGACTGGGTCCCGGAGCACATCAAACCGAAGCTCGAGGAGACCTCGGACATCCTGTACTTCGCCGGTTGCACGGCGAGCCTCGTGAACACCGACGTGGCGCAGTCCACGGTCGAACTACTGGATCGTGCGGGCGTGACATTCGGCTACATGGGCACCGACGAGGCGTGCTGCGGGATCCCGATGAAGGTCGCGGGGAAGTGGGATGTCTTCGAGGAGATCTACGAGCACAACACATCCGAGGCGCGCAGGCGTGGCGCCAAGACGATCGTCACCTCCTGCCCCGCGTGTGGTCTCGTGTGGAAGGAGCTCTACGCGCAGCTGGCGGCCGAACGTGGTGACGAGTACGAGTTCGAGGTCAAGCACTACTCGGAGGTCGTCGCTGAGTCCCTCGCCGAGGGTCTTCTGGAATTCGATCATCCGGTACACAAACGCCTCACGTTCCACGACTCGTGCCACATGGGTCGCGCGCAGGGCAACTACGAGCCGCCGCGCGACATGATCAAGGCTATTCCGGGCGTGGAGTTCGTCGAGATGGAGCATAACCGCGAGGACGGCCTGTGCTGCGGTTCGGTCCTGACCCTCATCGGCGAGACGCCCGTGGCGCCTGAACTCGGCAAGATGCGGCTTGATGAAGCGGTCGACATCGGCGCCGATGCGGTGGTGGCGCTGTGCCCCTGTTGTCAGGTGCAGTTGCGAGATTCGATCGACAAGAAGGACATTCCCGTCGAGGTGATCGACCTCGCGCACCTGGCGATGGACGGCCTTGGCATCGCCCACGAGGATCCCACCCCGTACGCGAAGGAGATGTGGGGCTACTTCGAGAAGTTCATCTGGCTCATGAAACCCGAGTCGATCACGAGCATCATGGTGGCGCTCCTGCCGGACATGATGAGGGCGATGCCGGCGGGTATGGTGCCGATGATGAAGGCCGCGCGCCGGATCCCGGGCGGGTTGGCGATGATGGGCAAGATGATGCCGGCCATGATGCCGAAGATGATGCCAGCCATGATGCCGAAGGTGATGCCGGCCATGCTCACCGAGGTTTCCAGGCGCGTGGGTCCTCTTCCCGAGGACATGGAAGAACTCATGCCGGACCTGTTGCCGCAGACGATGGATGCGCTGCTGCCGAACATGCTGCCGCTCATCATGGACGACTTCGTGCCGCAGATGCTCCAGTACATCCGGACGTGTCTCGGCAAGGAGGATGACGAGGCCGCGCTGGCGCGTTGCCGGGAGATCGGCGGCGGATCGGCCGCCTGACAGAGGGCCGTTGACAGTGCGAATTCCCTGAAGGGCCGCGGCATGGACTGCCACGGTCCTTCATGTTTCACTTGACTCGTCACCGCCGCCGACCGATAAGCGAATCATGTCGACTCTGTCGCAGGAACGGATCATAGAGCAGCTTCGCGCGTTTCCGATGTTTGCCGAGGTGCCGAATGAGGACCTCGCGACGCTCGCGGAGATGGTCACCTACCGCGAGTTCCCCCGCGGTACCTTCATCCTGACTCAGAACGACCGTGGGTCGATCATGTACATGCTCATCTCGGGCCGGGTCAAGGTCTCGTTGGCGTCACCCGAGGGCAAGGAACTCGCGCTCAGCTACCTCGAGGCCCCGGCGCACTTCGGGGAGATGAGCGCGACTGACGCCGGACTGCGTTCGGCCGACGTCATCGCCACCACCGATGTCGAGGTGCTCGGGCTCGAGTCGAAGGATCTTACCTCGGCGATCGCCTCACAGCCGCAGCTCGCGATCACGCTGATCACCGCGTTGTCCCGTCGGGTTCGCGATCTGATCGGGCGGCTCGAGGACATGGCGTTCCATGACGCGACGCACCGGGTGATGCGCGTCTTGCTCAACGTTGCGACCGCATCGTACGAGGCCCGCGGCGTTCCGGTCATCGAGGGACTGACGCACTATGAGATCGCCACGCTCGCGGGTACCTCGCGGGAGACTGCGAGTCGCGTCATCTCCAACCTTGGCAAGGATGGCGTCGTCGCGACTCGTGGCCGCAAGATCGTGGTCGACCTGTTCGCTTTGCGGGATCTGGTCGAACAGGCGTAGCTATCGGGTGGCGGCGCTCTCGGTGTGGGTATCTACATGCGAAACACACCGATTCGGGCAGGAGGCGTCCATGAAAGAGTTCACACTCGACGATCTCAAGCAGTTCGACGGGCAGGAGGGCCGCGCGGCATACGTCGCGTACGAAGGCGCGGTATACGATGTGTCCGGGAGCGACATGTGGTCCGACGGCGACCACGAAGGCATGCATCAGGCCGGTGCAGACCTGACCGCGGCGCACGACGATGCGCCGCACGATGTCCACATCGTCGATTTTCCCAAGGTCGGAGTGCTCGTCTAGCCTAGTTCCAGTAGCGCGATCGTCTCGATATGGTAGGTCTGCGGGAACAGGTCGACCGGCGCGAAGCGCGCGCCAACGTATCCTGCTGCGGTGAGTCGTTTCACATCCCGCGCGAGGGTTGCAGGGTCACAGGATACGTATACGATTCGATCGATGCGGGCGCTCTCGAGCGCCCGCATCGCGCTGTCTGCGAGCCCCGAGCGCGGAGGGTCGATCAGCGCCGCGTCGAGGTGGCCGAGTTCGGCAAGCGCATGCGCAGCGTCGCCGGGTACGATGTCGGCCCACAGTCCCGCCCGTTCGAGATTCCTGCGCAGGTCAGCCAGGGCGTGGCGCGAGCCCTCTACGGCGACGACCTCTCCGGCGGCTCGGACGATCGGCAGTGTGAACGTCCCCGCACCTGAGTACAGGTCGCCGACCCGCATCGTTCCGTCGGCGGCCAGCATCTCGAGTGCCCGGGCACGTAGCCGACTCGCTGCGGCCGTGTTGACCTGGAAGAATGAGGGCGCCGACACGAGATAGCGGTCACCGTCGATCTTCTCGGACCATGCACCCCGGCCGGCCAGGACTTCGACTTGCGAGATGTCGCGACGCTCCAGCGCACCACGGAAGACGACCCGCGTGACTGTGGCTGCGCCGGTCGACTCGGCCACCACGCGGGCAACGGCCGCTCGCGGGAACGGACCGGGTCCGGTCCAGAGGTCCACGGAGACTTCTCCGGTCGAGGAGACGCGCAGGGCGACGCGCTGGATATCGAGCGCTCCCCGCGACGCGACGAAGCGTAGAGCGCCTGAGAGCGCCTTCGGCAGGCGTCGCGAGCGGGGAGGAAGGAGCCGGCACTCATCGATCGGCAGGACGTCGGAGCTCCCTGCACGCATGAAGCCGAAGACCGGCCCACGCGGGCCCGTGCCGACCGAGAGCTCGATCTTGTTGCGGTAGCCGTAGACATCTGGTGAGGGGATGACCGGCTCGACATCGGGCTCGGCGATGCCGCCGATCCGCCGCAGGTTCTCCGCCACGCTGGAGTGCTTGGCATCCAGCTGTCGCTCGTAGGAGACGTGCTGCCACTGGCACCCGCCGCAGGTGCCGAAGTAGGGGCACTCGGGCTCCACGCGATCGGCGGAGGGCACGTGGAGCGTGAGAAGTTCGCCCCGCGCCCACCGGTCGTGCGACTCGGTGACCTGGATGGTCGCGTCATCGCCCGGGCATGCCAGCCGGACGAAGACCGCCCGCCCGTCTTCGAGCCGGGCCACGCCGTCGCCGCCGTGTGCTAGGCTCTGTATGGTCACGCGTGCATGCTCCACGATCGGTCCTCTCTATGGTTCGCAGCCATCATAGCGGCCGCGGCTGCCAGGTGCTTTACTGAGTGGGTACAGGTACCGGGTCGGCGCTTCTCGTGGCGCCGGGTCGTCGTTGAGTCTTGAGTGGCCGACGTGGCCGGGCGGGGAGGTCGTGTAGGGTGGCTGAAACACGGGTTCTGATCGTTCACGACGATGCGGCCTTTGTCGAGCGGGTGCGCGTGGCTCTTGCCGCCGTGATGCCCGGGGTGGAGACACTGGGCGCCGTGTCGGGTCCGCGCGCACTCGGCATCGCGAAGCAGACCCGTCCCGGAGCGGTTCTCGTGGACGGCGATCTGGTGGGCATGGACGGGTATTCGTTCACCACAGAGATGAAGGCGGACGAAGACCTCGCCGACATCCCCGTCCTCATCGTCGTCGCCGATCCGACGGAGGCCAGTGCTCTCAAGGCACGACAGGCGGGCGCGGCGGCACATCTGTCGGCAGCGACCGATGTGGAGGCGCTGGCGCACAAGCTTGCCGGAGCGATGTCGGCAACAGTAGACGGCCCGGGGTCACCGGCAGCGGTCGATCCCGGGAGTCCGGCGTCATTCGTGCCGGCCGCGCCGGCGCCGGAGTCGGTTCCGGCCCCCCCTCCCGTGCCGGGAGACTACGGTGCCCCCCGGCCCGCGCCGGTAGACGACACGTCGCCGCAGCCGATGGCGGCCAGCTATGGCGCCCCACAGGCGGCGCCCGAGGGTTACGGTGCCGCGCAAGTCGTCATGACGTCTTCGGCCAGCACGCCGGCTGCAAATCCCGGCGCGCCTGCTCCGGGCAGCGATATCCCTCACATCGACGATCTTCTTCGCATGATGATCGACCTGGGTGGTTCGGACCTGCATATCACCGTCGGCAGTCCTCCAGGCATCCGCCTTCGTGGCGAGATCGCCGCGGTAGAGAGCGTGAAGGTGCTGACGCCGCGCGACACGCAGGAGATGCTCCTATCGCTGCTCTCCGAAGAGCAGCGGCGTCGTTTCGAGACCGAGCTCGAGCTCGACTTCGCCTACAGCATCCCGGGTCTGTCCCGGTTCCGCACGAACGTCTTCCAGCAGCGCAACTCGATGGGAGCGGTCTTCCGCGTCATCCCGCTCAAGATTCCCACGCTCGAGGAGCTCGGTCTTCCGCGGGTCTGCAAGTTCCTGGCGGAGCGGCCGCGAGGGATGGTGCTCGTCACGGGCCCGACGGGGTCCGGTAAGTCGACCACGCTTGCGGCGATGATCGACCACATCAACTCGACACGGCCGGTCCACATCATCACGATGGAGGACCCGATCGAGTTCATGCACAAGAACAAGCGCGCGTACGTCAACCAGCGGGAGGTCGGCGAGGATACACACTCGTTCACTGCGGCTCTGAAGCGCGTCTTGAGGCAAGACCCCGACGTCATCCTCGTCGGTGAGATGCGCGACCTGGAGACCATCTCTGCGGCGCTGACGGCGGCCGAGACGGGTCACCTGGTGCTTGCGACGCTCCACACGACAGGCGGCCCTGAGACCGTAGACCGCATCATCGACGTGTTCCCGCCCCACCAGCAGCAGCAGGTCCGCATGCAGCTCTCCACGACGCTGGAGGGCGTTCTCTCGCAGACGCTACTTCGATCGACCGACGGTCGTAGCCGCGTCATGGCGATGGAGATCATGCTCGGCATCCCGGCCATCGGCAACCTCATCCGTGAGGGTAAGACCCATCAGATGGCCACGATCATCCAGGGCGGCGCATCGATGGGTATGCAGACACTCGATCAGCACCTGAAGTCGCTACTCCAGGCCGGCAAGGTCACCTATGAAGAGGCCATGCAGAAGGCCAAGGAGCCGCGTGAACTCGCGCAGATGCTCGGCCGCAAGATCTGACCCGGCGCGGGCGTTCGGACCTGCCGGGCGGGGCTTTCGGGCCTCGCCCGAGTCGTGAGGAGGCACGTATGGACATCGTTCATGTGAAGTGGAACGGCAAACGGCGGTTCGTCGCCTGGGATGAGGCGGGTCACGGGATCGTCATGGACGCCAGCGCTGGCTACAAGGGCGACGGGAGCGGCGTGCGGCCGGTCGAGCTGGTGCTCTACGGGATGGCCGGGTGTACCGGAATGGATGTCATCTCGATCCTGGAGAAGAAGCGACAGAAGGTCACCGACTTCGATTTGGTCGTCACGGGCACGCAGCGAACCGACGAGTATCCCAAGATCTACACGCGCATCGAGGTCGAGTACGTCATCACCGGCGTCGGCGTCAAGCCGGAGGCCGTGGCGCGTGCGATCGAGCTTTCCGAGGAGAAGTACTGTTCGGTCAAGGGTATGTTCGGCGCCGATGTCGAGGTCGTCACGAGTTATCGCGTTCTTGAGGCGGAGTGCTAGGTGACCCTGTTCAGCGGAAGTGCGATCGTGCTTCCCGTCTACAATGAGGCGGCCTCGCTCGCCGGGGTGCTCGACGCCGTGCGAAGGGTGCATGCGGGCGGCGTGATCGTTGTAGATGACGGATCGACCGATGGAACACCACAGCTGTTGACCAGTCGCGACGATGTCACGGTCGTCAGCCACCGAGGGAACCTCGGATACGGACGTTCACTGATCGACGGCTTTGCGCGCGCCCTGGAATCCGGCGCTGAGGCGATCGTCACGATGGACTGCGACGGTCAGCACGAGCCCGAGCACATACCCGAGTTCCTGGCGGCGCTCGAATCGTGTGACATCGCCTCGGGCAGCCGGTACCTTCCGGAGAGTCTCGCGGTCGGCACGGCACCGCCGGAGCGCCAGGACGTGAACCGTCGTGTGACCGCCGCGGTCAATGCCGTGACCGGATGGGCCATCACCGACGCCTTCTGCGGCTTCAAGGCGTATCGCGCGAGTGCTATCCGCGCGATGACGCTTACCGAGCCGGGGTACGCGCTCCCTCTGGAGGTGTGGGCTGAGGCGCACCGGGCGGGGCTGTGCGTCATCGAGCGTCCCGTTGCCCGGATCTACTTCGATGGCGACCGGTCGTTCGGCGCTGACCTCGACGATCCCGAGCGCCGTCATGGGTACTATCTGCGCGTATGGGAGCGAGCGCTTCGCAGAGGGCGGGACAATGGCTGATGCAGTGTGCGTCGGGGCGCACCCCGACGATGTCGAGATCGGGATGGGCGGCACGGTGGCGACGATGGTCGCTGATGGCGCCGACGTTCTGATCGTCGACCTGACGGACGGCGAGCCGACCCCGTACGGCACCCACGAGCGCCGAATGGCCGAGGCGGCTGAAGCGGCGGCCGCGCTCGGCTGTCGCCGCCTGACACTCGACCTGCCCAACCGCTACCTCTTCGACTGCGTGGAGGCCCGCCTGGCGCTTGCGCAGGTGCTGCGGGAGGAGCGTCCTTCGACGCTGTTCGTGCCGTATCCCGAGGACGCGCATCCCGACCATCTGGCGGCGTCGCGGATAGCGGAGGCGGCTCGCTTCTACGCGAAACTGACCAAGACCGACATGCACGGTGAGCCCCACTACCCGGCGCGTGTCTACCGCTACATGGCCGTACACCTCAGACTCGTCCGTGAGCCGTCCTTCCTCGTGGACATCTCCTCCACGCTCGACGTCAAACTCACCGCGCTCGCAGCGTATCGCTCGCAGTTTGCGGACAACGTCGCAAATGCCGGGATCGTCGACGTGATGGAGCAGACCGCCAGGATGTGGGGGGCTCTGGGCAGGGTGGACGCAGCGGAGCCGTTCTTCGCACTCGAGGCGCCGGTCGTTTCATCGGTGCTTGAACTCCGATGAGGGAAACCGATGCCCGTTCATGACCGACAGGCTCCTCCCGGGGGGCACGGAGAAGTCCTCTATGAGCCGCGGCTCGAGACGTGGGCGGCACTCGCCCGCGAGAACGCGACTGCGGCTCGCTCCTGGCCGGCGGGTATGCGTGCGCTCAGAGAGGAGGCGCGAGCCGATGCGGTTGCGGCCGCGCGCGACTATTCGCAACGCATCGGTGTCGTGCTGCCTCGGCGCGAGGCGGGCGACTTGATCGTGATGACCGGCCATCAGCCGGAGCTTTTCCACCCCGGCGTATGGGTGAAGGACTTCGTGGTCCAGCGCCTGTCCGAGGAGCTTCCGGCACTCGGCATCGATATCGTCGTCGATACCGACGCGGCCGGTCGCGTCGAGCTGGCCACTCCGTGCCTCACGCCGACGGTCGGTGTGTGCCGCGTCCCACTCGTCGAAGCGTCGGCCGACGCTGCGTACGTGCAGGTGCCCGTTCCGGACGCGTCGCACAGAGCGGTCTTCCGTGAGGCGGTGGTTGCCGCGCTCGCAACGCTGCCCGCGCCGGCCCTGGGTCGCCACTTCGCCGCGTTCGCTGAGGCGCTTGAGGACGCGAGCGGCAGGGTTGACGACCTCGGCTCGCTTCTGACCGCCACCCGTCGCGCTTACGAGCGTCCGGCGGGGACCGACTATCTCGAGCTGCCGGTCTCGATCCAGGCGCTGACTCCGGCGATGCGTCGTTTCTCGGCCGCCATCCTGACCGATGCGGAGCGGTTTCGGGGCGTCGCCAACGCGGCGCTCACCGAGTACCGGCAGAGGACCGGAACGCGCTCAGTCGCACAGCCCTTTCCTGACCTGGAGTGCGCTGACGGTCGGACCGAAGTACCTTTCTGGCTCCTGCGCGGGGGAGTGCGCGTCCCGCTTCTGGTCGACCGGGACCGGCGCCTGTGGGCCGGGGACACCGGCGTGGTCGCCTCGCTTGGGCGAAGTGCCGAAAGCGCCGCGAAGGCTCTGGATGATGAAGGACTGCTCGTCGTCCCGAAGGCTCTGGCCCTCACGCTCTTCGAGCGGCTGTTCGTCTCCGATCTATTCGTCCACGGCACCGGCGGTGGTCGCTATGACCGTGTGACGGACGCGATCGTGCGCGCGTACTACGGTGTCGAGCCTCCCGCTTTCGTGGTGACATCGATGACGCTGCTCCTGCCTCTCGGCTGCCCGATCACCACCGATGCCGAGGTGGCCGCACTCGAACACAGACTGCACCGGATCGAGCACAATCCCGACAAGGTGCTCGCCGAGGTGGAGTTCGATACCGTCGAGGAGCGTGTCGTCGCCGAGGATCTCGCCGCGCGCAAAGCCACTCTTGTGGCAGCGATCTCGGCCCCGGGCGCGAACCGCAAGGAGATCGGGCTGACGATCCGGGACGTGAACGCGGAGCTGGCCGCGCTGCTATCTCCCTTGACCGAGGACGTGCGCTCGGCCCTCGGCCGCGTGCGGTCTGCACGAGATGCCTCGGCGGTCCTGACCGACCGGACGTATCCCTACTGTCTGTGGGACCCGCGTGAGGTCGCCGACAAGGTGCGGTAGGTAGCACGCGAGTCGTGCGGTGGGTATCATGTACGCCACCGCACCGTGAGTGGCGCGGTACCGTAGTGACGTCGAAAGGACCTGAGAACATGGGTAAGCCGGTCGTCGATCCCGATCTGTGCACCGCCTGCGGCATCTGCGTTGACGAGTGCCCGACAAGCGCTCTGGACCTCGAGGACATCGCGGTTCTCGCCCGTCCCGATGACTGTACTGAGTGCGGTACGTGTGCGGACGTGTGCCCCAACGAGGCCATCGAGCTCAAGTAGTCCGGTCTTGATCGGTCTTTGAGCCTTCAGAAAGGCCGGGTCGGCAGCGGCCCGGCCTTTCTGAACGTCCGGACTCGGCGCCGAGTCACTGCGTCAGCCCCTCGGTCCGCTACGGTCATGGATGTAGAGTTGCGGCTCCTGGCCGCGAAGCAGCCCGACGAAGCGACGGTGGTGGGCGGCATAGACCACGAGCCCCATGGCAAGCGCGAACGGCCAGTCTGGTGAGCGCGCGATGAGCGCGGCCGCGGGAAGGGTCGCTGCCGCGGCGACCTGGCCGGCCATCATGTACCGGGTCACGGCGATGGTTGCAAGCCCGACGACTACGACGGCGAGACAGTAGCGCCAGTCGTAGGACAGCAGCGCGCCCCCTCCGGTCGCTAGACCCTTGCCGGTCCGTCCGAAGCGGCGTTTCTTGATCGCAAGCCAAACGGAGTAGTTGTGACCAAGGACGGCGCCGGCGACAGCCGCCATCGGCAGGAGGCCGAGCGCGGCCGCGTCTGGTGACGATCCTCGCATGAGTACGCCAACCGGCGTTACGAGCGAACCGAACGCCAGGCTCTTCGCGATCGCCACCGGGATGATGCCCTTGAGCGCATCAGCAACCATGGCGACCGCGAACCAGCCCCAGGATCCGGTCGTGCGGCGCACGTTCATCGCGCCGACGTTGCCGGTTCCGTGCGCGGTCACGTCCTCGCCGGTCACCGCGCGGACGATCGTGTACGCCCACGGGATCGATCCGATCGCATACGAGCCGAGTGCTGTGAGCAGGAGAGTCTCGGGGCTCACCGCGCTCACGCTCCCGGTACGATGCACTCGATCGCGCCAGGCAGGAGCCTGATCTCGTAGCGTCGGTCCACCATGACCTCGCCGTCGATCTGGGCCGGCATGGGATCGTCGCTCTCCACGGTGATCGAGACGTGGCGCGACATGTGGACCGGCCGCATCTTCGTGTGCTTCCCGAAGATGACGAACGGAAGCCGCATCAGCGCCTGCGGGAGCGAGAGCGGGTCGATGACACACACCTCGAGCAGTCCGTCGTCGGGCACCGCGTCAGGGGTGATGTAGAAGCCCCCGCCGTACGTCGGGCCGATCGTGGCCGCCACGATCAGAAGGTCGACCTCGCCCGGGGGCTCGCCGTCGAACGAGATGCGCACGCGGTGGGGGTAGAGTTCATGGAACAGGACGTGAAGCAGTGCGGTGAGGTAGAGCCACAGGCCCGAGCGCTTCGTGGTGACCTTGTACTCGACCGCCTTGGCGGTCACGCGGGCGTCGAGGCCGGCCGCGAACGAGTTGTTGAAGTACACGCCGTTGCACACCCCGATATCGAAGGACCGCCGTACGCCTGAAGCAAGAGTGAGTGTCGCGTCGGTGATATCGGTCGGGATGCCGAGTGTGCGTCGGGTGTCGTTGCCGCTGCCGGTAGGGATGAGGCCGAGCGTAGGACGATCGTCGGCCGGGCGCTGCATGATGCCGTTGAGGACCTCATGGACGGTCCCGTCTCCGCCGACCGCAACCAGCGTGTCGTATCCCGCTGCCGAGGCGGCGATCTCGGCGGCATGGCCCGTGTGCGTGGTGTATACCGTGTCGTGCGCAACGCTTTGCAGCAGTTTGGCGATGGCGGGGAAGACCGTCTCGGTCTCGCCGTGGTTAGCCGTGGGATTGACGATGAGAAGCATTCTGCCGGGGGTCATATGCTTCGCCTGTCGACGGGGGCGTTGGGGCAAGGATAACGGGCGGGGCCGCCGGTGGAAACACCCGGACGCCTGTGCTACTGTTCTCGGGCGTGACACCCCCGTTGCCCTCTTAGCTCAGGGGATAGAGCGTCTGCCTCCGGAGCAGAAGGTCGTAGGTTCGAATCCTACAGAGGGCGCCATCGCAACAAGCCGAGAGGCCGACCCGTCGATCGGGGGTCGGCCTCTCGTCATGTGTGCGACGTCGGGGCGGCTAGTGGCCCTCGGCGCGCTCCTTCTGATACTCGTCGACGAGCCGTTTCTGGATGTCTCCGGGGACCTGCTCGTAACTGTCGATCGTGATCGTGTAGGTCCCGGTGCCGCTCGTGATCGACCGCAGGTGCGGTGAGTAGTGCACGACCTCGGCATACGGCGCTTGCGCGCGGATGACCTGCATGCCCGCGTCGGGCGCTTCCATGCCGAGGATGCGGCCGCGGATCGAGGAGATATCGCCCATGACCGCGCCGGCATGCTCGTCGGGCACCTCGATCGTCAGGGTGGCGATCGGCTCAAGGATGACCGGATCCGCCTTCTCGGCAGCGGCGCGGAAGCCGATACGGGCGGCGGTCTTGAAGGCCATCTCGTTGCTGTCGACCGAGTGCATGGAGCCATCGTAGACGGCAACCCGAACGTCCTGGACCGGGTAGCCTGCGATTGCGCCCGAGGTCATGGTGTCCTGGACGCCCTTGTCTATAGCGACGATGTAGGGCTTGGAGATCCTGCCGCCGACGATCTCGTCGACGAACTCGTAACCGCCGCCCGGATTTGGTTCGACGCGCAGCCAGCAGTCGGCGAACTGGCCGCTGCCGCCGGTCTGCTTCTTGTGCCGACCCTGCGCCTGAGCGGACTTGCGGATCGTCTCCCGGTAGGGAACGCGCAGGTCCTCCAGCTCGGCCTCGACGTGGAAGCGCTCGCGGAGCCGGGCGAGTAGCACGTCGATCGCCGCCTCGCCGAGGGCCGTGACGACCGTTTGGTGGGTCTCCTCGTCACGGCGCAGCGAGAGGGAGGGATCCTCCTCGACGATGGCTTTGAGCGCGGTGCCGAGCTTGTCCTCGTCGGCCTTGGTCTTGGCGACGATGGCGACGGGGTAGAGTGGCTCGGGCACCGGCAGCGGCGCGAATGCGACGTCTCCGGCAGCCGAAAGGGTGTCGTTGGTGAGGGTGTCGGCGAGCTTGGTGACGATGGCGATGTCGCCGGCGGGTGCGCCGTCGATGCCGGTCGTCTCCTTGCCGGTCATCTTGAAGACGTGGGCGATGCGCTCCTTCTTCCCAGTGCGGGAGTTCACGAGTTCCGAGCCGGGTGTGAGCGTGCCGGAGACGACCTTCACGAAGTTGATGCGACCGACGTACGGGTCGGCGAGCGTCTTGAAGACGTGGACCGCCACGTTGCCGCCGGTCGAGAACGGCACCTCTCGGCCATCGGTCGTCGTGAGCGGGCCGTGAGCAGTGGGCTCCGGGAAGAAGGTCACGATGTCATCCATCAGGTCTTCGATACCCTGGAGGGTGGTGGCCGAGCCGACGAAGACGGGGATGAAGATCCCCTGCGCGATGGCCTTGTCCAGCAGGGTCTCGAGTTCCTCCTGGGTCAGGCGCTCACCCTCGAGGTACTTCTCCATCAAGGTGTCGTCGGCCTCGGCGACGAGTTCACAGAGCTTGTCGCGGGCGCCTTCTGCCGCGTCGACCATGTCGGCCGGTATGTCGACGATCTCCTCGGTCTCACCCTGGTGCAGGTACGCCTTCATGCGGATGATGTCGATGACGCCCTTGAAGTCCGACTCGCGTCCGATCGGGAGTTGCACTGCGCCCACGCGATGTCCGAACGCGCTGGCGAGCGTGGTCATCGCGGCGTTGAAGTCGGCGTGTTCCTTGTCCATGCGATTGATGAAGATGGACTTCGCGATGCCCATCTCGGTCGCGATCTTCCACAGCTTGCGGGTCTGGACCTGCACGCCGGCAACCGCGTCGATGACGAACAGCGCCATTTCGGCCGCTTCGATGCCGGCCACAGCGTCGCCCATGAAGTCGGCGTAGCCCGGGGTGTCGATGACATTGATCTTCACCCCGTTGTGCTCGACCGGTGCGAGCGTGAGGTTCAGAGTGATTTTGCGACGGACCTCCTCGGACTCGTAATCGAGGTTGGAGTGTCCGTCGGCCACGCTGCCGAGGCGGCTGGTCTGTCCTGCCATGAAGAGCATCGCCTCGGCCAATGATGTCTTTCCGGCATCTCCATGGCCAAGCAGGACGACGTTGCGTACCTTGTCGGTGCTGACTGCTCCCACGAGCATCGCCTCCTCGCGAACCAACCGATGACTGTACACAGGTCCGGATGCCGGCGTGCGTGCGTCACGAGCGGCGCGGGAGCGGTCCGGCGTCTGGACCCTGTTCACGCGGTCTGCCGACCGCCAAAGGAGGACGGCGACGTGATGCACACGATAGCACAAGGCACACGGTCCTCAGCTCCCGCGCGACCAACGCTGACGCGGCCCAACCCCACTGTTAGAATGGGGCGGTCCCGCAAACGGATATCCGCTCGCTCGTGCAGGTCTCGAGAGGAAGCCATGAAGTCGTCTGCCACTCGCCGCCCCATCGCCCTCGGCATGCTCGCCCTTGTCGGCCTGATGGTCATCGCCGGCTGTTCGACCGGGTCGCAAGACGCAGGCGAGCCGGACCAGATGCACGGCGATGCGCCGCTTGGCTCGGCTGCCGTGAGCGAGCCCCAGCCCATACCCGAGGAGGATTCCATGCACGTCTCTGACGTCCAGGTCACCGGTTCCGAGGTCGCGGTCATGACGACCTCGAAGGGTGTCATCACCCTCGAGTTCTTCGCCGATGCAGCACCGAACACCGTTGCGAGCTTCATCGAACTGGCCGATGACGGGTTCTACGACGGCCTCAAGTTCCACCGGGTCATCCCTGGCTTCATGGCGCAGGGTGGCGACCCGCTGACCCGTGATCTGACTCCTGCCGATGTCATGGCCGGAGCCCCCGGAGTGGGTACGGGTGGACCGGGCTGGAAGCAGAAGGCGGAGTTCAACGACCGGACTCACGAGCGAGGAACGCTCGCCATGGCCAGGTCACAGGCCGTTGACTCGGCAGGTTCCCAGTTCTATATCTGCTTCGAGGCGCAGCCTCACCTCGACGGACAGTACACAGTGTTCGGACAGGTCGTCTCGGGGATGGAAGTCGTGGACACGATCCAGGTCGGCGACGTGATCGAGTCCATCACCATCGAGCGTTAGAAGGGGCTGACCGTGGACGATACGCGCATCGCCGCTGCCGACGCTGCATACGCGGCGGGAGACTGGACGACGGCTGCACGGGAGTACCTGGCCGCGACAGCCGGCCGGAGTGAGGGCAGCGGGTACGCGTTCCACCGAGCCGGCAACGCTCTCATGAAGCTGAGGCGCTTCGACGACGCGTGCGCTGTGTACGAGCGCGCGCTGGAGGATGGAACCTATACCGATGAGTCTGCTGTCGCGTGTAACCTCGGGACCGCACGGGCGACGCTCGGCTCGTTTTCCGAGGCCGCACCCGCGTTCGAGCGTGCGCTGAACGATGGGGGATACGCGGGCCGGTACAAGGCCCTGCAGGGGCTAGCGGGCGCGTTCTACCAGATGGGCCGGCTCGAGGAGGCGGCCGATGCGTACCGGAAGGCGGCGCTCGACGATCGGAACCCCGATCCGGGCAAGGCCCTCAACAACCTCGGGTTGTGTTTCATCGCGCTCGAGCGTCCTGAAGACGCCGTCGGCGCGTACCGGGCGGCGCTCGACATGCCCGGCTACAAGGGCCGTGGACGCGCTGCGGCTAACCTCGGCATGGCATACGCGGCGCTCGGGATGCACGATCTGGCGATCGCGTCGTTCGAGCGCTCGCGGGATGAGTTCGGTTACAGCCTGACAGCCGCGATGGAAGCCGCGTACAGGTCGAGTCTCGAGGCGGATAGCGGCCCCAGTCGTGTCGAGGGGTGGTCTACCGGCGAGATGCCGCCGGTATTCTCCGAGCCGGATGAACAGACGGCGTCTGGTCCCGATTCTGACGAGAGCGAGGATGTGTCGCGCTTCTTCACGATCACCGATGCCGAGATGCGCGCGGCCGATCGGGATGCGCGGCGACGCGAGCGACTCGATGAACGGGAGGCCCGTCCGTTGTGGCTGACGCTCATGACGTGGGGGTCCGTTGTCGTGGTCATCGCCGGGATCCTCGTGGGCGCGTACCTGTACGGCGTCGGCTATCCCACTCAGCAGATGACTGTGCTGGGGATGATGGAAGCGTACGGTGCGGGCGAGGCGGTGGACTCCTACTGGGTCGCCGTGCCTGCTCGTGATGTCGACAAGGCGATGTCGAGCCTTCCGCCAGCGTGGACGTCGTACGAGATCGTGCGCGTGGTGCGCGCGGCACGCACATCGAAGGCCGATGTGGCCGTGGTTCTGGAGCAGGGAGGGACCGTCACCTACGAGATCTCGCTGGCGCGTGAGGGCGTTGGATGGAAGGTCTCGGGTGTCGCCAGCTCATTCAGTTCCATGGACGGTGGTCTCTAGGACCTCATCGCGGTCGGAACGCGTGTCTTTGGCGACGCCGCGTATTCCCCCTCTTGCATCATGTGCCGAGGTACTGCTAAATGGCACGAAACCAACTCATCCATCAAGACCGAAGGAGTGCGCGTGAGCCAGAAGACCTACTGCATGATCAAGCCAGACGCGGTCGCGCGAGGGCTTATCGGGAAGATCGTCGCCAGGTTCGAGGGTGTGGGGCTGACTGTTGAGCGCCTTGAACTCGGACAGGTGAGTGTGGCGCAGGCCGCGGCAAACTACGTCGAGCACGAGGGCAAACCGTTCTACGACGGACTTGTCGCGTACATAACGTCGGGACCGGTCGTCAAGATGGTGCTCTCAGGTCCCGAGGCGGTGGCTGTGGTCCGAAAGCTCATCGGTGCGACCGATCCGAAGGTCGCCGCTCCCGGGACGATCCGTGGTGACTATGGGCTGTCGCTCGATGCGAACATCGTGCACGGCTCCGACTCTCCCGAGAGCGCCGAGCGGGAGATCGCGATCTTCTTCTCGTAGGGTGGCGGTCGGCACGGCTGGATGCTGCAGTGGCGGACGGGGAGGGGTGCTTGTGGCAAGACAGGTGTTCAGGGGTGGTGTCCACCCGCCTGAGCACAAGGAGGCGACGTCGGCGTCCGCGATCCAATGGGCGCCCGTGCCTGCTCGGCTTGTGCTTCCGATGAGTCAGCATCTTGGGGCCCCCTGCGTTCCCACGGTTGCTGTCGGCGATCGTGTTGCGCGAGGCCAGGTCATCGGATCCGTCGATGCGATGGTCAGCGCACCGATCCACAGTCCTGTCGCCGGTACGGTCACCGGGATCAGCGACACCCTTACGACCGGTGGCGCCCGGGTCGCTGCGGTCACGATCGAGCCCGACGCCGAGCAGGACCTTCAAGGCTACGTCACGGTGACGGCCGACGATGAACGCGGTCGCGTCCGGGCCGCGGGTATCGTCGGCCTGGGTGGGGCGACCTTCCCGAGTGTGGTGAAGCTGACCCCGCCGAAAGACATGCACATCGAGGTCGTGATACTCAACGGCTGCGAATGCGAACCGTTCCTCACGTGCGATCACCGGCTCATGGTCGAGCAGCCCGAGCGGGTCGTGGCCGGCGCTCGCCATATCGGCCGACTCGTGGGCGCGAAGCGGATCGTCATCGCCGTGGAGTCCAACAAGCCCGACGCGGTCGAGGCGCTGCGTGCCGAGGCCGGCAGCGATGTCGAGGTCCAGGTGCTCCCGACACGCTACCCTCAAGGCGCAGAGAAGCAGTTGATCTACGCCTTGCTCGGCGCCGAGGTGCCGCACGGGAAGCTACCGGCGGCGACCGGCGCGCTGGTCCACAACGTGGCCACCGCTGCCGCGATCGCCGATGCGCTCGAATACGGCAAGCCGCTCACGGAGCGCATCGTCACCGTGACCGGGGAGGTCGCCAGACCCGGCAACTATCGCGTCGTTCTCGGCACGCTCGTGAGTGAGCTCATAGAGATCGCCGGCGGTTTCTCCGGTCCGGTGGAGCGCGTGATCGCGGGCGGTCCGATGACGGGACAGGCGCTCGCCTCGCTCGACGTGCCGGTGACAAAGGGCACGTCCGGGATCGTCGCGCTCGCGCCGGGAGTCGCCGCACCTGCCATCTCCGGCGACCAGCCGTGCATCCGGTGTGGAAGGTGCACCGTGGGCTGCCCGATGGGCCTGGAGCCCTACGCGATCGCCAACTACGCTAATCGCCGCATGTGGGATTCGGCCGCGGCACGGCGCCCCATCGACTGCATCGAGTGTGGCGTCTGCTCGTACGTCTGTCCCACGCGACGTCCGTTGCTCCAGCTCATCAGGCTCGCCAAGGCGGCCGCGCTTGCGAAGGGGGTGAGCTGATGGACGACGCTGTCGAGCGGCGGGTAGTCGGACCGGCGCCGCACATAGCGGCGCCGACGACCTGCACGCACATCATGCTCTGGGTCGTCGCGGCGCTTGCACCGTCGGCACTGTGGGCGGTCGTGACGATGGGCTGGGTCGCCGCTCAGCTTCTCCTCATCTGCATAGGTGTTGCGCTCGCAACCGAGTACCTGTGGAATGCGATCGCACGCCGGCCCCAGACGCTCACCGACGGGAGCGCGCTCGTGACCGGGCTTCTGTTGGCGATGAGCCTACCGCCGCGAACACCCTGGTGGGTGGCTGCGGCGGCAGCGTTCGTCGCGATCGGCCTGGCCAAGCAACTGTTCGGCGGGCTCGGGCACAACCTGTTCAACCCTGCGTTGGTGGGTCGCGCATTCGTCGCAGTCTCGTGGGCCGGGGTCTTCGCAGCTGCGCCGAGCCGTGGCTGGTTCCAGACACTGCCCGAGGTGACCGCCGAGGGATTCGACGCGATCTCCGGTGCCACGCGCCTGGCTGTCGCCGCTGCCGATCGCGCCGCATCGGGTGCGTATGGGTTCGACCTTGCGGCGCAGTACCAACCGTTGCTGTTGCGCAACCTCGAGGGGTCGCTCGGCGAGGTATCGGCCGCGCTGTTGATCGCCGGCGGGTTGCTCCTCATCGTCAGAGGCATCATCGACTGGCGTATCCCGGCGGGCTACATCGGGACGATGGCGCTCGTGTCGTGGGCGTTCGGCGCAGACGCCCTCTTCCACATCCTTGCGGGTGGCGTGATGCTCGGCGCGTTTTTCATGGCGACCGACTACGTCTCCTCTCCGATGTCCAAGACCGGTCGCATCGTCTACGGCGTCGGCTGCGGGCTGTTCAATGCTGTAGGTCGGTTCGTGGGGGCCATGCCCGAGTCGACCACGTTCGCTATCCTCTTCATGAACGGGCTGGCGCCGCTGATCGACCGGATGACCCGGCCGCGGACGTTCGGGTGGGTGAAGCGCGATGCCTAAGTCTATCCGTCTCGTTATCGCCGTTCTTGTCGCCTGCGTTTCCGCGGCGCTCGGGCTCTCGCTCACCTATGCCGCCACCGCCCCGCGCATCGCGGAGCAGGACCGGCTGGCGGAGGAGCGTTCGCTCCAAGCGGTGATGCCCGATGCTGACGACTTCGAGAAAGTCGCGGACGCGGCGCTGCTGGAGGCTGCGGCCGCTGCTGCCGGCCCCACCGACCTTAAAGATGTCTACCTGGCGAGTGAGGCGGGCGCGCACGCGGGGTGGGCGATCAAGCTCGCCTCACGGGGCTACGGCGGGCCTATGCAGCTGGTTATAGGTTTGGACACATCTGGTTCAGTCACGGGTGTCAGCATCCTGTCGATGAACGAAACGCCGGGTCTCGGTACGAAGGTCCTTACAGAGTCGTGGTTCATCGAACAGTTCGTCACACTTCCGGCAGGCTTCGATGACGCCGATGTCAGGGCGCTTGATTCGATCAGTGGGTCGACGCGCTCGGCGAACGGTGTCAGGAACGGTGTCGCGGCGGCGGGACGTGTGTACGCCGCGGTACTTTCTGGCGAGGAGGGAGGGGCGCAATGAACGAGTGGATCAGGACGTTCCGGCAAGGCATCGGCATCGAGAACCCGCTCACCGTTCTCATGATCGGCCTGTGCGCCACCCTCGCGGTGTCCACGCAGGTGCAGAACGCGGCGTTCATGGGACTCGCGGTGGTGTTCGTCGTGACGATGAGTAACATCCTCGTCTCGGTGTTCCGGAACGCGATCCCCAGTGAGGTCCGTATACCGATCTTCATCGTCGTGATCGCCTCGTTCGTTACGATCGTGGATCTCGTGATGAAGGCGTTCGTCCCCGGGATCTACCAGGTGCTGGGCATCTGGATCCCGCTGATCGTGGTCAACTGCATGATCCTCGGTCGCGCTGAGGCTTTCGCGTACCACAACAAGCCGCTGCTCGCGATTGCGGACGGACTGGGCATGGGGATCGGCTTCTGGCTGGTCATGGTCGTGCTCGCCACCATCCGCGAGCTGTTCGGCACCGGAGCGATCGTGTGGTTCGAGACCACGCTGGTCCGGCTGCCCGCAGGGTATGCCCCTCCGAGTGTCCTGCTCCTGTTCCCCGGGGCATTCCTTGTGTTCGGCTTCATGATCGCCGGTACACGGTGGCTCGGCGAGCGCTCGGCGGCACGAGCGGAGGCGCGCGCATGTCGACGATAAGCCAGTTCGCGCTGCTGTTCATCGGTGGCGCGCTCATCAACAACATCCTGCTGACCCGGTTCATCGGTCTGTGCCCGTTCTTCGGCGTCTCGGGCAACATGGAGACGTCGATGGGGATGAGCCTTGCGGTCGTCTTCGTGATGATGATGGCATCGACGGCCACGTGGGTGGTCTGGGAGTTCGTGCTGGCGCCACTCGGTGTCGGTGAGTTCTTGTACATCCCGGCGTTCATCCTGATCATCGCCTCGCTCGTTCAGTTCGTGGAGATGTATCTGCGCAAGTCCAGCCCTGTGCTCTATCGTGCGATGGGCATCTTCTTGCCGCTGATCACGACAAACTGTGCCGTGCTCGCCACGGCGACCGAGGCGGCCAAGCCCGGGTTCTTCAAGCTCAACATCCCGGTAGGCGCATCGCTCAGCCTCGGGCAGGCGCTCATCTATACGCTCGGCGTCTCCATCGGTTTCGGGTTCGCGCTCATCACGTTCGCGGCACTTCGTGAACGGCTCGAACTGGCGAGTGTGCCACGTGCGTTCAGAGGCTCTCCGATCGCATTCATCACCGCCGGGCTGCTCTCGCTCGCGTACGTAGGGTTTTCCGGCTGGTTCGGACTGTGAGGTGACTGCGTGGATCTCGTACTCATAGCCAAAGCGGTCGGTGCGCTGAGCCTCATCGGGCTCATCACGTCGGCAGTACTGTCGACCGCTGCCAAGAAGTTCCACGTTGAGGTCGATCCTCGTGTCGGTGCGGTCGTGGGGGCGCTTCCGGGATCGAACTGTGGAGCGTGTGGACGACCCTCCTGTTTCGCAGTCGCCGAGGGCATCGTCGCTGGCGAGGTTCCGCCGAACGCATGCGTCGCGGGCGGACAGTCGGTCGCCGATGCGGTCGCCGCGATCATGGGTGCTGCCGCATGCGAGATGGCATCGGTGATCTGTGCTCGCGGTTGCGGTGGCGGCGATAGGGCCGTGCGCGTCTATGATTACGCGGGTGTGCCGTCATGCGCCGCGTCCAATCGACTGGCGGGAGGACCTCTCGCCTGTGCCTGGGGGTGCATCGGTCTCGGTGACTGCGAGCGGGCGTGTCCGTTCGACGCCATCAGGATGGATGCGCGTGGCCTTCCTGTGATCGATCCGGTGAAGTGCACGGGATGCGGCATCTGCGTACGCGAATGTCCGCGCGGCCAGCTGACGCTGCTCGAACTCGTGCCGGAGGCGGCGCCCATCGTCATGCGGTGCAACGCGCGCGACAAGGTCAAGGCCCGGAGGGCCAACTGTACGGCCTGCTGCATCGCGTGCAAGAAGTGCGAGCGGGAGTGTCCGCACGACGCCATTCATGTGATCGACATGCTTGCGGTGGTCGACTACGAGAAGTGCACCGGGTGTGGCGCATGCGTCGAGGTGTGCCCGCAGAAGTGCATCGACTTCTACGGTCACCGCCCGGGTGTCGATGCGGTGTCAGCCGATGGCGCCGGCCCCGATGTCGAGACTCCGGCGAAGATCGCTCAGGAAGCGTAGAGCCATGACCCGGGCCGACCGCATCGTCATCGCGATCATCGCTGTTGCGGCGCTCGTCAGTTGGCCGGTCGCGGTGTCCGCCGGGCCAGCCGAAGCGATGCGCGTCGCCATAGCCGGACCGGGAGGGGTGACCACGCGGGATCTCGATTCCGACGAGGTACTCACGGTTGTCGGTGCGCGGGGCGACGTGGTGGTGCGTATCGCTGACGGAGCCGTCGCTGTCACGGAAGCGGACTGCCCGGATCACACGTGCGTGCGCACAGGTCGTATCTCTGCTCCCGGTTCGGTGATCGCATGTGTCCCCAACGGAGTCATCGTCCGCATCGAGGGGGGTGACCTCGATGAGCTCGACGCACGCGTTCGCTGACGGTCTGCGCGGCGCGCAGACCGGCTTGCGCGGCGCGACCCTGCGCGTGGCATACGCCTCGGCGCTTCTTGCGACCGCGGTCGTACTCGGGCTCGTGGAGTCGTCTCTGCCTCCGGTCGCGCTTCTGCCCTGGCTTCGTATCGGTCTTGCAAACATCGCGGTGGTCGTGGCTCTGATGCTGTGCGGTGCACGCGTGGCTGCGTTTGTCAGTGGCGGTCGTGTCGTCGTGGTCGGCCTTCTCACCGGGACGATCGCGTCTCCGGTGTTCGCGATGGCGGCCGGTGGGGCGGCGCTCTCCCTCGGCGTCATGATCGTGCTACAGCGTAGCCTGCCGTCCCTCTCGTCGGTCGGGCTTTCGGCGGCTGGATCGGTCGGCCACGTGTTCGGGCAGTTCCTGGTGGCCGCGCTCGTGCTGGGCAGTACATCGGTGTTCGTCCTCGCACCTCCCTCGGTGCTTGTCGCGCTCGCAGTGGGCGCGGCTACCGGCCTGGTGGCCGGCGGCGTGGTCTCCCGCATCACGAAGCGGTAGACGAACGGGGGGGGGGGACGGCATGGCGCCGCGCCTGGTGGGAGTACAGGGATCCGCGCGCGATCTCGTGTTGTTCGGGCAATGTGGCGCCGTGTCTGACGCCGCGCTCGTGTCACTGGTGCTCGGCGACTGCACCGGCGCACTCGGTGAGGGGATCATCGCGCGCCACCCGGTCCCGGATGGCATCTGGCGCCTGAGCGCGGATGACCTGGTGTGTTTCGACGGAGTCGGACCTGCTGCGGCGGCCAGGCTGCTCGGCTCGCTCGAACTCGGCCGTCGCTCCGTGCTTCCGCGCGGCGCCGTCAAGCCCGTCGTCACGCGACCCGAGGACGTCGTCAGGCTCTGCGCGCCGCAGTTGAGGGGATCGGATCGGGAGCACTTCTGGGCGCTCGCGCTCAACACCAAGAATCAGCTTCTGCGAACCATCGAGGTGTCCGTTGGCAGCTTGAACGCGTCGATCGTTCACCCCCGAGAGCTGTTCAAAGAGGCGGTGAAGGTCTCGGCCGCCTCCGTGGTGGTCGTGCACAACCACCCGAGCGGCGATCCGACCCCGTCCGGTGCCGACATCCAGCTGACGAGACGTCTCGTGAAGGCCGGTGACGTGCTCGGCATCGAGGTACTCGACCATGTGATCGTTGGCGAGGGAGACGGGCATGCCAGCCTCCGGGACCTCGGACTCATGTAGCGACACCATCATCTACCTGCGCCGTTGCCGTGTCAGCGTCGCGTCATCGCGTGTTTGTCACGCGCTCATCTGCTACACTTCTCACGATGTGCGGACTTACCCGCGCGGTGGGAGCGTTCGCCGCGCGTCTTTTGTGCGTCGTGGGACGCACGTGTGCGCCTGTGAGGGTGCACCGAAAGGAGAGAAGCGCTCTTGTCGCTTATCGATATGTTCTTCGACTCGTGGGGCGGGGACATGGCGGTCGATCTTGGCACCGCCAATACTCTCGTGTCCGTGCGGGGTCGGGGCATCGTGCTTATCGAGCCGTCCGTCGTGGCAGTCGAGCGTGACACCAAGCGCGTGTTGGCAGTCGGTATCGACGCCAAGCGGATGCTCGGGCGTACGCCCGGCAGCATCGTCGCGATCCGTCCGCTCAAGGATGGCGTCATCGCCGACTTCGAGGTCACCGAGGCGATGCTCCGGTACTTCATCAACAAGACGCGTATCAAGCGTTTTCCGTGGCAGCCCAAGCCGCGCGTGGTCGTCTGCGTGCCGTCAGGAGTCACCGAGGTCGAGAAGCGCGCGGTGTTCGAGGCGACGATGCAGGCGGGGGCACGGAGCGCGTATCTCATCGAGGAGCCGATGGCCGCAGCTATCGGCGCGGGTCTCCCTATCCAGGAGCCGACCGGCAACATGGTCGTCGATATCGGCGGAGGGACCACCGAGGTGGCGGTCATCTCGCTCGGAGGGATCGTCGTGGCACAGTCCATCCGCATCGGCGGAGACGAGTTCGACGAGGCGATCATCGCCCACATCAAGAAGGAGTACAACGTACTCATCGGCGAGCGAACAGCCGAGGAGATCAAGTTCGAGATCGGGTCGGCGCACCCGCTCACGGAGGAACTCGACGTCGAGGTTCGCGGCCGTGACCTTCTCACCGGCCTACCGCGCACGTTCCAGGTCTCCTCGGAGGAGGTCAGGATCGCGATCGAGGAGCCCACGATGGCGATCATCTCGGCGATCAAGGGCACACTGGAGAAGACTCCGCCCGAGCTATCGAGCGACATCATGGAGTACGGCATCGTCCTGACCGGCGGCGGCGCGCTCCTGCGCGCCCTCGACGACCGGCTCCGTTTCGAGACCGGAATGCCCGTGCATGTGTCCGAGAATGCGCTCATCAACGTCGTGCTCGGATCGGCTCAGGCCCTCGAGGAGATCGACGTCCTCAAGAAGGTCCTGACGGTCTCGCGGTAGGGCGGAGGCCGATTCTTAAGATGCGCATCGGTCAGCCTGAACCGAAGAGAGCGAACACCACGCTGTTGGTGGTCCTGATCGTCGCATCCCTCGTGCTGCTCACCGTGTACTTCCGTGAAGGTGACGAAGGAATCCTCCACTCGGCCCGACGCGCGACCCTTGCGGTGAGCGCGCCCATCGCAAGAGCCGGGACCGCTATCACGAGCCCCGTGCGTGCGGTGGGTTCGTTCTTCGGGGGTATCGGGGCCTCCCGGGAGCGTCTCGACGCGCTCCAGGAACAGAACGATGAGCTCCGCGCCCGTCTGGCCGATCTCGAGGAAGCCCGGCAAGAGAACGAGCGGTTGCGCGCCCTCGTCGAGTTCGCCGAGGAGCGGAACCTAGCCAAACTCGGCGCGAGGGTCATTCAGCGCCCCCTCAGTTCCTGGGAGGGTGTGGTGGTCATCGACCGGGGCTCTGAGGATGGTGTTGAGCCGGGGATGCCGATCATCGCGGCCCAGGGTCTCGTCGGGCAGGTGGCCGAGGTCTCCGCGAGGTCGTCGACGGTGAGGCTGATAACGGACCAGCAGAGCGGTGTTGCCGCGATGATCCAGTCGACCCGCGCACTCGGTGTCATGCGCGGCTCGGTCGGCGGCGCACTCTCGTTGGACTTCGTCGACCGCGCCATGCTTCCGCAGGTCGGGGACGTCGTGCTCACGAGCGGACTCGGCGGGGTCTATCCCAAAGGCATCGTTGTAGGCGACGTCGTTTCCGTCGACGACAGGCGTGGGGAACTCTACCCGCGTATAGGCGTGATCTCCCGGGTCCCCGTGGATCTCATCGAAGAGGTGTTCGTGCTGGTGGGATCCTCCACCGAGATCGATGCGGGGGAGATCGAGTGAGGCGATCGTGGACAACGGTGGGCGCGCTGGCCGCGGCATTCGTGCTGCAGGTGATGCTCGCCCCTCATCTTGCCGTCTTCGGCGTGGTGCCCAACCTGCTGTTGCTCGTGGTGATCACGCTGTCGTTCGTCGAAGGCCCCTCGGCGGGCGCCATCGCCGGGTTCGGTGCGGGGCTGCTGCTCGACCTGCTCGGCACGGCACCGGTCGGTGCGTGGGCGCTCGTCCTGGCGGTCACTGGCTACACCGGAGGCATGCTGCAGGAGAACCTCTTCGCCGAGGGTTGGTTGGCGCCGGTCACGGTGGCGGTGATCGCCGGTCTTCTGGCCGACACGTTCTATCTGATCGTCCTTGCAGTCGTAGGTGCGGGTCCTGAGTTCTGGGCCTCGCTCGTGCAGGTCGTGCTGCCGCGTGCGGTGTACAATGCGATGCTGGTCCTGCTCGCCTACCCGTGGTTGGCGCGTTTCTTGCGCTCCGACCGTACGATGAAGTCGTTCAAGCGCGTCGCCTGATGTAGCACGCGGCTGCGGCCATTCGGGAGCCCCGCTAACCCATGTCCACGTACCGGCAAGAACTCAAGTCGCGGTTCGCGACCCTCGGCATCGTCATCGTCGTCGTGCTGACGGCGTTGTTGCTTCGCCTATGGATGATGCAGGTGCTTACCAGCGATTCGTTCGCGGCGCTTGCCGAGAACAACCGCGTTCGCGAGATCTCACTCGACGCGCCGCGTGGGCGGATCTACGACCGCAACGGCGTCGAGCTTGTGACCAACCGGTCCGCTCTTGCGGTGAGCATCGACCCGTCTCACGAGGACGTCCGGGCGCTGCTCAATCGATCGCGCAACGCCGACACGGCCGACGATCCTACGCGCCGCGAGCTCGACGACATCTTCGGCGAGGTCGCGGCGATGCTTGAGATGACGCCAGGGGAGGTGTTCGAGCGCGTTGCGGATGTGAAGCAGGAGGCTCTGCGTCCACGGGTGATCGCGCTCGATGCGCCGATGGATGTCGTGGGTCAGCTGCTCGAGCGGCAGACCGATTTTCCCTGGGTGAGAGTCGAGGAGATCGCCGTTCGGGAGTACCCGAACGGCAGCATCGGCGCACACCTGCTCGGTTACACGGGCGCCATCTCCGAGAGCGAGTATGCGAGATCGGACGTCTACGCCGGCTACGAGCTTGGCGACACGGTCGGCAAGACCGGTGCCGAGCGGCAGTTCGAAAGCGTGCTGCAGGGCGACAAGGGCTGGCGGCGGATCGAGGTGAACGCCTCGGGTCGTCCGCAAGGGACTCTGGAAGAGCAGCCCGCTCGTCCAGGCAACGACATCCGGCTCACCATCGACATCGAGGTCCAGCGCGTGGCAGAGGAACAACTTGCCGCCGCCATCGCCGAAGCCCGCCGACAGGGCTACACCAGCACCAAGGCGGGCGCAGCCGTCGTCCTCGATGTCGCGACCGGCGAGGTCATCGCTATGGCGAGCGCGCCGACCTACGATCCCTCGGCGTTCCTCGGCGGCATCAGCACCGCCGAGTGGGAGGCTCTGAACGCCAAGTCGAGCGAGTATCCGCTCAACAATCGCGCCATCATGGCGGCCTATCCACCGGCTTCGACGTTCAAAGTCGTGACGGCGCTCGCTGGACTCGAGACGGGCATCGCATCCGAGGGCAGCACGTACGTATGCACCGGCACGTGGACCGAGATGGGGAAGCAGTGGCCGAAGCGCTGTTGGAAGCGCACGGGTCACGGCACGCTGTCGTTGCGGGCGGGTATGAAGCACTCCTGCGACACCGTGTTCTATGAGATCGGCTACGAGCTGTACAAGCGCAAGGCCGAGGAGTTGCAGGCTGAGGCTCGGGCGTTCGGGCTCGGGCGGAAGACGGGGATCGACCTTCCGGGTGAGGTTGCCGGCAGGATCCCGGACGCCGAGTGGAAGAAGGAGTTCAACCGCAACTACCCCGAGTATCAGATGTGGCTGCCCGGCGACACCGTCAACATGGCGATCGGTCAGGGCGACACCCTCGCGTCGCCCCTTCAGATGGCGGCACTCTACGCGGGGATCGCCAACGACGGCACCGTCATGCGACCGCACGTGCTTGAGGCGGTGCTCGACAGCTCTGGCGCGGTCGTCCGTGAGGTCGAGCCCGAAGTGTTCGCCGCGAGCGGCGCCTCGGAGGCGTCCCTCGGCGTGATAGGACGTTCACTCGTTGACGTGACCCGCGACGGCACCGCCAAGGGCGCGTTCTCCGGGTTCGGCATCCCTGTGGCGGGCAAGACGGGCACGGCGGAGGTGAAGGGCAAGGACGACTATGCGGTGTTCTGTGCGTATGCGCCGGCCGACGCCCCTCGCTACGCCGTTGCCGTCCTCGTCGAGCAGGGCGGGCATGGCGGCTCGGTGACCGGCCCCGCCGCGCGCAACATTCTGGCCCAGTTGCTCGGCCGTCCGATCGTGACCATTCGCACCACGGATCTGTCGAGGTGATCGCCCGTGGCTAGGTCGCGCACGCACAAGTCGACATCCAGGCGCTTCTTCGATGTCGTCCATGTCCCGCTTCTGCTGTGGGCGCTTGCGCTCGTGGCCTACGGATCGGTCATGGTGGCATCGGCGACACTCGGTATGGACGGCGGAGAAGGGATGCTCCTCCGTCACGCGGTGGGTATCGGCGTCGGGCTGGTTCCGCTCGCCCTTGCCTGGGCGTACGACTACACCCGTCTGCGCGGGTGGCAGGGACCCCTGATCGCGCTCGGTGCGTTCCTGCTGCTCAGTCCCCGAATACCCGGACTTGGCTATACGGCAGGCGGCGCTACGTCGTGGTTGGCCGTGTTCGGCGTGCGCCTGTTCCAACCGTCCGAGCCCGCCAAACTCATCTTCATCGTGGTCGTCGCGGCCGTGATCTCGTCGTTCAAGGGCCGGATGGACAAGCCCGCCGAGGTATTCAAGGTCATGGCATACCTGGCCGCCGCGCTCGTGCTCATCCTTCTGCAGCCCGACCTCGGCACGGGCCTCGTGTTCATCGCGATCACGTTCGTCATGCTGATCGTCGGCGGGATGAAGGGCCGGTACTTCGCCTACGCGGTGCTCGTCGCGGTGCTTGCCACGGCTGCAGTGCTTCAGTTCGGTCTGCTCGCCGACTACCAGGAGGATCGCCTGCTGGTGTTCGTCGAGCCCGAACGCGATCCGACGGGGGCCGGGTACAATCTGGCTCAGTCCAAGATCGCCATCGGCTCCGGCGGCCTGGCGGGCAAGGGACTCGGAGCGGGCACCCAGTCCAACCTGCACTTCATCCCGGCGCGCCACACTGACTTCATCTTCGCGGTCCTCGGTGAGGAACTTGGGTTCCTCGGTGCGGTGCTGCTCCTCGGTCTGTTCCTCGCGCTGCTGGTGACGGCGCTTGCGATATCGACATCGTCGCGGGATCTCTACGGGGCGCTCATCTCGGCGGGCATCATCGGGATGTGGCTGTTCCAGATACTGGAGAACATAGGGATGACCGTGGGTATGATGCCTATTACAGGCATTCCGCTGCCGTTCATGAGTTTCGGCAGTTCGTCGATGGTGACCAATCTTGCCGCCGTGGGTCTGCTGTTGTCCGTGTGGTCCAGGCGCTACGGCACCTGAGATCACCGCGAGAGGGGAGGACGGCTCATGCCGCTTCCGATGGATGTACGTGATCTGATGAAGTCCGGTACGCGCCTCGTCGAGGAGCGTGAACGGCCCGTGAGGCTCGCCGTGTTCGTCGAAGTCGACGCCGCCGACGAGCTCATCTCCGCCGTGCAGGCTGCGCTGCGCCCGAAGACCGCTGCGGCTACGCTGCAGATCGACCTTGCCGAGCCGGGCAAGCCTCCTGCGCTCGCTCCGGGCACCGACGTCGTCATAGCGTTGGTCGGCGGTGGCGGCGCGGGGATCGTTGAGGCGCTCGAGGGACCCCGCCGGATGCAAACGCAGGTGGTCGCCGTCTCACTCGGCGCCGAGGACCGGGCCGACGCGCTTGCCGACGCGCTGCTTCAGCCGACGGGCGATCTGGTCGTAGCCGAGAGTCCCGAGCAGGCCGTCGCGGCACTCGGCGAGTGGCTCGCCGACGCGCTCGGCAGCAAGCGCCTGGCGCTCGCGCACAACTTCGTGTTCATGAGGCGCGCGGTTGCCGAGGATGCCGTGAAGACCACGGCGTGGCAGAACGGCGTGATCGGTGCCGTGTCGCTCATCCCCGGGGCCGACATGCCGATCATGACTGCCAACCAGGCCAAGATGCTTCTTCAGATCGCCGCCGCGTACGGCGAGCCGCTCGGCGTGGATCGCATCAAGGAGCTTGCTGCCATAGTCGGCGGCGGGTTCGCGTTGCGCACCGTGGCCCGCCAGCTGCTGGTGGTGGTCCCCGTGCTTGGCTGGGCCGTGAAGGGCGGCATCGGCTACACCGGCACCGTTGCGATGGGCAAGGCCGCGATCGCCTACTTCGAGGATGGCGCGGACTTCCAGCAGGTCACCGCTCGCCTCAAGCGACTCCGCGCCCGCGCCGCCGAGAGTCTGCCCCGGCGGCAGGTTGCGCCGGTGTCCGCGCACGACCAGCAGCTCGCACTTCCCGAGACCGGAGGCGGCCCGAGTGACGGGTGACCTCTGGGAGCTTGTCGAACCGCTGCTCGCAGGTGTCGAGCGACCGTCGCGTTACATAGATCGTGAGTGGGGTGCCCGCTCCGGCGCGCATGATGCGTACCGGGTGGCTCTCATGTACCCGGACACGTACGAGGTGGGCATGGCCAACCAGGCTCTCCAGGTGTTGGCCGCGCGCCTGGGCGCCATGGATGGTGTGGGTGTAGAGCGCGTCTTCCTGCCGTGGCTCGACATGCTCTCGGCGATGCGCGCCGAGGGAGTGCCGCTGTTCACCCTCGAGTCGTGTGCCCCGGTGGCCGAGTGTGATCTTCTCGGTATCACGCTGCCGTACGAGCTCACGTACAGCAACATCCTCGAGGCGCTCGACCTTGCCGGGATCCCACTTCGGGCTGCCGAGCGCCGCGACGGCGACCCGCTCGTCATCGGTGGCGGACCGTGTTCACACAATCCCGAGCCGATGGCCCCGTTCTTCGACGCGATCCTCGTCGGCGACGGAGAGGAAGCGGTGCTCGAGATCGTGAGCGCGCATCGGGCTGCGCGCGAGCGCGGTGCGACCCGCGCCGAGACCCTGCATGACCTCTGCACCATCGGCGGCGTCTACGTGCCGTCGCTATACGAACCGGGCCCCGGTGGCGCCCTCGCGCCGGTCGACGATGCCCCGGTGCGGGTCACGCGCCGTGTGGTGACGGACCTCGATGCGTACGAGAGTCCGATATGTCCGGTGGTCCCGTACGCGGATGTCGTACACGACAGGTCGACCATCGAGGTGCTCAGGGGCTGCTCGAGAGGGTGCCGATTCTGCCAGGCCGGGATGGTCTACCGCCCCGTGCGCGAGCGTTCGGCCGACTCGATCGTCCGGGACGCGATGGCGTCGCTTCGGTGTACCGGCTACGAGGAACTGTCGCTCACGTCGCTGTCCACCGCGGACCACTCGGCGCTTGCCGACATCCTCAGGAGACTGTCGCGACGCCTCGAGGGGACGGCCGTCTCGGTGTCGGTGCCATCGCTGCGTGTCGACTCGTTCACGCTGACGCTTGCCCGACTCCTCGGCGGCGGCCACAAGACGGGCCTCACCTTCGCCCCTGAGGCCGGTTCGCAGCGGCTGCGCGACGTCATCAACAAGAACGTCACCGAGGAGGAGCTCATCACCACGGTGCGCTCGGCGTTCTCAGCCGGCTGGCGTCGGGTGAAGCTCTACTTCATGCTCGGCCTGCCCACAGAGACCGACGACGACGTGGTCGCCATAGGCACCCTGGTCGACCGGGTGCTGGCGGAGGCCCGCGCCGCTACACCCCCTGCCGAGCGGGGCGGCCTGCGCGTCGCGGTCTCGGTGTCCACGTTCGTTCCCAAGGCGCACACGCCGTTCCAATGGGAGGGGCAGATCCCGCTGCCGGAGGTGAGGCGTCGTCAGTCGCTACTCCGCGGAGTCATGCCGCACAAGGGCGTGGAGCTGTCGTGGCACGACGCCGAGGTCTCGGCGCTCGAGGCCGTGCTTGCGGCCGGCGACCGCTCGGTGGCCGATGCGATAGAGGCCGCCTGGCGCGCGGGTGCCTCGTTTGACGCATGGACCGAGCGGTACTCGTTCGCGCGGTGGCTTCGGGCGTTTGAGGAGGTCGGCCTCGATGCCGCCGCCCTCGCCACGACCCCACGCCCGCTCGACGCGCCCCTGCCATGGGCGCACATCGACAGCGGCCTTTCGGAGCGGTTCCTGCGCGATGAGCGCGAGCGGGCGCTGTCAGGCGTGACCACCGACGACTGCACGTTCGCTGAGTGTACGGGCTGCGGTGTCTGCGGGGCTCTCGGGACGGATATCGTTCTGGCAGGTGAGCGCCGTGGCTGAGGGATTCCGTCTCCGAGTGTGCTTCCGGAAGGCCGGTCGCCTGAGGCATCTGTCGCATCTCGAGACGATGCGTGCCTGTGAGCGCGCTGCGCGCCGGGCAGGATTGCCGTATGCTGTCAGCCAGGGATTCACGCCGCGGATGAAGATGGCGTTCGGCCCGGCGCTGCCTGTCGGGACAGCCGGTGAGCGGGAGTACTACGATTTGATGCTCGCCCGCTTCGTACCGCCCGATGAGGCCTGCAGTTCCCTGGAGGGTGTGAGCGCGGCGGAGATCGCTCCGCACCTGTGTGGGTATGTGTCCGTCAAGGAGAGGTCGCTAGGTGCCGCGTTGACCATCGCGGCCTACGACGTGACTGTGGAAGGGGGGATCCCGCACGAGGAGATCGGGCGAGCGCTCGCTCGAATCGTGGAGACCGGCACGCTTGGTATCGACCATAAGGGCAAACACAAGGTTTTCGATCTCACCGAGGCGCTCCCGAAGGAGCCCGAGGTGACGACAGAGGATGGCCGGCCCGTCGCCCGCATCTGGGTGCGCATGGGAGAACGGGGCTCCATCCGGCCCGAGGCGCTCATTGATGCAGCACTCGGCGCTCATGCCCGGACGATCGTGACCCGGACGGACCTCTTCATCGAGGACAAGGGAGTCTGGCGCCGACCCCTGTAGCGGGGCAGGCAGTGACAGACACGACACGCGAGATGCTGATCTCGCACGATACGCACGAGACGAGGGTCGCCATCCTGGAAGACCGGCGTCTCGTGGAGTTGTACGTCGAGCGGCCGAAGAGAAGCGTCGTCGGCAATGTCTACCTGGGCAAGGTGCGGGACGTACTTCCGGGTATGCAGGCGGCGTTCATCGACATCGGACTCGAGAAGAACGCCTTCCTGTATGTGGACGAGGTCGTCTCTCCGGAAGGCGTCGCCGGCGCGCCGCGCCGGGATATCCAGTCGCTCCTGAGGCAGGGACAGCAGCTCATGGTTCAAGTGCTCAAGGATCCGATGGGCACCAAAGGCGCCCGGGTGAGCACCGAGATCACGCTGCCCGGGAGGTTCCTCGTGCTCATGCCCTTCTCGCCGTTCGTGGGTGTGTCGCGCAAGATCCCCGATGAAGAGCGCGAACGCCTCACCTCGATCATCGAGCCGCTCGTCCCCGAAGGCATCGGTGTGATCGTCAGGACCGCGGCGGTTGGCGCCACGGACAAGGAGCTCGAAGGCGATCTGGAGTTCCTTCTGCGTCTGTGGCGTCGCGTGCAGCATCAGGGCAGGGAGGGGCTTGCGCCGGAGGTGGTCTACACGGAGATGGACGTGGCCTTGCGGCTCGTGCGCGACGCATTCGGTGAGGACTTCCGGCGTCTCGTGATTGACGACAAGCGCGTCTACGAGAAGGTCACGTCCTTCCTTCGGAAGACCGCGCCCAGACTCAGCAAGCGCGTGCAGCTCCACAAGGAGCGCCGGGCCCTGTTCGAGTCGTACGGGCTGCAAGACGACATCGACGCAGCGGTGCTGCGTGTCGTGCCCCTCCCGTCGGGCGGGCACATCACCATAGACCGCACGGAGGCGCTCACGGCTATCGACGTCAACACGGGCAGCTACGTGGGGCGCAAGAACCTGGAAGACACCGTCGTTCGCACCAACCTGGAAGCGGCCACCGAGGTAGTGCGCCAACTTCGGTTGCGCGACATAGGTGGCATCATCGTCATCGACTTCATCGACATGGAGAGCCCGGCGAATCGGAGTCTGGTCACCGCGCGACTCTCCAGCGCGCTCGAACGAGATCGTACGAAGACACGCGTGTCCGAGATGTCCCGCCTTGGTCTCGTGGAGATGACGCGCAAGAACGTGACAGACGGCCTCTATGGTGTGCTGACCGAGCCCTGCACGACGTGCAACGGTGAGGGCCGCGTGCTGTCCGAGGCGACGCGTCGGATCACAGTCGAGCGCCGGCTGCGGGAGATCCTCGTTACCGGGCGCTCTCCTGCGTATCTCGTGGGACTGAATCCGACGACGTACGCGCTCGTGAACGCGCCGGGTCATAACACCGTCGCACTTCTGCGTGCCGAGACCGGCAAGCAGGTGAGCGTGATGCCGGACCCGGACGTCGCGCCTACCGAGGTGCGCGTGCTCATCGAGGGAAAGGTCGGCGCTCTCGGCCTTGATATGGAGTGACCGGCGCTGCGTGGGCGTTGACGCTCGGCGTGCGGCTCTGTTAGTCTTTCTCCTCGCGTGTACTCCCACCTGACTGGAGCAACAATCCATGTATGCAGTCATAAACAGCGGCGGCAAGCAGGCGAAGGTCGAGCAGGGGACGATCGTCGCCGTCGAGCGGCTTTCCGCTGAGATCGGCGACGTCGTAGCGCTGCCCGTCATCTTCATCGCCGACGGTGACACGATCTACGCCACGCCCGCCGAACTGGTCGGCGCGAGCGTGACGGCCGAGGTACTCGAGCACTTCAAGGGCGAGAAGCAGATCGTCTTCAAGTTCAAGAAGCGCAAGGGCTACAAGCGCACCAAGGGTCATCGCCAGACGCTCACGAGCCTTCGCGTGACCGGCATCTCGCTCGACGGCGAGCCGGCCAAGGCCAAGAAGCCCGCACCCAAGGCCGAGAAGCCCGCACCCAAGGCCGAGAAGCCCGCACCCAAGGCCGAGAAGCCCGCGCCCAAGGCCGAGAAGCCCGCACCCGTCGAGGCTGCCACTGAGGAAGCGCGCGTATGCGCCGCGGTGAAGTCGGACGGTTCGCCGTGCACCAACAAGGCGAAGGACGGTTCGGAGTACTGCGGAGTCCACGCCAAGAAGTACGAAGCCTAGCGCACGAGCGCAACTCACGGACGACGAGAAGGTGATCGAGGATGGCTCATAAGAAGGGTATGGGGTCGACCAGGAACGGTCGAGACTCCAAGTCGAAGCGGCTCGGCGTCAAGCGGTTCGCGGGTCAGACCGTGACCGCCGGATCCATCCTGGTCCGCCAGCGCGGCACGCGCCTGAAGCCGGGCCAGAACGTCGGTCTCGGCCGGGACGATACGTTGTTCGCCAAGATTGACGGTGTCGTGGACTTCACACACGGCAAGGACCGGCGGGTGCACGTGCTACCGCAGGTCTGAAGCCTGCACGTCCATACGCGACCGTGAGGGCCTCCCGCGACCTGCGGGGGGCCTTTGTGCATGTGGTGATCAAGCGCCGTGCACTATGATGGGAAGTCGACGCACGGTAATGGAGCAGTCATGTTCATCGATGAAGTGAAGATCCATGTGAAGGCTGGTGACGGCGGCGCGGGATGCGCGTCGTTCCGCCGCGAGGCGCACGTTCCGAAGGGCGGTCCCGACGGCGGTGACGGCGGGCCCGGTGGTGATGTCGTGCTCCAGGTCGACACCGCGTTGTCGACGCTGCTCGACTTCCATTACAAGCGTCACTTCAAGTCCGAGCGCGGGACCCACGGCAAGGGCTCCGGTCGCGACGGTGCGACCGGTGACGAGCTCGTCTTGCCTGTGCCCGCCGGTACGATCGTCCGGGATGCCGAGACAGGCGCCGTCATAGGCGACCTGACGACGCATGGTCAGCGGCTCGTCGTCGTTCGCGGGGGCGGTGGTGGGCGTGGCAACCGGCACTTCGTGACGTCGACACGCCGTGCGCCCACGTTCGCCGAGCTTGGCGAGCCGGGTGAGGAGCGCTGGATCGAGCTCGAGCTCAAGATGCTTGCCGATGCGGCTCTCGTCGGCCTGCCGAGTGTGGGCAAGTCCTCGCTCATCGCGCGTATCAGTGCGGCTCGGCCCAAGATCGCCGACTACCCGTTCACGACACTCGTCCCCAATCTTGGTGTCGCGACGAGCGGGGAGCATTCGTTTGTGGTAGCCGACGTGCCCGGTCTGATCGAGGGCGCCAGCGACGGCGCGGGTCTCGGCCATGAGTTCTTGCGCCACATCGAGCGTTCCGCGCTCATCCTGCACGTCGTCGACCTGTCCGGAAGCTACGAACGGCGCGATCCGATCGAGGACATCGCGGTGATCGACGGAGAGCTGGCTGCGCACGCCGACGAACTGGCCGCGCGACCGCAGATCGTCGTCGGCAACAAGATCGACATGCCCGGCGCGGAGGAGAACTCTTCTCTGGTGGCTGCGTGGTGTGCCGATGCCGGTCGCGAGTACTTCCCGGTCTCGGCCGTGACCGGCGACGGCATCGGCCCGATGCTCCGCGCGGTCGCAGCCAAGGTGCACGAGCTTCGTCTCAGCACGCCCGCCGAGGGCCCGATGTACGAGGCCGAGTACCGGTATGCGCCGGACGCCGATCGCGGTATCAGCGTGACGCGCGCCGAGGACGGTGGCTGGGACGTGATGGGGCGTGATGTCGAGCGCGCGGTGATCCGGACCGACATGAGCAACGAGGAAGCGGTGGCGTACCTGCAGCGCAAGCTCGACAGGATGGGTGTCGAGGCCCGGTTGCTTGCGGCCGGTGCTCGTGACGGCGACACCGTCCACATCGGACCGGTATCATTCGAGTTCGAGTCACACGGCGAATCGGAATGACGTGGCAAAGCGCACGATAGTCGTCAAAGTGGGGAGTTCGACCGTCACCGGGTGTGATGGTCGGATCGACCACGAATACCTGTCGCAGCTCGCCGATCAGGTCGCTGCGCTCAGAGAGGCCGGGGACAGGACCGTCGTGGTGACGAGCGGGGCGATCGCGGCCGGGATAGAGGCCCTGGGCCTGAAGGCCAGACCCGCCGACATCCCGACGCTACAGGCGACCGCGGCGGTGGGCCAGGTGAGACTCGTCGATGCCTATCGACACCTGCTCAACGCCCGCGGTGTGATGGTGGGGCAGGTGCTTGTCACACGTCACGACGTCTCCCATCGCCAGCAGTACGTGAACGCCTGCCACACACTCGAGCGGCTGCTCGATCTCGGCATCGTTCCCATCGTGAACGAGAACGACACGACGGCGGTCGAGGAGATCCGGTTCGGCGATAACGACAATCTCGCGGCGCTGGTCGGCATGATGGTACATGCGGACCTCGTGGTGATCCTGACCGATATCGACGGGCTCTACTCGGCAGATCCCCGGTGTGATGCCGAGGCCCGGCTCGTCGAGCGGGTCGAGGCGGTCACCGACGAGCATCTCGCTTCGGCGGGAGGCCCCGGCTCGGCGGCCGGCAGCGGAGGCATGGCGACCAAGCTCGAGGCTGCCCGGGCGCTCATGCGCGCGGGGATCCCGCTCGTGGTCGCCGATGGTCGCAGGACGGACGTTGTGGTGGACGCCGCAGCAGGCAGACCGGTGGGAACGCTCTTCGCCGGAGGCGCGGCGGCGGTCAAGGGCCGCAAGCTGTGGCTCGCGTACGCTGGCCACCCACGCGGCTCCGTTGTGATTGACGATGGCGCGAAAGAGGCCCTATGCTTGCGGGGCAAGAGCTTGCTCCCGGCCGGTGTCGTTGACGTGACCGGGAGCTTTGTCATAGGTGACCCGATCTCGCTCACTGACGCCGGGGGCCGGGAACTGGGCAGAGGACTCGCCGGGATGTCGGCGGAAGACCTCAAGAAGGTGCGCGGTCTTCGCTCGGCGGATATCGGTGGTGTACTTCCCGAATGGGACGGTTCTGAGGTCGTCCACCGCGACCATCTCGTGATCTTCTAAGCATGCGCAGCCGAGCGAAGGGACTCATCTGATGTCGGAGGTCCGCGAACTGGCCGGACGGGCGCAGAAGGCCGCCGTGGCTCTAGCCAACACGTCCACAGACCAACGCAACCGCGCGCTGCTCGCCATGGCGCACGCCCTCGTCTCCAGGCAAGATGAGATCCTCGAGGCCAACGCCCGGGATATGGAGGCTGCGCGAGTCAAGAACACCGGAGCCTCGCTGCTCGACCGCCTCGAGCTCAACCCGATGCGTATCAAGGCGATATCCGAGGCTCTCAAGAGTCTGTCGGTGCTGCCCGACCCGATCGGCGAGGTCGTCAGCGGCGGCAGGCTCGGCAACGGGATCTGGCTCCAGCAGGTGCGCGTGCCGATAGGCGTTGTGGCGATCATCTACGAAGCCCGGCCGAATGTGACCGCAGACGCGGCGGGGCTGTGCATCAAGACCGGCAACGCGGTGGTCCTGCGTGGCGGGTCGCTCGCGGTCGAGTCCAATCTTGCAATCACGAAGGTGCTCGCGGCGGCGGCTGTCGGCGCCGGGCTCCCCGAAGGCTGCATCGCGTCTGTCTCGTCTACCGATCGTGAGGCCGCCGAGGAGTTGATGAGACTGCACGGTGTCATCGACGTGCTCATCCCGCGCGGTGGCGCCGGGCTCATCAGAAGCGTCGTCGAGAACGCCACCGTGCCGGTCATCGAGACCGGGACCGGGAACTGCCACATCTACGTCCACGAGTCGGCCGATCCGCGTATGGCCGAGCGGATAGTCGTCAACGCCAAGTGCCAGCGTCCGGGTGTGTGCAACGCCGCCGAGACGCTGCTCATCGACGAGTCGATCCACGAGGTCGTGCTTCCGCCGATCCTGAGGGCGCTCGAGCAAGCCGGCGTGACCGTACACGCCGACGACAAGACGCGTGCGCTCGGCGCTATCATGCGGGTCGTGCCCGCCACGGAGGAGGACTGGGCCACCGAGTACCTCGATCTTCAGATCGCGTGCAAGGTCGTTGCGGGCCTGGACGAGGCCATCGCGCACATCAACACGTACGGCACCAAGCACAGCGAGGCGATCGTCACCGAAGAGTACTCGGCTGCGGTGAGATTCCTGAACGAGGTGGATGCGGCCGCCGTCTACGTCAATGCGTCGACGCGTTTCACCGACGGCGGGGAGTTCGGCCTCGGCGCGGAGATCGGCATCTCGACCCAGAAGCTTCACGCACGCGGTCCGATGGGGCTTGCGGCGCTGACGACCACCAAGTATGTGGCGATGGGAAGCGGTCAGATACGCGAGTGAGGAAACGACTCCGACTCGGCATAATGGGCGGGACGTTCGACCCGATCCACTACGGTCATCTCGTCACCGCAGAGGAAGCGCTCGTCCAGTTCAACCTGGACCGTGTGGTGTTCATGCCCACCGGTCGGCCCGCGCGCAAGGCCGGACGCGAGGTCTCTTCCGCGGAGCACCGCTACCTGATGACCGTGATCGCCACTGCCAGCAATCCCGACTTCATGGTTAGCCGCATCGAGGTGGATCGCCCGGGCGTCACCTACACGGTGGACACCGTTCTCGAGCTCAGGCGCATGTACGGGCCCGAGGCAGAGCTGTACTTCATCACCGGGGCCGACGCGGTGCTCGACATCGTCACGTGGAAGGACTCGGGTTCTCTGGCGGATGTTTGCACGTTCATCGCCGCCACACGCCCGGGGCATGACATCTCGGATTTCAGCGACAGAGCCGCTGCGGCGAACCTGACGGTTGAGTTGATGGAGGTGCCGGCGCTCGCGATATCATCCTCGGATATACGCACCAGGATCGCGGGCCGTCAGCCCGTGCGGTACCTGCTTCCCGAGGCCGTTGCCGCCTACGCGCACAAGAACGGTCTCTATCGGGGGAGCTCGTGAGATGCCCGTGACCTACGAACTGGCTCACGAGGCCGTGGTCGCCCGGCTCTCGACAGATGGCGCCGCACACTGTGAGCGGGTTGCCGAGATGGCCGCCGAGATAGCGTCTGTGTACCGTGTCGATCCCACCGGCGCGCGCCTCGCGGGGGTGTTGCACGACTGGCATCGTGAGACCGACGTAGGCGAGCTGCTCCGTCGGGCGGAGACAGGTGATGTGGCCATCACCGAGATCGACAGGGCAGTGCCGTACCTGCTGCACGGACCGGTGGCCGCGCATGACCTTGCCCTGGAGTATCCGGATATCGGTAGCGACGTGCTCGAGGCGGTCGCCGCACACACCTGCGGTGCGCCGGTGATGTCGGCCCTGTCCATGACCGTGTACGTCGCAGACGTCATAGAACCCGGGCGCCGGTACGCCCGCGCCAGCGAGCTGCGTGGTGTGGTCGGCGACGTGACGCTTGGGGAGCTTTTCGCCCGTGCCTACTCCGCGTCGCTGCGTCACCTCATAGAGACGAGGCGCAGGCTCCACCCTGTCACGTTTGAGGTCTACAACCTGCACGTCGCGGGGGTACGACCGTGAGCGCGCGGCGAACGTCGCGTCCACGCGCCGGAGGCGAACCGCCGGAGCGCTCGCGCTCGGGCGCCGAGTACCCGCGGCGGCGCGGCGCGGCTGGTCCACCGGAGCGGCAGGAAGGCTGGCGAGGGTCGAAGCGGTCCTCCAAGCTAGGCAAACAACGCCGCCGGGAAGCGAAGTCACACGCGGTGCGACAGCGGTTCGACGCTGGCGTCAAGACCGCCGGCAACAGGTTCGTCGGCGTGATGCAGTTGATCGGTATGGCGCTCGCAGGCATCGTCGCCCTTGGGCTCGTATTGCTCCTCGTGGTCACCGCAGTGAACGCGGGCGCGCGATGGTTGGCCCGGCGGGATGCGCAACAGGCGGCAAGCCCCGAGGCGCAGGCCGAAAAGGCGCGCGAGAACCTCCTCATCATCGGCGTGAACGGGACAGGAAGTGCCGACTTTCTCGCGGTGCGTCTGGACGAGGCCAACGACCAGGTGCTCGGCATCGCGATCCCGAGCGGTGCGTTCATGGAGGTCCCGGGGCAGGGATTCGAGCGTGTAGGCGACAGCTACAGCGCGGGCCCGGCGGTCTCGGCCGCTGCCGTCTCGAACTACCTCTCGGTTCCGTTCGAGCACTACGTCGTCGTGGATGTGAGCGTCTATCAAGATGCACTCACCAACCAGAGCCTCCGCGATGTCATGCCCAACGTGCAGGACAGCGATTTGGCGCAGGAGGATCGTGACCGCATCGCAGACTTCATCGGGACCGTCACCGGGGATCGGACGGCGCTCGTTCCGCTGCCGGTCAAGCCGATCGACCTCGGCGGACAGACGTTCTTCGAACCACAGCGTGAGCAGATCGCGGATCTGTTGCTGCAGTGGTGGGACGTGCGTGTCGGTGGGGATGATGGTGCGGTCAGAGTGATCCTTTACAACGGTGTCGGCGCGCCCGGGGTCGCCGGAGTCGCCGCTCAGCAGCTGATCACGAGCGGCATGCGCGTGATCGATACGAAGAACGCCGATCGGTTCGACTACGCCACGACGCTCATCGTCGTCCAGGACGGCGATCTTGCACAGGGCGAGCAGGTCAAGTCCGTCATCGGGGTCGGTGATGTGATCGACCAACCGTCCGATCAGGATGTGGCCGATGTCATCGTGATCATCGGCGAGGACTACACGCCACCCGAAGGGGGCGGCTCGTGACGAAGGGAGTGCGCGCACTGGAGCCCAGAGATATCGCCGTTCTGGCCGCGTCGGCTGCGGCGGAGAAGAAGGCCGAGGACGTCGTCGTCCTCGATGTGGCGGCAACGCTGGTCATTACGTCGTACTTCGTGGTGGCCACCGGCCGGAGTGACCGACAGGTTCGCACGATCGCCGACGAGGTCGAGGACGCCGTGCGCGTGGGCGCCGGCCTTAAGCCTATCGGCCGGGAGGGCCAGCGCGAGGGCCGGTGGGTGCTCCTCGACTTCGGTGAGGTCGTCGTGCACGTGTTCCAGCCCGACGAGCGGGAGTTCTACCGTCTTGAGAAGCTGTGGTCCGATTCTCCAAGAGTGGAGCTGCCGGAGTCGGTGACCGGCGCCGCCGCCGGAGAGCACGCCGGGTGACCACCGCTCTCAGGCGTTACGGGATCCAGCTGGCGCTCATCGGCGTGGCTGCTGTGTGGGGAGCCACGTTCGTCGTGGTCAAGGACGCGGTGAGCCGGTATCCGCTCTATGCGTTCCTGGGGCTTCGTTTCGCGATCGCGGTCGTCGCATTCGTGCTCATCGTTCCGTCGTCGGTGCGCATGCTGCGCCGCCCGGTTCTCGGTGTCGGAGTGCTGGCCGGCGCGTTCCTGACGGCGGGGTACATCTTCCAGACGTGGGGCCTTCAGGACACGTCGGCGTCAAAGGCTGCGTTCATCACAGGCATGTTCGTGGTGATCACTCCCGCGCTCCAGGCTCTGATCTTGCGCCTGCCTCCACGGGCGTTCACCGTCGCAGGCGTTGCGCTTGCGGTGGTGGGGCTCTGGCTCCTGTCCGGTGGCGATGACGCCGGATGGAACGTCGGGGACACCAGAGTGCTGCTGTGCGCGTTCGCATACTCGGGCCACCTGATCGTGCTCGGCAGCCTCGGCCGTGCGCACGACGTCAGGCCGTTGACGCTCGTGCAGCTGGCGACCGTCGCCGTTGCGTGCGGCGTCGTATCGCTGGCCATCGAGCCGATGGCACTGCCGCGCGAGGCAAGCGTGTGGTGGGCTCTTGCGATCACCGGTGTTCTCGGGTCTGCAGCAGCGTTTGCGATCCAGACGTACGCACAGCGGTCCCTGTCGCCGTCCAAGACAGCACTCATCCTGATCTCCGAGCCCGCGTTCGGCGGACTGTTCGGCTGGTGGGCGGGTGAGCGGCTTGGCGTTGGTGGTCTTGTCGGAAGTGCGCTGATCCTCGGCGGCATGGTTCTCGCCGAGGTCATGGGGTCACGTACAGGCGATGGTGGCTTCGAGCCGGCGATCGAAGGACCACCCGTGCCGACAGGGCGCAGCGTTGACCGGACGTGATGGGATGCTATACTGTCGCTCGCGCCTGTGGGCGCATGATGTGGGGCCATAGCTCAGCTGGGAGAGCGCATGGCTGGCAGCCATGAGGTCAGGGGTTCGATCCCCCTTGGCTCCACCAACGCATATGACGACGCCCGTCGCGCGAACCGCGGCGGGCGTCGTGACGTCTGAGGGGTGGAAGTGGGTAAGGCGCGAAACGGGGGTGTCAACGATGGTGCGGCGCACGTTGGTCACGGTCGTGATGTTGATCGCATTCGTGGCGGCGGGATGCTCCGAGTCCCGGGCGATGTTCGGGCAGCGGGACGACGGAGAGAGTGTGCGCGTCGGGGTCGGACAGGTTCTCGAGGTGGCGCTTCCCTCGAACCCGACCACAGGCTACTCATGGCAGGTCGCGGAGGTTCCGGCGTTCCTGACGCAGTCAGGTGAGCCGGTGTTCGAGGCCCGGGAGGATGATGACGTGGTCGGCGCCGGCGGCACCGAGATACTTCGCTTCGAGGTGACGGGGGCAGGTGTCGGTGTGTTGCTGCTTGAGTATCGCCGCCCCTGGGAGGCAGACGTGCCTGCCGAGGAGACCTTCGCACTCGACATCACCGCGCGGTAGGCCGCATACTGCTTAACGCTGGATAAGCGTGCGCAACAATGCAGTGTGCGACGCGGGCGCGACGGCCATGTATGGGCGCCGCGCCTGAGTCCTTCTGCGGCACACGAGTGGCCGGAGAGGCGTGATGCGACCACCGCCGTCGCTACGAATCGTCGCGTATCTGATAGCGCTGACGGCTGCCCTGGGTTCTCAGGGCGTGGCGGCGGCGCTCAGCCCGCACGGCGAGTTCGGCCCGGACACGGCGCGGTGCGCCCTGTGCCACGTTCCACACGAGGCCGACGGTCCTTCTCAAACGGTTGCTGAGACCGAGCGCGCCCTGTGTCTGTCGTGCCATGACGGCTCAGGCAGTACGGTCGACATCTGGCGTGAGTTCAACGAGGGTACGGGTTCGTCACACCCTGTCGAGTCTGACGTTCTGCGGTGCGGTTCGTGCCACACCCCACACCAGGGTCCCGCCGAGGGCAATCCGAGTTCGCTTCGTCCGGGTGAGACAACCGCGACCGCGGGCATCGCGGTGTGTGCGGCGTGTCACGGTTCGGGATCAGGCCTGGCGGGGGGCGACCTGGCCGGCCCGATCGCGGAGACACCGCACGCGGAGGTCGCCCCGTCGGACAGCCCTGCTGCTATCGGCTGTCGCGGCTGCCATGCGCCGCACGCCTCGGCCAATGCGAGTCTCATCCGAACACAGGTCCGATCGTCTGTTGGCGAGTCGGTGTCCGTGAGCGGCGAGCCGAGTCTGTGCCTGGCATGCCACCAAAGCAGTGCGAGCCTCTACAGCGGCGGCGTGGTTGCGGCCGCCCAGCTGCATACCACCGTCACGTCGTCCACGCGGGCCCTGAGTTCGTGGCCGGGATCTGTCGGCGAGCCCGGCGGCTGCGACGGGTGTCACGAGCCTCATGGCGCGGGTTCTGGTGAGCAGTACACGCGTGTGGCGGGCGACGAGCTGTGCGAGTCGTGTCACGCAGCGGCCACGCTGACCTATCCGGTCGACTACTCGTACCGCGGTGATGCCACATTCTCATCGTCTGGACACGACGACATCGTCGGTCCCGCGATCGAGTACCTGACCGTTGTTGCTGACGGAGCTGAGTTCTCGGCATGGGCGAGCGCGGCGGTCCCGACCCCATCTGAGCCGGGGACCCCGGTCTCGCCGGATGAGATCGGCAAGCTGGCGCTGCGCGATGGGGAGCGTTTGATAACTGCGCTACAGACGGTGGACGGCAGCTACGACCACCAGATGTACCGGTTCAGCATGCCGGTTGTGAAGTCCGACGTGATCTCCGTTCGGGTGCATTGGGAGGGATACGGCGAGGAGGCTCCCGGCTTCCCGGTCGTGATCTCCGTATGGGTTCCTGCCACTGACTCGTGGGAGCAGGTCTCGAGCGCACAGATGGTGAACCAGTCCGTGGTCAACCTGCCGCTGCGCCCGGCTGACCACATAGCCGATGACGGTTCGGTCTACCTGATGGCCAAGGCGCGGTACTCGTTCGACCAGAATGTGATCTCGGGTCCCACGGTCACCGCGCTCAGCGGCACCAGCGCTCGCGTGGACTGGGTCACGTCCGGACTGGCCGATAGCTGGGTCGACTACGGGCCTACCGCGGCGTACGGTTCGACGGTGGGTTCGGCCACCCGGACGCAGAGTCACTCCGTCACGGTGACCGGCCTGTCTCCGGGCGTCTGGCACTTCCGTGTACGTTCGGTCGCTGCTGACGGCGGCACCTACGTATCTGCCGACATCGAGCAGGGCATCCCGGGCCCGACGCGCACCGCCGAGATCGACTACGCGTGGATGGGCACCGATCCCACCGTCACGCTGCAGTGGGCGGCCCCGGCGCTGGCGCCGGGTGGTCCGTTCGAGATGAGGATGCACCTGCAGAAGGACGGCGTGTCGTACGTGACCACAGGGTGGCAGGCTGTGACCAGCTACAGCGCGGTCATGGGTCTTGGCTCGTATACGTGGAGGGTGGAGGCGAGAGATGCGGCCGGGCGCTGGTACGGCTACTCGCCATGGGACACGTTCTTCATTTACGACAACACCGGGACGTGCCCCTACTTGTACACCTGGGATGGCGAGGAGTACGCGTTCGAGGCCGATCTGTACGGTCCTGGCAAGCTCGGGTTGAAGACGAAGACCGGCTTTGCGCGGCCCACGCCCGATGACGTCTACGTCCTGGCAAACGAGCCCGCGACCAAGGACGGATTCTTCGATCTGAGGCTCGTGGAGGAGCGGTTCGAGGCGGACTATCTCGATGAACTCAAGCTCTACACCGTGGACGTGCCCGATAACCGGGATGTGTACGCCGAGAAGCGGGAGGCCGGGGGCGCGTCGTTCTCGGGTGTGGACAGCGTCTTGCACACGGTCTCTACGAGCCTGGCCACACCGCTCGCGGCGGTCCATGTGGAGACCGGAGATGACGTGAGGTCGCTCATCGCGGCAGATGACGAATCCTACGTCGTGCTGAGCAAGGACCGCAACACCGACTTCGACTACCAGACCATCGAACTCGACCTCGGCGATCTCACCGGTGCGCCGCAGGTGAAGCTCGTCATGGACGCGGTTTCAATGTATCCCTCCAACGCCGAGGGCGCAGCGCGTGCTGCGACGTTCGGTCCGCGGACGAAGCTCGAAGTGCAGGATGCAGACGGCACATGGGTCACCGTTGCGGCGGCTTCGGGAGCGCTGCCCAAGGCGCCGGAGTTCAGCCGTCCGTTCGTGTTCGATATCTCCAACATATGGGCGAGTGACGGCCGTAAGGTGCGTCTCACGTTCCTGTTCAAGACGTACGTGGACTGGATCGCCGTGGACACCACCGCCGACCTGCCGGTGACTGTGACGGAGGTGCCGCTTGTCTCGGCCGACTTGAGCGTCCGCGGGTTCAGTGCCCAGTCGTCCACCGACGAGATCTACGAGTACGTCTACGCGGAGAACACCGGCCGCACCGCGTATCTGCCCGGCAACTACACGAAGCTTGGCGTGGTCACCGAGCTGCTGGAGGAGACGGACGACCGGTTCGTGGTCTATGGCGGTGGCGACGAGATCGCACTGTCTTTCCAGCCGCCAATGCCGGCCGCCCCCGGCGTGACCCGCCGCTACGCGGTTCATACCAACGGCTACTACAAGGACCTGAAGTCCGACACCGAGCACGTGGTAGACCCTCTGCCGTTTGCGGCGATGAGCAACTATCCGTACGGCAGCGACGAGAGTTACCCGACCGATGAGGTGCACACACGATACGTGGCCGAGTGGAACACCCGATTCGAAGGCCAGCTCTCCGAGGAGATCACGGTCTCCGAAGCGGTCGCGCCCGGTGTCTGGGATCGTTTCGTCGGAGCACTCGGCTCGTTTGCGCAGTGGGTCGTCGGGGTCGTCTCGCCCGACGTGAAGGTCCTCGCCGCAGGCGGCGACTCCCCGGACGCCGCGTTTGTGCACCGGTCGTTGAACACCGACATCGTTGCGCTCGAGGTGACCACCAGCGGCGATGCGCCGGAAGGCCAGTGTGCCGCGTGCCACGCGCCCCACGGGGCGATGGAGTCCGGCGTGCTTCTGACGGGCGGTCGTGCCGCATCGGATGGCAGGACGTGCACCGGCAGCGGTGGAGGCGCATGTCACTCAAGCCCGGCCAACTCCGCCTCAGGTGTCAACATCCACACCGCGTTCACAGCCGGAGTCGATGCTCGCTACCGGCACGACGTGATGCCCGCCGATCAGCTGGCCACGGGCGGTCGTACTGCGTGCGCCGACTGCCACAATCCGCACCGGGATAACGAGACGGTGCGGTACGCGGACCCCGACGATGTCTCATCGACTGTCGCGTCAGGGCTCGAGTCTCTGGTCGCCAGCGACGGTGCGCTGTTCTTGCTCGTGGGCGCCGACCACGACGGTGGCCCGCCCGTGATCTCCTCGATCAATCTCGTGGCAACGGTGCCGACCAACACATCACCGACCGTGACCTGGACCACCAACGAGCGGTCGACATCGTGGATCGACTGGGGCACGACCACCGAGTACGAGCTCGGTAACGAGTCCGTCGGCACCCCGTTCGGCAACGACACGCCCGTCACGTCGCACTCGGTGCCGATGAGTGGACTCGAGATCGGGACGCTGTACCACTACCGGGTGCGCAGCGCTGACGCGCTCGGAAACAGCGCTACGTCGGCCGATCGTCTGTACAAGGCCGTGAACGCTCCGCCGCCCCCGGTGATGAATGCGATCCCCGACCAGGTCGGACCGGGAAGCGGCCCGATCCTCGTTACCGTCTCGAGTTCAGCGGTGAGCGCGCCTGACGGCAACCCGGTGCAGTACCAGTATCAGATACTCGGCGGCACCTCTTCTGCGTGGATGTCGAGTCCCTCGGGTAGCCTGTACTTCTACGACGGGACCTTCCAGGTGCGCGTTCGGGCACGCGACTCCGTGTGGACGTACGCGGTCTCTGACTGGTCGGCGCCCGTCTCGTTCACCGTGACCAACGCGCCCGACTCAGGCTCCTGTCCGTTCCTGTTCACCTGGGACGGCGCGAAGTTCGTGTTCGAGGCGGACCTGTTCGGCTCGGGCAAGCTGGCCACCCGGACGAAGACCGGCTATCTGCCGCCGGTGCCGCAGGACCCGTATCTGCTCGAGACGAAGCCGGCGCTCATCGACGGCTCGTACGAGTTCCGGCTCGTCGAAGAGCGGTACGAGACCGACTACCTCGACGAACTCAGGCTCCACACGATCGACGTTCCCGACGGATATGATGTCTACGCCGAGAAGTACCAGGCCGGAGGTGGTGCGTATACCGGCCTTGCGGACGCGCTTCACACGGTGAGGCTGCCGCTGGGCAGCGCGCTCGGCGCGACGCATGTGCAGACGGGCGAGGACGTCACCGGTCGGCTGGCGGCGCGCGACGGCGACCGTTTGGTGCTGAACGAGGACCGTAACGAGGGTTTCGAGTATCAGACGATCGAGCTGGATCTTGGGGACATCGCAGGTGCCCCGCGGACCACGCTCGTGATGGACGCTATCAGCCTGTTCCCGACGACGGACGAGGGCGCGGTGCAGGCGTCCAGGTTCGGCGCCCGTACCAGGATCGAGGTGCAGGACGCTTCCGGCGCGTGGGTCCAGGTGCCCGCAGGCACCATGATGCTGCCCAAGCCGCCGGAGTTCAGCAGGCCGTATGCATTCGATGTCTCGAACATATGGCTCAGTGATAGCCGACGGGTGCGCATGACGTTCCTGTTCAAGACCCTCGTCGACTGGATCGCCGTGGATACATCCCAGCCGGTTGCGGTCAGCATCGGCGAAGTGCCGCTCATCTCGGCGGAACTCCGGGTCAAGGGGATGGACCTCAAGGAGGGCACTCCCGAGGTCTACGAGTACGTGTACGGTGAGCCTAACGATCGCACTGCGTACTTCGAGGGCTACCACACCAGGTTCGGTGAGGTGGCGCCTCTGCTCGAGCAGACGGACGACCGGTTCGTCATCTTCGGCGGAGGCGACGAACTCGCGCTGCGATTCGACGCCGAGGCCGAGCGTGATGTGTCCGGGGGCTTCTCGCGGCGCTACCTGATGTTCACTCAGGGCTACTACAAGGACGCGAAGGTCGGCTTGAGCGAGACTGTCGAACCGTTGCCGTTCGGCGACATGAGCACCTATCCGTATCCTGAGACCGAGCAGTATCCCGGCGATGAACTCCACGAGACCTACCGTGCCGAGTGGAACACTCGGTACGAGGCCGGCGTCTATGACGCATCCGCTGCGCGCGTGACGGATTCGTCGACCCCCGGTGAGATCGCGTGGCGCGTCTACCACACCGATGTGTGGGCCGCGGGCGCGGTCGTGGGCCCGGACGTCTACTCGATCGACACCGATCACGTGCTCGTCGCAGCGGAGGCTCACGACGGCACCGTGACCACGGTCGGGCCCACCGCGGGATGGGAGAGTCAGAGTGCGGCCACGTCGTTACCCACGCCTGCCTCACCGGGCGATCCTGTTGACGCGGCCGTGTTGGCCGCGATCTCGGCGGACGACTCGGTGTACTGGTCGACAGACCTTGCGACGGCGGATCGCAGCTGGAACTGGCAGGTCATCAGGTACGACCTCGGCGCCTCAGCTCTCACCGGCACCAAGGGACTGTCTTTGAGCTGGAACGGTCACGGCGAGCCCACAACGACCTACAACACCGCCGTGTACGTATGGAGCCCCGTTGCGAAGTCGTGGACGCTTCTCAGGAGGGCGGACATGCCCACGGACAGGACGGTGGGAACGAGCGGCCAGGCCGTCGCCTCGACCTTCTGCCTGCGGTGCCACGATGGCACGCCTCCCGAGGGCGTCGTCTTCCCGGCGGGCGTCCTGAACGTCGGGCCGTCGTGGACGAACGTGACGACCGGTGACTTCCACGGTGCTCGCGCGGGCAGCGGCTTCGGCAGCACGCTCAAGAAGCCGTACGCGCGCGGACAGGGAGCGATCCCCTGCGTGACCTGCCACGACACGCACGGGACGGGGAGCCTGTACCACTTCCCGTCGGGCGTCAACGGATCGGCCGTTCCTGTGATCACCACCGGCAACTGGACCGCTCTGTGCTCCTCGTGTCACGAAGGCACGGTGCGCTCGATGCACGAGGGATGCGCCACCGCGTGTCACTACGGCGAGGTGGACCACTACGACGACATCACGTATCTGCTGCCGAACGAGTCGAGCAGCTGCGCGAGTTGCCACAGACACGGGACCGCGTGGACCCATCCGACCAACGCCTGCGGGCACTGTCACATCAGCCTCACGTACGCCCGGACGATGTAGGGTCCGGGCGGCCGGCGGCGCCGGACGTTCCGCTACAATAGGGCGCACGTTCGTAAGCGAGGTGCGGAGGCCCGCGTGACCCGTCAGTACGACCCGAGTTCCATAGAGGAGAAGTGGCAGTCCACATGGGATGCCGAGGGGCTGTACTCGGTCACCGAGGACGCCGAGCGGCCCAAGAAGTACGTGCTCGAGATGTTCCCGTACCCGTCGGGCGACATCCACATGGGCCATGTGCGCAACTACTCCATCGGCGACGTGGTCGCCCGCTTCTCGGCGATGCGCGGCTACAGCGTGTTGCATCCGATCGGCTGGGATGCGTTCGGGCTGCCGGCGGAGAACGCCGCCATCAAGAGCAACACCCACCCGGCAACCTGGACGTACAAGAACATCGAGACGCAGGCCGCCTCGTTCCGCCGGATGGGCTTCAGCTACGATCCCGAGCGCATGGTGCGTTCGTGTGACGTGGACTACTACCGCTGGGGCCAGTGGATCTTCCTGAAGTTCTGGGAGCGGGGACTCGTCGAGCGGAAGAGCTCGCCCGTGAACTGGTGCCCGTCGTGCAAGACGGTTCTGGCCAACGAGCAGGTCATCGGCGATGGCGTCTGCTGGCGATGCAAGAGCGTCGTGACCAAGCGCGAGTTGGAGCAGTGGTACCACAAGATCACCGAGTACGCCCAGGAGCTCCTCGACGACCTCGACACGCTTCCCGGTTGGCCCGAGCGCGTCAAGACGATGCAGGCCAACTGGATCGGCCGCTCGGAAGGCGCCGAGGTGGACTTCACGCTGTGTGATGCCCAGGGTGCACCCTCCGAGACGACGATCACCGTATTCACCACACGTCCGGACACGCTGTTCGGCTGTTCGTTCTTCTTACTCGCTCCCGAGCACCCGCTCGTCGGCGAGCTGACCGACGGAACCACGTACGCAGCCGACGTGCAGAAGGTCGTGGCCGCCGCCGCGCGAGAGACCGCGGTCGAGCGCGCGAGCGGTGAGGCCGAGAAGGTAGGCGCGTTCACCGGCCGGTATGTGGTGAACCCGGTCAACGGCGAGAAGGTTCCGGTGTGGGTGAGCAACTACGTGCTCATGGAGTACGGGACCGGCGCCGTCATGGCGGTTCCCTGCGGCGATCAGCGCGACTTCGAGTTCGCACGCACGTACGGGTTACCGATACCGCCCGTCGTGGTGCCCGAAGACGATCCGATGCTCGCCGAGGTACGCGATGCGCGCGAACGCGTGCGCTCCGATGTGCCCTGGGCCGAGGCCTACGACGGCCCCGGCATCATGGTGCAGTCCGGCGAGTTCACCGGTATGCCCGGAGGCAAGGCGAGCGAGGGCATGCGCGCGGTGACCGAGTGGCTGGCCGAGCGAGGTCGGGGCCGCTTCTCGATCAACTTCCGGCTGCGCGACTGGCTCATCAGCCGTCAGCGCTACTGGGGCAACCCGATCCCGGCGGTCCACTGTCCCGCGTGCGGACTGGTGCCGGTGCCGGAGGCCGAGTTACCCGTGGTGCTGCCGATGGAGGTCGATATCACCAAGGGCGAGACGCTTGCAGACCACCCCGAGTTCTACGAGACGGCGTGCCCGACGTGCGGGGGCGCAGCCAGGCGCGAGACCGACACTATGGATACGTTCACGTGCTCGAGCTGGTACTACTTCCGCTACTGCGACGCGCGCAACGGCGCGGCGCCGTTCTCCCGCGAGCGCGCGGACTACTGGATGCCGGTCGACCAGTACATCGGTGGCATCGAGCACGCCATCCTGCATCTGCTCTACTCCCGGTTCTTCACGAAGGTGTTCCGCGACATGGGCCTCACCTCGGCGGCCGAGCCGTTCACCAACCTCCTCACGCAGGGCATGGTCAAGAAGGACGGCGAGACCATGTCCAAGTCTCGCGGCAACGTGGTCGCGCCCGAGGACATGGTCGCGCGATACGGCGCCGATGCGCTGCGCGCTTTCATCCTGTTCATGGCGCCCCCGGACAAGGATCTCGACTGGAACCAGGATGGCCTCGAGGGGATGTACCGCTTCCTGACGAGGCTGTGGCGCTACGTCACGGATGTGGCCTCGGCTCCCTCGGCCATCTCAGCGCAGGGCGATGCCGCGTCCAAGACGCTCCGGCGCGAGCAGCATCGCGTCATCGGCAAAGTGACCGACGATATCGAGCGGTTCGGTTTCAACACGGCACTCTCGGCGATGATGGAACTCCTGAACGCCGCCGGTGACTACCGCCGGACGGTCGATGGGACCGCCCGGGACGGAGCGCTGGAGCGTGACGTCGCCGAGACCCTCGTGCTGCTGATCGCGCCATTCGCGCCTCATATGGCCGAGGAGCTATGGCGCGAGGCGCTCGGCCATGCGGGTTCGGTCCATCGGGAGAGCTGGCCGACGTTCGACGCGGCGCTCGCGGCAGCCGACGAGATCGAGATCGTGGTGCAGATCAACGGCAAGGTCCGAGGTCGGCTCGTGATCGCGGCCGACGCCTCGGAGGATGCCGTCCGGGAAGCCGCGCTCTCGGAGCCGAACGTCATCGAGCACCTTGCCGGTCTCACCGTGCGCAAGGTGGTCGTGGTGCCCGGTAGGCTCGTGAGCGTCGTCGCCGGCTGACCGAGCCGGGTCAGCGCGCTCTCATAACCGGTTGGGCTGCTGTTAAGGCGGTCGGCCTACGCTGACGATCCGCGGACGCCCCTCGTCCCGAACAGGGAGGGGCGTCTGTGTCGATACTGGACTCCGAACGCGCGCGCGAGCTTGCGCGCCGGGCAGGGCTCGGCGAACTTGGGCCGGGGACGCTTCGTGGCGTGATGGCGCTCGCGGCGCTCGTCATCGGCATCGGGCTGTGGCGGTTCTGGCCGACGTCGCCCGGTCCCGAGGTCGCGTTCGAGACCGGGTCCGTTGCGTCTACCGTCGGTGTGTCGGCGGATGCGACGGATGCGCCGACGCCGCCGCTTGTCGTGCACGTCGCGGGTTGCGTAGCCCGCCCCGGCGTCTACGACCTCCCCGCGGGGGCGCGTGTCGCCGACGCTGTCGCCGCTGCAGGCGGTGCCCTTGACGGCGCGGCCACCGACTCCGTGAATCTGGCGCGTCTTCTCGCGGATGGCGAGCAGGTGTACCTGCCGTCGGAAGAAGAGGCCGCGGGAGGCGGACCGGCGACTGCGGCGTCTGCGGGGGCGCACGCAGGGTCCGCAACTGCCGGGAGTACGGTGAACATCAACGCCGCCGGCGCAACGGAACTCGAGACCCTGCCGGGAGTCGGCCCCGCGACGGCGCAGAAGATCGTGGACGACCGTGAGAAGAACGGTCCGTTCGCGGCACCCGAAGACCTGATGCGCGTGCCGGGCATCGGACCGAAGAAGTTCGAGGCGCTCGCGGACCTGGTGACGACCGGATGAGCGCGGCACTCCGGCCGTCGATCCCGCACGCGGGGTGGATGGCCGTCGGGATGTGGGTGGGATGCCTGGCGGCCGAGCGGGCCTCCTGGGCGGCGTGGGGTGGGGAGTCGCCCGGGGCCGGACTTGTCGTGGCGGCGCTTGCAGCGGTCGGGCTCGCGGCAGGCGCGAGCAGGGTATCGGTGTTGCGCACCGTTGTCGTCCTTGTGGCGTTCGGCGCGGTTGGCGGGGTGTGCGCCTCAGGTCTGCAGGGACTCGCGTGGCATCGTGAAGCGGCGCGTGTCGTCGACTGTGGTGCGCGAGAGTGGACGGGCATCGTCGAGGCCGATCCCACCCCCGGTTCGTACGGGACGGTCGTGCGGGTCAGACTCACCGGCGCGCCGCTCCCCTCGGCACGAGTGCGCGTCGGCTGGCCCGAGGGCCAGGAGGTGCCGGAGCTCGGCTGTACCGTGAGGTTCTCTGCGATCCTGAAGCCGCTACCGCCGGGCGAGCCGTGGGCCCGCAGGACTGCCCGGGGAGGCGCGTGCGCCACCGGGAGCGCATGGCGTGGGGAGGTGGGGGCATGGCGGTCCGGCATGTTGGGGCGGCTGCTCGCGTGGCGAGCCGGAGCGCTGGAGCGCATGCACGGTGTCCCCGGTATCGGGGGCGACCTTCTCGAGGGCATCGTACTCGGTGACCGGCGACGTCTGCTCGGCACCGCCACCGACGAGGAGTTCCGGATACTCGGGCTGTCGCATCTGGTTGCGGTATCGGGGTCCCATCTGGCCCTGGCGTGCGGTGCGGTGGCTCTCGTCGGGCGGGCCCTCGGGATGACGCGTCGGCCTCTCGTGCTGGCGACGACAGCCGCGGGTGCCTCGTACGCGGTCGTGACCGGCATGCCGTACTCGGCGCTGCGGTCGCTCCTCATGCTCGCCGTTGGCGGAGGTGCCGTTCTGGCGGGTCGACGACCCGATGGACTGTCCGCCCTGTCGTGCTCCGTGGTGGCGGTTCTGACGATCGAGCCGTGGTCGGTCTTCGATCTCGGCTTCCAGCTCTCCGTCCTGGCGGTCGGCGGTCTCTTGCTCTTTGGCGGGCTTGCTACCGAGTGGGCGGTCACCGGGGTGCGAGGTCCGGGCCGTCTGGTGGCAGGTACGCTTGCTCTCACGTGTGTGGCTCAGGTACTCACCGTGCCGGTGGTCGCCTCGACCTTCGGGATGGTCTCGGTGCTCGCGCCAGCCGCGAACGCCTACGCTGCTCCCCTTGTGTCGGCCGCGATGTTCCTCGGGTTGGCCGGGGCGCTTGCGGGGTCCGTCGTGCCTGCAGCCGGGAACCTGCTCGCTGCGGCGGGGGGTGCCATTCTCGGGGCGACGGCCTGGCTGTCACACCACGCGGCGCAGCTCCCCGGCGCCGCCGTCGCAGTCGGAGCGGGGCCGTTATTGATCGCTGCTCCGGTGGCAGGTGCGGTCGGCGTATGGGTGTGGTGGCCACGGCCCGCCAGCACCGCGGTCGCCCGTCGTGTGACCGCCGTTGTGATCGGCGTGTGCGCGGCGCTTGCCATCGGCCCCGCCCCAGCCCGGCAGAGCAGCGTGGTCGTGCTCGATGTCGGACAGGGCGACGCGGTGCTCGTGCGCGACAGCGGGCGCACGATGCTCGTTGATGTCGGTCCCGACGAGACCGTGTTGCGGCGTGCACTGTCCCGAAACGGGGTACGTCGGATAGACGCGCTGGTGATGACGCACGCTCACGACGATCACACGGGTGGCGCGGCGGGCCTGTCGGGAATCACAACGGTAGGGTGGGTGGGCGTACCGGGGGTGGGGCCGTCGTGTGTGTCGGAAGACGCGGTCTGGCTTGGGCCGGACACGCCCGTCAAGTCGCTCGCTGCCGGCGATTCGTGGCTGGTAGGCCAGATGCGCGTCGTGGTCCTCTGGCCCCCTGCCGAGCCTGGCGAAGAGCTTGAGACGAACGATACGAGCGTCGTACTTCACCTCTCGGTGGGGGAGTTGGACGTCGTCCTGACGGGAGATGCCGAGGCCGCAGCACAGGCCGGAATGATCGAGGACGGCGCACTGTCTCCCATCGAAGTGCTCAAGGTGCCACACCACGGCAGTTCCAACGGACTGACGGCAGAGGCTCTTGAGATGTGGGACCCCGACGTCGCACTCGTGAGCGTGGGGGAGGGAAACCGGTTCAACCACCCGAGTGCCTCTACCATAAGCATGCTGAAGGAGCACGCGGTCGTGATCATGCGCACCGACCACAGCGGCGACCTGACGGTGCGACCCGCAGGACCCGGGTACCGGGTGACGGGAAGTCGGCGTGGAGAGAAGCCGACCGTTCGTGCGAGAATCGGGAGAACGCGCGCGCTGGCCTGTGCCGACGCGCCCAGCTATCGGCACACAGTCGGAAGTAGGTCTTGTGGCGGTCACGAGCATCGAGGATCTGAAGCCGGTCTACCTCATCTTCGGCGACGAGGAGTTGCTGCTGGAGCGCGCGCTCCACCGTTTGCGTCAGCGCGTCGGCGAGGTAGCCGACCTCGACTTCAACTTCGACATGTTCGACGGAGACTCGGCCGACGCTACCGCCGTTGTCGCGGCCGCCAATACGCTGCCGTTCGCCTCTGAGCGGCGGCTCGTCGTGGTGCGCAACGTGGATCGGATGCGCGCTGCCGACCAGGCGATACTGACCGAGTACGCCACAGACCCGGCGCCTACAGCATGCGTCGTGCTGGTTGCGGTGAAGATGCCCAAGAACTCGCGGCTGTACAAGGCTGTCGACGGGTCGGGCGGCGTGGCCGAGTACCGGTCTCCGCGCAAACACGAGCTGCCCGGATGGGTGGTCGAGCTCTTCGCCTCGAAGGGTAAGCGCGTGTCGCGTGACGGTGCAGAGGCGCTCGTTCGCGCCGTCGGTCGCGATCTGCGCAGGCTCGAGACCGAGGCCGACAAGATCATCGCGTATGCCGGGGACGCATCGGTCATCGAGCGCGCCGACGTGGAGGCGATGGTTGCCGAGACCGCGCCGGTGTCGGTCTTCGATCTGCTGAACGCCATCGGCGCACGTGAGTGCGCGACGGCGCTCGAGCGGCTCGACGACCTTCTCGGCAGTGGGGAGCAGCTGCTTGGTATCCATGCGATGGCCGTGCGACACCTGCGGATGCTTGTGAGTGTGAAGGCCATGCTGGATCGCGGCGCGGACCGGGCCACGATTCAGCGCGAGGTGGGGCTGCAGAACTGGCAGGCGGCTGCGGCGGTAGAACAGGCAGGTCGTTTTGGAGCTGCCGAGCTCTCGGGCGCGCTGCGCGATGCCGCAGAACTCGAGGGCCGTCTCAAGTCGGGGCAGGGAGACTCCCGGGTCTTGTGGGAGGTCTGGCTCGCCGGACTGTGTCGCGCTCGGGTGTGAAGACGCACAAAGGACCGGGAATCCCCGGTCCTTCGCTGAGCGCTCGCGTGATGGGGCGGATGCCTTAGGCTTCCATCCCGTTGACGCGGGTCATGATGCCCGACTTGCGATTGGCGGCCTGGTTGGGGTGGATGACACCCTTGCTGGCAGCCTTGTCGAGCGCGCGCGACGCAGCTCGACCGGCTTCGAGGGCGGCGTCACGGTCGCCGGCGGCGACAGCAGCGTCGACCTTCTTGGTCGCGGTCTTGAGCGCCGACTTCACGGCCTTGTTCCGCAGGCGCGCTTTCTCGTTCGTGCGAATGCGCTTCTTCTGGCTCTTGATGTTGGCCACGTTCTCGTCCTTCCGATGCTCGTGCCCGTCGCAGTGGGGTGCTGACGAACCGGACGAGGATAGCACACGGGTGGTAGACGGCCAAGCGCCGAGGCAGGACCGCCTTCGCGGTGCCGTTCGGCGGGTCGGCGCGGGGCTCTGTCGCGCAGGGCGCGGTGCCCTGCTAGACTTACGCTCCGATGACTGACCCCACCCTGATACGGAACTTCTCCATCATCGCGCACATCGACCACGGGAAGTCCACCCTGGCCGACCGCGTGTTGCAGCTTACCCACACGGTCGCAGACCGCGACATGCAGGAGCAGCTGCTCGACTCGATGGATATCGAGCGCGAGCGCGGCATCACCATCAAAGCACAGGCCGTGCGCGTGATGTACGACGCCGATGACGGCCAGGAGTATCAGCTCAACCTCATCGATACTCCCGGACATGTGGACTTCACCTATGAGGTCTCGCGTTCGCTGGCCGCGTGCGAGGGAGTCATCCTCGTGGTGGACGCGGCGCAGGGCGTTGAGGCCCAGACGGTGGCAAACGCCCTTATGGCCATGAACGCCGGCCTCGAGATCATCCCCCTGATCAACAAGATCGACCTCCCGGCAGCCGATCCCGAGCGCGTGCGCCACGAGATCGAGGAGGGACTCGCAATCCCGGCCGATGAGGCGGTCCTCGCCAGCGGCAAGACCGGCGAGGGCGTGCGCGACGCACTCGAGGCTGTCGTCAGGCTCGTTCCGCATCCTGTCGGAGATCCGCACGCGCCGCTCAAGGCGCTCATCTTCGATTCCTACTTCGACGCGTACCGCGGCGTCGTTGCCCTCATTCGCGTCATCGATGGAAGCGTGAGCAAGGGCGTGAAGATCCGGATGATGGCCTCGGCTACGGTGACCGACGTCGAAGAGGTGGGCGTGCGCAGGCCGGCGAACCTGCCGGTCGAGTCGCTCGGCGTGGGGGAGGTCGGCTATCTGATCACGGGTCTCAAGGATCCGGCGCTGGTCAAGGTCGGAGACACGGTCACGTTGGCCAGGCATGGCGCGACGGAGCAGCTTCCCGGCTACCGCGAGGCCAAGCCGATGGTGTTCACCGGGCTGTTTCCTATCGACGGCGACCAGTACCCCGATCTTCGAGATGCACTCGAGCGCCTCCAGCTCAACGACCCCGCGCTCCTCTGGGAGCCGGAGAGCAGTCATGCGCTCGGTTTCGGCTTCCGCGTCGGCTTCCTCGGACTGCTGCACATGGAGGTCGTCAAGGAGCGCCTCGAGCGCGAGTTCGGACTGGAGCTGCTCGCTACCGCGCCAAGCGTGGAGTACCACGCGTTCCGGACGAAGGGCGACATGGTCGTCGTGCACTCGCCGCAGGACATGCCCGATCCGGGACATCTGGACCGTACCGAAGAACCGTACTTGAAGGTGACCGTCCTGGTGCCCCCCGATTACGTCGGCGCGGTCATGGAGCTCTCCGACCAGCGCCGGGGCACGTTCAAGGACATGCAGTACCTCTCGGCCACCACCGTCGAGCTCCATTACGAGATGCCCCTTTCCGAGCTCATCATGGACTTCTTCGACCAGCTCAAGAGCCGCACGAAAGGCTACGCGAGCCTCGACTACGAGTACATCGGCTACCGCGAGAGCAATCTCGTGAAGCTCGACATCCTGCTTGCCGGCAAGGCTGTCGACGCGCTCTCGTTCGTCGTGCACAGGGACAAGGCGTACGCGCGCGGCAAGGTACTCACCGAGAAGCTCCGCGAGATCATCCCGCGGCAGATGTTCGAGGTGCCCATCCAGGCGGCGATCGGCGCCAAGATCATCAGCCGCGAGACGGTGCGCGCGATGCGCAAGGACGTCATCGCCAAGTGCTATGGCGGTGATATCTCGCGCAAGCGGAAGCTGCTCGAGAAGCAGAAGGCGGGCAAGAAGCGCATGAAGAATGTGGGATCGGTGGAGATCCCGCAGGAGGCCTTCATGGCCATCCTCAAGGTCGATGAGTGAGGCCGGCACGACACTCCCGCGTCACGTGTACGTGCACGTCCCGGTGTGCCGCTCGAAGTGCTCCTACTGCGACTTCTTCTCGCTAACGCCCGATCGACTACCTGTCACGTCCGAGGCGCTCGTCGATGCGCTCGTGAACCAGGCGCGCGCATGGGCCGAGCGGGGAGTGCCGCCTGCGGGCATCGACACCTTGTACGTGGGCGGCGGAACCCCGACGATGCTCGGCGATGGCCTTGCCACGCTCATCTCGGCGCTTGCGATCTGGGCTGGCGCGGAGTCGGACGCCGAGATCACGATCGAGGCCAATCCCGAGTCGGTCACGCCTGAGATGCTCGAACTGCTCGCAATGGCCGGCGTCACGCGGGTGAGCCTTGGGATCCAGAGTCTCGATGATGACGAGTTGGCCATGCTCGGACGGGCGCACGGTGCGTCGCGGGCGATCGACGCGGCACGGTGGGTGACCGAGGCCGGTCTCGACCTGAGCGTCGACGTTATGTGCGGACTGCCGGGTCAGAGCGCGGCCGACTGGCGCCAGACGCTCGATCGCGTGATCGCCACCGACGCGGGCCACATCTCCGTCTACCCGCTGTCGCTCGAGGCTGGAACGCCACTGGCCGCCGCCGTTGCGATCGGTGACGCGCCGGAGCCCGACACGGATGTGGTCGCCGACATGCTCCTCGAAGGTGCGGCGGTTCTCAAGAAATCGGGACTCCTCCGCTACGAGACGGCCAACTACGCGCGTCCGGGACAGGAGTCACGTCACAACACCGCGTACTGGACCGGGGCGCCATACCTCGGTGTGGGCCCGGGTGCGCATGGCATGCTCACAGCCGCTACGGCCCGGAGTGCCGGTTTCATCGTCGCCGACGGCGTCGACCGTGTGCGCTACGCGATCGCGTGCAGCGTCGAGACCGGACTCGGCATCATGCCGGAAGTGACGGTCGAGTTGCTCGATCGAGGAGAAAGCGCCCGGGAGGATGCGATGCTCGGCCTGCGCCTGACGCGGGGGATCGACGACGGACTCGCGTCCCGCGCAGGTGTGACGGAGGTGCTCGAGGGCCTCGCTGCCGACGGGCTCGTCGTCCACGCCGATGGTCGTTGGGCCACGACAGAGCGCGGATGGCTGCTCGGCAACGAGGTCTTCTCGCGGGTGTGGGCGGGAGAGTGAGCCCGAAGCGGCCATCACCGTGTGTGTTTGACCTTCCCGCCGCTCCGGCCCTATCATCGTCTGGCACTCGGCCCCCGTGAGTGCCAGGAGGATCCTATGCTCAGCGAACGGCGGAGACTCGTACTCGCCGCCTTGGTCAACGAATACGTCGCCAGCGTCCAGCCGGTGGGATCGAAGGTGCTCGTCGAGCGCTACGGTCTCGGCTGCAGCGCCGCGACCGTTCGCAGCGAGCTCGCGGCGCTCGAAGAGACCGGCTACGTGTTCCAGCCCCATGTCTCCGCGGGACGGGTGCCCACCGACACGGGGTACCGAGCTTACGTGGACGATATCGTCGCGCCCGGCTCCGGCGCTTTGGAGGTGTCCGAAGCCGACGGCGTACGACGCTTCTACGCTGAGGCCGAGCACGAACTGACAGATATCCTGCGCGAGACGTCGGTGCTGCTCTCCCGGCTGACCTCGTACGTGGCCGTGGTGGCGGCACCCACGCTCAGACGGGCGCGCATCGTGCGCGTGACGCTCGTGTCGCTCGGGCCGCGCCGCGCGTCGGTGGTCGTCGTCACGGATTCGGGGCAGGTCGCCAACCGGACTATCGAGTTCGCCGAGGACGTCCCGGCCGACACGCTCACGAGCGTCGAGGCGTACCTCGGGCGTACGCTCAGCGGCGCGATCGGTGACGGAGCAGCCGACCTTCGCGTCGCGATCGACGGCGTGCCGGGTCACGAGGCCGCGATCGCACTCCGCGCCCTCGACGTGGTGTTGGACTGCCTTGCCGAGGCCGACGAGGACCGCGTGCTGACCGGTGGCGTCTCGGCCCTGCTCTCACATCCGGAGTTCAATGATCCCGGCATGGTCAGACCGCTGGTGGGCTTGCTCGAGGACGGGCTTTCGATGCTGAAGGTTCTCTCGGATGTCATGCGGGCGCCCGCCGTTGAGATCCGCATCGGTCACGAGAACCCCGTCGGAGCCCTGGAGCACGCGAGCTTCGTCGCAGCGCGGTACGGTCAGGGCGATTCCGGCGGTATCGTGGGGGTCATCGGTCCGACCCGAATGGACTACCGGCGCGCGATCTCCACTGTTCGGTCCGTGTCGGACTCGCTGTCCGACGTACTCGGATCATGAGGCCAGGAAAGGCGTGAGCGTGACACCTGTGGACTACTACGAGTTGCTCGGCGTTGGTCGCGACGCGAGCGGCGACGACATCAAGAAGGCATTCCGCCGAAAGGCGCGGGAGACGCACCCGGACGTCAACGACGGGCACGAGGCGGAGGAGACGTTCAAGCGGATCAACGAGGCGTACGAGGTCTTGTCGGATCCCGAGAAGCGTGCGCGGTACGACCGGTTCGGCACGGCCGACCCACGCGCAGCCGGCGGCTACGGTACCGACTTCGGTGGCGGGGACTTCTTCGGCATGGACGACATCTTCAGCGTGTTCTTCGGCGGCATGCGTGGTGGAGCCGGTCCCGCGCGGCCAAGCCCGGACGGACGCGACATGCGCGTGCAAGCCGCCGTCACGCTGGAGGACGCGGCCGAGGGAGTCGAGAAGGGCGTCAGCGTGACGCACCCCGTCACGTGCACGAGATGCGACGGGAGTGGCGCGGCGCCGGGCGGGTCGGCTCATCCGTGTGTGGCGTGCGCGGGGAGCGGTCAACGACGGACACAGCGGCGGACCATCCTCGGCGTGATGGAGACCGCGTCGCCGTGCGACCGGTGCGGGGCGACGGGTGTGCTGATCGACGACCCCTGTCAGGAGTGCGGCGGTGACGGGCGCGTCAGCGAGACGGAGACGGTGACCGTCGAGATACCCGCCGGGATCGCGGATGGGCTCACGTTGCGCGTGCCGGGTAAGGGTGAGGCGGGTGTCAGAGGTGCGCGCGCGGGCGATCTGCTCGTGACCGTACGCGTGCTCCCGCATGAGTATCTGCACCGCGAAGGGGACGATCTGCATGCGATGGCGGCCGTCAATATCGCCCAGGCGGCTCTTGGTGGCGAGATGGTCGTGCCGGGACTCGGTGACGACGTGACCGTTGCGTTCTCGGGCGGCGTCCACACCGGCGACACGGTGCGCGTTCGCGGCCGCGGTATGCCTCGGATGTCCGGAGGCGCCGGCGACTTCATCGTGCACCTCGATGTACTCGCGCCCAGGAAGCTCTCCAAGCGGCAGAAGGAGCTTCTCGAGGAGCTCGGCGAGAGCTTCGGGACGGGCAAGGGCGACGGGCGCACGCCGCTCTCCAAGCTCAAGGACTGGCTGGTAGGGTAGATGGGTGCGAGCCGCTTCTTCGCGGAGGGCCCCGTGCCCGAGAGCGGCACGCTGCCCCTGTCGGCCGGTGACGTGCACCATCTCCGCGATGTGCTGCGCCTGGGCGCCGGTGACACGATCGAGGTGGTCGGTGACGGCGTGGCGTGGACGGTTCGGCTTGAGGAGGTGGCCGACACGGCGCGCGGCGTGCGCGAGGGCGTGGTGCCTCCGTTCGGGCCTCTGCCGCGCGTGACGCTCGCGCAGGGACTCGCCAAGGGCGAGAAGATGGACACCGTCGTGCGTCAGGCGACCGAACTCGGCGTCGAGCGCATCGTCCCGTTCTCCTCGGAGCGCAGCGTCGTCAAGCTGGACCCCTCGAAGGTCGTCGCACGGACCGACAGGTGGCGCCGGATCGCGCAGGGAGCAGCCAAGCAGGCGCACCGGCTCGACGTGCCGCAGGTCGTGGAGGTGGTCTCGCTCGACGGACTGCCGGAGGCACTGAGCGGCACGACCATGCTCGTGGCGTGGGAGGATGCCGCTGGTGCTCCCGGAGTCGCTGCCGCACTTGCGGCTGCCGGCTCTCCGGATGCGCAGGTGTCGGTGATCGTCGGGCCCGAGGGAGGACTCTCGGTTTCCGAGGTCGCCGTCCTCGAGCGTGCCGGCGCGGTCCGTGTCTCACTCGGCCCGATGATCTTGCGGACCGAGACCGCCGGGGTGATCGCGACAGCCCTTGCCATCCACGCTCTCGGCGGGCTGGGGGCGTCCCGTGGGTGAGTGGTTCGGCGTCGCTGTGCGGACGCTGGGCTGTAAGGTCAATCAGGCCGAGTCCGACGCCATCGCAACTGCGCTCGCCGCGTCAGGAGCGGCCGTCGCTGTCGAGGACGACGCGCACGTCGTGGTCATCAACACGTGCACGGTGACCGGCGAAGCCGACCGCAAGGCCCGCAAGGCCATCAGACATGCGCTCGGTCTTCCTAGTGCGCCGACCGTCGTCGTCACCGGGTGTCTGGCGGCCATGGACCCGGACGGTGTCGCTTCACTTGGTGATCGCGTGATCGTCGAGCCTGCCAAGGACCGGGTGGCAGCGCGCGTCGCGGCGATCGTCTGCAAGCCGGATGCGCACCAGCCGGTCGTGACGCGGGCCGTCGCGCGCGGAGGGTCCCGCGCGCGCGTCCAGGTCAAGGTGCAGGACGGCTGCGACACGTTCTGCTCGTACTGCATCGTGCCGTACGCTCGCGGCGCTCCGCGCTCGGTTCCGGCAGCCGAGGTCGTCGGCCGGGTCCGCGAACTGGCGGATGCGGGTGTCGCGGAGGTCGTGCTCACCGGCATCAACATCGGCCGATACGACGCGGACGGGGTCACGCTGCCGGGACTTGTGGCGGCGGTGGCTGCGACGGGCGTGCCGCGCCTTCGGCTGTCGAGCATCGAGCCGGGCGATGTGTCCGAGGAGCTGCTGGCTGTTGCCGGCTCGACCCCGTCGTTCTGCCGGCACCTGCACGTTCCGTTGCAGTCGGGCTCGGACACGACGCTGGCCGCGATGGCGCGTCCGTACGACGCCGGGACGTACGCCGAGGTCGTCGCGCGGGTACGCGACGCCCTTCCCGGCGTGGCGCTGTCCTCCGACGTCATCGTCGGGTTCCCGGGAGAGTCACCTTCTGACGACGAGACGTCGCGCGCGTTCGTCGATTCTGTCGGCTTCGCGCGACTGCATGTCTTCCGCTACTCGGCGAGGACGGGCACACCGGCAGCCGAACGAGCGGACCAGGTTCCGGCGTCGGTCAAGGCCGAGCGGGCACAGGCGATGCGCGCCACGGGCACCGCCGGTGCAGCCCGGTTCCTCGCATCCGCGGTCGGGTCGTGCGCCGAGATGCTGGTCGAACGCGTGGTCCCCGGCGAGCGCAGCGCCACGCCGGTTGTCGAGGGAACCACGCGCGAGTACCTGCGCGTGAGAGCCGCATCGGAGTCCGCTCGGCCGGGGGATCTGCTGCCCGTGGCGATCGAGGGCCCGGCATCGGACGGCGTCGTACGGGGTCGCCTCGTCGTATGACGCCATGCCGCCCGTGTCCGCAAACAGCGTTTCGTAGCACCGTGCGTGCTAGAATCCTGCTGGTATGGGCCGAATCCAGCCGGGCGGTCGTTTGACCGGCCGAGGGAAGCGAAGGTATCGTCGACGTGTCGAATCCCACCCAGGTGCGTGTCGTGGCGCCGTCCGACGTGGACATGGTCGAACTCCTCGGTGAGGGCGACCACCTGCTCAAGCTCATCGAGAACCAGTTCGAGTCGGACATATCGGTGCGTGGCAACGAGATCTCCATCTCCGGCGACGAGGCCGAGGCACGAGCCGTCTCGGCGCTGTTCACGGAACTCTTCACGCTCGTGCGCGGGCATGAACCACTCACGCCGGACAGCATCGACCGGGCGATCGACATGCTCAAGCGCGACGAGTGTTCGCCTTCAAGCGTGTTCTCAGACGTCATCCTCACGCATCGCGGCAAGACCATCCGACCAAAGACCGCAGGTCAGAAGCGGTACGTGGACGCGATTCGCGCGAACACCGTCACCTTCGGCATCGGGCCCGCCGGTACCGGCAAGACGTACCTTGCGATGGCGATGGCCGTTGACGCGCTCAAGAAGAAGGAGGTCGGGCGGATCATACTCACCCGGCCGGCCGTTGAGGCGGGGGAGAAGCTCGGGTACCTGCCGGGGACGCTGTACGACAAGGTCGATCCGTACCTGCGCCCGCTGTACGATGCGCTGTTCGACATGATGGATATCGAGAAGTCCACGGCTCTCACCGAGCGCGGCGTGATCGAGGTCGCGCCGCTTGCGTTCATGCGTGGCCGAACCCTCAACGACTCGTTCGTCATCCTTGACGAGGCGCAGAACACATCCCCCGAGCAGATGAAGATGTTCCTTACCCGTCTCGGGTTCGGATCCAAGGTCGTCATCACCGGCGATGTCACGCAGATCGACCTCCCGGCAGGGGCGTCCGGGCTCAAGCAGGTACGCGACATCCTGACCGATGTGACTGACATCTCGTTCGTCGAGCTGCAGCCGCGCGACGTCGTGCGGCACCGGCTCGTGCAGAGGATCGTCACCGCGTATCACGAGTACGAGGAGGCCGGCGGCCGCACTCAGGCCTCACGTGATGCCTAGACGCTTCCTCATCGCCACAGTCGGCCGCGTGTGGCCCAAGTCGGGGCCGCTTGCCACTGACCTGGGCAAACGGGTACTGCTCGGGGCTGTCCTCATCGGACTCATATCGATCCCGCTCGCCGTCCGCGTCGTGCCTCTCGGCTACGAGGAGGGGGAGCCGGCTCCGCGCACGTTCCGGGCACCGCGCTCCATCCAGTATGTGGACCAGAATGCTACCGATGCGCTGCGGCAGACTGCTGCCGACGCTGTTGCGCCGGTCATGGTCTTCAATCAGCAGGCGCAGAGCGCGACGCGCAACAATATCGTCGAATTCTTCTCGTCGGTGTCGTCGTCGCGCGCCTCTCACAGCGAGGACACCACCGCGCAGGTCGCGTTCCTGAGCGAGAGATACGCCTCGAAGATGGATACCGCGACGATCGAAGCGGTGGTCGCGCTGCCCAACGGCTCGATGGAGACCGTCGCCCGCAATGTCGAGACGCTCGTCACCGGCATCATGTCGGCCCGGATTCTGGAGGGTGACCTCTTCGGCGCGCGGAACCAACTCGCGCGTAGTGCCGATCTCATCGGCCTGACCATCCCTGAGCGGTACGCCGTCATCAGCGTCGGCAACGTGTTCCTGGAGCCGACGCTCTCGGTTGACGAGGCTGCCACCGAGCGCGCCCGGCAGGAGGCCATCGAGCGTGTGTCGCCCGTCGTGGTGGTCGTCCAGGAGGGTGAGAACATCGCCGAGCGGGGCGACATCGTCACGGCGCGCACCATCGACCTCGTCCGGAGTCTTGGTGGCCTCGAGCAGGGCGTCGATGCGCTGTCTGTGATTGCCGGAATCGTGCTGATGGCGCTGCTGATCATCGCCGGTGGCGCGTACCAGGCGGTCTACGTTCCGCACGTATGGCAGCGGCTGCGCGACCTGCTGCTCCTGTCGTCACTTCTGCTCGGCATGGCGTACGTGACCCGCGCGATGACCATCTTTGCGCCCGAGGTGTCACCGTACCTCATGCCGGTCCCGCTCGCCGCTGTCCTTGCCACGTTGCTCGTCGGGGCGCGATCCGCTCTGGTCCTGACGGTTCTGACGACCGTTGCGGGACTCCTGCTCGGCTTCTCCGGTGGCGTACAGGTCGTGGCGACGCTGCTTTCCAGCCTCGCCGCGATCGTGATGCTCAAGGGTCTCACCCAGCGGAGCCACCTGTTCATCGCCGGGGCGCTCATGATGGGTCTGCTCGGCGTCGCATCGTTCGGCTCTTCGCTCGCGTCGGGCAATCCGCTCGGCCAGTCGGCGGTGGCGGGCATCTACGGTCTCGGCGGCGGACTGATCACGTCGGTCCTCATGCTCGGCCTTCTCCCGTTCTTTGAGTTCGCCTTTGGCGTGACCACCGACATAACGCTCCTGGAACTCGGCAGCCCCGGCCACCCGCTGCTGCGACGTCTCATGACCGAGGCGCCGGGCACCTACTCGCATTCGGTGATGGCCGCCAACCTGGCCGAGACCGCCGCCGAGGCTATCGGCGCCAATCCGCTGCTGGCGCGCGCCGGCGCGTACTTTCATGACGTCGGAAAGATTCGCCGGCCGGCGTTCTTCGTCGAGAATCAGGCGGGTGGGACGAACCCGCACGACACCACCTCACCGTCGCTGTCGGCGCGGATCATCACTGCTCACGTGCGTGAGGGCGTCGAGATCGCCACCGAGTACCGGTTGCCGCCGGAGGTCGTGGATATCGTGCGGCAGCATCACGGCACGTCGGTCGTGGCGTACTTCTACGACAAGGCATCCAAGAAGGGCGGCCCGCTGGTCGAGGCCGACTTCCGCTACGACGGGCGTCGTCCGTCGTCGAGGGAGGCTGCGCTCGTGATGATGGCCGATGCTGCAGAGGCGGCGGTACGGACGCTCGAGAAGCCGACACCGCAGAAGATCGAGACGATGCTGCGCAAGATCGTCCAGGGGAAGATCGCCGATCACCAGCTCGACGAGACCGAGCTCACGCTTGCCGACATCGAGACGGTCGTCATGGTCTACACACGGATGCTCTCGAGCATCTATCATCCTCGTGTCGAGTATCCGGAGCCGAAGGACGAGGGGGAGGCCCGTGCTGATCAGCATCGTGAGCCACAGAGAGCCTGAACCGCTCGACACAGCGGCGTTCGAGCGCCTCGCGCACTTCGCGCTCACCATGGAGGCGGTTCCCGACGAGTCCGAGCTGTCGATCGCGCTCGTGGACGAGGACGAGATGGCGCGTCTGAACGAGCAGTACCGCGGCATCGCGGATCCTACCGATGTGCTGTCGTTCGGGTGCGACGACCCGTGCCCGACGCCCGGCGGCGAGCCGCTCACACTCGGCGATGTCGTGATCGCGCCTGCGGTGGCCGAGCGTCAGGCTGCCGAACTCGGACACAGCGTGGAGCACGAACTCGACGTTCTGCTCGTTCACGGGATCCTGCACCTGCTCGGCTACGATCACGAGGCCGAGACCGACGCCGGAGCGATGGCCGCACGCGAGACGGCCATCCTTGACGCATACGCGGGCGGGTAGGGCGCACGTGCGCAGCCGTTCGCTTCTGTGGAGTTTCAACTACGCGATCGAGGGCGTCGTCTACGCGCTCAGGACCCAGCGCAACATGCGGCTGCACGCCGTCGTCGCGATCGCGGTACTCGCGGCCTCGCTGTTCTTCCGCATCGGTCGCGTGGAGTTCATCGCGATCGTGTTCGCGATCTCGTTCGTCTTCGTCACCGAACTCGCGAACACCGCGCTCGAGGCCGCCGTGGATGTGGCCACGCAGAGTTTCGACCCGCTTGCCAAGGTAGCCAAGGACGTCGCCGCCGGGGCCGTGTTCGTCGCGGCCGTGAATGCGGTGATCGTCGGCTACGTGGTCTTCTTCGCACGCATCGGGGATGTGGCCGACCTCCTGCTCAACCGCGTTCGTCACACGCCGGCGCACATCACCATCGTCACGCTGCTGCTGACCTCGCTCGCCGTGCTCGTCGGAAAGGCGATAACCCGCTCGGGCACGTACGTGCGAGGCGGCTGGCCCTCGGGCCATACCGCCACGGCAGCCGCTTCAGCCACTGCGATCGCCTACATCACCGAGAGTGCCGGCGCGGCGGTCCTCGCCACGTTCATCGCGTTTCTTGTCGGCCAGAGCCGGGTGGAGAACGGCGCGCACACCTGGCCGCAGGTCGTCGTGGGCGGGCTGCTGGGTTTCCTCATCGCCACGCTGGTGTTTCAGGTATCCTGGTTCTGACGCATAAGGGAGGCTTCGCACCCACGTCATGACCGCCGTCACTCTGCTCGTGGCAGCCGCCACACTCATCGTGTCCATAGTCGTGGTAGCCGTGCTGTCGGCCGCCGAAGGGGCCGTTCGACTCCTGCCCCGTTCGCGCACACGACGGCTCGTCGAGGCAGTGCGCCCCGGTGCGACCGCACTTGACGCACTTGCCGAGTGGCCGAGCCGGCTTGCTGCGGCATCTGCTCTGTGGCGCGCGTTCGCCTACGTCTTGTGCGCAGTTGTCGCCGCATGGGCTGCCGCACGCATCGCGGGGGACGCGGGCGAGTGGTGGGCGATCCCCGCTGCCGTGACGGTGGCCGGGATCGCGGTGTTCTCACTCGGCGAGGCGCTGCCGCGGACGCTTGCGGTGCACAACCCCGAGCGGGTCGGACTGGCATCCGGCCCTGCGGCGGCGAGCCTGACATCGGTAGCGGCTCCCGCGGCCCGGGCGTTGGGCGTGGGCTGGGTCAGGATCGTCTCGCTCGTGGCGGAGGACACCGTGACGGACCCGTGGCTCACCGGTGATGAGTACAGGCCGGAGACCGGTGCCGAGGAGTCACCTGATGGCCATGGCGCCGAGGTGGCATTCATCGATGCCGTGGTGGCGTTCGCCTCCAAGATCGTGCGTGAGGTCATGGTTCCTCGCACCGACATGATCTGCCTGGAAGACTCCGCCGACGTCACCGAGGCGGTATCCGTGGTTCGGGCATCAGGTTGCTCGCGTCTCCCTGTCTACCACGACACGCTCGACGACATCCGCGGCGTGCTGTACGCAAAAGACCTGCTCGTCTGCATGGCCGCAGACGCGTGTCCGACGGAGGTCGCGTTCCTGGCTCGCGAGCCGTACTTCGTCCCCGAGACCAAGCCGGTCGACGAGCTGCTCGTCGAGATGCGTCAGCGCAAGGTGCACATGGCGCTCGTTGCCGACGAGTATGGCGGCACCGCCGGGCTCGTGACGATCGAGGACTTGCTCGAGGAGATCGTCGGCGAGATCTTCGATGAGTACGACCGTGCCGAGCCGATGGTCACCGTGCTCGACGACGGCAGCATGGTGCTCGACGCCCGCTTCCCGATAGACGACTTCAACGACCTGCTCGGCACCGATATCGAGCTGGAGGCGGACTCCATCGGCGGGCTGTTCGTCGAGCTGGCCGGTCGCATCCCCGAGCCCGGGGAGTCTATCGTGGTCGAAGGCGTGCGCATCACCGCTCGTGAGGTTGAAGGTACCCGCGTTCGCAGGCTGCTCGTGGAGCCCCGGACAGACGACGACATGGAGACGGACGATGCCTAGACACATCACGGAAGCCGACCTCGCGCTGCTCGCGTTCGCTCGCGAGGTGCGCTCACGCTCTTACTCGCCGTACTCGGGCTTTCGGGTCGGCGCGGCCGTGTTCGCCGGGGGCGAGATATTCCAGGGCGTGAACGTCGAGAACGCCGCCTACGGTTCGTGCATCTGCGGCGAGCGTTCCGCGGCGCTGGCTGCGGTCACGGCCGGGCACACGGATTTCGACGCGGTCGCCGTCGTCGGTGACTCCGAGGCGCCGACCGTGCCGTGCGGCGCGTGTCGCCAGTTCCTGGCCGAGTTCAATCCTACGATGCGCGTGATCATGGGCGGACGCACTGACGCCGTGGACGTGCGTCGACTCGATGAACTGCTCCCTGACGCGTTCGTTCGCGGCTACCTCGATCAAGACGACGGGAACGACGACGCATGACGGAAGCCCCGTACGAGATCGTACGCAGCGGCTTCGTCGCCATCGTCGGTCGGCCGAATGCCGGCAAGAGCACGCTCGTCAACGCGCTCGTCGGCGTGAAGGTCGCCATCACCTCGGACACACCGCAGACCACCCGTCATCGGTTGCGCGCGGTCCTCGACCGCGAAGACGCGCAGATCGTGCTTGTGGACACCCCGGGGCTGCACAAGCCGGTCGATGCGCTCGGCGACCAGGTGAACCGCTCGAGCGTGCTCGCCGCGGCCGATGTGGACGTCATCGCACTGTGCATCGACGCAGCGGCGCCGGTCGGTTCTGGCGACCGGTGGGTGGCCGAGCGTGTGGCAACCGGCAAACGCCCCGTGATCCTCGTCATCACCAAGGCCGATCTGGCCGACGAGGCCACGATCGCCCGGCAGCTCGAACGCGCCCGCGAGCTTGTCACCCCCGCAGCCGAGGTGGTCCTCTCGGCCGAGACCGGTGAGAATCTCGAGGCGTTCGTGGACGCGGTGCTCGTGCATATGCCGGACGGACCCCGCTTCTTCCCGCGCGACATGACCACGGACCAGCCGCTTGCGGTGATGCTCGCCGAACTCGTTCGTGAGAAGGTCCTGCGCATGACGCGCGACGAGGTTCCCCATGCGGTGGGCGTGGCGCTCGACGACCTTGTCTACGACGAAGGCCGCGACTTCCACACGGTTCGCGCCACGATCTACGTGGAGCGGGACTCGCAGAAGGGCATCATCATCGGTAAGGGCGGCGAGATGATTCGCGCGGTCGGCACGCAGGCGCGCGTGGACATCGAGCGGCTGCTCGGCACCGGTGTGCACCTGGACCTCAGGGTCAAGGTGAAGAAGGACTGGCGCCGGGACGCCGCGCAGATCAAGCGTTTCGGCTACGGAGAGGGGCTCTAGGCATGGACAGAGCGACGCTCGCTTCGGCTATCGACCAGACACTGCTCAAGCCGACCGTAGGCTACCAGGCCGCCGCAGCGTGGATGGAGCAGAGCGCGGAGCACGGCTTTGCGACCCTGTGCGTGTCTCCGTTCCTCGTGCCGCTCGCAGCCCAACGGCTCAGTGGCGGGGCCACGCGCGTGTGCTCGGTATCCGGGTTCCCGCTCGGGTATGCGAACACGGAGTCGAAGGCCGAGGAGTCGGCGCACCTGGTGCAGCTCGGCTGCCACGAGGTCGACATGGTGCTCAACTACGCTGCGCTGCTCGAGGGAGACGACGCGTTCGTCCTCGACGACATCGCCGCGGTGGTGCGCACCGTGGCCGCCGCTTCGCACGGCGCCGCGATCGTGAAGGTGATACTGGAGACCGGCAACCTCAACGAGGCGCAGATAGCGCGGGCGTGCGGGCTTGCTGTTGAGGCGGGCGCGCACTTCGTCAAGACATCCACCGGCTTCGGCCCGCGTGGCGCGTCGGTCGAGGACGTCGTGCTGATGCGGGCGACCGTGGGCCCCGACATCGGCGTGAAGGCCGCTGGCGGCATCCGCGACCTCGACACCGCGCTCGCGATGATCGAGGCCGGGGCCTCGCGCATCGGCACCTCCTCGGGGATCGAGATCCTCGAGGCGTTCGACGCGCGCGGGTAAGTCCACATGCCGAGCTACCGTGTCCGGGCCCTCGCGCTCAAGAAGACCAAGCTCGGCGAGTCCGACCTTATCGTGACGCTCCTGTCCGAGGACGGCTGCCAGGTGCGAGCCGTCGCCAAGGGCGCGCGCAAGCCCGGCTCCCGGTTCGGCGCGCGCGTCGAACCGTACACCGTGGGTGACTTCATGCTCTCGACCGGCCGGACGCTCGACGTGATCACCGACGCGCAGACGGCTGAGAGCCACCAGCACATCCGGGAAGACTACGACCGCGCTCAGGCGGCATCGGTCGTCGCCGATGTGCTCGACAAGATCTCGGTGGAGTGTCAGACCGAGGAGCGGCTCTTCGGCCTTGCCGTAGCCACGCTCGGGGCGCTTCAGGCTGCCGACGGCGATGACCTGCTCGCGCTCACCGTGGCGTTTCTCGTCAAGGCGATGGCGATGCACGGGTATCGACCCCAGTTCGATGCGTGTCCCGTATGTGGCGGACCCGTCCATACCTGCGAGGAGCGCTTCTCGCTCGAGGCGGGCGGACCGCTGTGTGAGGGCTGCGAGGCGGCAGCGGCCGAGACGGCGCGCATGACCCCGGGAGCCCGCAACGCGCTCGTCGCGCTTCTGGGCGCGACGATGGCCGAGGTTCCCGGCCTGCGCGTACCGCGCCCCGTGTTGCTGGACGCCTTCGGTCTCATGCGCGCGTTCGTGGGCTACCACCTGCCCGCGCGGTGCCGGGCGCTCGACCTGTTCGCCGCGGCGGTCGGGCGCTGACACCTGCCGTCAGCGGCGCGCCACGATCTCGATCCGCGTGCCGAGGGAGCGGGCGAGGAGTTCTGACTTGGCGTCGGCGCCGTAGAGCTCGACTGCCAGGTCGCCGGCTCCGTGTGCGATCACTCTCAGCACGTGCGGGCCGGACTCGAGACTGACCGACGTCACGCGGCCGGTCTGCGAGCGGTCGAGTCCGTCGGCGATACGTACGATGCCCGCCAGCAGCCGCACGAGATCACGATCCTCCTCGGCTATGCGTGTCCACGCTTCGTGTGACGCTTTGGGGAGCGAGCCCCGGTGGTACCGGGCGATCGCTGCGACGATAGCGACCTCGCGGGCGGTGAGGCCTGCAAGCGGCGCGTGGATGATGAGGTGCCACGAATGACGGTGGTGCTTGTCGTGGCCGATGAAGTAGCCGACGTCGTGGAGGATGGCCGCCACCTCGAGCAGCTCGCGAGCGCGAGCGTCGAGGAGCGGACGCCCCGGTGCGAGCGCATCGAAGATCTGGAGCGCGTGTCCGGTGACGTGCGCCGAGTGATCGACGTCGAAACGGCATCGCTCGCCGAAGCGAAGCGCCACGTCTCGCAGCGGCACCGGCGCGCTGTCGCGCCCGAGCCGCGCGATCGTGTCGAGCAGGATGCCTTCGCGAAGCCCTTTCTGGTTGGCGACGAGCCGCTCGGCTCCCAGCAGGTGCATCAGCTCCGTCACGACCACGCTCCCGGGTACCGCCGTGTCGGCGCGGTACGACGCGAGACCGGGAACCCTGGCACGCGCGGCGCTTCGCATAGCCGCCAGACGCGCGGAGATCTCGGCCACCTCGGATGCGGAGACCTCGGCTCCCTGGAGCGTGACGGGCGTCTGGCCCCGGTCTGCCGCCGCAACGCCGACCAGTGACGTTATCGTGCCGCCGCTGCCGATGACCGTCTGGATCTGCGGGGCGGTGTCACCGAACTCGGATGCCAGCGCCAGACGCACCTCGGCGCGCAGCCGCTTGAGAGCACCTGCCGACGGCGGGTCCTCATCGGCCGGAAGCCCGGCGAGCAGCCGCACCGCGCCGAGCGGGAGCGAGTGCACGGCGGTGATCTGTCCGCCGAGGGCGAAGACGACCTCGAGTGAGCCGCCGCCGATGTCGAGAACGCACGCGGGGTCGGGGAGGTCGAAGTTGGCCGCCGCGCTCGCGAAGGCCAGGTGACCTTCCGTCTCGCCGTCGACGATCTCGATGTCGAGTCCCAGCCGCTCGCGCACGAGAGAGAGGAACTCGTCGCTGTTTGACGCCGTGCGAACGGCGGCGGTCGCGACCGCACGAACGGTGGTGGCGCCCCGCGATTCGGCCACCGCCAGCAGCGTCCCGAGCGCCTCGATCGACGCCGCGATGCGGTCGCTAGCGATCGCGCCGGTGTCGGTCAGGCCGGCGCCGAGGCGCGTCTGGAAGCGCTCGTCGTCGATGACACGGTGGCTGCCGTCGAGTGCGACCTCCGCGACCACGCCGCGAATGGAGTTGGAGCCGATGTCGATGACGGCCACGCGAAACGGGCGAGCGGGCACGAATCCTCCTAGGTGAGAGCCTCACGGTACCACGCGTGCGACGCCTGCGGCGGTCGAGCTCGTCCGCGACCGCGGGGCGCGGCTGGTGTACACTGTCTGCCACGCTCGGCACGCTGACCCGGCACTGTCGCCGGGCACGAGGATTCGGGGACTTCAGTGGCACTCAACTTCCAGGACATGATCATGGCCCTCGAGCGGTACTGGGCCGACAGGGGTTGCGTCGTGCTGCAGCCGCAGGACATGGAGGTCGGGGCGGGCACGTTCCATCCCGCTACCACGCTGCGGTCGCTCGGCCCGGATGAGTGGCGTACCGCCTACGTGCAGCCGAGCCGTCGGCCCACCGACGGCCGCTACGGCGAGAACCCCAATCGCCTGCAGCACTACTACCAGTACCAGGTGATCTTGAAGCCGAGCCCGGACGATGTGCTCGACCTGTACTGGGACTCGCTGCGCGCCATCGGCATCGAGCCGCGCGATCACGACATGCGCCTGGTCGAAGACGACTGGGAGTCGCCGACCCTCGGCGCCTGGGGCCTGGGCTGGGAGGTGTGGCTCAACGGCATGGAGGTCACACAATTCACCTACTTCCAGCAGGTGGGCGGCATCGAGTGCGATCCCGTTCCGGCCGAGATCACCTACGGCCTCGAGCGGCTTGCGATGTACATCCAGGGTGTCGACTCCGTCTACGACCTCCAGTGGGCGCCCGGTTTCACTTACGGTGACGTGTTCCTGCGCAACGAGCGCGAGCAGTCCAAGTTCAACTTCGAGCTCGCCGACACGGCCATGCTGCGCCAGCTGTTCGACCTGCACGAAGGGGAGAGCCGGCGGGTCCTCGAAGCGGGCGCGGTCCTGCCCGCCTACGAGCAGGCGCTCAAGTGCTCGCACTACTTCAACCTGCTCGACGCGCGAGGCGCCATCGCCGTGACCGAGCGCGTGAGCTTCATCGGCCGCATCCGTGCGCTCGCCAAGGGCGCCGCCGAAGCGTACGCAGCCAGCGTCACGTCAGACCCGGCGCAGGTGGCCGAAGGCGGTGATGCCGAATGAGCCGCGACCTGCTGCTTGAGATCGGCGTGGAAGAGATACCGTCGGCACCGCTCTATGACGCTGTGACCCAACTCAAGGCCCGCGCCGCGACAGCGCTCGACGCCGCGCGTCTGTCGTACGGCACCATCGCCTCGTACGGAGCGCCACGACGGCTCGCGCTCGTGGTCACCGGCCTGGCCGAGCGCCAGAGCGACCTGTCGCTCAAGGTCAAAGGCCCCGCGGTCAAGTCGGCCTTCGATGCCGACGGGAACCCCACGAAGGCCGCCGAGGGTTTTGCCCGCAGCCGCGGCATGGGCGTCGAGGACCTGGTGACCGAAGAGGCCGGGGGCGGGGAGTACCTCTTCGCGCTCGTCGAGGAAGCCGGGCGTGGCGCCGAAGACGTCCTTCCGGACCTGCTCGGCACGCTCATCGGCGATCTGGACTGGGCCAAGTCCATGCGCTGGGGTAGTGGCACGACACGCTTCATCCGGCCGGTGCGGTGGATCGTCGCGTTGTACGGCTCGGTCGTCGTTCCGGTCGCGTTCGGTGGGGTCGAGGCCGGCCGCACCACCGTCGGTCATCGCTTCCTGGCAGGCCCGATCGACATCGACTATGCCGGGGCCTACCACGAGACGCTCCGCTCGGTGATGGTCGTTGCCGACGCCGAGGAGCGTGCCGAGTCCATTCGGGACGCCATCGACGCCGCAGCGGGTTCGCTTGGCGCGCGTGCGGTCGTCCCGGAGAAGACGTTTGCCGAGGTCGTCAACCTCGTGGAGTGGCCGAGCGTGGGTATCGGCCGGTTCGACGACGAGTTCCTCAGCGTCCCGCGCGAGATCGTCGAGGAAGCTATGGAGAGCCACCAGCGGTACTTCCCGGTGGAGAACGCGGCAGGCGACCTGCTCGCGCGCTTCCTCGTGGTCCACAACGGGGACCCCGGTCGCACCGATGCGATCATCGCAGGTCATGAGCGGGTCATCCGTGCCCGGCTGGCCGACGCGGCGTTCTTCTACCGTGAGGACCTGGCCAGACCGCTCGAGAGCTACGTGCACGATCTCGAGTCCATCGTCTTCCACGACAAGCTCGGCTCACTCGGCGCCAAGGTCGCCCGTATCGAGGCGCTCGCGCGATCGCTGGCCGCAGCCGCCGACACGCCGCCCGACGAAGCCGCCTACGCCGTCCGTGCCGCGCACCTCGCCAAAGCGGACCTCGTCACGCACGCCGTCATCGAGTTCACGTCGCTGCAGGGCGTCATGGGTATGCGCTACGCCCTCGCCGCCGGTGAAGCGCCGGAGGTAGCCGAGGCGATCGTGGATCATTACCGTCCCCGTTTCGCGGGCGATGCGCTGCCGCGAAGCCGTGCGGGCAAGCTCGTGTCGATCGCCGACAAGCTCGACACCATCGTCGGTATCTTCGCGATCGGGCAGGGCCCCACCGGCTCGGCCGACCCCTATGCGCTGCGCCGCTCGGCGATCGGCATCTTGACGATGATCGTCGATGGTGGCGTCCGTCTCGATCTCGATAGTGCCATCGCCGACGCGCTGGCCGGCTACAAGGGTGCCATCGCCGGACTCGATCCCAACGAGGCGGGTGGGGTGGTCAAGGCGTTCTTCGACGGCCGGCTCGCCGTCATGCTGCGCGACCGCGGCTTCGCGCATGACGAGGTGGACGCGGTCATGGCCGTGGCCTCGGCAGACCCCGCCGACACGCTCGCGCGCACCCGCGCGCTTGCGGCATTCCGCGCCACCGACGCCGGCGCCGACCTCTCGGTGGCGTTCAAGCGCGCCGGCAACCTGGCCGACGCTTCGGCGGGGACCATTCCGGATGCGTCGATCATGGGTGCCGAGGAGTCGGTGCTCGCGGGCTCGCTCGATAGCGCCTACGGGCGGATCCGGGCGCTTATGACCGTCGACGGCGACTACGATGCCGCGCTCGCCGCGCTCGCGGACCTGCGCGGGCCCGTGGACGCCTTCTTCGAGGCCGTGCTCGTCATGGACCCCGACGAGCGTCTCAGGAACAACCGCCTCGCGCTGCTGAACCGCCTGACCGGGCTGTTCGCCGACTTCGCCGACTTCGGCAGATTGACGGGGTAGGACCGTGCGGCCACGAGCTGTCACCATCCATGTGCTGTCCGACTCGCTGGGCGAGACGGGGGAGACCGTGGCGCTTGCAGCGATCTCGCAGTTCAAGCCCAACGCATTCAAGATCGAGCGGCTGCCGAAGGTGACCACCCCCGAGGAACTCCGCACGCTCGTCCGCAAGCACTGCGGCGACGAGTGCCTCTTCTTCTACACGCTCGTCAACCAACCGCTGCGTGGCGAGATGTCACGCCTGATGGAGAGCGGTGTCGTCGGCGTGGACCTGCTCGGCCCGGCGATCGCGCGGCTGACGCAGATCAGCGGCAGCCAGCCCACCGGGGAGGCGGGCCGCATACGCCGCACCGACGAGGGGTACTTCGACCGCATCGAGGCCATGGAGTTCGCCGTGCGTCACGACGACGGACGCAACCCCCAGGAGCTCGGGCAGGCCGATATCGTGCTGCTCGGCGTATCGCGCACGTCCAAGACCCCGATCGCGATGTACCTTGCGTTCAAGGGATGGAAGGTGGCAAACGTGGCGCTCGCGCCGGGTACCGAGCCGCCGCCTGAGATCTACGAGCTCGACCCGCGTCGCGTGTTCGGGCTGATCACCACCGTGGACGTCCTCCATACGATCCGCACCGAGCGGATGAAGGAACTCGGCGGTTACGTGCCGGGCTATGCGGACCGAGTCGCTATCGAGGCCGAGCTGGCCGAGGCGCGCAAGGTGATGCGCCGTATCGGCTGTCTCGTGGTGCACACCGACAATCGCGCCGTGGAGGAGTCGGCACAGGAGATCTTGCGGCACATCGGCGTGGGGTACGAGACGCTCGACTGACATCCCGCATCGCGCCGCGAGGGCGGCGGCCGCTTATCCGGGCCCGCACGGTACGCTATCATTTGGTCACATCCCCCGGGGGGTCTGTACGAGAGAGAGGGAGCGAGTTGACTGAGTCCAAGCGGATCTACGCGTTCGGCGCGGGCCAGACCGAGGGCAACAAGGACATGAAGTTCATCCTCGGCGGCAAGGGTGCCAACTTGGCCGAGATGGCCAACATGGGGTTGCCGGTCCCGCCAGGCTTCACGATCAGCTGCCAGGCGTGCATGGAGTACTACCACGCCACACCGCCGGCGTTTCCTGAAGGACTTGCCGAGGAGATCGCCACGCATCTGGCCGCGCTCGAGGCCAAGATGGGCAAGAAGCTCGGCGACGATACCGATCCGCTCCTCGTCTCCGTGCGCTCCGGGTCGCCCTTCTCGATGCCGGGCATGATGGACACGGTACTTAACCTCGGCCTGAACGATCGATCCGTGAACGGACTCATCGCCAAGAGCGGCAACGAGCGGTTCGCATGGGACAGCTACCGCCGCTTCATTCAGATGTTCTCCAAGGTCGTGCTCGACGTCGAAGGCGACGAGTTCGAGAACGCCATCACCAAGATGAAGCTCGACCGGCGTGCGGCCGAGGACACCGATCTGAGTGCCGCGGATCTTCGGGAACTGGTGGACATCTTCAAGACGATCGTCAGCGAGCACGTCCCGGTTGCGCAGTACCCGCAGCTGGTGGTCGACGGGAAGGTCGTCTTCCCGCAAGACGTCGCCCAGCAGCTCCACCTGGCCATCGAGGCCGTCTTCAGGAGCTGGATGAACGACCGGGCCGTGTACTACCGCAAGATGGAGCGGATCGCCGACGATCTCGGCACCGCCGTCAACGTGCAGGCGATGGTCTTCGGCAACATGGGCGAGACCTCGGCCACCGGTGTGGGCTTCACGCGCAACGCGGCCGACGGCACCAAGGAGTACTACGGCGACTTCCTCACCAACGCGCAGGGCGAAGACGTCGTCGCCGGCATCCGCAAGACGCGGCCGATCTCCGAGCTTGCTGACGAGCTCCCGGAAGCAGGGCACGAGCTCTACGGCGTGTTCGACATCCTTGAGCAGGCGTACCGCGACATGTGCGACATCGAGTTCACCATCCAGGAAGGTAAGCTCTGGATGCTGCAGACCCGCATCGGCAAGCGCACCGCACGCGCGGCGCTCAAGATCGCCGTGGACATGGTCGCCGAGGGCATGATCACACGGGAGGAAGCGCTCATGCGCATCGACCCCGCGCAGCTCGACCAGCTCCTGCATCCCCAGTTCGATACCACCGCCACCTACGACGTGATCGCCAAGGGCCTCAACGCGAGCCCGGGCGCGGCGGTCGGCGAGGTCGTCTTTTCCGCCAACGATGCCGAGAAGGCGGTCGAGTCCGGTCGCAAGGTCATCCTGGTGCGCTGGGAGACCACGCCCGACGACCTGCACGGCATGGTGGCCGCGGAGGGCATCCTCACAAGCCACGGGGGCAAGACCTCGCACGCGGCAGTGGTGGCCCGCGGCATGGGCAAGCCGTGCGTGTGCGGCGCCGAGGCGCTCAAGATCGACGCGAAGGCGAAGGTGGCCAAGGTCACCGGCTCGAACGTGGAACTTCACGAGGGCGACGTGATATCGATCGACGGCACGAGCGGCATCGTGGTCCTTGGGAAGGTCGACCTCGTGCAGCCCGAGGTGTCGGGTGACTTCGACACGGTGCTCGAGTGGGCCGACGAGGTGCGTACGCTCGGCGTCCGCGCCAACGCCGACACGCCGGAAGACGCGGCGCTCGGGCGCCAGTTCGGTGCGGCAGGTATCGGCCTGTGCCGAACCGAGCACATGTTCCTGGGCGACCGCAAAGACATCATCCAGAGTTTCATCCTCGCCGAGAACCAGGACGTGCGCGACGAGGCGCTTGCCAAGCTGCTCGCGGTCCAGACCGGCGACTACCTCGGCATCCTCGAGGCGATGGACGGGCTTCCGGTAACCGTGCGTCTGCTCGACCCCCCGCTGCACGAGTTCCTCGACTCCCCGCGCGAGCTCGAAGTGGAGATCGTGCGCGCCGAGTGCGGCGGCGCCACAGCCGAACAGCTCGCCGCCAAGCGCCGCCTGCTCGTGCAGATCGATTCGATGGCCGAGATGAACCCGATGCTCGGTCTGCGCGGCTGCCGCCTCGGTATCACGCATCCCGAGCTGTACGCGCTGCAGGTCGAGGCCATCACCCGGGCCACCTGCCAGCTCAAGGCGCAGGGTCGCGACCCGCGCCCGGAGATCATGATCCCGCTCGTAAGCGTGAAAGCCGAGCTTGCAACGCTCAGGGCCGAGACGGTCGCCGTGATCGAGCGGGTCACGGCCGAGGAGGGCGTGGACGTCGAGATCCCGATCGGCACGATGATCGAGCTCCCGCGTGCCGCCGTGTGTGCCGATGAGATCGCCGAGGAAGCCGACTTCTTCAGCTTCGGCACCAACGACCTCACCCAGACCACGTTCGGCTTCTCGCGAGACGACATCGAGAGCAAGTTCCTGCCGAGGTACCTCGAGCGCAAGATCCTGGCCCGCAATCCTTTCGAGACGGTGGACGCGGGCGTCGCCAAGCTCGTGGGCATGGGCTGCGAACTCGGCCGGGCGACCAATCCCATGCTCAAACTCGGCGTGTGCGGTGAGCACGGTGGGGATCCGGAGTCGGTGCACGTCTTCTTCGACCTCGGCCTGGACTACGTGAGCTGTTCGCCGTACCGCGTGCCGCTCGCCCGTCTGGCCGCGGCGCAGGCAACGCTGGCGTCCAAATCGCCAGTCTCCGACAACCGCTAGGGCGGTGGCGGGAGGCGTTGCCGATGAGTCCGGCATAGCGCCCACACGTGCGAGAGGACGTATCACGGGCCGCGTCAGGCGTTCGCGCTTGACGCGGCTCTCGCATAGGTGAATCGTTGCGCATTATGGTCTCGCCCAGGGAAGACACGCAGACGACGCTCGTCTGCGACTCACATGGTTGCCACGCCGTCCACCGTGATGACGTATACGAGACCCTCGGGACCCACCCGAACGGTCTTTCCGAGGAAGAAGCAGCCCTTCGGCTCGAGCAGTACGGCCCCAACCAGCTCCGTGAGGTCAGAGGCAAGCCGCTCGTGCTGAAGTTCCTCGAGAACTTCTACCATCTCTTCGCCCTCATGCTGTGGGTGGGCGGAGCACTCGCGTTCGTCGGGAAGATGCCCGAACTCGGATGGGCCATCTTCGTCGTCATCGTGATCAACGCCGTCTTCTCCTTCTGGCAGGAGTTCAAGGCGGAGAGGGCCACAGAGGCACTCAAGCGCATGATGCCTCGCAAGGCGAAGGTGATGCGCGAAGGGCAGACCAGGGAAGTGATGGCCGCCGAGATCGTGCCCGGCGACATCATGGTTCTCGGCGAGGGAGACGCCATCTCCGCGGACGGGCGTCTGGTCGAGGAGTTCGAGCTGCGAACCAACAACGCCACGCTGACCGGAGAGTCCGAGCCGGTCAGAAAGACGTCATCACCGGCGAGTGACACCTCTCTCACCGAAGTGGAGATGCCCAACCTGGTCTTCGCCGGCACGTCGGTGGCGTACGGCAACGGTCGCGCCGTCGTGTTCGCAACCGGGATGCAGACGCAGTTCGGCAAGATCGCCAGGCTGACGCAGTCGGTGAAGACCGAGCTCTCACCGCTTCAGATCGAGATGCAGCGCATCGTGAAGATCGTTGCGGTCTTAGCGACACTGCTCGGCGTCTCGTTCTTCGTTCTGGGCACGCTCGTTGCCGACCTCACCGTGATTCAGGGCTTCGTATTCGCCGTTGGCATCATCGTGGCCAATGTCCCCGAGGGGATGCTGCCGACGGTCACGCTTGCGTTGGCCATCGGCGTGCAGCGCATGGCCGGCCGCCACGCGCTCATCAAGAAGCTGTCCTCGGTCGAGACGCTTGGGTCCACCACGGTGATATGCACGGACAAGACCGGCACCCTGACCAAGAACGAGATGACCGTGCGTGAGGTGTGGGTCGACGGCCGTCGGATCCAGGTGAGCGGCGCGGGTTACGAGCCCGTCGGAGAGTTCACATCGGACAGCCAGCCGGTCCGTCCCGATCGTCGGCAGGCGCTCGAGCTGCTCCTGCGTGCGGCGGCGCTTGCGAACAACGCCCGTCTGGTTCGGCCCTCCGGCGATGCCGGGGGCTGGGGAGTGCTCGGCGATCCCACCGAGGCCGCGCTGCTCGTGGCAGCCCGAAAGGGCCTCGTCGATGAGGTCGAAGCCTCCTCCCTCGAGCGCCGTGTATTCGAGCTGCCATTCGACTCGGTGCGCAAACGCATGACGACGGTTCACGAGCACGGTAGTGGGCGGGTCGCGTATGTGAAGGGTGCGCCGCGGGAGATCCTCGGTCTATCGACGAGCATCGCGACCGAATCCGGGCCCCGGCCGCTGAGCACGGCGGACCGCGAGCGCGTGATCGCGACGAATGACGACTTCGCGCGCGACGGCCTCCGGGTACTGGCGATGGCCTATCGTGACCTACCGTCCGATGCTGCCGAATACACACCGGAGGAGACCGAACGCGAGTTGGTCTTCATCGGGCTGATGGCGATGCAGGACCCGCCGCGCGACGAGGTGTCCACAGCCGTCGACCGGTGCCGCAGCGCGGGTATCCGGATCATCATGATCACCGGCGACTACGGCCTGACTGCCGAGTCGATCGCGCGCCGCATCGGCATCATCGAAGGTCCACAGGCGGACATCGTCACCGGCGGCGACCTCAACTCGATGTCGGACGAGCAGCTCGCGGAACAACTGGCGCGCGAGGACGTGCTCTTCGCTCGCGTGTCCCCCGAGCACAAGATGCGCATCGCACTGGCGCTGAAGTCGCTCGGCCATGTCGTGGCGATGACCGGCGACGGCGTGAATGACGCGCCGGCGCTCAAGGCGGCGGATATCGGCGTTGCCATGGGCGTCGCCGGAACCGACGTGGCCAAAGAGGCTGCGGAGATGATCCTCACCGACGACAACTTCGCGAGCATCGTTCATGCAGTCGAGGAGGGGCGCGCGGTCTACGACAATATCCGTCGCTTCATTCGCTACATCCTTACAAGCAACATCCCGGAGATCGTCCCGTTCCTCGTCTTCGTGATGTTCCGGGTTCCGCTGCCGCTCACGGTCCTACAGATACTCGCCATCGACCTCGGCACCGATCTGCTGCCGGCACTCGCGCTTGGAACGGAACCGCCGGAACCGGGCGTCATGCAGCGAAAGCCGCGGAGCCGTACCGAGCGCCTGCTCAACAAGAGCGTGCTGCTACGCGCGTACCTGTTCCTGGGGCCGATTCAGGCCGCGGCAGCGCTTTCGGCGTTCTTCTTCAAGTACTGGCAGAACGGCTGGCGGCCTGGCATGGAGATGGCTTCCAGCGGTCCGGTATACGAGCAGGCCATCACGATGACGCTTGCAGCGGTCGTGATGACGCAGATCGGCAACGCGCTCACACAGCGCACGAACCGCGAATCGGTGTTCAAGGTGGGTCTGTTCACGAATCGCCTGCTGTGGTGGGGTATCATCGTGGAGGTCGCCGTCATTCTCATGCTCGTGTACGTTCCGCCGCTTCAGCAGCTCTTCGGGCACGGCCCCCTCGGGGTCCAGGACTGGCTGCTACTCACCGCCCTCAGCCCTGTGTTGCTGCTGGCCGATGAGACGCGGAAGTACTTCGTGAGACGCCGTGACCGCAGGGCCGAGGAGGGGCAGTGAAGGTCATCATCGCGGGTTGTGGACGAGTGGGCTCGTTGCTTGCGGCGAAGTTCTCCGCCGAGGGCCACGACGTGGCGATCATCGACAAGGACCCCACTGCGTTCGCACGACTCGGGACGACCTTCTCGGGTACGACGATCACCGGCATCGTCTTCGACAAAGACGTCCTCGACAAGGCCGCCGCCGATAAGGCCGACGCGTTCGTCTCGGTCACGAGCGGAGACAACTCAAACATCGTTTCGGCCACCATCGCCCGCCGTGTCTACCGGATCCCGAACGTGGTGGCGCGAATCTTCGACCCACGGCGTGCCGACATCTATCGACGCCTGGGAATCGTGACCGTATCGTCGGTGTCGTGGGCGTCCAATGAGATCATGTCACTCGTACTCCACCGTGATCTAGTGAGAGACGTCTCCCTCGGCGACGGTGAAGTGCAGCTGGTCAAGTCATCGCTGCCGCCCCGCCTCAGCGGTCATAGCGTTCGTGACCTCACCATCTCTGGTGAGGTGACCGTTGTCGCGATCGTCAGGGGAGGGAAGTCGTTCTTGCCCACCGATGCCACAGCTTTCCACGATGGTGACATCGTGGAACTGGCAGTCCTCACGAGTTCGATGTCCCGTCTCACGTCGATGATCGCGCCGTAGGAGGTCTTCCATGAGGGTCGTCATAGTCGGCGGCGGCAAGGTCGGCTCAAACCTTGCGCTGATGATGGGACGTGAGGGTCACGATGTGACGCTCGTGGAGATCGACCGGGACAAGTGCACGGTGCTCGGCGAGAACCTGAGCGACGTCCGCGTGATGTGCGGCGACGGCGACGAGCCCACCGTATTGGAGGCCGCCGACATTCGGGCTGCCGACGTCGTGGTGGCCGCAACCGGCGACGACGAGGACAATCTCGTGGTCTGCCTGCTTGCCAAGGCCGAGTACGAGACCGGCCTCACGATGGCGCGAGTCAGCAATCCCAAGAACGAGTGGCTGTTCACACCGCTCTTCGGCGTGGATGTGCCGGTCTCCCAGACGTCCATGATCGCCAGTCTCTTGCGCGAGCATGTGCCCGGCTAGCGCGGAGGACGACATGGGCCGCGTGGTGACGCGCGAAGCCTACGAGTCAGCTGAGGCGGCACGTCTGTCGCCTCGCGCCGCGCTGTCTTCGGCCACGCGGGGGCGGGAACGCGAGGTGGCGCCGGATCCGTACCGCACCGAGTACCAGCGCGACCGCGACCGCATCATCCACTGCAAGGCGTTCCGGCGCCTGTCGCACAAGACGCAGGTCTTTCTCGCTCCGGAGGGCGACCACTACCGCACCCGACTGACCCACACGCTCGAGGTCTCGCAGATCGCGCGCTCCGTCGCGCGGGCACTCGGCCTGAACGAGGACCTCACCGAGGCGATCGCGCTCGGACACGACCTCGGCCACACGCCGTTCGGCCACATCGGCGAGGACGCCCTGAACGATGCGCTGGCGGCGATCCGCGACGAGTACCCCAACGTGCCGTACCCGTTCCGGCACAACCTGCAGTCCTCCCGCATCGTCGAGACGCTCGAGTACGAGGGCCGCGGACTCAACCTCACGTGGGAGGTGCGCGACGGCATCCGGTGTCACACGGGCTCCACGCGCGCCTGCACGCTCGAGGGGCAGATCGTGGCCGTCGCGGACCGCGTGGCGTACGTCAACCACGACATAGACGACGCCATCCGTGCCGGCGTGCTCACCGAAGACGACCTGCCTCAGGCGCCGTGCGGTGTGCTCGGCCACACGCACGCGCAGCGCATCACGACGATGGTGCGCAGCCTCGTGGAGACGACGGCGGTATCCGAGACGGTGACCATGGCATCCGACGTCTACAAGGCGATGATGGACCTGCGCTCGTTCCTGTTCGACCACGTCTATCTCTCGCCGGATGCAAAGGCCGAAGAGCCGAAGGCCTACGGTGTCGTGCAGACGCTCTTCACCCACTATCTCGCCAACACCGACGACCTGCCCGAAGACGAGCGGCCCGCCGACGACGACCACCTCGTCCAGGCGGTCACGGACTACGTGAGCGGTATGACGGACCGCTTCGCGATCCGCACCTACGAGCGGCTCATGATTCCGAGCCGCTGGCGCGGCTAACGCGAACCCGGGTGGCCGTTGCCGAGTTGTTGCCGCTCCAAACAGAGTCGGCTATCATCGCGTGAGCGCCGAGGGGGCCCGTGGGCGCCCTACGCGTTTTGTCGTACGTTCACCGTGAAGGGAGACACACGTCCATGGATCAGTGGATCGCCTGGTTCGCTCCGGTAGCAGCCGTCATCGGTTTCGGTGTCGCGCTGTACCTGGCGAGTTGGGTCCTCAAGCAGGATCCGGGCACCGACCGGATGCAGGAGATCTCAAAGGCGACGCAGGAGGGCGCGCTCGCGTTCCTCATGCGCGAGTACCGTGTGCTCATCGTCTTCGCGCTCGTGGTCGCGGTCGTGCTCGGCTTCGCGGTCACGTGGATGACCGCCGTCGCGTTCCTGACCGGCGCCATCCTATCGGCTGCCGCAGGCTACATCGGCATGTCGATCGCCACACGCGCCAACACCCGCACGGCTCAGGCGGCCACCGTGGGTGTCCACAAGGCGCTCAAGGTGGCGTTCCGCTCGGGACTCACGATGGGCCTCACGGTCGCGTCGTTCGGCCTCGGCGGTCTGTCTCTGTGGGCGATCACGATGCTGATCATGGGCGAGAACCCTGTTGCCAACGCTGAGATCGTCAACGGCTTCGCGATGGGCGCCAGCTCGATCGCGCTCTTCGCGCGTGTCGGTGGCGGCATCTACACCAAGGCTGCCGACGTGGGCGCCGACCTCGTGGGTAAGGTCGAGGCCGGGATCCCGGAAGACGATCCGCGCAACCCGGCCGTCATCGCCGACAACGTCGGTGACAACGTGGGCGACGTCGCGGGCATGGGTGCCGACCTGTTCGAGAGCTACGTCGGCTCGATCCTCGCGCCGATGGTTCTCGCGGTGAGTCTCTGGTTCGTAGCCGGCGAGCCGAAGTCGATCGACTTGATGTACGGCCTGACGGTCCCGCTGCTCATCGCCGGTTTCGGCATCATCATGTCGATCATCGGCCTGTTCGCGGTCAACGCCAAGGAAGGCGCCAATCTGCACTCGGCGCTCAACAAGGGCACCTATGTGGCGGCCGGCCTCGAGGTCATCGCCATGGGCATGCTGTTCTGGCACTGGTCCACGCGCGTGGGTGCCGACCCGGCCCGCATCTGGTACTTCGGTTCGGTCGTGGCTGGTCTTGCCGCCGGCATCGCGATCGGTAAGATCACCGAGTACTACTGCTCGGACCACTACAGCCCGGTCAAGAAGATCGCCGAGTCCTCCGAGACCGGTGCCGCCACCAACATCATCCAGGGCCTCGGCACCGGCATGATGTCCACCGCGCTGCCGATCCTCGTGGTCAGCGCCGGCATCATCGTCTCCTACCTGGCCGGTAACGCCGCCGTCCCGGACAACGACCTCTCGGGCATCTACGGCATCGCTCTTGCGGCGCTCGGCATGCTCTCGATCACCGCGATCACCGTCGGTGTGGATGCATACGGGCCGGTGGCCGACAACGCCGGTGGTATCGCCGAGATGGCGCACATGGGCGCCGACATCCGCAAGATCACCGACTCGCTCGATAGCGTCGGCAACACGACCGCCGCCATCGCCAAGGGCTTCGCGATCGGCTCGGCAGGGCTTACGGCGCTCGCGCTCTTCGTGGCGTTCCGGCAGAGCCTGCAGGTCGGGTTCATCGCCCTGGGCATGTCGGCCGAGGAGATCCTCGGCACGATCAACATGTCGCTCGAGAACCCGTACGTCATCGTCGGTCTGTTCGTGGGCGGCATGCTGCCGTTCCTGTTCGGCGCGCTCACCATGGGCGCCGTCGGCCGTGCTGCCTTCGCGATGATCGGTGAGGTCCGCCGTCAGTTCCGCGAGATCCCCGGCATCATGGAGGGCACCGGCAAGCCTGACTACGCGGCGTGCGTGGACATCTCCACCAAAGGCGCGCTCAAGGAGATGGTCGTTCCCGGTGCGATCGCCGTCGTCGTCCCGATCGTCGTCGGCATCATCGACCTGTCGATGCTGGCCGGGCTCCTGGCCGGTGCGCTCGTGACCGGCTTCCTGCTCGCCATCTTCATGGCGAACGCGGGTGGCGCCTGGGACAACGCCAAGAAGTACATCGAAGGCGGCCATCACGGCGGCAAGGGCTCCGAGGCACACAAGGCCGCTGTCGTGGGCGACACCGTCGGCGATCCGTTCAAGGACACCTCGGGCCCCTCGATGAACATCCTCATCAAGCTCATGACGGTGGTCTCGCTCGTGTTCGTGCCCCTGTTCCTGAAGGTGCACGGCGGTTAAGCGCATCACTGCTGTAGAGTAGAATGCTCCCGGGCGCCGCGTGCGGTGCCCGGGAGCATTGTCGTTTCCCCCGAGGAGGTGTCGTGGGCCGCATATCCGACGAGGACGTCGCGCGCGTCCGCGACGCGACAGACTTGGTCTCGCTCGTCTCGGAGACCGTCGTTTTGAAGCAGAAGGGCCGCCTGTTCTGGGGCAACTGCCCGTTCCACGGCGAGAAGACGCCAAGCTTCAAGATCGACCCCACCACGCAGTTGTGGCACTGTTTCGGCTGCAGCCGTGGGGGAGACTCCTTCGGGTTCATCATGGAAGCCGAGCACCTCGAGTTCCCCGATGCGGTTCGCAGGCTCGCGGAGCGCGCCCGGATCGACATCATCGAGGACGGCGGCCCGGGCGTTCCGGCCGGTCGCAAGGAGCGGCTCATCGCCGCGTGTGAGGCCGCCGCCGACTTCTTCCACAAAGAGCTCACCACCTCGCGCACAGCCGGCGCAACAGAAGCACGCGAGTACCTGGCTGCACGAGGATTCGGCTCGGACGTGGCCAGGCGCTGGCGGCTCGGCTACGCGGCGTCCGGCCGTGACACGCTCGTGCGCGCGCTGCTGTCGACCGGCTTCACGCGCGACGAACTAGTGGACGCCAACCTGGCGCTCGCCGATGGCGCGAGCCTGAAGGACCGCTTCTTCAATCGCATCATGTTCCCGATCACGGACCTATCCGGCCGCGCCATCGCCTTTGGCGGACGTGTGGTGGGGAAGGGGGAGCCGAAGTACCTGAACTCTCAGGAGACCCCGGTCTTCCGCAAGTCGGCCACGCTGTTCGCGCTCGATCGTTCGCGTGCGGACATCGTCGCGCAGGCAACCGCGGTGGTCGTCGAGGGCTACACGGATGTGATCGCGCTTCACGAGGCCGGGATCCCGATAGCGGTGGCCACACTCGGCACGGCGCTCACGCAGCAGCATGTCAAGCTGCTCGGCAGGTTCGGCAAGCGCGTCGTGTACCTCTTCGACGGGGACGAGGCCGGCAGACGGGCGGCGCTTCGGGCGGTCGAGTTCGTGGACTGGCTGGCCACACCGGAGGCCGGACGCTCGCGAGTGGACCTCGACGTCGCGCTCATCCCGGGCGGGATGGATCCCGCCGATCATGTGGCCGCCGAGGGCGCCGAGGCGACACGCGCGGTCATCGAATCGGCCGTTCCGCTCCTCCAGTTCGCCATCGACACACGACTCGAGGGACACGATCTGACGCGTCCCGAGGGCCGGAGCGCTGCGCTCGTTGACGCCGCATCTGTGCTGACGCCGGTCAGGGACTCGCTTCTCGGCAAGGACTACATCAACTACCTGGCGGGACGGCTCCAGACCGACTTCGCCACGGTGCAGCGCGCTGTCCCCCATGCGCGGCGCCAGCCGCCGGGCGCGGGTGAGGAGAGCACGACCGAGCCCGCGGACATGCCCGTGCGCCTGAGTGCCGAGATCAAGGCCGAGCGAGAGGTCGTGCGCATCGCGGCGCTCCATCCGTCGGTGCGGGCCAGGGCACGGGATTTGCTTGCTGAAGGGGCTGTGGCCGATGAGACGGCCCGCCGGGTGCTCGAGCTCGTCCTCGACGCCGGAAGTGCCGTAGACAAGGACCTGTTCGCCTTCGTTTCAGCGCGCGATAGGGCTGCGGGCGAAATGCTCTCAGGGTGGTTGGTGGACGCCCACGAAGTGGAACAAGTAGAATATGCGTTTCGGGAAGTCGCCGCCCGTATCAAGGAGTTCGCCCTCGGGCGTCTAATCTTGAGTAAGAATGCGGAGTTGCGCGCGCTCGACCCCAAGCGCGACAGACAAGCGTACGACCGGCTGTTCGGTGAGATCGCCGAGGCACAGCGCAGGCAACAGGAGCTGCGCGTGCACGGAGCCGGAACGACCGACCAGGAGACGGAGCCCATCGCGTGACGGCAGCACCCAGGAAGCAACCAGCGGCCGCAGAGTCGGCCGCACCCAAGAAGACGCCTGCAGCCGCGAAGAAGCCGGCAGCCAAGAGCGAACCCGCAGCCAAGAAGGAGTCGGCAGTCAAACCCGCACCTAAGAAGGCGCCGGCTCAGAAGCCGGTCCAGTCCGGGGGCACACCTGCCAAGACCGCAGCGACCAAGAAGACCGCAGCGACGGCCAAGACCGCGCCGGAGCTCGAGCTCTCGGCGGTCAAGACGCTCGTCAAGATCGGTAAGGCCAAGGGCAACCTCACCGACGAGGAGATCCAGGGCGCGCTCTCGGACATCGATCTGTCGGAAGACCAGTTCGAGAATGTCTATGCCTACTTCGTGAAGAGCGGCATCGACATCGCCGACGAGCACATCCCCGCAAACCTCGAGGAGGACGTGCCCGTCGACGAGGACGCCGATCCGCCGCGCGACGCTGACGCCGAGGTGCCGGAGGTTGCCGCGGTAGTCGAGAAGCCCGCCAAGGCCGCGGCCAAGCGCAAGCCGCGCCGCAAGGTGGAGACGACCGCTTCGGCTCCGCTCACGAGCGACCCGGTGCGCATGTACCTGAAGGAGATCGGCAAGGTGTCGCTGCTCACGGCGCGCCAGGAAGTCGATCTCGCCATGAAGATCGAGTCCGGTCTTGAGGCCGTGGCCGAGCTCGAGGAGGCCGCCGAGAAGGGCGTCAAGCTCGATCGCGCAGAGGTCCGTCGTCTCGAGCGCATCGAGCGCATCGGCGTGGAAGCCAAGAAGCAGCTCGTCGAGGCCAACCTGCGCCTCGTGGTGTCGATCGCAAAGCGCTACGTGGGTCGGGGGATGCTGTTCCTCGATCTCATCCAGGAGGGCAACCTGGGCCTGATCCGCGCGGTCGAGAAGTTCGACTACGGCAAGGGCTTCAAGTTCTCAACCTACGCCACGTGGTGGATCCGCCAGGCCATCACGCGTGCCATCGCCGACCAGGCACGCACGATCCGCATCCCGGTGCACATGGTGGAGACCATCAACAAGCTCATCCGCATCCAGCGGCAGCTGCTTCAGGAGCTGGGCCGAGAGCCCACCCCGGAGGAGATCGGCGACAAGATGGAGATGACCGCCGAGCGCGTGCGCGAGATCCTCAAGATCAGCCAGGAACCGGTCAGCCTCGAGACGCCCATCGGCGAGGAGGAAGACAGCCAACTTGGCGACTTCATCGAAGATGGCGAGGCCGTCGTGCCGCCGGATGCCGCAAGCTTCAGCATGCTGCAGGAGCAGCTCACAAAGGTCCTCGACAGCCTGTCCGAGCGCGAGCGCAAGGTCATCGAGCTTCGCTTCGGGCTGGACGACGGGCACCCGCGCACGCTCGAAGAGGTCGGCCGCGAGTTTGGCGTCACGCGCGAGCGCATACGGCAGATCGAGAGCAAGACGTTGTGCAAGCTCAGGCACCCGAGCCGCTCAAGTCGGCTGAAAGACTACTTGGAGTAGGCCTTCACCGGGCCGCCGGCTCCTGCGCTCGGCTCCGGAATCTCAAACCCGTCGGTATCGAACAGGGCGATGCAGGCAGCGGCAACGTCCGTGTCGTAGAGCGTGCCCGCGTTGCCGTCGATCTCGTCGAGCGCCACCGCGATGCCGGCGGCGGTCTTGTACGGACGATGTGAGGCGATCGCCTCCACCACGTCGGCGACGGCGATGATACGTGAGCCCGGAAGTATGGCGTCGCCGGACAGACCCGCCGGGTAACCGCTTCCGTCGAGTCGCTCGTGGTGCTGCACCACGTACTCGGCCACCGGCCACGGGAACATGATGCCGGTGAGCACCTCGTAGGCGACCTGCGGGTGCATTCGGACGATGCCGAGCTCGACTTCGGTCAGACGGCGCGGACGCGCGAGGATCTCGGCGGGCACGTAGATCTTGCCGATGTCGTGCAGCAGCGCCGCGATGCGGATCCCCTCGCAGAAGTGGCGTTCGTGGCCGAGCTTCTCGGCGATGGCCCAGGCGATCGCCGCCACGCGTTCCTGGTGGCCGGACGTGTACGGGTCTCGCGCCTCGGTGAGCTTGCCGATGGCGTGGACGGTGCCGGTGAGCATCTGCGTGAGCAGGTCGTTGGCCTCATGGAGTTGGACGAGCTGCTGCTCGAGCTTGTGGACCAGGCGTGCGTTGTACTCCTTGAGCACGCGGGTCTCGTCCTTGCGGGCGGGGCGGCGCGTCGGCAGCGATCCCGCCGCCTGGCGGTCGAGCAGATCGCCTATCTCGGCGAGGACGGCGTCGGGCTCACTCGGCTTGCGCAAGAAGAGGTCGGCGCCGAGCGAGAGCGCAAACCGTTCGTCGTCGGCCTCGGCGTAGTTGGCCGTGTAGAAGACGAAGGGGATCTTGGCTAGCTCGGGGTCCGCGCGCCACTCCCGGCACAGCTGGTAACCGTCCATTCTCGGCATGAGTATGTCGGTGACGATCAGATCGGGGTGCTCGTAGCGGGCGACCTCGAGCGCCTCAACGCCGTCTTCTGCCGAGAGGACCTTGTACCCGCCCGACTTGAGGACCGACTGCAGGAGATAGTTGCTTGGGGGATCGTCATCGACGACGAGCACACGTGTGGCGGTCATTGGGTACTCCCGTTTCGTTTGCGCGACAATGCTGAGTGTACCCAATGACTTCCTGTGAACGTACGAAGGCCCCGCACGCGGGGCCTTCGGTGGTGTATGGCTCCTCAGGTAGGACTCGAACCTACAACCCTCCGGTTAACAGCCGGATGCTCTGCCAATTGAGCTACTGAGGAATCTGGCACGCCCTCTCAGGCGCCTAGCGATTATAGCAGGCGCTCTGAGGTCCGCAACCGTGCGCGGACACGCCTGTGGGTCGCCGCACGATGCCGCACTGCGGTAAGATAAGCGCTTGCGGAATGCCGCCTCCCGGGCCCATAGCTCAACGGTGGAGCAGGGGACTCATAATCCCTTGGTTGCAGGTTCGAATCCTGCTGGGCCCACCAACAAAGGACTATCGGATGGCACGACGGAGCAGGACCGAGCGACTGGACCGGGTGCGCGGCAAGCGCAGACGGCTCTACGTCGTTGCATCCGCCGTGTCAGCCGTTGCACTCGGCGCGATCGTGCTCGCTCTCGTGCTCGCCGGCGTGGATGCGGGCGCCGAGCCCGCTGCCGCAGAACTTGAGGCCGACACGATCGGGATGCTTGCCGCCGATGAGGCCACCATCTCGATCGACGCATCCGAGACCGTCCAGGGGTTGATCGAGGTCCCCAACGTGACCGGGTCGCCGATCGAGGAGGCCGAGCTCCTGCTCGGTGCAGCCGGCTTTGAGGTCGTGCGGGTCTCCACACCGCCGGGCGACGTAGCCTCGGGCACCGTGCTTGCGCAGGCGCCGCCGGCGGGGGAGCGCGTCCTTACGGGTTCGGCGATCGAGCTCGTGTGGGCCGACCCCACCGCCACGGCCACCGGTACCACGCTTATCGGGCAGCGTTCGTACGGTCGGTCGCCGGTGGTGTGCATCGACCCCGGTCACCAGGAGCGCGCCAACACGTCGCCGGAGCCGATAGGCCCCGGCGCGAGCGAGACCAAGGCCAAGGTCACCGGCGGCGGCACGGGTGTGGTCACCAAACAGGCCGAGTACAAGCTCGTGCTGGCCATCTCGCTCAAGCTCAAGGAGCGGCTCGAGGCGCGCGGCGTCACGGTGGTGATGACTCGCACGACGGATGCGGTGGATATCTCCAACAGCCAGCGCGCGAAGGTGGCGAGCAACGCCGGGGCCGACCTGTTCGTCCGCGTGCACGCCGATAGCAGCACCAATGCCGACATCCGGGGCATATCGACGCTGTATCCGAGTGGTAACGACTGGGTGGCTCCCATCGAGACGCGGAGCCTCGCTGCGGCCAAGGCGATCCACAGCGCCGTGCTCGTGAGCACCGGCGCGGGTGACCGGGGGCTGGCCAAGCGCGCGGATCTCTCGGGCTTCAACTGGTCTACCGTGCCTGCGGTGCTCGTTGAGACCGGGTATCTCTCCAACCCGGTCGATGATCGGGCACTTGCCGACCCGTCGTATCAGAACACGATCGCCGATGGCATCGCCGCCGGGATCTTCGCCTACCTGGGGATGTGATCAGGTGCCGTCAGCCACAGCTGCCGCGTGGGACCGTCCGCCCGGGAGATCCGGACGATGGCGCCTCGCCGCCGCGCTGCTCGTCGTGCTGTTCGCGGCGGCTGCTGCCTACGCGCTGTGGCATGCGGGTGTGATCGGCCCCGATACCGGCGTGCAGGCCGAGGACCTGGAGCGCGTGGTGCTCGTTGCTGCCGCTCCCGACGAGGACGGTGCCGTCGTGGCGCAGATCGTCGTACTGGTAGACCTCGGTGGGCCGCAGATGCAGGTGGCGTTCATCAGTCCCGCGACGGGCGTGTCGATCCCCGGAACCGCCTACGAGACGCTCGCCGACGCGTACCCGTTTGGCGGTGGCGCGGGTGTGGCCGATGCCTACGCGCGCGCAGCCGGGGGAGAGGCGCCGGCGCACCTGACCGTCGGGCCCGAGGCGCTCGCACGGGCTGTCGACGCCTCCGGCGGCGTGCGGCTCACGCTACCCGCAGACATGGCCGTGTTCGATGGCGAGACGCTCTTCGCGCTGACCGAGGGCCCCGGCAGGTTCTCCGGAGCCGAGCTTGTGGCCGTCTTCAAGGGCGCGCCCTACCTGACCGACGCCGAGCGGGCGCAACTCGACGCCGAGCTGGGCCACGCGTTGATCGGACTGCTGGCCGAGTGGCCGGAAGGCGGGCTCATGGCCGCGCTCGAACGTGCCGATATCTCGACCAGTATGTCGCGCGCTGCATCGGAGCGCGTCCTTGAATCATTGGCGCAGGTACGATAGGTAGTGGTAGCATTTCGCTAAGCGCGCCCGAACACAGTCGGAGGCGCGCGACGCCCACTCGGGGGGATCACGAATGACGGACAGCACTCCGGGCACCGACGAGGTAGCGCGGAGCCGGAAGAGCCTGTATACCGCACTGGCAGTGCTCGTGCTCGTGGGCGCGCTCGCCGGGGCGTTCGTCGCCGTTGGCGGCATCGACATCGTGGCCGATCTCATCGCAGGCGATGCGGACAGCGGCGATATCATCGCACCGGTCCCGCCTGCCGAGCCGGGCGAGAGCACACCCGGGGAGCCCGGCGAGAGCACCGAGCCCACGGGCTCGGCCGAGCCGACGGAGACGGCACAGACCGCCGACGGCACCACGGGTGAGACGGGCGCCACGTCCGGGACGTCGGCGACCACACCGGTTGCTAAGCCTCCCACCGGCGATCAGCAGGCGCGCATGTACGCCGAGCAGGCCGCCAGCCAGGAGCAGATCGGCAAGCTCGTGCGCGGCGAGATCTCATCGTTCAACCTGGGCACCGTGTCCACAAGCGGCTCGACTGCCAACGTGCGTGTGACTGCTAACTACGCTGCCGGCGGCTCGATCTCCGGCACGATGGTGCTGCGCGACTACAACGGCATCTGGTACTTCAGCTCCATCACCCGTGACGGCAGCAGCGGATCCACGCCGAGTGCTCCCGGCGACAGCGGTGTGATCTCCGCGATCATCACGGCCCAGGCGGCCAATCAGGAGATTCCCGCAGGGATCATCAGCGGCGGCTACAAGACGCTCACCGTGAACGGCGTGTCGAGCGGATCGGGCACCGCGAGCGTGCGGATCACACTGTCCGGCGGCACGTCACCCCGTACCGCCGGCACGATCACGTGTGTGAGCAAGGACATCGGCGGCGTGAAGTACTGGTTCATCACGTCGTTTACGAAGAACTAGGCCCCGTGGAACTCCGCGACTACCTCAACGTCATCCGTGCGCGGAAGTGGGTCATCGTCCAGGCGGTTGTGATCGTAGCGCTCACCGCGCTGGTGGCGAGCCTGCTCCAAGCTCCCGTCTACGAGGGTCAGGCCAAGGTCCTCATCTCCGAGAAGGGCGGTGGGACCGAGCTGTTTGGCAGCATCGGTCTGGACTTCTCGAGCCAGCCCGAGCGCGGTCTTCAGACGCAGGTGCAGCTCATGCAGGTGCGGCCGCTTCTGGAGAACACCATCCGGACCCTCGGGCTCGGGATCACGCCGGAGGCCCTTGCGGGCAGAGTGACGGTCTCGGCGGTGGGGCAGACCAACATCGTCACGATCACGGCCAAAGACGGCGACCCGGGGCGTGCCGCGGCGATCGCCAACACGCTGGCCGAGGAGTTCGTCGGCTGGAGCCGCGACTACAAGCGCGAGAGCATCAACGCCGCGGTGGACGAGGTCTCCGTCCGTCTGGACGCCGCCAGGACCGAGATCCTCGAGCTTGGTCGGCGCATCCAGGACGAGGGCAAGAGCGACGAGCTTGCGGCCGAACTGGCCATCGCGACCGGCAGCTATACCACGCTTGCCGGGAAGCTCGAGGAACTCCGGATCAGCGCACAGCTCGAGACCGGGAGCGGCCGGGTGGTGAGCCCCGCGGTGGAGGCGGCAGACCCGGTGGAGCCCAGCCCGGCGCGCAACACGGCGCTCGGGCTTGCGGTGGGTCTGGTCTTCGGTCTGGGGATGGCATTCCTCTACGAGTACCTCGACAACACCATCAAGAGCAGCGAGGAGATCGAGGAGCTCGTGGGAGCGCCGGTGCTCGGCCTCATCCCGGCGGAGAAGTACGACAAGGACGAGCGCAGGCGCGCGACGATACTCACACACCCCGGGAGCTCGGCTGCCGAGGCGTACCGCGTGCTGCGCAACAACCTGGACTTCATCAACTTCGAGCACAACATCACCACGCTGCTCGTGACGAGCGCCGCGCCCGCCGAGGGCAAGAGCACGGTGGCCGCCAACCTTGCGGCAGGCCTTGCGCAGGCGGGCAAGAAGGTCGTGCTGCTCGCGAGTGACTTCCGCAAACCCACCACCGAGCAGTTCTTCGGGGTGCGCAACCTCGTGGGCCTCTCGGACGTGCTGACGGGCGCACACACGCTCAAGGCGGCGCTACAGCGCCCGCGGGAGGACATGGATCTGCTCGTGCTTACGAGCGGCAAGATGCCCCCCAACCCGAGCGAGCTTCTCGGGAGCGAGAAGATGAAGGAGCTCCTCGAAGAGCTCAAGGGCTGGGCCGACTGGGTGATCGTGGACACGCCTCCGCTCCTTGCGGTGGCTGACGGCGCGGCCGTCGCCCGCTGGTGCGACGGGGTCATGCTCGTGACCAAGGGCGGCGCGAGCACGCGCGAGGCCGTCAAGAAGGCCCGCGAGATGCTCGACAACGTGGGCGCCCGCACGCTTGGCGCCGTCGTGTGGGGTCTTGAGTCGCGCGCCGGTGGCGGCGGCTATGGCTACGGCTACGGCGTGGCCGGCTACGGCGGCTACTACTCGTACGCCGACTACTACAACGCGCCGAGTGACGAGCAGCCTGCGCGCAGGAGCAAGACGGGAGCCGCGAAGGCCGTCGACGCCCCACGCGAGGCGTACGTGCCGAAGAAGAGCGTCGGGCGCAAGATCGCCGAGGGGCTCGGGCGGGTGCTCGGCGTCGCGCTTGCCGTGCTTGCGATCGTGCTGATCGCGATACTGGTGGTGTACTTCCTCGACCAGGCGATGGGGTGGGGGCTGCTGCAGGGGCTTGGAGTGACTGGCTAGTGTGGACGGTCAAGAACGACACGCAAGATGCGGCCCGCGCTTTATCCGCTGGCGTCACGTGATGCACGGCGCTGGTCAATTCGAGGCCCGGCGACTTGTTCTCGGTCCGACGCGGTACTGCGCTCCGAATCGCCACTCAGGAAGTCCTCATGAGTAGGTTGAGAATCGGTTTCCCGTTGTCACGCGCCGCGGGTGGACCCAGTACGTTCATGCGTAGGCTGCGTGCGAGTATTGAGCGCCAGGGCCTCGCCAAGACCTCGACGTTTCTCGACCCACGCGCGCAGATAAACCTGTTCGCGAACATCGTGCGCAACCCTTACTCCAAACCATACGTCTTTCGCGTTGACGGCGCGTATTTCGACAGCGCGGAGACTTCCGGATCCAACGAGACGTTGAACCGACCCATATATGAGGGAATAGACGGGGCTTGCGGAGTCGTAATCCAGAGCCATTTTGATCTTGAGCTTGTCCGTTCGTTCGGGCGCGTAGACCGGCCGTACGAGATCATCAACAACGGGACCGACCTGACCCTCTTCTGCCCAGATGGCCCAGACATGAAGGGTGCACTTGGCATTGAGGCGAGTGAGCTTGTGGTCCTGACGTCGGCCAAGTGGCGCGCGCACAAGCGGCTAGACGACATCGTGGAGGTGTTTCTCGAGTTCTCCCGCCGGAAGGCTCACCCGTGCCGGCTGCTGATCCTGGGCGACACCGCTGGTGTTAGCATACCCGCTGACGGATGGAGTTCTCAGCTACCCCAGAATGCACAGGTTACCCTCGTGGGGCACGTGCAGCCCGATGACTTGCCCGCATGGTACCGGACCGGGGACGTATTCCTCTATCTCAGTTGGCTCGATCATTGTCCGAATTCCGTTGTCGAGGCGATAGCGTGTGGCCTCCCGGTCGTGTGTAGCAATCAGGGAGGGACGAGGGAGCTCGTCGAGATGTCTAATGCCGGTGTCGTGGCCGAAGCCGATAGTGGCTTCACCTTCGAACTGGTTGATCTCTACCATCCACCAAAGCCGAGCTGCAATGTGATTCTGGAGGCTTTGGAGGACGTGGTGCATCGGCTGGACGAATACCGTTTGAAGATCGATCGAGGTCCTCTCGATATTGATGTGGTTGCGCGAAGGTACGTTTGCTTTCTCGAAACGATGGTTCGGGCTGGGACTGGTGTCGACAGACACGAGCCGCGTGATGAGCGAAGGAGTTCCTGTGAACTCTAGGAAGACCGTTCGCATGCTCGCTGTGGCCTGGCGCGGAACGCCGATGGATCGGCTTGAGCGAATCGCCCTTCGTGTGCGCGAGAAAATGAGTGGAGTGGATTGCTCGGTATTCGACCTCACTCGAGCGTACTACGCGGAGGCGCTGGGGGAGCACGTTTCCTGCGAGGAAGCACTTGCTCGGGCCCAGAACAAGAAGGCGCATAAGGACGCATGGTTCACACGGCAGCGAGAGAGCGCCGAGGATGTCATCGCCTTCTATCAAGAAGACGACTTCTACCTCTTCAGGCATCCCTTCAACCGTAGGTTCGGGGGGCTGCGATGGTATATGTCGCTAGTCAAGGATGTGCGCGAGCCGCGGGTGCTAGAGTACGGTTGCGGCTGCGCGTCGCTAACGGAATGGCTTGAGCGACGCTTCCCGAATGCCAAGTACACTGTCGCTGACATACCCTCGAAGACCCTGGACTTTGTTAGGTGGAAGCGGAATCGCCTCGATCTTGGCTACCAAGTCCTCGAGATTGGTCCCGGACGAGAAGGTATACCTCTTGTTGGCGAGTTCGATCTGATCATTTGCGAAGACGTGCTCGAGCACACGCCCAACCCTGTGGAGATCGCAGCGGCGCTGGTGGACCATCTTGCGCCAGGGGGCATCTTGTTGACCAACTTCATAGATGAGTCCGGCGGAGAGAACCTTGAAGTGGCTGTTCAACAGCGCGAGCAGGTCAAGGAACTGCTGTTAGCCCACTTGGAGCCCATAAAGGCAATCGATCGACCGAGAGGCAATCACGGGCTATATGTGAAGACTCACACAAGGAGACTGTCCTGAGCGTCTCAAGTCGTGGCAAGGTTCTGTCTGCTGCATCCAGCAATGGGATAGCGAAAGCCGTGACACTGGCGGTTGCCCCATTGACGAGTATCTTCGTCATGCGCGCTCTGTCGGTCTCGGACTTCGGCGCGTTCTCGCTCTTCCTGAGCTTCATCGCAATCTTTGGCGGCCTCAATTTTGGCATCAATCACATCTATCAGCGCTATGTCGCTGTGTACGCGTCTGACAAGAGCGGAGTCGGCCGAGTATTCCGGCTGACCGCTGCCATGCTCGTGCTGCGCCTTCTGGGGTTCGCCTTGGTGCTGACGGTCGCCTTCGTGTTGGCCGCCATTGACGTTGTTCATCTCGATCAGATCGGGCTTCCCTATGTGTGGTTGGCGGTTGCGACATGTATCGCGGGAATTGTGGAAGGCATCTGCCGGGAAGGCATGCTGTCAGGATATCTCGACCACAAATTCTACAACGTCTTTGACAGTGCGATCATCGTCGCAAAAGCGGTGCTCATTCTCGCCTGGCGCCCGCTGTCCGTTCTGACGCTCGCTGAGATCTGGGTTGGGCTTGAGTTGGTCCGTGCCCTTGTGGTTACGAGCAGATTCATGTACCTGTCCGTTGCACGAACACAGTCTGGGTCGGCATCTCGCGAACGTTTGGAGTATCGGCGGTACTTCGACTACGGGAAGTACTTCGTGCTGGCCAGTCTCACGACCCAGGTGCTTGCGTTTGATATCGACAGCTACTTCCTGGGGTACTTTTGGACGACTCGAGAGGTTGGTCTCTACTCGTTTGCGACGAAGGTCGCCTTCCTGCTCGTGGGTCTGGCCCCGGCCAATCTGCTCTTCAACGTGTTCACGCCGCTGGCGACCCGCGATTATGACGCTGCTGGAAGCACCCTGAAGATTCGTCGCGCGGTCGACGTGCTCTTCAAGCTCAATGTCTTTGGCTACGGCGCAATCGTGTTGTTGGCGCTACTTAACGCGGAGTACTTCGTGAGAACGCTGCTGGGCGTGAAGTATCTCCCCGCCTTGGCGTATGTGCCCGTGCTGCTTGCTGCTTCCTTCCTGCCAGTTATCAAGAGCACCTTCGAGCCGGCGGCTAGAGCCATGGAGCGAAGCCGCGTCTACCTGTCCACGTTCACGGCTGCAGTGTTCAACATCGCCGGAAACGCGCTATTGATTCCAATCTTGGGAATCTGGGGCGCAGTGATCTCAACCACCTTCGCCATGCTCGTGCAGACTGCCGCGTTTGTTGTGTTCGCTCAGCGAGAGATAGACTTCAGGTTCGACTGGATATTCCTCGCACGTTCCGGCGTGAACCTTGCGCTCGTTGGTGCATTGGTCTTTGCCCTGCAACCGCTCGTGAAGTTGTCACTCGCTGGGCTCCTCGCCGGGAATGTGGTGGTGATAGGCGTGTTCCTCGCGCTTGCAAGGCTGAATCGTGTGTTCACTGCTGAGGAAGCTGACTACATCAACAAGTTCCTTCCCGTGAAGGCGTTCATCTTCTAGGAGTCAAATTGCCGCTCCGGTTTGCCAAGACACTCGTGATTGCGGCGGTCCTGCTCGCACCGGACTACTACGTGGTGGCACCCGAACTTCGTGTCAGCTACCTGGCCATGTTATTGGCGGTTCTGCTGTTCCTCGGAGACGTTCTGCTGCTGCATGATCGTCCGGTCTTTCTATCCAAGGAGACGCTTCGCGTGGTCATGTGGGCGTTTGCCTTGCTCTTCTACGTATTCGTTACTGATGCGGCTAGGGGTAACGCAGACGCTGCGATTCGCAACTTCCTGCCGGGCCTAATGATTCCGGTGCTACTGATTGTGTTCGAGTATAGGAGCGAGGAGTATCCGCTTCGAAAGGTTCTGCAGACTGTATTCTTTGTATCGGTGCTATTCGGCGTGCTGCAGGTGCTCGGTGTCGTGGGAAACCTGACAACTCTCGCCCCAGGATTCTGGATTCTGAAGTCGGACCAGATCGTCCTGGAGGCCTCTCTCCAGGGTCTGCGGATTACCGGTGCGACCACGAACACCATCGGGTTCGCATTGCAGTTGGGATTCTTCATTATCCTAGCGTACTCGACCTTCAGAGACTCTCCGAGCTGGAAGACGGGAGGGTGGCTCGCCCTCTTGGGCTCACTAGTCATGTTCACGCAAACGCGGAGCCTCATCTATGGGCTGGTTCCCAGTGTTGTGCTGGTGAGTGTCCTGTTCTCTAAGCAGCGGGTGAAGAAGGTGCTGCTCTCGTTGGTGGTCATGCTTCTGCTGGTGGGGGCATTAGCACTTGGCACTTCTGCGATTGAGCGTGCCTTCCCTCGACTCTATGATCCGTTTGATCTGACGGTCATGCAGCGGATCCAGACGAATGTGTACGCTGCGGTAGGTGTCTGGAGCGTTTCCCCGATCTTCGGCGTGCCGAGGGACTCTGTTGCATCGGTCGTGTTCGCAGGCCTATCCGCAGGTCGGCTTCCCATCGGCGACGTACTCATCGTGAACACCACGAATCACAACCAGCTGGGATTCTACTTCCGGTACTATGGCCTCGTTGGTCTGGCGATGCTTCTCATCCTGTACTGGGCTGCCTTCAGGAAGGTCATGGTCGCCTCAAGTCCGGGAGTCCGGTTGATGCTGCTCAGTATGTTGTTGTTTGAGGCGCAGTACTCGATGCTGCACAACAACAAACTCGTGAACAGCCCAGTGACATGGATTCTTCTGTCTATGGCGGTTTCGGTGGCGCTCGACAAGGGATCCTCGTCCGAGGCGAGTCCTACTGAGGATGAAGCAGGTGCGATTGCCATTGCTGACTGAGGGATCCCGAACGCTGCTACTTGTTGGCAACTGGAAATGGGAAGTGTACGAGGCAGCCCTGGCGGCGGGCTTTCGCGCTTGCGGCTGGGATGTGATTCCGTTCGATACTCGGGAGTATGCGAGCACAGGTGCGCTCGGACGCGCCGAGGCCGCAATGCGAGTGGGCCCCGGCATCGATCGCTTGAATCGAGCACTGCTCGAAAGAGCGCAAGTGGTGCGACCTGACGCTATATTCCTGAATCGGTGTGACACGGTGCGCGTCTCCTCCCTGCGCATGATGAAGACGCTGATTCCAGAGACTGTTGTTCTCGTGTACCACAACGACAATCCATTCGCGCGGGCTAGCGATGCGTTCAAGTACCGCCACTACCTGGCGAGTCTTCGTGCTGCGGATGTCACGCTGGTGTATCGACCATTGGATTTCGGTGAGGCGAAGAGACGAGGGTCTCGTAGGATCGAACTGCTCCCGCCGTACTATCTCAGCTACTTGCATCGCCCGGAGGAGAAGCATTTGGCGTGTGAGTATCGGTTCGACGTTGTGTACGCAGGGCACTACGAAGATGACGGTCGAGATCGCCTGATTGATGCGATTGCCCGCACGGGCGCTCGAGTCCATGTATGCGGAGCCGGGTGGGAGCGCATTCGTCGCAAGTACTCTTGGGCCAAGGATATGGATCTCAGACCCCGTTTCGGTCAGGACTACGTTGCCACCCTGACTTCGGCGAGGATTGGACTCGGCCTGATGTCGGGCAGAAACCGAGACGTGTACACGCGCCGGTGCTTCGAGATACCGGCGTGCGGTGCGCTTCTGATGGCACCCAAGACACCTGAACTAGCCGACTACTTCGTTGAGAATCGCGAGGCGGTCTTCTTTGAGTCGCCCGATGGCCTTGTCGCAAGTGTTGAGCGCCTTCTCACCGACGAGCCGGCTCGGAAGAGGATTGCAGATGCGGGATACATGCGGTGTACGACCGCCGGAAACGATGAGGTTGCCCGGGCCCGCCATGTGACGGAAGTAATTGAGTCGATTGCACCCAGGGACATAGGATGACTCGGCGTGTCGCAGTATGCATGCCCATGCTGGCGCCGTACGCCGTACCTCGCTATGCGGCTTTGGCTAGAGACCCACGCCTCGACGTCGCACTTCTCGTGGAGACTCAGAACTTGACGCACAGACCAGGTTGGGTTCAGGAGGAGGTCCCGGGTTGCGTCGTTGTACAAGTCGCTAGTCTCAGGATGAGCGCGCATTTCGCGAATGACGAGTTTGGATACACGGTGGCGGGCGTCCGGCTCGTGCCTTATGGCCTGATCGGGACCCTGCTGCGCCTTCGGCCAGAGGTCGTTCTCGTGTGCAATGCCACCGAGCTTGCCACGGTCCTGCCATGGAGGAGGCTGCTCGGATACCGTGTGGGTCTGCTTGTTGAGGACACGGAGTACTCGTATACGCACAAGTCCGCCCTGTCGAGAGGGGTGCGACAACGCCTCTATCAAGCTGCGGACTTCTTCATGCCGTTTAGTGAGGATAGTGTCGCGTATCTCGCGAACCTTGGTATCCGCGACCGTCTTTTCAAGACATCATGGAGTATTGACGTCGACGAGTTTGCTCGGACGGTTGACTCGTCGGAGGTTCTGGCGATTAGGCAGGAAGTGCGTGCAGAGGGCAGAGTGCTGTTCCTCGTGGTGGCTCGGCTAGTTCCCGCGAAGGGGATCATGGATCTCTTGACCGTGTGGAGTGGGCTTCCAAGTGAAGCGCATGAACGAATTGCCCTGGCAATTGTCGGCGATGGCACTCAGCGGGGCGAGATTGCTGAGTACATACGTACCGAGGAACTGGACAACGTGTGCCTGGTAGGTCATCAGGACTATGACCGAATGGCTGGCTACTATTGCGCCTCAGATGTCTTCGTACTCCCGACTCATAAGGACAACTTCAGTCTGTCTGTGATGGAAGCGATGGCCTGTGGGCTACCGATCATCACTACAATCCACAATGGGGCGCGAGAACTTGTTCTGGATGGTGTGAATGGCTACGTGGTTGATCCCAGGGCCATTGAGCAATTTCGGGACGCGATACTGTCGCTTACGGACGGGGAGCGACTCGTTCGGTTCGGTCAGGCTTCGGCGGACATGATAGTTGCGTACTCCCATGCTGCCACTATGCGGCAGTACGCCGAAGTACTGTCGACCGCCTGATGGCCAGGAACCGGAGTGGCTCTGGCCACGGCGGCGACCTTACGACCTTCACCAGGGTCACGCCCGGACAGGTTCCCGAATCGTGAGTAGCGAGGGATACGATGTGGCTCGACATACTGACGTGAGCAGCGATATGCGAATCGGAACTTTTCGGGGCGACGCAGGAGAAGAGCGCATGAATTGGGTCGCTTCGCGCCATGAGATGGTGACTATCCAGTGCCTTGAGGCACTGGAGTCGGCTGGTATTCAGACGTGTCTGTTTCACAATCGCGCGCTCTTCGAAGAGAAGTCACTTTCGGACTTGGACGTCGTTGTGGGAACTCGGGACTTGCGTGCCGTCGCGCGAGTCCTCGATGCGACACTGCGTCAAACGGGCGGCCGACTCATTCAGGGGATTCGGCACGAATCGACCGCCTGCTACTTCGTCGGCACCTATTGCGACGGCGCCGCCGTGCGCTTCCTCAAGTTCGACGTCGCTTCCGACTACCGAGCCGTAGGCGGCGTCTTCTTCAGTGGATCTGAGTTCATCGAGTCTCGCGTGAGATCCGGCGATTTCTGGCTGTCGCCTGTAGGTTTGCGATTTGCCTACTATCTGGTCAAGCGGTTGATCAAGGCCGACATCGGACCTGATCAACGACAGTACCTCTCTGGTCTGTACTCTCAGGATGCTGTGCAGTGTGACAACCAGATGCTTCGACTGCTTGCCCTCCGCGACGTGACCCTTATCAAAGGTGCGCTCTCCGGGCGTGGCTGGACGGACGTGCTTGAGGATTTGCCTGGAATACGACGGCGTCTGATGTGGCAGTCGTTTCTCAATCACCCGATCGGCTGTGCGGCCTACTTCCCTCGTGATGTTGTGCGCCGTTCATGGCGCGTGCTTTTTCCGACAGGGCTCTGGGTCGCGTTTCTCGGACCTGATGGTTCTGGAAAGTCAACAGTTTTGAGACTCACGAAGGAACGACTCGAACCGGCTTTTCGGTTGACGTGTGACTACCATCTGCGCCCCGGAATTGTCGGACCCAAAGGTCGAGCCGGCGCGGAGACCGCGCCACATTCTCGTCCGCCTCGCGGCATCGCTGGTTCCATCGCGAAAGTCGGCATGATGTGGATCGACTATGCACTCGGGTACATTGCCCGCGTGCGCCCACGTTTGGTGCGCTCCACTCTCGTGTTGTTCGATCGCTGTTTTCACGATCTTGCTGTGGATCCACTGCGGTATAGGTATGGCGGCCCGCGCTGGCTCGCCGCCGTAGCAGCTAAGATGGCACCGAAGCCTGACATCTTCCTGGTTCTTGATGCACCAACCGAGAGCCTGCAGGCGCGGAAGCAAGAGGTTGCTAGCCTTGAGTGTGAGCGACAGCGTGGCGAGTACAGAGAACTTGCTGCCAGACTAGGGGAGCGTGCGGTGGTGATCGATGCTTCGAGAACGCTACCCGCTGCGCTCGATGATGCATTGACTGCCGTCTTGACGCGTCTCCATGCGCGAACGGCTCGCAGATGGGGCCTGCCGGTATGAGGACGAACCTGGAGTCCCTGCTTCCTCCGGGTACGCACGCTGTCGCCATGCCGAATTGGAGAGAGCCCAGGTTCCTCATGCCCGACGCGGGCGCGCGTCAGCGCTGGCGCCTGGGGGCGTTGTACCCAGCCGGTCGCTGGCAAGGGAAGGTACTCAAAGCACTGCTGCGCGTTTGGGTAGCGGTTGGTCTGGGAGCAACTCGTACCAGTGCCGATGCGAGTTGGGAGATTGGAACGTTTGTCGACGGCGCGGTGCCCAACGCGAGAACGGGAGTCGCCTGGATTGGTCCGCCAGGGCCATCCCAGAAAGCGACCCTCGAACTCTCCGACGAAACGGGTCGAGTTGTCGCGTATGTGAAGTACGCAGAGACTAATCTTGGGAGGCGGCGGCTTCAGGCAGAGCGCGCAGCGCTCATAGCACTTCCAGAGGGAGTCGGACCGAGTGTGTTGCACTACGGACCGCTGCTTGAGGGTGAGGCTCTTTGCATCAGCCCGGTCCAGGGACACCATGTTCCCTCTAGCGCGAATCCCCCCTGCGGTCTGGTGGACGTCTTCGAGTCGATGCGTTCGGGGGAGTCTCTGCCAGCGTCTGAGCATCCGTGGCTGCGGCGCATCGCATCGAATTCCTCGGTCGACATCGCTCCATGGATTGCCACGCTGGGCGGACGCGACTGGGACGTTGTACGCATGCACGGTGATCTTGCACCGTGGAACGTCCTTATCGCCGATGGCGGGGCCGTGCGTCTGGTGGACTGGGAACATGCGAGCGAGAGCGGATTTCCGCTCGTGGACATGGCCTATTGGGTGTTACAGGTGGGGTGTCTGGTGCGCAGGTCGTCTCCCTCTCGGACTTTTCGGAAGGCCGTTAGGCACATCCTCGCCCTTGAAGGGGGCTCGATCGGGCTCGTCGAAGCGCAGTCGATTGTACGCCTGGCTGCGTTGATGGCGTATGAACATGCAAGTGAGGACGGTCACGGCGCAGCGTCGCGTGCGCAGGTGTGGCGGCGTACGGTATGGGAGTGTGACATCGCGTGACTCGACTCAAGGTCCTGATTTCTGCGTACGCCTGCGAACCGGGCTTGGGTTCCGAGCCCGGCGTCGGCTGGAATCTGGCGTGCTCACTCGGGACACTTCACGACGTCTGGGTGATTACGCGCGCAAACAACAGATCTAGTATCGAATCTGCGCTTGCTGATGCGCCGATGGCGAGTGTGCACTGGGTGTACTACGACTTGCCCAAGACGGTTCGAGCTCTCAAGAGGGGGCAGTTCGGGGTGCGCCCGTATTACTACCTCTGGCAGATCGGGATACTTCGGGTTGCCCGACAGCTCCACGAGGACGTCAAGTTCGATGTCGTCCAACACGCCACATTTGCCAAGTACTGGTCACCGAGTCTGCTTTCGCGCATTAACGCACCCTTTGTGTTTGGTCCCGTTGGGGGAGGTGAGTCGGCGCCGTTCGCGTTTTGGATGGGTTTCGGATTCCGGGGCGTCGCGTACGAGACTGCTCGTCACTTACTGCGATGGTTGAGTGAACGTGATCCCATGGTTAGGCGAACCCTACGCGAGAGCGAGGCAGTTCTTGTCACAACCGAGGAGGCTGCGGCACGCGTCGCTAGCATTGGAGCCGAGGGGGTGCACGTACTCCCCGAGGCAGCGCTTTCACAGCAGGAGATCGACGAGCTTGGGCGGCGTGCTGAGATGTCGTCACCCGACAGACCACTTCGCTTTGTGAGCATGGGGCGACTGCTGCACTTTAAGGCGTTTGACTTGGCACTGCGCGCATTCGCTGACACAAGGCTGGAGGACGCTGAGTTCTGGATTGTTGGAGCCGGTCCGAAGCGCGCGTCACTCGAACGGCTCTCAGCCAGACTCGGGATAGCTGGACGGACTCGGTTTCTAGGAGCCCTACCGCGTAAGGACGCCCTGGACGTGCTCTGCCAGTGTGACATCCTCGTGCATCCTAGCCTTCATGAATCAGGGGGATGGGTCTGCCTCGAGGCAATGGCAGCAGCTCGTCCCGTCATCTGCATGGATCTTGGAGGAACCGCTGTCCAGGTCACCGAGAAGACCGGTATCAAGATACCGGCACTGTCCCGGTCCCAGGCCGTGCAGGGGATTGCGTCGGCCATGCAACTCCTTGGCGGAGACCCCGTTCTGCGAGCCACGCTCGGCCAGGGCGGACGGCGTCGAGTCCGTGAAAGCTTCGAATGGACAGCGCGGGCCCTTGAGATCACCGGCGTGTATGAAGACGTAGTGGGCCGGCAGTGAAGATTGCCCTCATCCACAACTACTACCGTCTGACTGGTGGAGAAGAGGCCGTGCTCGCGGCTGAGAAGCTGCTAGTGGAGGACGCGGGACACGAAGTCGTCATGTTCACGAAGAGCAGTTCCGATGTCTCGGAGCGCGGATTTCTGGGCGGACTCAGGCTCGCGGTACAGACCATATACAGTCGGGGAGTCCGGCGGGAACTGATGGAGTTCATGATCCGCGAGCGGCCGAACATCGCCCACTTCCACAACACGTTCCCGTTGATATCACCCTCTGCCTATGACGCATGCCGAAAGGCCGGCATCCCCGTCGTTCAGACGCTACACAACTATCGGCTGATATGTCCGGCGGCCACACTCTCTAGGAACGGATCGCCGTGCAATCAGTGCGTCGGTCGTCGCGTCGCATGGCCTGGCGTTCTTCACAGTTGCTATCGTTCCAGTCTCCCGGCCACATTGGCTGTGACGCTGATGCTCGCCACGCACAGGGCAATCGGGACATGGACTTCCGCTGTAGACACGTACATCGTGCTCACGGAGTTCGCTCGGGACCGCTTCATAGAAGGGGGTCTACCCGCTGACCGCCTGGTTGTGAAGCCGAACTTCGTCTATCCAGATCCTGGCCCAGGGGCTCATGAGGGTGGCTTTGCTCTGTTCGTCGGTCGACTATCGCGTGACAAGGGACTGCCGACGGTACTCGCTGCTTGGCAGGGGATGGGGGGGACGCTCCCCCTGAAGATCGTTGGCGCGGAGGTCCCACAGAGTGATCAGGCCGTGCCACACAGAGGAATTCAAGGCGTGGAGTGGATCGGCACTGTTGCGCATGCTGACCTCTTGAGGATGATGCAGGATGCGATGATGCTGGTCTTCGCCTCGCCGTTGCATGAGGGCATGCCGAGCGTCATCCTCGAGGCTTTCGCGACCGGACTCGTCGTGGTTGCCGCAGACATGGGTGGTGCGAAGTCGCTTGTTGAGGACGGCCGGAATGGAGTTCTCTTTAAGGCAGGGGACGCGCAAGCGCTCACCTCCGCAGTTGCCCGAGTTTGCGGCGATGCGGATTCCCGAGCGCGAATGGGCACCGCTGCTCGAGCGGACTTCCTACGGTCTCACACGGCCACTCGGAGCCTCAATCGGCTCTTGGACATCTATCGAGGTGCCGCCGATAGTGCCGACAGACCGTCTGTGAATCAAGCACGGTAGGTTTCGGTCGAGCGAGTTGGGTACAATCGGTCGAGTGTTAATGACCATAGGAAGATGCGGCGATTCATGTCGCACGAGTTGGAAGGGGCAAGATGCAACCCACCGCACTTGTGACCGGAGCTGCTGGGTTCATCGGCTCGCACCTTTCCGAGACGCTCGTGGCCGATGGCTATCGCGTTGTAGGGATTGATGCGTTCCGTGACTACTACCCACGGGTGTACAAGGAGCGCAACGTGGAAGGGTTGCTGGCCACAGGCGAGTTTCTCTTGCATGATGTTGATCTCTTGGCGCTGCGAGAACCGGAGTCGTCCGACGCGAGTCTGTTGCGCAACTCGGTACGCGATGCGGACGTGGTGTTTCACTTAGCTGCACAAGCCGGTGTGCGCGGCTCTTGGGGCGACGACTTCCACATCTACACGGACAACAACGTGCTGGCGACCCAAATGCTGCTCGAGGTTGCCAAGGATGAGGGAGTGCACCGGTTCGTCTATGCATCGACCTCGTCGGTGTATGGCGACACTGACGTTCTCCCTATGCGCGAAGATGCGGTGTGCCACCCGTTCTCACCCTACGGTGTCTCCAAACTCGCTGGGGAACATCTGTGTTACCTATATGGTCGGAACTTCGGCGTCCCCACAGTCGCCGTGCGGTTCTTCACTGTCTATGGTGAGCGCCAGCGGCCCGACATGGCCTTTCATCGCTTCATTAGGATGATGAGGTCGAATATGGCGATTCCCATATACGGTGACGGTGGGCAAACACGCGACTTTACGTACGTCAGCGACATTGCCGCAGGCCTCGTTGCAGCTTGCGGCGCTCCTGCGGGCGAACTCCTCAACCTCGGCGGCGGATCTCGCGTCTCTTTGTTGGATGCGATCGAAGTATTGGGTGAAGTCCTGGGTTGCGCACCCCGGCTGGATGTTCGCGAGAAGCAGGCGGGTGATGTGCGTGACACTTGGGCTTCTCTCGAGCACTCGAAGGAGTTGATCGGGTACAAGCCGCAGGTGTCACTGGCCGAGGGCCTTGCCGCGGAGGTTGAATGGCTGTCCGCATTGTCTGCCGAGCCGGGCTTCCCTTGGGGCACCGAGCTGTGAGAGGCATCCAGGAGTGGCGAACGACTCGGGGTTCAGATTGGCAGTGAGTCAAGACAAGTGGCGAGTCTCTTTGGTCGGTTTGCGCTTCCTGGGGACTTCCAAGCTGACCGGGTACCACTCTCTCGGAGGTTGTGCGTGTCAAGAACCGAGCTCGGACGTGAACACGTTGCTGGAATTCCGATAGCGCGTGCTGGCCTCGACCAGGCGAACGAGTTCATCCTCACCGACGCTGCGGCGGGGCTTGGGCGCTTGTACGCCTTCATCAACGCGCACTCGTCGAAGCTGCGCCGTGAGGGTACTGCCTACGCGCGAGTGATTGCCGACCAGGCTCGCACAATGGGCCTGGCTGATGGTGCCTCCGTGACACATGCGGCGAAGCTCCTCGGCTACGGCGACATCGGCCGGTGCCCGGGTCCGGACCTGATGGAAGCGGTCTGCGCGAGAGCTGCCGCCGATGGCACCCCGATCTTCCTGCTCGGCGGCGCGGAGGGCGTGGTCGACGTGCTTGCCGATGCGCTGCGCTCGCGCCACGGGGGCCTGTTCGTCGCGGGTACCGCCACGCCCGCCTTCGGCGAGTGGTCCGATGAGGAGAACCGCAGGCTGGTGGAGGCGGTGACGGCTTCCGGCGCGCGCATCCTGTTCATGGGCGTGTCCGCACCAAAGCAGGAGATCTGGGCGTACGAGCACCTCGACGACCTCGGCATGCCGATCGTCTGCGTGGGCGCCGCGTTCGACTTCGGCACCGGACGCAAGTCACGGGCGCCTGAATGGATGCGCAAGGCCGGGCTGGAGTGGGTGCACCGTCTGCTTTCCGAGCCCGGGCGGATGTGGAAGCGCTACCTGGTGGGCAACACGCTCTTCATGTGGGACGTGCTCCGGTACGGGCGCAAGCCGGCTCCGCTCCCTCGCTCGGACACCTGATACCATGCTTGCGGTGACGACATGCGCTCCGGAGGAGTCCTCATGAAGAAGGCACTGATCACCGGCATCACGGGCCAGGACGGCTCGTTCTTAGCCGAACTACTGCTCGAGAAGGGGTATGAGGTCCACGGCATCATCCGCCGGGCCTCCACCTTCAACACCGACCGGATCGACCACATCTACCGCGATCCGCACGAGAGCGGCGCGCGGCTGTTCCTGCACTATGGCGACCTCACCGACGGCACCGGCTTGCGTCGCGTGCTGGAGAAGGTGCAGCCGCAGGAGGTCTACAACCTCGGCGCACAGTCGCACGTGATGGTCTCCTTCGACCAGCCCGAGTACACCGCCGACGTGGTGGGCACCGGCACACTGCGTCTGCTCGATGCGGTGCGCGACTACTGCGATACCACCGGAAGCCCGGTGCGCGTCTATCAGGCAGGCTCGTCGGAGATGTTCGGCGCGCAGGCGCCGCCGCAAAGCGAAGCCACGCCGTTCTACCCGAGGAGCCCGTACTCCGTGGCCAAGCTGGCCGGCTACTGGTACTGCGTGAACTACCGTGAGGCGTACGGCATGTTCATCGCCAACGGCATCCTGTTCAACCACGAGTCGGAGCGCCGCGGCGAGACGTTCGTCACGCGCAAGGTCACACGCGCGGTCGGCCGCATCAAGCATGGCCTGCAGGACAAGCTCTACCTCGGCAACCTGGACGCCAAGCGCGACTGGGGCTACGCGCCGGACTACGTTGAGGCCATGTGGCTCATGCTGCAGGCCGATGCGCCGGACGACTACGTGGTGGCCACCGGCTCGGCGTACTCGGTTCGCGAGTTCGTTGAGGCCGCCTTTGCCGAGGTCGGTCTGGACTGGCAGGACTACGTCGAGATCGACCCGCGCTACTTCCGCCCCACGGAGGTGGACCACCTGCTCGGCGATGCCACGAAGGTACGCGAGAATCTCGGCTGGACGCCCAAGGTGGACTTCGCCGAACTGGTGCGCCGGATGGTTGCCCACGACCTCGAGCTTGCGGCACAGGAGAAGACGCTCACCGACGCCGGCCATACGGTCGGCCTGAGGAGCGTCAGGCATGGATAGAACGAGCCGGATCTACGTTGCCGGGCACCGCGGGCTGGTGGGCTCGGCTATCGTACGCAGGCTCGAGCGCGAGGGGCTTGGCGGGATCGTCACGCGCACACGCCACGAACTCGACCTCACAGACCAGGCCGCAGTGCGCGCGTTCTTCGAGAGTGAGCGTCCGGAGTACGTCTTCCTGGCCGCCGCTAAGGTGGGCGGCATCATGGCCAACAGCACGTACCCGGCCGACTTCATCCGCGAGAATCTCCAGGTGCAGACCAACGTCATCGATTCGGCGTACCGTGCAGGCGTGGCCAAGCTCCTGTTCCTCGGCAGCAGCTGCATCTACCCTAAGCTCGCGCCGCAGCCGCTCAAGGAGGAGTACCTGCTCACCGGACCCCTCGAGCCCACCAACGAGCCGTACGCGGTGGCCAAGATTGCCGGGATCGTGATGGCGCAGAGCTACCGGCGGCAGTACGGCTTTGACGCGATCAGCCTCATGCCCACCAATCTGTATGGCCCGGGCGACAACTTCGACCTGACGAGCTCGCACGTGCTGCCCGCGCTCATTCGCAAGATCCATGAGGCCCACGCGGCAGGCGAGCCCACGGTGACCGTGTGGGGGACCGGCACGCCGCGCCGCGAGTTCCTGCACGTTGACGACCTGGCCGACGCCGCCGTCTTCCTGATGGAGCGCTACGAGAGCGACGAGATCGTGAACGTGGGGACCGGTACCGACGTGAGCATCGGCGAGCTTGCCACGCTCATCGCCGACGTTGTGGGCTACACGGGCGAGATCGTCTACGACACCACCAAGCCCGACGGCACGCCGCGCAAGCTGCTGGACGTCTCGCGGCTTGCCGCACTCGACTGGCGACCGTCGATAGCGCTGCGTGAGGGGATCGAGAGCACGTACCGGTGGTATGTGGAGCACGCGGAGAGCTGAGCAGCCCCGCAGGGTGAAGGGTGAGCATATGCAGGTGACGGTGATCGGAGCTGGCTATGTGGGACTGGTTGCCGCGGTCTGTCTGGCGCGGTCGGGTCACACGGTCACATGCGTGGACATCGATCCGGAGAAGGTGGCCGCCCTCAACGTCGGCGCGTCCCCGATCTATGAACCGGGCATCGAGGAGCTGCTCACAGAGGGCCTGGCAAGCGGCCGTTTGAGGTTCACCACGCCCGAATCCGGGTGGGAGTCTCTCATCGCCGAGATCACCATCGTGGCCGTCGGCACGCCGATGGCCGGCAGCGGATCCGCCGATCTCTCGCAGGTGCGTGACGTGGTCGACGCTTTGAGTGACGCCGCGACCGGGCCGTTCACGCTCGTGATGAAGTCGACCGTGGCGGTCGGTACCGGTGCGGCGCTCATCGAGCGCTTCCTAGCCCGCTCGGGGCTGACGATCCGGTACGTGTCCAACCCCGAGTTCCTGCGCGAGGGTCGCGCTATCGAGGACTGGTACGCCACGGACCGCATCGTGCTCGGCTCGGCCGATCCGGACCACCTGGCGCCACTGCGTGCGCTGTACGCGGACATAGAGGCGCCGGTACTGGAGACCGACATCGCGAGCGCCGAGACGATCAAGTACGCCTCAAACGCATTCCTGTCGACGAAGATCTCGTTCATCAACGAGATCGCCAACCTGTGCGACGCCGTGGGCGCGAACATCGATGACGTGGCTCGCGGCATCGGCATGGACGTGCGCATCAGCCCGCACTTCCTCCACGCCGGCATCGGGTACGGCGGGTCATGCTTTCCAAAGGACACGCGCGCACTCGAATTCATCGCGTCGATCAACGGTTACCAGTTTTCCCTGCTCAAGGCCGTGATCGACGTCAACAACCGCCAGAGGTTGCTGCCGGTGATCCATCTGGCACGCGCACTGCCCGACATGGACCGTCGTACGGTTGCGGTACTCGGCCTGGCGTTCAAGCCGGGGACCGACGATGTCCGTGAGGCTCCGGCCTTCGACATCATCCCGCTGCTGCTCGAGGCGGGGGCCTCGGTCACCGCCTACGACCCCATCGCGCGGGAGGTGCCGCTCACCGGCGTGAAGCGCGCTGCGACCGTCTGGAAGGCGCTCGCCGGAGCCTCGGCCGCGATCGTCACCACAGAATGGCCGGAGTTGTGTGCGCTTGACTGGACGCGAGTACGTGCCGAGATGGCCGATCCGGCGATCGTCTACGACGGGCGCAACTGCCTCGATCGTACTGCTGTGGAGGCCGCGGGGCTCACGTACATGGGCGTGGGCAGGCCGGGAGCCCATCGGCAGAGGTAAGGGTTGCTGGCGTCGCTGGGTGTGCGCGGGCCGGAAAGGATTGCGTTTACTCAACGTCCTGAGTAAACTTACTCAATGTGTTGAGTAAAGCTTTCCCGGGAGGCCTGCCATGTACGAACGCCCGATGGACAGCCGTCTACTGGAGCGTCTGCGAGATGCACGACGCCTGATCCAGGTTGTCTGGGGACCACGGCAGGTCGGCAAGACCACCTCGGTGACGCAGGTGCTCAAGCGCCTGGACATGCCCGCACGGTACGCAAGTGCGGACTCCCCGTCGATCCAGGGCCACGCCTGGATCCGACAGCAGTGGGAGCTTGCGCGCACGGACGCGGCGAGCGGCGCTGCCGTGCTGGCGCTCGACGAGGTGCAGAAGATACCGGACTGGTCGGCCACGGTGAAGACACTCTGGGACGAGGACACACTTGCCGGGCGCGACGTGCGCGTCGTACTCCTCGGCTCGTCCCCGCTTCTCATGCAAGCCGGCATGACCGAGAGCCTTGCCGGCCGCTTCGAGGTGCTGCGATGGACGCACTGGACGTTCGCCGAGTGCCGCGATGCATTTAGCTGGGATCTGGACACATTCCTGTTCTTTGGCGGCTACCCCGGCGCGGCGCCGCTGGCAGATGACGTTGCGCGGTGGCGCTCGTACGTCGTGGACTCGCTCATCGAGACGTCGGTTTCGCGCGATATCCTGCTGATGACCCGCGTGGACAAGCCTGCGCTGCTCCGCCAGCTGTTCGGACTGGCCTGCGAGTACTCCGGCCAGGTGCTGTCGTACACGAAGATGCTCGGCCAGCTGACCGACGCCGGGAACGCCACGACGCTCGCACACTACCTCGGCCTGCTCGGTGGCGCTGGGCTGGTCACTGGCCTCGGGAAGTACACCGGGAGTGACGTGCGCCGGCGCGGCTCGAGCCCGAAGCTGCAGGTCCTGAACACGGCGCTGATGAGCGCGGTGTCGGGGCGAGACCCCGTCGACGTACAGCGGGACACGGCGTGGCGCGGCAGGCTCGTGGAGTCGGCCGTCGGCGCGTACCTGCTCGCGCATACGCATGTGGGCGGGTTCGAGGTGCGCTACTGGCGCGAGGGCGACCGCGAGGTGGACTTCGTGCTCGACGGACGCGACGGGCCGGTGGCCATCGAGGTCAAGAGCCAAAGCGGGACGGCGGCCGGTCACGCCGGCATGGCGGCGTTCCTGGCTCGGTATCCGGATGCCAGGCCGCTCATGGTCGGCGGCGACGGGATTCCGCTTGAGCGCTTCCTGGCCGGAGAGATCGATCTGTAACCGGCGTCCATGTATCGGCGTGACACAACCATCGCCGGATTCTGGCGCATGAGCGCCCGTTTCCGTTATCCTGTCTAAACGGAACGGCAACGGAACGACCGCACCATCGAGCCACACGCAAGGAGGGTACCCCGGGTACGGCGGCCGGCACGCTGCACCAACGGTCCGGGGACGTCCACAGAATCGACGGAGGGTGATGGAATGAAACGGTTGGCAGGATTGCTCGTTATCGTACTGATGCTCGCTCTGGTGGTGCCCGGCTGCGGCACCACGGACGAGGAGCCCACCGGCGGTGAGGTCTCCGGTGAAGAGATCATCATCGGCGCGGCCCTGTGCCAGACCGGCATCCAGGCGCCGCTCGACGAGCCGGCGCTTCGTGGCGCGCAGCTCGCGGTCGACGACCTCAACGCCGCTGGCGGCATCCTCGGCAAGAAGGTCAAGCTCGTCGCCATGGACGGCAAGAGCGATCCGGTGACCGTTGGTAACGTCGCCAAGCAGCTCGTGGAGCAGGGCGCGGCGGCGATCATCGCCCCGTCCGACTTCGACTTCGGCGGCCCGGCCTCCCGCGAGGCCCAGAATGCCGGTCTCGTCGGCATCTCGCCGTGCGCGTCCTCACCCCTGTATGGCTCGGCCGCTCTCGGCGACAAGCAGTTCACCATGTCCATGTGGAACACCACGATGGGCGCCGTGACTGCCGAGTATGCGTACAACGAGAAGGGGTGGCGTACCGTTTACGTCATCACCGACGACTTCATCGACTACACCAAGAGCCTCTCGCGCTACTTCATCATTCACTTCGAGAGCCTCGGCGGCGAAGTGTTCTTCGAGGACACCTACACGCAGGGCCAGGCTGACGTCTCCGCACAGCTCGCCCGCATCAAGGCGCTCCCCGAGCAGCCTGACTTCATCTACATCTCGTCGTACATGCCCGACCTTGCGCTCATGATCCGCACCCTGCGCGAGTCTGGTGTCACCCAGCCGGTCGTCGGCGGCGACGCCTACGACGATCCGGGCCTGTTCGAGGCTCTCGGCGAGCAGTACGGCTCTGATGTCTACTTCGACACCCACGGCTTCCTCTCCGACGAGGCCAACCCCGAGTACTCGGGCTGGGCCGAGCGCTACGAGGCCAAGTTCGGCGACGCTCCTGACGCAGTCTGGATCATGCCGGGCTACGACGTCGTGATGCTGCTGGCCGAGGCCATGGAGATCGCCGGCACCACCGATGGCGCCGAGGTTGCCAAGGCCATGGAGGAGAACACGTTCGAGCTCTTCACCGGTACGCTGGAGTGGTCTGACGCCGCTTCCGGCCACGAGCCCAACAAGGCCGCGGCCATGGTCGAGCTCGTCGGTGGCGTTCCGAACTTCCTCGGCTGGGTAATCCCCGACAGCATCCCGGCCCCGTAAGGTCAGGTTCTACGCACGTCGTTCCACCTGTAACAAGCGGGGGAGGGCCCGGTTTCGGGCTCTCCCCCGGCGCTGCCCGAAGCACTGACCGCGTGACAATCTGGCACGGGAGACCTGCATGGAACCGCGCGACGAGAAGCGCACGAGCGTTCTTGAGATTCGCAAGCTCTGCAAGTCGTTTGCCGGACTTAAGGCCGTCGACGATGTGAGCTTCACGCTCTCCACCGGCGAGATACTCGGCCTCATCGGCCCCAACGGCTCCGGCAAGACGACACTGATCAACGTGGTGACCGGCCTGCTGCGCTCCACGAGCGGCTCGGTCATCGTCGACGGGGTGGAGACCACCAAGAAGCCGCCGCACCGGGTTGCTCGTGCGGGGCTCGCCCGGACGTTCCAGACGATCCGGCTGTTCAGGGAGCTTTCCGTCCTCGAGAACGTCGAGGTCGCCGCCGTCAGCCAGGGCGCCTCTCGCAAAGAGGCGGTGTCCATCGCAGGCGATCTGCTTGAGGAGATGGGTATCGCCCAGTGGGCGTCGAGCCTCGCAAGCGAGCTCCCCTTCGGTCATCAGCGCAAACTCGAGATCGCGCGCGCGCTTGCCATGAGACCGAAGTTCCTGCTCCTCGACGAGCCGGCCGCCGGCCTCAACGAGAACGAGAGCGACCTGCTGCTCGAACTCCTCCGCGACATTCCCGCGCGCAAGCACGTCGGACTCCTTGTCGTGGAGCACGACATGCGCCTCATGATGAATCTGTGCGCGCGCCTGCACGTACTGAACTACGGAAAGACGATCGCCGAGGGCACACCTGCCGAGGTGCGCACTAACCACGAGGTCGTGACCGCGTACCTCGGAACCTCGGCGTAAAGGATGGCACGCATGCTGAAAGTCCAGGACCTCTACGCCTCGTACGGCGCCATCACGGCGCTTCACGGCGTATCACTTGAGATCGCCGAGGGCGAGATCGTCGCGCTGCTCGGCGTCAACGGAGCCGGCAAGTCCACCACGCTCAAGTCCATCACGGGCGTGCTGCGCCCGGTGAAGGGCTCCATCACCTTCCTCGGCGAGGAGATCGCCAACAGATCGCCGGAGTCCACGGTGAAGAAGGGGATCTCGCTCGTTCCCGAGGGCAGGGACATCTTCGGAAGCCTTACGGTCGAGGAGAACCTCCGTCTCGGGGCGTACGCGAACTACGAGCGGGCGCGTTACAAGACGGACCTCGAAGAGATGTTCCAGCTCTTCCCGATCCTGAAAGAGCGCTTCCATCAGGCAGGCGGACTGCTTTCCGGCGGGGAGCAGCAGATGCTCGCCATCGCCCGAGCCCTTATGAGCAGGCCGAAGCTCCTCATGCTCGACGAGCCGTCGCTCGGTCTGTCGCCTGCGATGACCGACCAGATCTTCGATCTCATCAGCGGTCTGCATCAGCGCGGCACGACGATCCTCTTAGTCGAGCAGAACGCCGAGCGGGCACTTGAGATCGTGGACCGCGCGTACCTGCTCGCGACGGGGTCTCTCGAGTTCTCGGGCACGCCCGACGAGCTCAAGCGCAAGGTCGACATCGCGTCGGTCTATCTCGGCGGGGACGACAACGACCACTGCGAGGTGCACCTGTGATCGATCTCGAGTTCATCATCAACACCGTGAGCCTCGGGAGTCTCTACGCGCTGCTCTCACTCGGCCTCGTGTTCGTCTACGGCATCCTGAAGCTCGTGAACTTCGCCTACGGCGAGTACATCATGGTGGCCGGCTACGCGATGCATGTGATCGGGCAGAACCGCGGGATCCCGTGGTATGTCACGATGGCTGTCGCCGTGCTGTTCGCCGCTGTCGTGAGCTACGGGACCGAACTCGTCGCGTTCCGGCCGGTGCGCACGAAGTCGCTCACTGCTATGTTGGTCACGTCGTTTGCGGTAAGCGTCTTCCTGCAAAACGTGGTGCTCATCACGATCTCGCCACGCGCTCGTGCCGTGCCGCTGCCGGCATTCTTCTCGCAGACGCTCACGCTGGGCACCGCCACCATCCCGGTGCGCAACCTCGTGATCATCGGTACGACGATCGTGCTGCTCATCGGTCTCACGTTCGTCATGAAGCGCACCGTGCTCGGCATCGCCATGCGGGCGGCGGCCGATAAGTTCACGACGACCCGCCTGATGGGCGTTCCGGCCAACCTCGTCATCTCGGCCACGTTCATCATCAGCGGCCTGCTGGCCGGCGTGGTCGCCATCTTCTGGGTCGGCCGTTCCGCATCGGTCGACCCGCTCATCGGCGCCGCGCCGCTGTTGATCGCGTTCATAGCCACCGTCATGGGCGGCATGCACAGCCAGATCGGTGCGGTGATCGGCGGATTCGTCTACGGGCTGCTGTTCAACATCCTGAGCATCATGCTGCCCGCCACCATGATCAGCTACCGCGACGCGTTCATGTTTGTGATCGTCATCCTGTTCCTGCTGTTCAGGCCCGAGGGCATCTGGCGCGGGGGCTACACCGAGGAGCGTGTCGGATGAGGCTGCCCGAGAAGATCTCCGCGCTCCTGAAGCGACGCTCCACACTCGTCCTGCTGCTCGTGCCGCTCATCGCGGTCGGCTTCGCGCTGCAGGCCTTTGGCACGCCGCTGATCCTCAACATCTACACGTACTTCTGCGTGAACCTCATGATCGTGCTCGCGCTGCAGATGTTCATGGGCAACTCGGGCATCCTCGCGTGGACACACGTGGCGTGGGTGGGCATCGGGGCGTACGCCTCGGGCATCCTCTCGATGGCGCCGATGGTCAAGAGCCTCGGCGTGCCCAACATGTACCCGCAGCTCGTGGAGCTGCAGCTCCCGGTGCTGCCGGCGATCCTGCTCGGTGGGGTGGTGGCTGCGATCGTAGCGGGCGCCATCGGCTGGCCGCTGATGCGCTTGTCCAACGCGGTGGGCGTCATCACGCTCTTTGCGACGCTCATCGTGGTCCACGTGGTCATGACGCAGTGGGACAACGTGACCAACGGCCCGAGAACGTTCTTCGGGCTGCAGGAGTTCACGCGGCTGCCCCAGGCGCTCGTTGGCGCGATCCTCGTGATCCTTCTGGCGCACTGGTACCGGGAGTCGTCTCTCGGACTGCGACTGCGCGCGTCGCGTGACGACCGGTTCGCCGCGATGGCCATCGGCGTGAGCGTCGTGCAGGTGCGCTACGTGGCGTTCGTGCTGTCGGCCCTTATCGCCGGCATCAGCGGCGGCGTATGGGCACACTTCATCACGTCGTTCTCGCCCAAGGCCTTCTACATCACCGAGACGTTCCTGCTCCTGACGATGCTCGTCATCGGCGGGCAGGGCTCCATCTCCGGTGCGTTCACGGGCACCGCGATCGTGACGGTCGCCCGTGAGATCCTGCGCCAGGTGGAGTCGGGCATGAACAACTCGGGCATGTTCAGCTTCGAGGTCTACGGCCTGACCGAGCTCGTGATGGCCGTGCTCATGGTCATCGTGCTCATATGGCGGCCCAACGGCATCATCGGCGGGCAAGAGATCACGTGGCCGCTGCTCAAACGTAAGAACAGGCCAGACGATGGAGCCGGCACTGACGTGGTGGAGCCGGCCTGATCCGGAAGCGAGTTTTCCGAGCAAGGAGGTCCGATCATGGCGTCTGAGATCACCCGCGACAAGGCTTTCTTTGCGTTCTCGCCCGACGTGGAGCCGGTGCTGCGAGTGCCGCAGGGCCAGGAGTTGCACCTGACGACCCACGACTGCTTCAGCGGTCAGCTCGAGACGACGTCCGATACGCTCGAGACGCTCGACTGGTCGATCACCAACCCGGCCACCGGTCCGGTCTACATCGAGGGCACCAAGCCCGGCGACATCCTTCGTATCGATCTGCGCGAGGTCAAGACATCCGGTCCGTCTGTCATGGTGGCCGTGCCGCAGGTGGGCGCGCTCGGTGACTTCATCACCGAGGAGGAGACGGTCATTCTCGAGCACCGCGGCGACACCGTCGTGTTCAAGGACAAGGTCGTCGTCAAGCAGAACCCGATGCTCGGCGTCATCGGCGTCGCCCCTGCCGAGGGGACGATCCCCAACAGCACGCCGGGCAGCCACGGCGGCAACATGGACTGCACGCTCGTGACGAGCGGCTCGAAGCTCTACCTCACGGTGGGCGTGGAGGGCGCGCTGTTCGGGTGCGGTGACATGCACGCGGTCATGGGCGACGGCGAAGTCGTCATCTGCGGTGCCGAGACGCCGGGTGAGGTGCGCATGACCCCGCAGGTGGTCGACATCCCCGACCTGCCGACGCCGTTTATCGAGAACGACGATCTCGTGGCCGTGATCGCCTCGGCCGAGACCGTGGATGACGCCTACAAGATGGCGCTCGGCATGATGCACGGCTTCCTGACGAAGGTCGCCGGCTTCCCGGTCAACGACGCCGCGCTGCTCATGAGCCTCGTCGGCGACCTCAAGTTCTGCCAGGTCGTCGACCCGCTCATGACCGTCCGCTTCGAGTTCCCCAAGTCGGTCCTTGCCGACTACGGGTTCGTGATGCCCGTCTAGGACGGGGTGGCACGTATGGTGCTTGCCGAGGGGGTCGCCCTGTCATGGGGCGGCCCCTTTCTGCCGATGGAGGTACGTGGGGATCACTGACCGAGAGTGTTGTACGGGAGGGCCCGTGACGGACGACGTGAATCGGCGGATAGCGCCGGCGGATCTATCTGCGCTGTTGAAGGCGAGCATGGCGCTTGCGGAGTCGCTCGACTTGGGGAGCGTGCTCCAGGTCGCGATCGAGAGTGTCGTGGACGTCCTCCGGCTGGAGACGGGCGCCATCTACCTTCTCGCCGGAGAGGGAAGCGTGCGACTCGGTGCAGCTACACCCGCTCTACCGCAGGACTTCCCGGACGAGTTTCGGGTGATGAGCCTTACGGACCATCCGCACATCGCGGAAGCCAACGCGACGGGGGGGCCGGTCTTCATCTCGGACACGAGTGTGGCCGATCTCACCGCCGCGGAGCGTCGTGTGTGTAAGGCGCGCGGGCTCCGTTCGATCCTCTATGTCCCACTGATGATCGAGGGTTCCGCAGCAGGCACGTGCATCGTGGGAACCTCGACGCGCGTCCACGAGTTCGACGACGTCGACATCGTGCTGTGCCGGACCCTCTCGGCCCAGATCGCGCTTGCCGTTGCCAACGCGCGGCTCTACGAGCAGACGCAGGCAGCTGCCGCGGAGCTCGCGTGCGCGTACGACGCCACCCTGGAGGGCTGGGCGCTGGCACTCGAGATGCGCGATGCCGAGACGCTCGGGCACACGGTCCGTTCGGCCGGACTCGCCGTCGAGATGGCCTCGGCACTCGGCGTTCCGGATGCCGAGCTGCGACACGTCCATCGCGGTGCGCTGCTTCACGACATCGGGAAGATGGTCGTGCCCGACTCGGTACTCAACAAGCCGGGTCCGCTCGACGATGAGGAGTGGGTCGTGATGCGGCGTCATCCCGAGTACGCGCGCGACTTCCTCTCCCGGATCGACTACCTGCGCCCCGCGCTCGACATCCCGTACTGCCATCACGAGCGGTGGGATGGCGCCGGTTACCCGCAAGGACTGGCGGGTGAGGACATCCCACTGCCGGCTCGCGTCTTCGCCGTGATCGACGTCTACGATGCGCTGACATCCGACCGCCCGTACCGGAGAGCCTGGAGCCGCGCCGACGCACTCGCGCACATCCGCTCCGGGGCCGGTACGCACTTCGATCCGGCCGTGGTGGACGTATTCCTCGGCCTCGTGGACGATGCTGCGGCGGTCTGACCGCCCCCTGTGATTCTTGTCGTTGGCACACTCTTCCAGTACGATTGCCCGGATGCCGCGACACTTCGGTGGCGCTTCATTCGTGCATCGTCGATCAAAGGGGAGGGCGGTTGGTGACACCGGAGCAGACACCGGAGTTTCTCGATCGCGCTGGCCGCAAACGCCGCGTAGTCACAGTGCTCATGGTCATGGACGCTGCTGCGCTTCTCGTAGCCACGCTGGGCGCTACCTGGGTCAGGTTCCAGGGACTCGGAGCGCGTGTCGGGTTCGAGAACATCAGCGAAGCGGTGACCTACTACCAGATCTCCCTGATCGTGACCGTCATCTGGCTGGTCGCCCTGGGTGCGGAGGGTCTCTACGATCTTGAGCGGCTCACCTGGGGCGCCGGGGAGTTCTCACGCGTGCTTCGCGGCATCGCACTCGGCGTGGTCGCGTTCATCCTGGCGACGTACGCACTCAAGACGCCCGGGCTCTCCCGTGCGTGGACGCTCCTGGCCTTCGCGTTGGCCGTGCTGTGCGTGAGCGGCGGCCGGTTGCTGTCTCGCGCGTGGCTCACCGGCAGGCGTCGCGCGGGCAGGATGCACCGGCGGACGCTCATCGTGGGGAGCAATGCCGAGGCCGCAAGTATCGTGCGCATGCTACTCCGTCGGCCTGACCAGGGCCTCACACCGGTCGGGTGTCTCGCGTCGTCTCGGTCCGAGGAACTTGCGCTCGACTACTGCGCCGACGACGTGCCGTCGCTCGGAGGCGCCCGCGATGTCGCGGCGATCGTTCGCGAGCACGACGTCGACACCGTGATCATCGCCGGCTCGGCGTTCGATCACGGCGTCATCTCGCGGATGATCGCCGAGTTGCGCGGGATGGACCTCTCGGTCCACGTCTCCGCGGGCCTGTTCGAAGTACTGACATCACGAGTGCTCGTGCGCGAGGTCGGCGGAGTGCCGTTGATCACCATCAAGGGCGTGTCGCTCAGTCGTGCGGCGCTCAGGACCAAGCGGGTCTTCGATCTCGTGGTCGGCACCGCCGTCGTGATCGTCGGGATGCCCGTGTGGCTCGCGGTGTGCGCGGCCATCAAGCTCGACTCCCGCGGTCCGGTCTTCTACCGCCAGCCGCGTGTCGGTCAGGATGGCGTGGTCTTCGGGATGTACAAGTTCCGGTCCATGTGCACCGACGCCGATGACAGGCGCGCCGAGCTTGCCGGGAAGAACGAAGCTACGGGCCCGCTGTTCAAGATGAAGGACGATCCGCGGGTGACGCGGGTGGGCAGGTGGATGCGGAAGTTCTCCGTAGACGAATTCCCGCAGCTCATCAACGTGCTGCGAGGGGAGATGTCCCTCGTGGGGCCACGACCGCCGCTTCAGCCCGAGACCATCCAGTACACGGAGCACGACTGGCGCCGTATGGAGGTCCCGCCGGGCATGACGGGTCTGTGGCAGGTATCCGGGCGGTCGACCCTCACCTTTGAGGAAATGGTGCGTCTCGACCTGTTCTATCTCGAGAACTGGAGTGTCGGATTCGACCTCGCGCTGCTTGCGCGGACGGTCCCTGCCGTTCTGTTCGCGCGGGGCTCGTACTGACGTGCACTGAGCCGCCGGCGTCGTATGCGTATGGTAGACTCGAGAACATCCTGGCACGCTCGTCAGACTACGTGCCTGAGCAGGGGGGATTCGATAAATGAGTGGGCCTTCGGTTCGTAGCGTAGCACTGCTGTGCGTGGTCGCTGTGGTGCTCGGGTTCTCCCCGCCACCCGCGCTCGCCGGCGTTGAGGAGGCGCTTTCGGCCGATTACGATCCGCGCACCACGAAAGTTCTTCGTTCGCTCGCCGGCGCCGCGGACGTGTCGGTCGCCGAGACTCCCGACGTGGGTGGGACTCCGGGCGGCTCGAGCGAGATTCCCGGCTCACCGTTTGCCGGCACGCTTGCCGCAGGTACCGATGACGTGGATGTCTACTGGATCGACCTTGCGGATAGCGACCGCATCGGCCTGACGATCACCGGCGATGCAGCCCTGAACGCCGACGTCTACCTGTACGCCCCCGGCACCACCGACATTGCGGCCACCGGCGCGCTCGTCGGGACCACCGGAGATGCCTTCGTCAAGAGTGTGACGCACCGTGCCGGGGTCACAGGTCGCTACTACGTGGCCGTCGCCGCTGCGGCGGGCGCCGGATCGTATACCCTGTCGTGGTACCGCTCGCCATGGAACGCCGACGCGGATAGCGAGATACCCGGCGTGTCGCGCACCTCGCCGCACGCGGGGTCCGTCGACGCGTCCTCGGATCCCGATGACGTACTCCCGGTGGCGGTCGCAGAGGGTCAGCGCCTCACCGTGAGCCTCGACAGTTGGAGTTCCGCCCTCGCACCTCAGCTGTACCTCTTCGGTCCCGGGGCAGGTAGCATCCTCACGGCAACCCCACTGGCGGCGTCTGCGCCTGGTCCTGTGAGATCGTTCTCCTTCGACGTACCAACTGGTTCGGGCAAGGCCGGAACGTACTATGTCGACGTGAAGGCCGCGTCCGGCAGCGGCGACTACACGCTGTCCTGGGGCCTCGAGACGCTTAGCGCCGGCACGTGGAAGAACGTCGGGGACGCCATCGCCCTGCCCGCGAGCCCTGCATCCGCTGCACTCCAGCCTTCGACCGCCGCCAACGTGGTCTACCGGATCGCCCTGTCCGCCGGGCAGCGCTTTGATGCGCGGCTCGTGAGCCCGGCCGGCGCTGACTTCGATGTGTATGTCTATCCCTCCGGTACGGCGAACCTCTTCGCGACGTCGCCGATCGCATGGGCGGATGACTTCGTCGGTGACGATAAGGTCGTCTTCGACGCGCAGGTGGCGGGGACGTACTACGTGGAGGTCCGAAGATTCGCGGGTGACGGTACGTTCGTGCTGCACTGGGCACTCGGGCTCACCCCCACACTCGGCGCGGCCGAGCGCGTCTGGGGTGTCGACCGGTATCTGACGGCGATCGAGACCTCCAAAGCGACTTTCAGTGCTGCAAGCTGCCCCACGGTGGTGATCGCGACGGGGGCGGACTTCCCTGACGCGCTCGCGGCCTCGGGCCTCGCCGGCGCGTACGGGTCGCCGGTACTGCTTACGCCGACAGGAGCCCTTCCAGGCGGGCTTGTGACCGAACTCAACAGGCTTGGCGCAACCAAGGTGGTCATCGTGGGTGGGCCGGTTGCCGTGAGCACCAACGCGGAGAACCAACTGAAGGCCGCAGGGTTCGGCACCTCACGGGCCCAGGGTCTGACGCGCTACGAGACCGCGGCCGACGTTGCCCGCAAGATCAGGGCGATCACCGGCGCGCGCGCCGACTCCCCGGCGTTCGTGGTCCGGGGTGATCTGTTCCCCGACGCACTGGCCGCCGCCCCGATAGCGTACCGGGGCGCGTTCCCGGTCCTGCTGACGCAGAGTACGGTACTCACCCCCGCCACCAGGGCGGTCATCACCGAGATCGGCGTGAACGAGATCGTGATCGCTGGTGGACCTGCTGCGGTCTCCGTCCCGGTAGAGTCGGCCCTCAGGTCCGTCACGGGTGTGAGGACCGTGCACCGGGAGCAAGGCGGTAACCGCTACGAGACGGCGGCCAACGTCGCACGCTACGGCGTGCGCATGTGGTGGGCGAGCAACGAGAACATCGGCCTCGCCACGGGTGAGGACTTCCCGGACGCCCTCGGCGGCGGTGCCGCGATCGGCAAGCGCGGTGGCGTTGTGCTCCTGAGCACGCCTGCATCCCTCGCGCCTCCCACATCGGCCTACCTCTCGACGTATGGGTCCGACGTGACCGACGTGCAGGTATTCGGCGGAACTCAGGCGCTGTCTGATATCGTGAAGGCACAGCTCGAAGCCGCTCTTCACTAGCGCGGTTCTTCACCGAGAGGACATATCCGCATGCGTATGATCGTCGTTGTGGGCGCTCGCCCCAACTTCATCAAGATCGGACCGCTCATGCCGGCCCTTATCGGGGCGGGTATCGACGCCCGGATCGCCCACACCGGACAACACTACGACGCGTCGATGTCGGACGTCTTCTTCTCGGACCTGGACATACCGGCGCCCACCTGGCTGCTCGGCGTCGGGAGCGGGACTCACGCGGTTCAGACCGGCACGGCGATGATGAAGCTCGAGGAACTCTTCGCCGACGAACGGCCGGACGCCGTCCTCGTGGTGGGAGACGTGAACTCCACACTTGCAGGCGCCCTTGCGGCGGCCAAGCTGCAGATCCCCGTCGTCCACCTCGAGGCCGGTTTACGCTCGCGCGACATGTCCATGCCCGAGGAGGTCAACCGCCTCGTGACCGACCAACTCTCGGCCATGCTCCTGACACCCGTGCGTGAGGCCGACGAGAATCTGATCGCCGAGGGCGTGGATGCCGCGCGCATCCACTTCGTGGGCAACATCATGGCCGAGTCGGTACTGCGCAACCTTGCGCGGATCGAAGACCGTGTGCCGGCCGCACTCGGCGAGCTCGAGTCCGGCGGGTACGTGCTTGCAACCATTCACCGGCCCGAGAACACCGAGCATCCCGAACGGCTTGCCGCTGTTGCCACCGCACTGTCAGGCTCGCCACTGCCCGTGCTGTTCCCGACGCATCCGCGCACACGTCCCAAGCTCGCTCAGGCCGGGCTGACGGAGGGCGCGGGCGCGGTGCATCTGGTCGACCCGGTCGGCTATCTCGACATGCTCGCGCTGCAACGCGACGCTGCCGCGATCGTGACCGACTCGGGCGGCATTCAGGAAGAGGCCTGCATGGTGGGCACCCCGTGCGTGACGGTACGCCGGAACACAGAGCGGGAGATCACGGTCCACATCGGCGCGAACCGGCTCGTCGGCGCGCATGCAGCCTCGATCTCCGCCGCGCTGAGGGAGGCCCTGGCTGGCGAAGCCGGCTGGACCGTGCCTGAGCGGTGGGACACGGAGGTGGCGGCTCGCGTCGTGGCCGCGCTTGAGTCGGGCATCGTACCTCCCCACGGCTACTAGGAGGCCACGAGGGTGCGGCTACTGGTCACGGGCGGGGCCGGGTACATCGGCAGCATCACGACCAGGCTGCTGCTCGATGCCGGACACGAGGTCGTCGTCATCGACTCGCTCGAGCGTGGGCACGTACCGGCGGTCGACCGTCGCGCGGTTCTCGTGAAGGCCGCGATAGGGGATACCGAGATCCTCGACTCCGTGTTGCCGGACATCGATGTGGTCATTCACTGTGCCGGATACATCGAAGTCGCCGAGTCGCAGGAACTCCCCGACCTGTACTATCGGAAGAACCTCGCCGAGCCGTCCATGATGCTCGACCGGATGCTGCGGCATGGTGTGCGGCGGCTCGTGTTCTCCTCCACGGCGGCCGTGTACGGACAGCCGGAAGTCGTCCCGATACCGGAGGAAGCGCCCACCAGGCCGATCAACACCTACGGTGCGTCGAAGCTGGCCTTCGAGCGCATGATCGCGGTGACCGAGGACGCGGGTGAGCTGGAGGCCGTGCGACTGCGGTACTTCAATGTGGCGGGAGCCTGGCCGGATGGTTCGCTCGGGGAGGCGCACGACCCCGAGACGCACATCGTGCCGAGGATCCTGCGCGTCGCAGCGGGGGATCACCCGACCTTCACCGTCTTCGGCACCGATTACCCGACGCCCGACGGGACGTGCGTACGCGACTACGTGCACGTCGTCGATCTGGCCGAGGCCCATCGCGCGGCCGTCGAGTACCTTGGCGACGGCGGCACGGGGACGATCTGCAATCTGGGCAGTGGCCGCGGTTACTCCAACCTTGAGGTGGTCGGGGAGTGCAGCTCAGCGACCGGTGTCGAGATCGAGGTCGCGTCAGGACCCCGGCGCGCCGGGGATCCGGCGACTCTCGTCGCCGGCATCGACCGGGCGCGCGAAGTCCTCGACTGGGCGCCGAAGCGCGGCCTCGGGGAGATGGTTGGAGACGCCTGGCGTTGGCACAGCTCCCATCCGGCCGGGTACGCCCGATGAGGGTCTGGCGCATCGACGCGAGACTGCTACAATAGGCGACGCCGCGCGAGCGGTCTTGAGGGCGATTAGCTCAGTGGGAGAGCGCTTCCTTCACACGGAAGAAGTCACTGGTTCAAATCCAGTATCGCCCACCATGATTGATGAAAGGCCCCTTCGGGACTCATTTCGAGAACCCCGAAGGGGTCTTTGTACTGGTAGGAAGCTATGTGGCCGTCCGCGACCGTGACGTTACAAAGTACCGTGTGCAGCAACTCCCTTCGCCCGGACCCCTCGACGCCCTCGAAGTCGATACGGACTGACGATGCAACGGAGAGTAGCTCCCTGACCTCCTCGAACCCGCGCAGGGTGCCTGTGCCGTACTCGGCGATGCGCAGTTCCAGAGCGCGACGGGACGAGGCGAGCTCCTCGGCGCTCTCCCGGTACACCTCGACCGGGACGGCGCCATCGAGATATGCGGCTAGCAGCTTCTTCTCGCGCGACTTCACCGATGCGGCCTCCCGCTGCAGAGCGGCGCGTCCCTCTTCGAGCTCCGCGCTCTTCTCCGTCAGGTACGCCTCGCAGTCCGCAAGCAGACGCGCGACGGCTTCAGGTCCGACCTCGATATGACCGAGCACGTCCGCGACCTCGCCGACGAGAGATTCCTCGCGGATGTACGAGCGCTGAGAGCAGCTGCCCTTGCCCTTGCCATGCGTGCAGCGGTAGTAGACGTGGCCCTTGTGCGTCCCGGCGGTGATGAGGCAACCACACTCGCCACAACGCATGACGCCACGGAGCGCGTACTCAGCCTTGCGCCGCTTGGTGCCGTTGCGGTTGGCTGAGAGCATGTCCTGTACCCGCCCGAAGAGCTCAGGGGACACGAGCGGCTCGTGCGCTCCAGGGAACACATCGCCCTTGTACGGGATGCGACCGACGTAGAAGGGATTACCGAGGAGGCGGTGGAGCCCCGCGCGCGACAGAGGTTTGCCCGCACGGGAGACGAGGCCCTTGGCCGCGAGCTCTTCGGTGAGCTCGGCGACAGAGACCGCCCCGGCCGCGTAGCGCTCGAACGCATGGACGACCAGCGGCGCGGTGCCGGGGTCGACTGCCACCGAGCGTCCCTGCCTGTCATTGAGGTACCCGAGAGGCGCACGGTGCGGCCAGCCGCCCTGGGCGACCTTCTCCTCCATGCCTTTGACAACCTCCTGGCGCAGGTTGCCGAGGTAGAACTTGGCCATGGACAGCTGCACGTCCCGCATGAGCTCGCCTTGCGGCGTATCGGGGACGTCACCGACGACGTAGCGCACACGCACCCCGAGGCCCTCCTCAAGCGAGACCTGGTCCGCGAAGTTGCGGTACAGACGGTCGAGCTTGTGGGCCACCACGACAGTGACCTCCCGGTGCGACGCCAAGTAATCAAGCATCCGACCGAACTCAGAGCGCCCGGTACGCCCTGCGCTCTCAGCCTCCACGAACTCGGCGACAGGCGCGAAGCCCTCAGCGGCGCAGAATGCCCGCACCGCCTTGAGTTGCGCCGGGATGGAGTAACCCTCGTCGTGCTGCTCCTTGGTGCTGACGCGGGCGTAGATGACGCATGACGACATGTCTAGACCCCCTCGGAGAGGATGCGGCGCCGCTTGGACTCGACGAGCTCGGCGAAGTCCGTCCCGAGGTCCATCATATGCACTTCTGCCGCGAAGGAAAGGCGCTGCAGCGCCTGCATGTAGTCCGTCACGCCGTAGTAGGCGCCTGCGGTCGCGGCACACCCGACCAACGTGCGCTTGGCGCGGTCCAGAGACATGAGCTCCGAGACGCGGCACGTTCGCTGCAGGGGCACGCCTCCGAACACCGCCGAGCGGAGCGCCGTCCACGCCGGGTCCTCGGGCCACCTCGTCTTGGTCGCGTCATCCGTCGGCACACGGAGGTTGGCCCAGGTCAGCCCGAAGTCGAGCAGCGCGCCGGGGGAGGCGAACACCTGCGATGCTGCGTGCGTCCCGAGCTCGGCGAGCGCCTTACGACGCAGCTGCACCTCGACCCGATGCACAGGCCGTGCCGAATCATAGCCGCTTGCCAGGCGCCACGACTCCTCCACCCAGGCCTTGCCGGAGACAGCCATCTCCGCACGCTTGTCGTAGACCCGCAGGCTCACGTCCCCTTTGCCGAAGCAGAACGTCTGGACCTCCGTCGCGGTCCCGTGCGTGGCGCGGTACGACGCGGGGCATACGACCCGGCTTGCCATCTCGGGAGACGGGTGGAGGCCCTGCACATCGACCGCCACATCAGCGCGCGAGACGGCAATCTCCTTCAGCTGCCCGAGCTCTCCGAACGATGCGGTCACGATGGCCCATAGGTCCTCGGGTCTCGTGTTGGCGAGTCCAAATGCTGTGAGGCGGAGGGAGGCCGCCGGCGCGCCCGGACGCGGGTCACGAGTGACGAGTACCTCGAACTCGGGATGTCTGAGAACGTAGGCCCAGTGAGCCCTACCCCTGGGCTGCACCATGCACTCGAAGAGGCCGAGCGGGTACGGTTGAGGCACCTCCACGGACTGTGCGAGCGTCTTCAGCCGTTCGAGCGTGGTGAGGACCTCGTCGTGAAGCGTCCCGGAGAACGAGGACTGCACCCAGTCGAGACCTGCTCTGACGACATGGACGCTCACCCGGTACCACCGTCATGCAAACAGACTGCCCGTGTTACTGGCGGGGCAGTCTGCCCTGTGTCCTCGCGCCTGACCACAGCGCGCCTGCCCGAGCTCTCCTGCGGGCTCGGGCGGGCGGCGCCGATGTGGACAGCCGCTCCGCTCTCGTCGCAGAAGCGCAGGCCGCCGAGCTCGTGGAGACGGACGAGGGCGAGCAGCGCGGCACGCGTGGCGTCGGCGGTCCCGGCGCATGCGCGCTCGGTCCCCGCCGACGACACCCGGCCCACTCCTGCATCGCTCCGACCCGCCACCGCGTCCACCTCCGTCTGTCAGGCGGTGTGCGGGGTGAGTCTCTCAGACGGCTAGTCCGATTCCGGCGACAGGTACGAGAAGAAACTGTCGGCGTAGTCCTCCCAGAACCGGGAGACCAGTTTCTCGATGCGTTTGCGCTCCGAGTCCCTGCGCTCGGCGAAGACCTCGCGGCCCATCTCGCGCAGTTGCGGCTCGCGCTCATCGAGCAGCCGCTCGGCTATGTCACCGTAGGAGAGGGAGGGGTCATCAGTCTTCATGCGCACGATGCGATGCGCCTCCACGCTATAGCCGTACCGCGAGAAGGTCTCAGGGGGGAACACACGCACGGACTCCTCGAACGCCTGACGCAGGAGCTCCTGCGGGTGCGAACTCGGGGTGATGACGCACCAGACGCTGTCAACCTTCGGCTCACCGAGGCCGATACGCTGGACCCACACGCGTCCGCCGAAGCTCTCGAAGAACGGGCCAGGCTCGCCCGTCTTTGCCCAGTCGAGGACGTAGGACGCCAGCCAATGGTCCATCCCGATTCTGCTCCACAGGCCATCGGCCACGTCGCCGACACGCTTGCCCTGGTACTTCTTGGCGAGCAACTTGGCCGCCGCGTTAAGGAACGCAGGCATGCTCATGCGGGTGATACGGCGCGTCAGCGACGGTAGCATAACGCGCGGCCCGATAAGGCCGAGCTCGCGCCCGCGCGTGATGACGTGAGAACAGACCTCGTCGTCAGAGGCTCCCGCGTCGAGTAGGTCGCGCGCCTCGTCGCGCAGCAGTCGAGCCTCGTCGGCAGCGGCGAACAGCTGACCGAAGGACAGCAGTTTGTCTTGCGTGCGGTTCGGTTCTGTCATGAGTTAGAGTCTAGCCGCATCAAGGGGTTTCGTGGGTGATGTGCTAGCCTCAACGTGAGGCGAGGGGATTGGAGAGCTCGATGCAAGGTGATGAGCTGTTGCAGCAGTGGTTCTCGGGGCATGACGGAGAAGTCGTGCTATTGAAGGTGAATAGACGGCCGCTTGCCCAGACCGACCTTTTCTCTCGACCCATAGAGGACGTCTTTGACCACTTCTCGCATGTCCTGCTGCTCGGCGAGCCAGTCCAGACAGGCACCGCGCATAGGCGAACCTGGCTTGTCGGCAACCGGCGCATCGACACGGACAGGCGCCTCCTGTCTGGTCGTGTCGGTTGGAAGAAGGTCGAGCCAATCGCCGAGACGCTGTTCGATGAGAAAGCCAAGTCGTGGGTCGACACCGTCGGTGGCTCCGAGTCCAGCGCTACATCGGCATTCGTATTCGACCCAGACAACCGAGTGCTGGCAATCGCGCTGCATCCGTCTTTCCGCGTGACGACGCTGGCTACCGTGTTTCGTCGACTTCTCAATCAAGGCGAGCGTGAGACTCTGGATGGAGCGACCACTGATTGGGATGTCGAGCCTCTTCTCGACGGACGGGAGTTCAAGCAGTGGCTCGCCTCTGTGGACGCGGTGCAGGTGCTGCGGTTCAACGCGAAGCTACCGAACCCTGACGCGTTGGACAGCTTCGAGCCCGTCATTGGTCGTATGAAGCGCGCCGAGGCGAAGACGATGCGCGAGATTATCGAGGCGAGAGACCCGGAACGGGGTTTGCAGCACCTGGCGGATGACGAGGTATTCAGGGCCTACGTCGCAATGGGTGAAGCGGGCTTCGGCTATGTGACCGCTCGGGGCACTCAGAATGTCAGACCCACCACGTATGACCAGCGTGACCGGACAACCAGAGTAGCAATCGCGTTCCCTGACACCTGGCCTGAACTGATTGCAGTCATAATTGAGTTTCTCCTTAGGAGGCGGAGCGCTTGAGTTCACTGAGGAGGGAGGTCGGCTTCCTTCATGCCATTGGGCAACTGCGCCTCAAGGATATCCTCTGGCCCGAGGGCATGATGGCGCTCGTAGTGGGTGGAGTCGGTGGTGGGGTTGTGTCCTCACTCGTCGACGCCACCGCTCGACAAGACATCGCAGGCGACTTCCTAGTCCTCCTCGGGGCTCTGCTGGGCATCATCTTCGCCGGGATGGCAATCGTTGCAACCATGATGTCAGAGGACACCGTGCGCTGGCTCTCCTCAGACAGCGGCATCATGCCCTTCTTCGCGCCATGGGTTGTGGCGGTAGGGCTTCAGATTCTGACGATTCTACTCGCCGTGGCATACCGGGCGACGGCCCTCCTTCTGCCGCCGCCAGCGGAAGCTGTGTGGTTCGTGGTCCTCTGCATACTGTTCGTCTACGCGATGGCAGACGTACTCGCGCTGACCAGGACGGTGGTTGCTCACTCGATAGTCCGAGAGCGTGCACTTCGCCTCAGATGCCTTGAGGATGAGCGGGACCGCCTCGACTCAAGGAGCCGATAGTCTTTCGAGCCGCCACTCTTAGACCGTGCTACCGTCACTGGGGGCACTCCATGTGAACGGGGCTTGGGAGCGGGGAAGTCTGCCGGGAGACTGGCGTGGCGCTCGACGGCGTGTCGGTCGACTGCTCTACTGCGGGGCTCCGTCTCCCCAGAGTTCGACTCTTGCTGCCGCCACGAGTGAGCAGCGCTCATCGTCCGCCAACTCCCTTGCCCGCCTGCCATCTGGCAAGTAGTCAGACTTCGCCCGGTTCTCCCGCCCCCACATTGGCGTCAGATTCCGAAGTGCCCAGCACAGGCGGAATTCGACATCACCCGCCGACTGATAGCGAAACAGCGCCTTGCAGTACACATGGTCGATGTGCCAATCGCCGTAGTTCTCCCACCCCATGCCGGGCTGGAACTTCGACTCAATCTCGCGCATCAGTTCATCAAGCGAATAGCCGACCAGCGTTTCCCATGAACGACCCTGTTTCGACCCGGCCAGCGACAGTCGAATCTGGCGCGACAGGTTGCGGTCCAGACGGAATCGGTGGTCTGTCGATGCGCGGCTCCTCTCATACTGGCCCCTGGCGCTTCTCGCCTTGTCCGTTCGCCTATACCGCCTCATATACGCGTTGTAGGCCTCACGGTTTGCATCCTGCCACGCCCTCTTGTATGAGCTGACGTAGTCGCTGTTGCGGATTCGGTAATCCTTCCGCCGCTCGGCCTCGGCCTCTCGCCGCGCAGCGCGGTACTGTTTGCCACGCTGAGCGGCGCAACCTCTGCACATATAGGACAGGCCATCTGGGCTGGCACTTCGCATGCTGAACTCGGATAGCGGGAGGTCCCTTCTGCACTGGGTGCAGTTCTTCATTGTTCCGATGGACGCGACCTTGGAGACATGTGTGGCACGTCGGGGAGTGGCGCCCACTTGGGGCAGGCTACGGCATTGAGGACATAGCCGGGGGGCGTAACGTTCCGCATAGGAGAACTTCTGCCCGCAGCGCACGCACTCCGCCACCCGACCACGCCCTGCACGCTTTTCGAGGCGGTACTCCTTCTGGCAGGCCACACACATGGTCCGGTGAGCGTTGCACTCGGCACGCGGACGAGCATCCTGGCAGCGATAGCACCACTGCCAACCCTGCCCACATGCGGGGCAGAGTTTCGGCAGATTGCCGCGTTGGACGTCGAAGGTGTCTCCACACCTGTGGCATGTGGTGGTGCGCATGACTCCAGTCTAAGGCTTTGTTGTGGAAACTCGCCCGCGAGGACGAGGCTTACTTCACCAAGGGATGCCGAGCGATACAAGACCATCCAGTATCGCCCACCATGAATAGTGAAAGGCTCCGGCATACGTGCCGGAGCCTTGTGTCATCCTCGGCCCCGCCTGCGCTACTATTGACCACGGCAGCGACCTGGCGGAAGGGCGTGGGCGCATGACCGGGTTCCTGTGGGACGAGTCGATGGAGACGGGTGACCCTCTCGTCGACCAGCAGCATCGCGACATCCACGCTCTCGTGGACTACGTGGAGACTGCCGATGACAGTCCGGAGCAGATCATGCAGGTCCTCGACCGCCTGATGGAACACGTCGACTGCCACTTCATGACCGAAGAGCAACTGATGGAGCGGGCGGGCTATGGCGGTGCTGCCGCCGCCGACCACATCGCCGAGCATAGGGAGCTCACTGACGCGGCCCGCCAGGCCGTCTTGCAGTTCCGGTCGGGGGAACTCACCAGCATGAAACCGGTCGTGGCGTTCGTGCGGGAGTGGTTCGCGGGACATGTGTACGAGCATGACCGCGTGTTCGTGGAGTTCGTGCGATCGCGCGCGATGAGCGCCGAGACCCCGGAGCCCTGGGCGTCGAAACCGCCATTCTGAGGCCTTGGGTGTCAGGTGCTGCGCGGCTGCCAGGCGGTCCGCGCTGCACCATTCTCGATGGTCACTGCATTGTTCGGCAAGCAACGAACTTCGCCTACTGTGACGCTGCGCACTCAGTATCGGCACACTTCTGCCGATAGAGAGGCTGCCGACAAGAGACGGGTGGCCGCATGCAGACGAACGGCGAGTGGACGCACGACTGCGGTGAGGCACTTCGGCCACCGCCGATACACGCGGTGCGTGACGCCGTCGTTGACTGCTTCACCTCTACACACTACGCGCGGTTCGGCGCGAGCCGCGAGGAACTCGGTCTGGATACCCGCACGTCTGCGGTCAGGGAGAGTGTTGAGGGAATCGTCCGCCTGGCCTTCCTCCATGTGGGCGGCAACTACGACACGCCGACCGTGGGCAGCATCATCGCTGTCGTGAACCTGCTCGCCGAGCGTTCGCTGGAGTGGGGAGTCGAAGACGATGTGGTGTTCGATCACCACTGCGCGATGCTGCGCGAGATCGGACTCCTGCTGACCCGCAGCGCATAGCGCGGCACGCGCGGGCGCAGCACTGGTAGACTGTTCGGCGTGATCATCACTGTCGACCATGTGACCAAGACCATCGGCGAGCGCGTCCTGTTCTCGGATGCGTTCCTTCGCATTGGCGCGCGCGACCGTATCGCACTCGTCGGCGCTAACGGCACCGGCAAGACCACGCTGCTCGAGATCATGGCAGACGAGCAGGAGGCCGACTCGGGCAGCGTCATACGCGCACGCGATGCCACCGTCGGCTACCTTCGGCAAGAGGCGATCGAGATGTGTGGCAGGACGGTACTCGCCGAGGTGCTCTCGGAGGCGTCCGGCGTTCAGGGCATCGAGCACCGGATGCAGCTGCTCGAGACCGAGCTGGAGACTGCCGCAGAAGGGGATCTTGAGACGTTGCTTGCCGAGTACGGTCGCCTCAGGGACCGGTTCGAGCATCTCGGCGGATACACCGTGGAGGCCGAGGCGCGGGCGGTCCTTACCGGCCTCGGCTTCAAGGAGCGCGACCTGATACGTGATGTGGGCGAGCTGTCCGGTGGCTGGCTCATGCGCGTGGCGCTTGCCAAGCTGCTGCTAACCGAGCCGGACGTGCTGCTGCTGGACGAGCCGACCAACCACCTCGATCTTGAGAGCGTGACCTGGCTCGAGAGCTTTCTGCGATCGTACGAGGGAGCCGTCGTCCTCGTCAGCCACGACCGCACCTTCATGGATGCGCTGGTCTCACGCGTGGCCGAGCTCGAGCGTCGGCGCCTGACCGTGTATCACGGAACCTACAGCGCGTACGAGCAGCACAAGTCCGAAGACCGGGAACGACTGGTCGCCGCGCACAAGCAGCAGGAGCGCTATGTCGCGCAGCAGGAACGGTTCATCGAGCGCTTCCGGTACAAGAACACGAAGGCCAAAGCGGTCCAGAGTAGGATCAAGGCACTCGAGCGTGTCGAGCGTATCGAGATCCCGCCCGAGCGCACGAAGGTGCGGTTCCAGTTCCCGCAACCGGAGCGCACGGGCGACGAGGTCATTGCCCTTGAGGGGATCCGCAAGGCGTACGGCGACAACGTGGTCTACGAGGACCTGTCGCTCGCGCTGTATCGCGGAGACAAGGTCGCGCTCGTCGGCCCCAATGGCGCCGGCAAGTCTACGTTGCTTCGGATCCTGGCCGGCGACCTGGCCCCTGATGCGGGTGAGCGCCGCCTCGGACACAAGGTCTCCGTCGCGTACTTCGCGCAACACCAGCTCGAGGCACTCGGACTCAAGAACACCGTGCTGGAGGAGCTTATGACGGCGGCTCCCGGCTGGACGCAGGAGCAGGCTCGGACGCTCCTCGGTACGTTCCTGTTCAAAGGCGACGACGTGCACAAACTCGTTCGCGTGCTTTCGGGCGGAGAGCGCGCGCGCCTCGCGCTTGCCAAGATGCTCGTGAAGCCGGCGTCGCTGCTCTGTCTCGACGAGCCTACCAACCACCTCGATATCCAGGGCCGCGACGTGCTGGAAGCAGCCCTCACGCAGTACACGGGCACGATCGCGCTCATCACCCACGACCGGCACCTCATACGGGCGGTGGCCGACAAGGTCGCCGACGTCCGTGGCGGCGGCGTGACGGTCTATCCCGGTGGCTATGACTACTTCCGAGACAAGACAGATGCGCTCGAGGCTGTCCCCGGACAGCCTGCCCGGGGATCGGTCGACGATGCGAAGTCTGCCGATCCGGAGGAGCCTCGATCGAGGAAGTCAAAGGAGGAGCGCCGCGTTGAGGCCGAGACGCGCAATCGCCTCTACCGGGGGACGCGGGATGCGCGGAGGCGCCTTGCGACCGTGGAGCGCGAACTCGGCACAGCACAGGCGCGTCATGACGAACTCGTCACGTTGCTTGGGGATGCGGAACTCTACGAGGACAAGGACCGCTTCACGTCCGCGATGGGGGAGTACGCCGTCATCAAACGGCGGTTGGCGGATCTTGAGGCGGAGTGGATCGGGCTGTCCGAACAGATCGAGCGGACGGAAGCCGAACGCAAGGCGTTGTAGGCAGGCTCGAAGGACCGACCGCGATAGGGTCGGGAAGGCATTGTAACAATGTTTACAAGGTCGAACGGGTCTGCTATAAACAGCCGGAAGTGCTGCGGGCCTCAGGGTGGTGTGAGCCCGTTCGCATCTGCAAGGTGCGCGATTGCCGGTTATCCGAAGTGCGTAACTATGAGTTACTAAGTGCTTCGGCTGCATACATGGGGGTATGGATGGCATCGACAGAGAGTCTGCTCTTCGTCATCGGCCTTGCCGCCGGGCCCATCGTGTTCCTTCTCGTGATGCTGGGCGCCAACGCCATTCTCGCGCCAAAGCACCCCAACGCCCTCAAATCCTCGGCATACGAGTGCGGCATCGAGCAGGCCGCATCGCCGTGGCGACCGGTCAACATCAGGTTCTCGACCGTGGCCATCCTGTTCGTCATCTTCGACGCAGAGACCGTTCTGCTCTTTGCGGTGGGCTCGCAGATCCGCGGATCGGTCGCCGACGGCATCGCAGTCGCCATCTTTGGCGCGTTCCTCACGCTCGGACTCTTCTACGAGTGGAAGAAGGGCGGTCTGAAGTGGCCGGTGTAGACGATCTCGCCAAGGCGCTGGAGAGTACTCCGGGCGGCGGCATCATTCTGACGAGCATCGATGCCATCGCGGACTGGGCGCGCGGCTACTCGCTGTGGATGATGCCGATGGGCACTGCGTGTTGCGCGATGGAGCTCATCGCGGCCTCGTTCTCCAAGTTCGACTTCGACCGTCACGGCTCGATCCCGCGCCCGGACCCGCGGCACACCGACGTCATGGTGGTCGCCGGAACCATCACCCACAAGATGGCTCCGGCCGTGAAGCGTCTCTGGGCTCAGATGCCCGATCCCAAGTGGTGCATAGCTATGGGCAACTGCGCAGTCTCGGGCGGCATCTTCTACTACGACACCTACTCGGTGGTCCGGGGCGTGGACGAGTTCTTGCCGGTCGACATCTACATCGCCGGGTGCCCTCCTCGGCCAGAGTCTCTTCAGGACGCCATCCTGAGGCTGCGGGAGAAGGTCCGTGCCGAGTCGATCTCGCCCTCCCGGGTGCGCGCGGTAGAAGGCGTGCTGCCGCTGCCCGGCGACCCGCTACGGGGAGAGACCGCCGACGCAGCTCCCGAAGGGAGTGACGTGTAGTGGACATCACGGAACTCCGCGAACACCTCTGCGGCCAGTATCCGGATCTGTGCCCGCTCTTCTCCATCGAGTTCGGTGACGGTGTGCTGCTTGTGACAAGCGATCGGCTGCACGCGGCGGCGCGCGATCTCAAGGACCTCGGCTTCGACCGGCTGGGCATGGTGACGGCGGTCGATTTCGGCGAGGAGTTCGAGCTCGTATACCGCCTCCAGTCGCGCGAGATGCGTGCTGGGATCTTCGTGAAGACGCGGGTACCGCGCGATGAACCAAGGATCGACAGCGTCAACGATCTCTGGGCCGCCGCCAACTGGCAGGAGCGGGAGGTCTACGACATGTTCGGCATCGTGTTCGACGGTCACCCGGACCTTCGGCGGATCTTGCTGACGGACGACTGGGTGGGCTACCCGCTGCGCAAGGACTACGAGAACCCGACGATCATCAGGAGGCCTGATTACCTGTGATCGAGCCTCAGGACACACCCACTGACCAGGCAGCTCCCGCGCTGCCGGACCTCGACTGTGCCCCCGACGTCGTGATGCCGGAAGTCATCTACGAGGGCGACAACACGATCGTCAACATCGGCCCGTCGCATCCGTCGACACACGGCGTGTGCCGCGTGATCGTGGAGCTGGACGGCGAGATCGTCAGGCATGCCGAGCCGGTCATCGGGCACCTGCACCGCGGCATCGAGAAGATGGCCGAGAACCGCACCTACCTGCAGGTCGTGCCGCTCACGGACCGTCTCGACTATGTCGGCTCCATGTACGCCAACTGGGCCTACTGCCGCGCCGTTGAGCGCCTTGCCGGGATCCGCGTGCCCGAGCGTGCCGAGTACATCCGCGTGATCGTATGCGAGTTGCAGCGTATCGCGAGCCACATGATGGCCATCGGTCCGGCCGGCGCCGACACCGGTGCGACGAGCGCGTTCATGTACACGTTCTGGCAGCGCGAACTCGTCGTCGACCTGTTCGAGTCGTTGTGCGGCGCGCGGCTCACGTACAACTACGTACGTCCGGGCGGGGTGTCGTTCGATCTGCCCGACGGCTGGATCGAGAAGTGCCGTGAGTTCGTGGCCCAGCATCCTGCCGCGATGCTCGAGATCGACCGGTTCTTGTTCGGCAACGTGATCTTCCGTGCGCGCACGAAAGGCATCGGCGTCCTCGATGCCGACGACGCGGTGTCGTGGGGCGCGTCGGGGCCTGTGGCGCGTGGCTCGGGCGTCGACTGGGACCTGAGACGAGACGATCCGTACTCGGTGTACCCGCGCTTCGACTTCTCGATTCCCGTTGGCGACAACGGCGACGTCTACGACCGCACCCGCGTGCGGTTGTGGGAGGCGATAGAGAGCTGCCGGATCATCGGCCAGGCGCTCGACGGGCTGGCCGAGTTCGAGCCGGGAACGATCAAGGCCGACGGGATGCCGCGCCTCCTCGCGCCGCGTCCCGGCGACGCGTACGACCACATCGAGAGCGCACGCGGTTCGCTCGGCGTGTACCTCGTGAGTGACGGTTCCGTGCGTCCGTACCGCATGAAGGTCCGGTCGCCCGCGTTTTGCAACCTCGCGCTCCTTCCGCTCGTGTCCGAGGGCTACACGCTCTCCGATCTTGTCGTGATCCTCGGCTCACTCGACCCCGTCTTCGGGGAGGTGGACCGATGACGTTTCTGTGGGGACTCCTCTGGGGCCTGGCGGCCGTCATGTTCATAGCTGGCGGCGCCGTTATCGGCGTGTGGTGGGAGCGCAAGGTCGCGGCGCGCATCCAGATGCGTCTCGGCCCGCAGCAGCTCGGCCCGGCAGGCGTGCTGCAGATGATCGCCGACGTGCCCAAGCTGCTGTTCAAAGAGGACATCGTCCCCGACAACGCCGACAAGCCGATCTTCCGCTATGCGCCGATGGCCGTCTTCGCGCCTATTGCGATGTCGGTGGCCGTGATTCCGTTCTGGGCCGGCTGGGCGCCGCTGGACTCGACGGTGGGCATGGTGTTCTATCTCGCGTTCCCGTCGATCGGCGTGCTCGGCATCCTGCTCTCCGCGTGGTCGTCGCACAACACGCTTGCGACCATCGGCGGCATGCGTGCCGCGGCTCAGATGGTGAGCTACGAGGTCCCCCGTTCGCTTGCGGTGCTCTCGGTGATCGTCCTGGCGGGCTCACTGCAGCCCACCGAGGTCATGGACGCGTGGCAGTGGTGGTGGATCCCGCTCACGTTCGTCGGGTTCGTCGTCTACTTCATCGCCTCGATCGCCGAGATGAACCGCGGTCCGTTCGACTTGCCGGAGGCCGAGTCGGAACTCGTCGCCGGCTACTTCTCGGACTACTCGGGATTCCGCTGGGCGATCTTCATGATGGGTGAGTACGGTGCGCTGATCTCCGCGTCGCTGTTTGGCGCAGCCGTCTTCCTGGGCGGCTACCGTTGGCTGCCCGGTGTCGCCGGGCTCGCGGTGTTCCTCGTGCTCGCGATGGTACTCATCACCGCGGTGATGTGGATCAAGTGGACGTTCCCGCGACTCAGGCAGGACCAACTCATGACGTTTTGCTGGACGGTGCTCACGCCGCTTGCCATCGTGCAGCTCGTAGTCGCGGGGGTGGTGGCGCTGTGGCTGTAGATCGCACGATCCCCGAGACCCCGTCTACGGTCTCTGACGAGCACGCCGAGGGAGTGCGCGGCTTCATGCAGGGAGTCCGGTCGATCCTGACCGGGTTCGCAGTGACGGCCGGCGCGGTCAAGCGCGGTCCCGTCACGATCAAGTACCCGGCCGAGAAGGTCACCGTGAGCGATCGCTGGCGCGGTGCGCTCAGGCTGCGAGGCGTACTCGGCCGCGATGAGATCCCGCTGCTCACCTCTGCGCCGCACGACTACAACGGGATCATCGATGGCCTGTACACGTCCGAGCGTCTCCCCGGATGTGTGGGAAACTGCCCGGCCAACGTGGATGCGCGCGGTCAGTCGTTCCTGATCGCGGATGACCGTGTGGATGAGGCGTACGAGCTCGTGCGGACGCGCAACGTGATGCCGGGTGTTCTCGGCCGTATCTGCCATCACCCATGCGAGACGGCATGCAAGCGCAACTACTACGACGAGCCGATCGCCATACGGCCGCTCCACCGGTTCGCTTACGAGGAGTATCAGAAGCTGCGGCCTGAGACGCTGCCCCGATTCGAGAACACACAGGGTAAGAGAGTGGCGATCATCGGGTCCGGCCCCTCGGGGCTCTCGGCCGCCCTCGACCTGATGCGGCTCGGCTACGGTGTGGTGATGTTCGAGCGCGAGGACAAGCCCGGCGGGGCGCTGTACACCGGCGTGCCCACCTACCGGCTCCCGCGCGAGGTGCTCCACCGCGAGATCGACGACCTCGTGGAAATGGGGCTGGATCTTCACGTCAAGACCGAGATTGGAAAAGACATTCCGATGGCGTCGCTCATCCGCGAGTACGACGCAGTGCTGCTTGCGGTCGGTCTGCAGGAGAGCCGTCTGCTGCCGATCCCCGGCAACGACGCCGCTGGCGTCATAGGAGCCCTCGAGTTCCTCTGGGCCGTCAACCGCTCGCAGGAGGCGGGCGTGCGCGGCAAGCGCGTGTTCGTCATCGGCGGCGGCAACGTCGCGGTCGACGTCGCACGCTGCGCGGTGCGCGTCGGCGCCACGGAGGTGCGCCTGGCATGCCTCGAGAGCGAGGAGGAGATGCCGTGTCACCCGTGGGAGATCGAGGAGGCGCTCGACGAGGGAGTCATCGCGATGTGCGGGCTCGGCCCCGAAGAGGTCCTCACCACGGACGGTCACGTGAGGGGTATGAAGATGCGGGCCTGCCTCTCGGTGTTCGACGAGACGGGCCGGTTCGCCCCTCAGTTCGGCGACGAGTTCACCGAGGTGGAGACCGACGTCGTGGTCTTCGCCATCGGTCAGGGCTCCAAGCTCGATGGGATCGTCGCCGGTACCGAACTCCTGCTCTCGGGCCGAGGCCAGCTCGTGGTGGACGGCGCGGCCAACACCACGAGTGTGGCCAACGTGTTCGCCTCGGGCGAGGTGGTGACCGGTCCTGGCAGCGCCATCGCCTCGATCGCCACGGGCCACGAGGCCGCCACCTCGATCCATCGGTTCTTGCAGGGCATCCCGGCCGACGCCGAACGCGTGCGGCGACCGGTACCCCGCTACGCCAGGTACGCGGTGGCCGACGTCACCGGTGTCGAGCCGTCACGTCGTCGCGCGAACATGCCACTGTCCAAGCCCGAGGAGCGAGCCACCGACTTCCGGCAAGTCGAGCTCGGTCTCACACATCAGGAGGCCATGAGCGAGGCCACGCGGTGCCTGAGGTGTGAGTCCGAGGTGTGCGTGGGTTGCACGTTCTGCGCACGTACATGTCCCGACTACGCGCTGTCTGTTGAGCGTGTCGACGAAGCGGGCGCCCGCTGCCTGACGCGCTACGACCTCGATCTGACGAAGTGCTGCTTCTGCGGCCTGTGCGCCGAGCAGTGCCCGACGAGCGCGCTCGTGCATACGGGACAGTACGAGCTCAGCTTCGTGCATCGCGATCTCATGATCTTCGACAAGGGCGAGATGCTCCGCGATGGCGGGGGCGACCGGGCGACCGGTCGCGACGGCATCGAGTCACCCGCATGTCCGACATCGGCCGGCCGGAAGGGGGAGCGATGAGCGCGAACGATCTGGCTCTCGCGGTCACCGTCACCGTGATGGTCGCCGGCGCCGCCGGCACCGTGCTGACGTCCGATGTGCCGCGGCTCGTGATCTCGCTCGGCACGTTCTTACTGGGCGTTGCTGCCGCGTTCCTGGTGATGGGCAGCCCGCTCCTCGCAGTCTCCCAGGTGTTCGTCTACGTGGGTGGCGTGCTCGTCTTGGTGCTCTTTGCACTCATGATGGTACGCCGCAGCGGGGACGAGAAGCCGAAGGTGGCGACACGTCATGATCTCGGGGCGGCCGTCATCGCACTCGGCGTGTTCGTGCTCCTCGCCGCCGTGTTAGGGCCGGTGGCAGCCGACCCGACCCCGGTCGTCACCGCACCGAACGAGGTCGGCGCGATCCTGCTCGGCCCCTCACTCGTGGCGTTCGAGCTCGTTGGCGTACTCCTTCTCGCCGCGCTCCTCGCGGTCCTCGTGATCGTGAAGGGCGGTGAGGACTCATGATCGTTGCCATCGGATGCGCCGCCGCCTTCTCGCTGGGCGTTTACGCGGTGCTGACCAGGCGCGATGTCATCGCGATCCTCGCCGGAGCCGAGCTGATGCTCGGGGCCGCCAACGTGCAACTCGTGGCGTTCGCGCTGTCCCGCGGAGGTGATGGCGCCGTGGTGTCGTCCTTCGCGCTCATCGTCCTCGTCATCGCCGCAGCCGAGGCGGCCGTCGGCATGGCGCTCGTCGTGACGGCGTATCGTCGCACGCGCCGTACCCTCGTAGACGAGTTTGGGGAGGTGTCCGGTTAAGTGATGCCGCTCTGGTTCGTCTTGGTTGCGCCGATCGCCGTGGCTCTCGTCATCGCCGCAGCCGGCCGAGGTCCGGTCCGCTACACGCGATGGCTCGCGCTTGTCGGACCCGTCGCCGCGGCGTGGGCCGGGGCCGAGCGCCTCGCAGACGCCGGTCGTGAGACGGGTGTTGCCGCCGAGGCGGTCTCCTGGTTCGTGACACAGACCGGTTCGATCGATGTCGGTGCGTCGGCCGACCCGATCGCGTCGATCATGCTCGTCGTGGTCGGCGTGGTCGCGTCCATGGTCGTCGTCTTCTCCTTCGGGTACATGGCCGAGGACGCGTCGCAACCGCGCTACTTCGCGCTGCTCTCGGCGTTCACCGCCGCCATGACCGGGCTCGTGCTCTCGACGAGCCTCGTGGGGCTGTTCATCGCCTGGGAGCTCGTCGGCGCATGCAGCTACCTCCTCATCGGCTTCTGGTTCACCAAGCCGTCTGCCGCGCGTGCGGCGGTCAAGGCGTTTCTTGTTACCCGTGTCGGTGACGTCGGGCTGCTGTTCGCGCTCGCGCTCCTGTGGCGCGAGACGGGCACACTCGTGACCGCCGACGTGCTCGCCGCCGTGCCCACGCTTGCGCCCGCAACGATCACCACCGCGGCGCTGCTGTTGTTCGTGGGCGCCGCCGGCAAGTCGGCGCAGTTCCCGCTCCACGTCTGGCTTCCGGACGCCATGGAAGGGCCCACGCCGGTCTCGGCGCTCATCCATGCGGCGACCATGGTCGCCGCCGGCGTCTTCCTCCTGGCGCGGACATGGCCGCTGTTCGAGGCGTCGGAGACCGCCCGTCTCGTGGTGCTCATCATCGGAACGGTCACCGCGCTCGGCGCCGCCACCATCGCGGTCCCGCAGACGGACATCAAGCGTGTGCTCGCGTATTCGACGATCTCCCAGCTCGGATTCATGTTCGCCGCGCTCGGAGCCGGTGCGTGGGTGGCCGCCTTCTTCCACCTCGTGACGCACGCCGCGTTCAAGTCGTTGCTGTTCCTCGCGTCCGGCAGCGTCATCCACGGATCGGGGACGCAGGACCTCCGCGAGATGGGCGGGCTCGGTCGCGCCATGCCCGTCACCGCCGCCACCTGGGCGGTCGGTGTCGCGGCGCTCGCCGGACTGCCGCCGCTGGCTGGCTTCTTCTCCAAGGACGCTGTTCTTGACGCGGTATGGGTGCACGCGCCCGTCGCCGGTGCGGCGCTGTTCATCGCGAGCGCTCTCACGGCGTTCTACTCGTTCAGAGCCACGCGGCTCGCGTTCTCCGGCACCTTCCGGGGCGCCGGGCATCCTCACGAGTCGCCCCTGGTCATGAAGGTGCCGCTCGTGGTGCTCGCGGTTCTCGCCGCGACTCTGGGTGCGGGCTCGTGGTGGTTCGCCGAGCTGCTCGGCGGGCACGCGGGGCTGGCGATCCCGATCGCGGTGGCCTCTACCATCATCGCCGGCCTGTCCGCCGTGGCGGGCTGGGCGCTGTACAAGACCGGACCGGCTGCCGACGACCGGCTGGCCGGAGCCCTCGGCGGGCTGTGGCGGGCTGCTGCGGGTGCCTACGGCATCGACGCGCTCGTGATGCGTGGAGCTGCGGCGTCGGAGCGAGGAGCCGCCACAGCGTCGGAGCGGTTCGACACCAGGCTCGTTGACGGACTCGTGCGCGGTATCGCGTGGCTCGCACGGCGGGTCGGTCGCGAGTTCAACGAGTTGCAGTCCGGTGAAAGCCAGCTGTATGCGGCGCTCGTCGGCGCAGGAGCCGTACTCCTCGCGAGTCTCGCACTCTGGTTGGGGAGGTGAGCCAGATGACACTCGCGTTGCTCATCGCCATCCCGCTCGCAGGCGCACTCGTATCGGCTGTCGTGGGCCGCTCGACTGCTGTGGCCCGGATCATCGCGCTGGCAGCGTCCCTCGGCACCGCCGGTGTCGCTGCGGTCGTGTGGCAGGCCTATGCAAGCTCCGCCGAGGCGCTCACCTACGAGTTCACCATGGACGGGGCCGGATCGTTCCTGCGCCTGGCCGCCGACGGGCTCTCGGTGCCGCTCGTGGCGCTGACCGCGTTGCTGGGTATCATCGCGGTTCTCGCGTCGTGGAACGTCGAGCGCATCGGCACCCATATGTCGCTCCTGCTCGCACTCGAGGCGGCGGTCATCGGCGTCTTCCTGGCAGCGGACCTGATCCTGTTCTACGTAGCCTGGGAGGCCGTGCTCATCCCGATGTTCTTCCTCATCGGAGGCTGGGGCCACGAGAATCGTCGTTACGCTGCCATGAAGTTCTTCATCTATACGTTCGCCGGCAGCGCGCTCATGCTCGTCGGCCTGGTGTTGCTCGTCGTACTGGGCGGAACGGGCACCGGCATGCCGGCCACGCCGCTTCCGATCGAGCCTGCATCCCAGACACTCGTGTTCTGGCTTCTGGCAGCCGGTTTACTGGTTAAGATCCCCGTGGTGCCGCTGCACACGTGGCTTCCTGACGCGCACGTCGAGGCTCCGACCGCCGGTTCGATCATGCTGGCCGGCGTCCTGCTCAAGATGGGAGCGTACGGTATCGCCCGCATCTCGATCCCGTACACGCCCGACGCGTTCGCTGCAGCAGCACCGATCCTTGCTGCCCTCGGGGTGATCGGCATCGTTTACGGCGCCGCGATGGCTCTCGGGCAGTGCGACCTGAAACGCCTTGTCGCGTACTCCTCCGTGGCCCACATGGGCTTCGTCGTGCTCGGACTGGCAAGCGGTACCGAGCTCGGACTCCAGGGTGCGATGCTCGGCATGGTCAGCCACGGACTCGTGGCCGGACTGCTCTTCTTCCTCGTCGGCGCGCTGTACGAGAGGGCGCACACCCGGGATATCGGGGCATTCGGCGGTCTGGGCGTGACCCTGCCGCGCTGGGCGACCATCTTCGTAGTGGCCTCGCTCGCGAGTCTCGGACTGCCGGGCCTCTCGGGTTTCCCCGGTGAGTTCGCCTCGGTAGTGGCCGGGTTCGGCCGATTCGGGTTCGTCATCGCGGTCGCCGGCATAGGCATCGTGCTGGCCGGCGCGTACACCCTGCGCGCTGTCAGGCTCGTCGTACACGGCGAGCCTGCCGCGACGCAGGCGCCGGCCGACGGTCTACAGCCCGCCGCACTTCGCGACCTTGACGCGCGCGAGCTGCTCATCGCAGTCCCGCTTGTGGCGCTCATCGTGGCGCTCGGCATCTGGCCACGGCTCGTGACGGACATCGCGGCGGCGACGCTTGGCGCGCTCGCTTCGCTTGCAGGGACGGTGAGCTGATGGATCTCGCACTTCCTCTGGCCGCATGGCTGGTTCCGGTCCTCGTAGTGGGCGGCGTGGTGCTCGGCCTGGTGGCCGATGCTCTTGACCGACGCCCGTCGGCGATCGTGCTGATCGCGCTCGGCCTCGGCGGCGCTTCTGTGGCTGGCTTCGTTCTGTCGGGCAGTACACAGCCCGGCATCGCCATGGGGGTCCTTGCGTACGGCTCCGGGTTCACCGCCTTGCCGGCGCTCGGCTACGGGCTCGCGGCTCTTGCGGTGATAGCAGGCTTTCGGCGGTACGCGACGGCGGACCGCGGTCCGGGCATGGCCGCACTCATCGCCCTCGGCTCGGTGTTCGCCCACGCACTGCTCGCGGGTCTCGATCTCATCGTGCTGTTCGTGTCCCTGTCCGGTCTCGCGGTCGTAGCCTATGCACTTGTGGCCGGAGCGGGTACGCGTCGAGCCGAGGAGTCCGCGGTCAGGTACTTCGTCCAGGGGACGATCGCGTCGGGTCTCACGCTGTACGGACTTGCGCTCGTGTTCGGTCTGACCGGGGGAGACGCGAGCTTCCTTACGGGCAGCAGCGCACTTGGGTCAGTCGAATCTCGTCCTGCACTGCTCGCGCTCGCGTTGGTGCTCTCCGCGTTTGCGTTCAAGCTCGGAGCGTTCCCGTTCCACGCCTGGGTGCCCGACGCCTACGAGAACGCCGACAGTACGTCGGCGGCGTTCCTGTCCTCGGTGCCGAAGTTGGCGGCCCTCGTAGCCCTTCTCGTGATCGTTCGCGGGACGCTCTTCCAGGCAGATCTGTTCGCCTCTGCGACGAGTCTACTTGTTGCCATCGGCGTCGGCTCGCTGTTGTTCGGCTCGTTCGGGATGGTGCGGCAGCAGTCGGTCGCGCGGCTGCTCGGATACTCCGGCATCGCCCAGGTCGGTTACGGCCTGCTCGCCATATCGAGCGGTGACGCCGGCATCCAGGCGACTATCGTCTTCATCGTGACGTATGCGGTGGGAGCATCCGCCGCATTCATCGCCCTTGAGGCGGTCGGTCGCGTGCGCCCGGAATGGGATGGCACCCGCGCGGGGATGGCGGGAATCGCCCGCCGATCGCCCCTTCTCGGCGTCGCCCTCACCGTGGCCATGCTCTCACTGACCGGGATTCCCCTGTTCGCGGGGTTCTGGGGCAAACTGCATGTCTTCGCTGCGCTTCTGAGTAACGATAGCGTCGTTCTGGCGATAGTCGCCGGTGTCGCCGCGGTGGTGTCCTTCGGCGGGTACGGGAGCGTCATCAGGGCCGCGTACTTTGAGGACTCCAACGTCAACGACGACGAGACAGTGGGGGAGTGGGGTGGATCACCGCTGGTCGTGTCAATCGTTCTCGCGCTCGCGATCTTGGCTCTCGGTATCGTGCCCCTGCTGACCGGCATCTCGCGCGTGTATGCACTCTTCAGTCTGTAGCGCTGCAGCGGTTCCCGCGATGTATACGTGCTCCGTCGTTGTGAACACGTTCACGCTTGCGTGAACGATTCTGACGCGTTAGACTTCTCACAGTTGCTTCGGCAACCCCTTACCCCTGAGCCTCAAGGTGCCGGCCTTGAGGCTCTCCCTTTTCTCGGAGCTGCTCCTGCCGCTCGTCATTGCGCGGCCGGAAATCTCTCAAGCCGTAAGGGTCGCAGGCCGATAGCAGTCGGGACATGATTATCTCCGAAGAGCAGGTCCGGCGAGCCGTCGAGTACCTGCGGACGTCAGATGAATACGACGCCGGCGGTGTATCGAAGCCGTCGAGGACGTCTCCCGAACTGGTGTCGCGCGTCGCCGACGCTGTGAACGCGCTCCCGGACATCCGCGACGAGCGGATCGAGGAGGCGCGCGTACGCTGCGGTGTGACGCTGCCGGCCTCCGAGGAGATCGCCTCGAAGCTCATCGGGCGGCTCGTCTCCGACGCCATCCGCTAGAGCCGGTCACGGGATCTCCACGACCGTTTCAGTCGACTTCCCGTGTGGGCGCCGCTATTTGCTACCATCGATGTGAGCGGCGTCACGATTTCTCGCTGCTCACCGCGCGAGAAGCGAACGGGAAGCGGGAGGCTGGGAGAATGCCGTACACGAGGGATCGACTCGGCGAGTTGCTGTTGCGCGCCGGCGTCATCACCGAGGAGCAGTTGCTGGAAGCTCTCGAGCGGCAGGAGCTCAAGGGCGGCAAGCTGGGTCAGGTGCTCGTAGCTCACGGCATCACCGACGAGGACACCATCGCCCGGACACTTGCCGAGCAGAAGGCTCTCGAGTTCGTCAGCCTCGTGAGCTATCCCGTGAGCCGCAGTGCCGCCGCCCTCGTACCCGAGCGTGTCGCACGCAGGCGTCTTGTCATTCCGATCGACTTTCGCGACGAGTACATCGTGCTCGCGATGGCCGACCCGCTCGACGTGGAGTCGATCGACGACGTACGGCTACGCTCCGGTCGTCCCGTGCTGCCGGTGGTCGCCACGCCATCACACATCCGGGCGGCGATCGAGAAGTTCATCACGTCGGCCGATGCTTTCGAGGGTCTTGTCGATTCCGTCGACGAAGAGGTTGACGCACAGGTCATCGTCGGTGATGAGGACGTTCCGATCGTGCGCCTCGTGAATCAGCTGATTCGCGAGGCGGTCCTCGACGGTGCGAGCGACATCCACATCGAGCCGGGTCAGCACAGCGTGCGCGTGCGCTTCCGGGTGGACGGCGTTCTCCACGAGATCATGCAGGTTCCTTCGAGCGCCCGTGCCGGCCTGATCAGCCGCCTGAAGGTCATGGCGGACATGGACATCGCCGAGCGCCGTCGTCCGCAAGACGGTCGCATCGGTCTTATGGTCAACGATCGCGCGATCGATATGCGGGTGGCGACGCTGCCGACCCCGTACGGCGAGAACATCGTCATCCGCATCCTCAATCACGAAGCCCAGCAGCAGACGCTTGCCGACATCGGCCTGAGCGAAGACCACCAGGCACTGATCAAGCGATTCCTCTCGCGGCCCTACGGCGAGATCCTTGTCTCGGGGCCCACCGGCTCCGGCAAGTCGACCACGCTGTATGCCGCGCTCCTGCATCTCAACGATCCGAGCCGGAAGATCATCACGATCGAGGATCCCATAGAGGTCCAGGTTCCCGGCGTTACGCAGATGGCGGTGAATCCGCACATCGGCCTGAGCTTCGCCCATCTGCTCAGGACGGTCCTTCGCTCGGACCCGGACATCGTGATGGTCGGCGAGATCCGCGACGCGGAGACCGCGCAGATCGCGACACGCGCTGCCCTAACGGGTCACCTGGTCCTGTCGTCGATCCACACCAACGACGCGCCATCGGCGCTCACGCGACTGTCGGACATGGAGGTCGCACCGTTCATCGCATCGAGCGCCCTCATCGGCGTGGTCGCGCAACGCCTTGTGCGGCGGCTGTGCCTATCGTGCCGGGTCAGGGCGCGGTTCACGAAGTCGTTCCTTGCCGAACGCGGATGCGCGCCCGAGGATGTCGCGTGCTCCTCCGGGTATGCCGCTTCCGCCAGTGGATGCGACGACTGCCATGGCACCGGGTACAAGGGGCGTGTGGGTGTCTTTGAGATCATGGCCATGGACGAGGAGCTCGAGCGGCTGTTCCTCGCCGAGTCCCCGTCCGAGGAGATCCGTGCCGCTGCGCTGGCTGGCGGGATGCGTGCGCTGCGCGATGACGCCATGGACAAGGTCGCCGCGGGCGTCACAAGCCTCGACGAGGTCCTGCGAGTGATCGCCTGATCCGAGGGGGTACGGGATGACCCGAGTGCCGCGTGATCCGCGGGCGATCGTGCTCGTGCTCGACAGCGTGGGGGCAGGCGAGCTGCCGGACGCGGCCGCGTACGGTGACGTGGGCTCGAACACGCTCGGCAACACCGCTCGCGCTGTGGGCGGTCTGAACATGCCGGTCCTCGGTGCGATGGGACTCGGTAACATCACCGAGATCGCCGGCGTCCCGCCGACGGGGATGCCCACCGCATCGTGGGGCAGGAACGCGGCACGCTCGGCGGGTAAGGACACCACCACCGGACACTGGGAGATGATGGGGCTCGTACTCGAGCGCCCGTTCCCGACATACCCGCACGGGTTCCCCGATGAGGTGATCGCCGAGTTCTGCCGGCTGACGGGGCATGCGTCCGTCCTCGGCAACTCGGTGGCCAGCGGCACCGTCATCATCGGTGAGCTTGGTGACGAGCACGTGAGGACCGGTCTGCCGATCGTGTACACCTCGGCGGACTCGGTGTTCCAGATCGCGGCGCACGAGGAGACCTACGGCCTCGACAGGCTCTACGAGGTCTCCGAGATCGCGCGCAAGATGCTCACAGGCGAGCACTGCGTCGGCCGGGTCATCGCCCGGCCGTTCATCGGGCCCGACGAGACGGGTGCGTACACGCGCACGCATCGTCGTCGAGACTACGCCGTCAAGCCGTTCGAACCCACGGTGCTCGACCTGCTCCAGGACGCAGGCGTGCCGGTCTTCGGTGTCGGCAAGATCGGCGACATCTTCGCGTGGCAGGGTATCACCTCATCTCCACACGTCACCGACAACATGAACGGCTTCGACAAGCTCCTCGAAGAGGTGGGCAGGCCCGAGCAGGGGTTCGTCTTCTGCAACCTCGTCGACTTCGACATGCTCTGGGGTCACCGCAACGACGTGCGTGCCTACGCCGACGGCCTCGAGGCGGTGGACCGCCGCATGCCTGAATTGCTCGACGCGATGGCCGAGGGCGACCTGCTCATCATCACGGCCGACCACGGGTGCGATCCGACCACCGCGTCTACCGACCACAGCCGGGAGCACGCGCCGGTGATCGCTAAGATCAAGGGCGTGGACGCCGGTGTCGCACTCGGCACGCGCGCGACCTTCGGCGACGTCGGTGAGACCGTGCTGGACTTCTACGGCCTGCGCGACCGGTGTGGCCGCGGCACGTCGTTCCTGGAGGAGGTGCGCGGCGCGTGAGGTCGATCGAGGAGATCATCGAGGTCAAGCGCGACGGCGGGAAGCACACGACGGCCGAACTCGATCGTCTGGTCTCGGCGTTCGTCTCCGGCGAGATGCCCGACTATCAGATGGCCGCGTGGCTTATGGCCGCGTTCATCAGGGGCCTCGACAGCGCGGAGACCGCTGCGCTCACCGAGGCGATGGCGCGTTCGGGCCGGATGGTGGATCTGTCGAGCATTCCCGGCGTCAAGGTCGACAAGCATTCCACGGGCGGGGTGGGTGACACCACCACGCTCGTTCTGGCGCCGCTCGTGGCCAGCTGTGGCGTACCGGTGGCCAAGATGAGTGGCCGCGGGCTCGGCTTCACCGGCGGCACGCTCGACAAACTCGAGTCCATCCCCGGCTTCAGTGTGACGCTTGAACCCGACGCGTTCCTTGCGCAGGTTCGCGACGTCGGTGTTGCGGTGATCGGGCAGAGCCCGGATGTCGATCCGGCCGACAAGAAGATGTACGCGCTCAGGGACGTCACCGCGACGGTACCATCGATTCCGCTCATCGTCGGGTCGATCATCTCGAAGAAGGTCGCAGGCGGCGCCGACGCGATCATGCTCGACGTGAAGGTCGGCTCCGGCGCGTTCATGAAGTCCGAGGCCGACGCCCGGGCGCTTGCCGCGGAACTGACGCGTGTGGGGGAGTTGCTCGGCCGGAAGGTCGTGGCCGTGCTGACCGATATGAACCAGCCTCTCGGTCGTGCGGTGGGCAACGCACTCGAGGTTCGCGAGGCTATCCAGACGCTTCGCGGACACGGACCGGTGGACCTCACCGAACTCTGCCTCGTCCTCGGCTCGAGGATGCTCGTCCTCGGCGGTGTCGCCGAGGACGAACCCGCCGGTCGCGCCACGCTGCTCGAGGCGATCGAATCGGGCCGCGCGCTTAACACCTTCCGCGCCTGGGTGGCCGCGCAGGGCGGGGATCCCGCGGTTGCCGATGACGCGGCGCTCCTGCCACTCGCCGCACACACGCGGGTGGTCACGGCGCCTGCCGCGGGATGGATAGCAGGGTTCGACGCCGAAGGAGTCGGGCGGGCCGCCATGGCCCTTGGCGCGGGCCGTGCCCGTCAGGAGGACCCCATCGACGCGGGCGCGGGCCTCGAGATCGCCGTGAGGATCGCCGATTGCGTGCAGGCTGGCGACCCGCTCGCAACGCTGTACACGAGCGACCCGGCGCTGCTCGATGAAGCCGAACAGCGTCTGCTGGCCGCGATCACCATCGCCGAGACGGAGCCGGTCGTCCCGCCGCTGTTCCACGAGGTGTGACGTGACGCGCCGCAGCACCCGTCGCTTCACGCCCACCACCGGCGTGGCCATCGGTCACGCTAATCCCGATTTCGACGCCTACGCGTCGATGGTTGCCGCCACCAAACTCTACGAGGATGTCCGCGCGGTCTTCCTCGGCTCGCAGAACGCCAACGTGCGCGAGTTCCACAACCTCCACGAGGACTTCGTGGCGTTCGCGGATCTGAAGTCGCTCGACCTCGACGCCATCGAGCGCGTGGTGATGGTCGATACGCGTGATCCCGGGCGTATCGGCGAGATCGGCGCCGTGATCGGACGTCCCGGCGTCGAGGTCATCGTCTACGACCACCACCCCCGGCAGGACGGCGACGTGGAGACGCTCCACGACCATTCGATGAGCGTCGGCGCCACCACGTCGATCCTCGTCCACGAGATCCGTGATCGCGGTGTCCCGATAACCCCGCTCGAGGCGACTGTGATGCTCCTCGGCATCCATGAGGACACGGGTTCGCTCACGTATCCGGGAACGACGGCCTACGATGCCGAAGCCGCGGCCTTCCTGATGTCGGCGGGTGCCGAGATGGAGGTCCTTAATCAGTTCCTCGCGCGCGCACTCACGCCCCAGCAGCGCGCGATACTCGATATGCTGCTGGACTCGCTCGAGGTATGGGACGTGCACGGACAGGAAGTGGCGATCGGCTCGGCCGTTGCCACCGAGTACGTGGACTCGGCGTCGGTGCTCACCCACTACATCTGCGAGGACCTGGGCTACCGGGTCGCCATCGCGCTGGTGGACATGCCCGAGCGGCTCCACGTGGTCGGCCGTAGCCGCTTAGCCGACGTGGACATCGGCGCGGTCCTCAAACACATCGGCGGCGGCGGGCATCCGCAGGCCGCCTCGGCGGCTCTGCGTGACGCGTCCATCCCCGACGTACTGGGGCGCCTCCGTGTCGCGCTCGACACCGAGGTCGTCCCCCCGCCGCGCGCGTCCGACATCGCCTCGGCGCCGGTGCGGTCGGTGACACCGGACGTCACGATGGCCGAGGCCGGGTCGATCATGGCGACCTGGGGGCACGGCGGACTGCCGGTGGTCGATGATGGCCGGCTCGTCGGCCTGGTGACCCGCAAGGACGTCGACAAGGCCGCACGCCACGGGCTGGACCACGCGCCGGTCACCGGGTTCATGGCCCGCGATCCGATCACCGTGGGCCCGGGAAGCGATCTGGCCGAGCTGGAACGCCTGCTGGTACGCACCGGCATCGGCCGTGTGCCTGTGCTCGAGGACGGCCGCGTGGTCGGGATCGTCACGCGCAAGGACCTTCTGCGCGCCGAGCACGGCGAGTCGTACCTGGACCGCAAGATCATCCTCCAGCGCACCGAGGCGTCACATCGGTTCCTCGCCTCGCTGGCGCTCCTTCCGGATGAGGCGCGAGCCGCGGTCGCCGACATCGGCAGGCTGGCCGACGAGCACGGCCTGCGGGCGCACGTCGTGGGCGGGTTCGTTCGGGATATGCTCCTCGGCATGCCCAATCTCGATCTGGACATCGTCATCGAGGGCGACGGTCTGGCCTTTGCCCTGGCCATGGCCGAGCGGCTCGACAAGCGGGTCAAGGTGCATCGACGTTTTGGCACCGCGGTCATCGTCTGGTCGAAGTCCATGCACGTGGACATCACGAGCGCCCGGACCGAGTACTACCAGCGACCCGGTGCATTGCCGACAGTGGAGCGCTCGTCGCTTCGGCAGGACCTCTTCCGCCGCGACTTCTCGGTGAACGCGATGGCCGTGTGCGTGAATCCGGAGTCGTTCGGCGCGATCGCCGACCCGTTCGGCGGACTGTACGATCTTGAGCGCGGCGTCATCCGCACGCTGCATTCACTCTCGTTCGTCGAGGACCCGACACGTGTGTTGCGGGCAGCCCGGTTCGCGCAGCGCTTCGGATTCACGATCGATCCGTCCACCGGGGCGCTCCTGCAGCAAGCGGTGGAGATGGGGATGCTCGACGAGGTCAGCGGCGCGCGGATCCGCGAGGAGATGCTCGACATCATCGACGAGGCGGACGTCGCCCTCGTTCTCGAGCGCCTCCGGGCCTCGGGAGCGCTCGCGGGCCTCATACCCGAAGGCGCCGACGTGTCCCGCGTGCTCGACGACGTGCGCGCCTGTGAGACTGCGCATGCCGAGCTCGCCAGCGCGTTCGTTCGCCCGCCGCGCCGCCGGACGACGCTCATCACGGCGATGGCCGGAAGCACCACGCGCGCGGCCGCCGACCGCTGGTGCAGGTGGCTCCGCTTCGGTCGCGAGTATGCCGAGCCTGCCGTCACCACTGCCGAGCGCCGTGAGACGCTCACCGCGCGGCTCAAGGACCGTCGCCGGATGCGAGCGAGCCGCCTGTACTTCCTGCTCGAGGCGCTCCCTGCCGAGTCGCTCATCTACCTGTGGGCCACCGGCGGACCCGGCGTGCGCGCCCGCGTCGAGGAGTTCGTCCGGGTGCTTGCGCCTACGAAGGCGGCTGTCTCGGGAGCAGATCTCATCGCGCTCGGTCTGGAGCCCGGCCCCACGTTCTCTGGTATCCTTGCGCAGGCCCGCGCGGACCGTCTGGATGCCAAGGCGGTCGGACGTGAGGCGGAACTCGCTAACCTCAAGCGGCTGGTGAAACGCTCGAACCGCTGATGCTTGGAGTCTCATGAACGATACCGTGCTCGGCGTACTCCAACTTGCCATGTTCGTCCCTGCCATCGTGCTGCACGAGGTCTCGCACGGCTACGTGTCGTACCTGCTCGGCGACCCCACCGCCAAGATGAAGGGACGCCTCAGCCTCAACCCGATCAAGCACATGGACCCGTTCGGCACGGTGCTGCTGCCGCTGTTGCTATGGTTCGGCGGCGGGCCGGTGTTCGGCTACGCCAAGCCGGTGCCGATCAACCCGGCCTACTACAAGGACTACCGCAAGGGCATGATGCTCACCGGGCTCGCCGGACCCGCGACCAACCTCACGCTTGCCCTGCTGGCGGGCCTCGTGTGCCGGCTCCTCATCGGCGGCGGCTCCCTGCTCGCGCTCACGGCCTCGGACGGCGCGATGGAGATCCTCGCCTGGGTGTTCTACGCGTTCTACTTCTTCGCGCAGATCAACCTGGTGCTCATGTTCTTCAACCTGATCCCGATCCCGCCGCTCGATGGCTCGCGCGTGCTGCCGCTGTTCTTGTCGGACAAGGCGCTTGAGGCATATCACCGCATCGAGCAGTACGGCATCCTGATCTTTTTCGGCCTGCTCCTCATCCTGCCGAGGATTCTGGGCTTCAGCCCGCTCAGCGGGTACTTCGACATCACCGTCCGTCCGCTTCTCCGCCTGTTCACCGGGGTCTCGTGACGGGAGTGCTGCGGTAGACTGTCTGCATCCGTTCTCACACAGCGAGGAGCGTCGCACCTGATGACGAAGAAGCGCGTGCTCACCGGCTATCGGCCCACCGGACGCCTGACGCTCGGGCACTGGTTCGGCAATCTGCTGAACATGCGCGAGATGCAAGACGACTACGAGGCGTACTACTTCGTCGCCGACTGGCACGCGCTCACGAGCGACTGGCAGGACACCCACGCCATCCGGCAGTTCACCGAAGAGATGGTGCTCGACTGGGTGGCGGCCGGCATCGACCCCGACCGCTCGGTCATCTACCGCCAGTCCGACGTGCCCGAGGTGGCCGAGCTCACGATGTACCTGTCGATGGTCGCGCCGATGACATGGCTCGAGCGCGTGCCCAGCTACAAAGAGCAGCGCGAGCAGATCACCGACAAGGACCTCGGCAACGTCGGGTTCTTCCTGTATCCGCTCATGCAGGCCGCCGATATCGCGATCGTCCGCGGTGACGTGGTGCCGGTGGGCGAGGACCAGTTGCCGCATCTGGAGCTCACACGCGAGGTCGTGCGCCGCTTCAACAACCAGTACGGGGACCTGCTGCCCGAGCCGCAGGCGCTCATCGCCAAGGCCGGCGCCCGGGTGCCGGGCACGGACGGCCGCAAGATGTCCAAGAGCTACGGAAACGCGATCTACCTCTCGGAGACCGAGGAGGAGACCACCAAGAAGGTCATGGGGATGGTGACAGACCCGGCTCGCAAGCTGAAGACCGACCCGGGCGATCCCGACATCTGTCCGCTCCAGCAGATCCACAAGCTCGTGGGCGACCCTGCCGCCATCGCCGAGTGGGATCGCTGCTGCCGCGTGGCCGAGTGCGGGTGTGTGGCGCACAAGCGCGCGCTCGTGGAGGACCTGAACGAGTACCTGCGGCCGTTTCGGGAGAAGCGCATCGCGCTTGCCGCCGAGCCGGGCTACGCGTGGGAGGTGCTCGCCGAGGGCGCAGCCAAGGTCCGGCCGGCCGTCGAAGCGCTCATGGGCGAAGTCCGCCGCGCGATGCACGTAGACGCCGGACGCGCCTAGGCGATGGCCTACCGGGTCCGCACAGACGCGTTCGAGGGACCGTTCGATCTGCTGCTGCAGCTTGTGGCCAAGCAGAAGGTGGATATCGGCGGCCTGTCCATCGCCGAGATCACCGATCAGTACCTCGAGTACATCGAGCGCCTGGACGACCTCGATCTGGACGTGGCGAGCGACTTCCTGCTGGTCGCGGCAACGCTGCTCGAGATCAAGGCCGCCGCGCTCCTGCCGCGCGACGAGCCCATCGAGATGCTCGAGTTCGAGGACATGACCCCCGAGGAGGCGCGCAACCTCCTGATCGCGCGACTGCTCGCGTACAAGCAGTTCAAGAACGCGGCCCTGGAACTCGCGGCCCGCTACGAGTCCGAGGCGCTCATGCATCCGCGTGCGGCCGGTCTCGAGGAGTCTTTCCTGCAGCTCATGCCGGACTACCTTGAGGGCATCACGCTCCACGGGCTCGCCGTCATCTGCGCGGACCTCGTCCACAGGCGCGATGTCTTCCTGCTCGAGGCCGATCACGTGGCCTCGGCACCCATCAGCCTGGAGCTCCACGTCGAGGGCGTCGCCCGCATGATGAGTGGACGCAAGCGCGCGACCTTCCGCGAGTTGGTGGCCGAGGGCGCCTCGGTGGAGGAGCTCGTCGTGACGTTCCTTGCGATACTCGAACTCTACAAGCGTGGACTCGTGCGGCTCGAGCAGGCGCTCGAGTTCGGTGACATCGAGATAGTCGAGACAGGTGGTGAGGCATGACCCGCGAGAACCCTGCGCTTAGGGGCGCCATCGAGGCGCTGCTGTTCGTCTCCGACGAGCCTGTCGCCCCGTCGCGTCTAGCGAAGATCCTTGAGACCGGCACCGCTGAGGTCGAGTCGGCGCTCAGAGCACTCGCCGCCGAGTACGTGGACGACGACCGCGGCTTCCAGCTGCGCGAAGTTGCCGGAGGGTGGCGCCTCTACACCCACCCCGCGTTCCACAGTCAGGTGGAGGAGTACGTGCTGTCATGGGACACCCGCAAGCTCTCCCAGGCTGCGCTCGAGGCTCTGGCGGTCGTCGCCTACCACCAGCCGGTGAGTCGCCAGGGCGTCAACGCCGTCCGCGGCGTCAACAGTGAGGCGGTCATCTCCTCGCTCATCGAGAAGGGGCTCGTCCGGGAGATGGGACGTGATCGCAACGCGGGAAACGCGATTCTGTACGGCACGACACGCACGTTCCTGGAGCGCTTCGGCCTGAAGGACTTAGCCGAGCTGCCGCCGCTTGAAGAGTTCGCACCCGATCCCGAGACCGAGCGCGCTATCCGCGAACGGCTCAACGCGCTCGAGGGCAGTGCGTTCGATATCGATGACGACGACACCGAAGACGAGGTCGAGCGTGACGAGCCCGACGACGAAGAAGAGTGACACGGGCCCGGAAGCGGAGCCCGAGCGTCTGCAGAAGTACCTCTCGCGTGCGGGCGTGGCCTCCCGCCGCGCTGCCGAGGAGATGATCGTCGCCGGCCGCGTGAGCGTGAACGGCGCGGTCGCCTCCGGACTCGGCGTCAAGGTGACGCCCGGAGCGGATGAGATCCGGGTGGACGGAGGGCTCGTGGAGCCTCCGACGACGCTGTGGTACCTGATGCTCAACAAGCCCGCTGGCGTCGTGACCACGCTTGACGATCCGCAGTCGCGGCCCACCGTGGCACGATACATCCCCGACGGCGCGCCGCGGCTGTTCCCGGTGGGCCGACTCGACTACACCACCACAGGCTTACTGTTGCTCACCAACGACGGGGACCTCGCGCACAGCCTCATGCACCCGCGCTTCCACGTGACCAAGGTCTACCACGCCGGTGTTGATGGCGTGCCCGATGCGGCGGACCTACGCGCACTGCGCGAGGGGATCGATCTCGACGATGGCCGCACCGCACCGGCCGGTGCCCGCGTACTCTCGCGCGACGGTTCCCGGGCGTCGAGCGTTGAGATCACGCTTCGGGAGGGCCGCAAGCGCCAGGTGCGCAGGATGCTCTCGGCTATCGGCCATCCGGTCCGCTCGCTTACGCGCGTCGGCTATGGGCCGCTCACCCTCGGCAAGCTCGAACAGGGATCGGTGCGTGCGTTACGTGACGAGGAGGTTCGCGCGTTGCGCGGAGCCGTCTCGGGGGGTGCGCGATGATAGCGGTTCTCACCGGGCCTGTCCGAAGCGGCAAGTCCACGATGGCGCTCTCGCTGGCACTGGCAAGCGGCAGCGCGGTCACCGTAGCTGTGGGCGGTCGTGCCGACGACCCCGAGATGGGGCGCAGGATCGCGGCGCACAAGGCCGAGCGTCCGGCGTCGGTGGCGGTGCTCGAGGTGGGGGAGGACCCGGCGTGGGTCTCGGCTGTCGATCCGGAGGCCTGCCTGCTCGTGGACTGCCTCGGCACCATCCTCGGCCATTCGCTCGCAAGCCTCGTGCCCGAGGGGGATGTGACCGCGACGTCTGAGGCCGAGGAGCGTGCCACGCAGGTCGCCGACGCGCTTGTCGACGCCCTCGTGGCGCGGCAGGGTCCCACCGTGGTCGTCACCAACGAGGTGGGGTGGGGCGTCGTGCCACCAACGCCTCTCGGCAGGCTGTTTCGCGACACACTCGGACGCGCCAACCGGTCCCTGATCGACGCCGCCGACGCCGCCTGGCTCGTGGTGGCCGGCCGTGCAGTCGACCTCAAACGACTTCCGCAGGAGGTAGCATGGCCCAGCACGTGATCACGCCCGGACCCACCGAGCGCGAGATGCTCGCGATCATCGCATCGGTGCGGCCGGTGGACCCCGACGCCACCGAGCGGGCGTGGGCGCGCCTCGACTCGCTCACCAAACCACCCCGGAGCCTCGGCAGGCTTGAGGAGATCGCGTCGCGTGTGGCCACCGTCCAAGATGACGTGCGGCCCGCAGGTTCGCCTTCGGCCATCGTGCTCATGGCGGGAGACCACGGGGTGACCGCCGAGGGCGTCTCGCCGTGGCCGTCCGAGGTCACGTGGCAGATGGTCGCCAACTTCAGCGCAGGCGGCGCGGCCATCAACCAACTCGCCGGTCACGTTGGCGCGCAGCTGGTGGTGGCCGATGTCGGCGTGCTCGGCGACACGAGCATGCTGCCCGACGTCGTGCAGGCGAAGGTGCGCCCCGGCACCGCGAACCTCGCCGAGGGCCCTGCGATGAGTCGCGAAGAGGCCGCGACGGCGTTCATGACAGGCGTGCGACTCGCGCGCGACCTCGCCAGCGACGGCATCGTGATCGTGGGCACCGGCGAGATGGGCATCGGCAACACGACGCCCGCCGCTGCGCTCGTGGCGGCGTACACCGGCGCCGAGCCTGCGACCGTGGTCGGTCGTGGCACCGGGCTCGACGATGCCGGGGTCGCACACAAGGCCGATGTCGTCGCGCGCGGGCTGGAGGCCAACCCCCCGAACGGCGACGACCCCTTCGGCACCCTTGCCGCGCTCGGCGGCCTGGAGATCGCCGGCATGACCGGCGTGATCGTGGGGGCGGCCGCATCCGGCATCTGTGCGGTGGCCGACGGGTACATTTCCGGCGCGGCTGCACTCGCCGCGGTGCGCATCTGCCCGGCGTGTGCCGCGTACCTGTTCCCGTCACATCTCTCCGCCGAACCCGGTCATCGCGTCGCGCTCGAATCGCTCGGGCTGACGCCGGTGCTCGAACTCGACATGCGCCTCGGTGAAGGCACCGGCGGTGCGCTCGCCATCGGCATCATGAGCGCCGCATGCGCGATGATGAGCGGCATGGCGACGTTTGCCGAGGCCGGCGTGAGCGAGCGCGCGGACGCATGAGGCCGGTCGCGGACATGCTCACCGCTGTGCGCCTGCTGACCGTCGTGCCGGTCGGCAGGCGGGAAGGGGAGCACCCCGCACGCTACTTCCCGCTGGTGGGCTGGCTGTTTGGAGCGCTTGCGGCGGGGATCGCATCCGGCGCCGTGGCGCTCGACTCGGCCGACGGCCTTGGTGCGCTGCTGACCGCGGGTGTCATCGTAACGGCCTGGGCGCTGCTCTCAGGCTTTCTGCACCTCGACGGTCTCGCGGACTCCGCCGACAGCATCGGCGTGCCTGGGGATGCCGGGCGACGTCTCGAGGTCATGCGGGACTCGTCGATCGGCGCGTTCGGCGTGGTCGCTATCGCGCTGACGCTCGTGCTGCAGGTCGCGGCGATCGCGATGATCGTGGAGAGCCGGTCGTGGTGGGCGCTGGCAGCGGCACCGGTACTCGGCCGGTTTGGCGCCGCGGCCGCGCTCCTATGGCGCCAGCCGGCGTCGCCGCACGGCCTCGCTGCGCGCTATGCCGAGAAGCCGGTCGCAGTCACAGTGCTCGCGATGCTGGTGCCGTTGGCCGCGCTCCTCGTGGTGCCACCCGACGCTGGACGAACCGCTGTGGTGGCGGCCGGCGTCGTGTTCGCACTGCTCGCCCCGGGACCGTTCGCACGACGGCTCGGCGGCATCACCGGCGATGCCCTCGGGGCCACGATCGTCCTGACCGAGACAGCGGTGCTCGTTGCGTGCGCGATCGCGGGAGGTCTGACATGAGTGACCCACACGAGATCCTCATCCTCCGTCATCCGGAGACACTCGCCAACGCGTCCGGTCACCTGATCGGCAGAAGTGACTCGCCAATCTCCCCACTCGGCGCGGTGCAGACAGCAGCGCTCGCCGAGTTGGTGGCCGAGTGGCAACCCGAGATCATCTTCACGTCGCCACTCGGCAGGGCGCTTGATACCGCGCGGACGATCGCGCCTGACGGCACTCCGGTGGAGGTGCTCGACGACCTGAAAGAAGTCGACTTCGGATACGCCGAGGGGCTGACCTGGGACGAAGTGGCCGAGCACGGGATCGTACTCGACTACAGCGGCGGCCCGGTGGCACCCGGCGGGGAAGCGGGCGTGGACTTCATGGCGCGCGTGGGGCGCGCGGCAGCCCGAGTGGCCGATGGTCCATCGCGCGCGGCTGTCGTGACGCATGGTGGCGTGTTCAGGCACCTGCTCGTGGAGTGGTTGGGACTCCCCACCGAGGCCGCGTGGCGCTTCGACGTCCCCAACGCCGGGATGGCCGTGGTGAGCCTGCACTCGGCCCGGGGAGTACTCGAGCGACTGGGGCCGGTCGAGGGCGGGGGCTAGTTCGATCGCGATCAAGCGGCTGGGACTAGCGTGCACAGGCGGACCGCAGGGGGCTATCTTGCGGCCGGGGCGACTCGGGCGAGTCTGGGTGACAGCGACTACTCCTGGAATCGGTTCGCCTTCGATGCGACAGTAACTTTCGTGACCGCCGGAGTTGGCGGCGGCGCAGCGGCGGGCGCCGCAAGCGGAGCGGTACTCGCGTCCAGTGCAGCATGGGCAGGGGCTCAAGGCGTGCTGCTAATCACCAACTGAGATCGGGAGAGGGCGAAGATGGTCTACAAGTGGTACTACCCGGTTTGGAACGGCATGCTCAGCCCGGTCATCTTTCTGGTTGCTGGGGCCGTAGTCGGAGTTCTCTGGCAAGTCAGAGTCCTGTCCAATCGCGGATGGGCACTAGCAGCGTGGCTGCTCGTAACGAGCTACGTGGCCCACATGGACTACATGTTCACCGTCTCGGGATTCCAGGGCGTATTCTTGCCTGACAATGACTGGATCACGTGGCTCGCTCGGGTGCCCATCTACGCTGCTGTGGCGGCCTTCCTGACCTGGGGGGCGTGGGGCTGGCTCAAGCTGAGGGTCGGTCAGGCGGCCGTCGATCTGCCTCGCGGTCTCCCGTACCTGAAGGAGCGTTGGCGTGAGCGCAAGGAGAAGAGGGGGTAGGGGCTGCACTTCGCCCGCTCAGTCAGCCGCCGCACATATGCGGCCTCGGCGGATGGCAACGCCACCTACTCCTACGGCATCTCCGGCATGCGCGAGAAAGCCGTCGTCACCTTGGCGGCACCACCAAGACCACCGAGAGCATCTGGGACGGGATGCGCTTGGCCGCCGAGCGTGATAGTGACGGCACGCTCTACCGCTACATCTACGCGCCCGACGGCACCCCGCTCGCGCTCACGAAAGGCTCCGGCGAGGCCGCTGTCACCTACGCGTACCACACAGACGCGCAAGGCTCGGTCGTGGCGCTGACCAACCCGGCAGGCACCGTCGTCGCCCGCTACCGCTACGACGCCTTCGGACGCGTCACGTATGCAGGCGGTGCCGACGCCGCTCTAGCGGCCCGCAACCCGCTTCGCTACCGCGACTACTACCACGACGCCGCGACAGGCTTCTACTACCTGCCCGCCCGCTACTACGACCCGGCCACGGCCCGGTTCTTGTCGCCCGACCCCGCGCCGCCTTCTGCAGGAGACCCGCTGAGTTTGAACGCATATGCGTACTGCGTGGGCGACCCGGTGAACTCGTATGATCCGACGGGGGCGGTCATGGACGTGATGGGCGATGGCAAGATCGGCCCAGAGGACATAGCCACCCACAACTACGTTCACGCACCAGCGGGCAGTCCGCAGAAGGACGCGCTTCGCCAGAAGATGATCACATCGGTCAAGCAGGCCGAAGCAGCGGCAGCTGCGGCACGCAAGGCCGAGGCCAGTGCGCGCGCGCAGCGTGCGAAGCAGGAGGGAGGCTTGAACCTGAGTCTCAGGCCCACGCATCCTGATGGCGTGGATATGGTCCTAGGCGCGGCCGGTCTAGCTGGTGATGTCCTAACCGCATGCGGGGGTATGCTGTCGGTGCCCGCCGCGGGCGCGGGCGCGACGGCGGGAGAACTCACGGCAGGACCGCCAGGTGCGGTCGTCGGCGCTGCCGTTGCGGTCGCCCGCCTCAACGAAGGGATTCTAGTTCTGAACCTAGGGATCGACTCCGCAGGCATGGGATACACGACCGGGAAGTTCCTGAACAGGGACGCATCGCTGGGCGACATGGTCATGGCGGCCGGAGGCTACATCGTGGGTGGTAGCACGATCAACTATGCCACGCATGGGGTTCTACTGGGCGCGGAGGAACATGGCTGGTTTGACTTGTACTGCGACTGAAGGGAGACAGGTGAGGGCCGCGTACTGGATCGCAGTTGGCTTGCTCGCGGTGGTGCCGCTCCTGATGGCGCCGATAGCTGAGCGTGTCACAGCCTGGATCAAGGACCGGTACGGCTACGCCCGCCCGGGCGGAGTAGTTGGTGTACGGCGCGCAATGACCGTCGTATGGTACTTGACAGCCGTCGTGGGCGGTGCGTACTCCTTGGCTGTCGATCGTTTCGTCGATGCCGCTGTGATGGCGGCGGTCGGGCTCGGGATGACGGTGATCATCGCGACTGGGGGTCTGGTAGCGTATGTCGCGCTACCAAATGCTGCCGGACGAATGGGCATCCGGCCCCGCACATGGGCGGTCGTGCTCTTGGTTGCCGCCTGCGTAGCCGTGCTTGTGACGGTGCTTCGGGTCTTGGCGAGGCCCTGAGGCGGATTGTGAAGCCGCAGCGGTGGAGTTGGAGTTGACCCGGCCTCGTTGATACCCCAACACTAGGACGCCGCAGATGCGACGGCTTCAAGCCGCTGCGTCATAGGTGGCAGGTATCAATGAAAGTGGGGAAACTCCAACTCCAGCCAAACGGCGGGCTCTTCGTCACCCTCCGCGGCTCTTGCACGCCCCGTCGCCCTGCGGGACAATGCTCCCCAACCCTGCGCCTGGAGGAGACGCCGTGGACTGGGACCGCATGATCCGTGAAGAGCTGCACCCCCTGGTGCCGTATCCTCCCGGCCTGCGCGAGGACCAGGTTCAGGAGCGCTGCGGCAGCGCGACGATCGTGAAGCTCTCCAGCAACGAGCACCCCGCAGGTCCGTTCCCCTCGGCTATCGCCGCGATCACCGCCGAACTCGGCTGTCTCAATCGCTACCCGGAGGGCTCGTCCGAGGCGCTCCGGGCCGCATTGGCCGCACGCCACGACGTCCCGGTCGACCAGGTGGTCGTGGGCGCGGGCAGCAACGAGCTGCTCCGGCTCGTCGGCCAGGTGGTCCTGCGTCCGGGAGACGAGGTCGTCTACGCATGGCCGTCGTTCGTCGTTTACCCGATGGTCGCGAACATCTTCGGCGCCACGCACGTCAAGGTGCCGCTCGCCGAAGGCGAGGTCCACGACCTCGAAGCGATGCTCGGCGCCATCACCGAGCGGACGCGGATCGTCTTCCTGTGCAATCCCAACAACCCCACCGGCACCATCGTCACCCGTGAGGCGTTGGAGAGCTTCCTTAAGCGGGTGCCCGATCACGTGCTGCTCGTGCTCGACGAGGCGTACTTCGAGTTCGCAACCGACCCCGCGTATCCCGACGGGCTCGACTACTTCGATGGTGAGCGGCCGCTCGTGGTGCTGCGCACGTTCTCCAAGATCTACTCGCTCGCGGGCCTGCGCGTCGGGTACGGCTTCGCGCCCGCCCGCCTCGTACGCGCGATCGACTGCGTGCGCGAGCCGTTCAACGTGAGTACCGTCTCCCAGGTAGCCGCCCTGGCCTCGCTCGACGACGAGGCCGAGGTTCTACGCCGCCGGGAAGAGAACCAAGAACAGAAGACGTACCTCTATTCGGGCTTCGACCGGCTCGGCATCTCCTGGGTGCCGTCGGAGGCGAACTTCGTCTACATCAAGACGGAGCGGCCGGTCGAAGTGTTCGAGGCCCTGCTTGCCGAGGGGGTCATCGTCCGTGACTTCGGAGGAGCACCCGCACTGCGGGTGACGGTGGGGACACCGGAGGAGTCGCGACGGGTCGTTGAAGCATTCGAGGCGGTCGTCACCCGGCTCGGCAGCGTATAGTCACGCTGTGGGCACGTGACGGCCTCTGAAGACCGTCACGGAGCACGCGGATGCGCGTGCGCGATAGGGGTGAGGCGCCATGCTCGTCATCATGAAGGACCATGCGTCGCAAGCCGACGTGCAGCACGTCGTCGATCTGCTCACCGAAGCGGGTGCCGAAGCGCACCTGTCGCGCGGCGAGATCAAGACCATCATCGGCGTCATCGGCGACCGTGAGGTCATCTACACGCTCGAGCTCGAAGGACTCGCCGGCGTCGAGCAGGTCGTCCGGGTCCTCAAGCCGTTCAAGCTCGTCAGCCGCGATTTCCAGCCCGAAGACACGGTGGTCCGCGTCGGCGCGGCCACGCTCGGCGGGGGAGCGTTCGGCGTGATCGCGGGCCCGTGTTCCATCGAGTCCGCCGAGCAGATGCTCGCCGCCGCGCGTGCGGTACGTGACGCCGGAGCCACGATGCTTCGCGGCGGTGCGTACAAGCCGCGTACGAGTCCGTACGCGTTCCAGGGGATGGGCGTCGAGGGGCTCAAGCTGCTCCGCGAGGCAGGCGACGAGACCGGTCTGCCCGTGGTGACCGAGGTCCTTGACGTTCGCGATGCCGCTACGGTGGCCGAGTACGCAGACGTCCTCCAGGTCGGCGCGCGCAACATGCAGAACTTCATGATGCTCGACGAACTCGGCACGATGCGGAAGCCCATCCTGCTCAAGCGCGGTCTTGCCGCGACCATCGAAGAGCTGCTTTCCGCTGCCGAGTACGTGCTCAAGGGCGGGAACCGTGACGTGATCTTGTGCGAGCGTGGCATCCGAACCTTCGAGACCTACACGCGCAACACGCTCGACTTAGCCGCGGTGGCGGCGCTCAAGACGCTCACCCACCTGCCGGTCATCGTTGACCCGTCGCACGCAACCGGTCGCCGTGACCTCATCGCGCCGATGGCCCGTGCGGCCATCGCCGCCGGTGCCGACGGCCTCATGATCGAAGTGCATCCCGATCCGGAGCACGCACGCTGCGACGGGCCGCAGTCCCTCACGCCGGCAGACTTCGGCGCGCTGATGACCGACCTCGAGCCGCGGATCGAACTCGAGGGCAAGTGGAGCGGGGTGGACGTGTGAGCATCCGGCGGGTGACGGTCGTCGGCCTGGGCCTCATCGGCGGCTCGGTGGCGCTTGCCGCCGCCAGGACGCCCGGCGTGCTCGTCCGGGGCGTGGATCCGGACGCCGAGACGCTCGGCTATGCGCTCGAGCACGGGATGGTCGCCGAGGCGGCAAGTCCCGAGGACGCGGCCGCGCGCGGCTGGTTCAGCGAGCACATCAGCGACCTCGTGGTCCTCGCTGCGCCGGTCAACGCCACGCTCCAATGGCTGGACCACCTCGCGGAGCTTGGGTACACCGGCATCGTCACGGACGTGGCGTCCACCAAGGCTGCGATAGTCGAGCTCGCCGAAGCGCACCGCGGGGTCTTCCGATTCGTCGGCGGGCATCCCATGGCCGGCTCGGAACGCAGCGGCGTTGCTGCCGCTACGGCGACGCTCTTCGAGGGCGTCTACTACATCCTCACGCCCACGGCATCCACCGATATGGACGCGTACCGCAAGGTACACGCGTTCGTCACCTCGCTCGGCGCACGCGTCGTGTCCGTCGAGGCCCCGGCACACGATGAGGCGGTCGCGATCGTGAGTCATGTCCCACACGTCGCAGCCGCCGCGCTGGTGGAACTCGCAAGCGAGCGAGCCGGCTCGGCAGGCGCCGACCTGCTGCGGCTCGCAGCCGGCGGCTTCAAGGACATGACGCGCATAGCGGCTGGCTCTCCGGAACTGTGGACCGGCATCTGCCTTGAGAATGCGGGAGCGGTGGCCAGTGGCCTCGCAGGCCTCGAGCGTGTGCTTGCCGAGTTCCGCGGGCATGTGGCCGCCGGCGACGCGGATGCCGTGCGCGCGTGGCTCGCCAGGCCGGCCGACGTCCGTAGGTCGCTCCCCGCCCAGTGGGTCCCGGCCACCACGCGGCTCACCGAGCTGCTCGTCCCGGTGACCGACCGTCCGGGCGTGGTCGGCATCGTGACGACCGCGGCGAGTCGTGCGGGCTGCAACATCGAGGACATCGAGATCGATCACCAGTCCGAGGACAGTGCTGTCCTGCGCCTCGTGCTCACCGACGAAGGCGACGTAGAAAAGCTGGCAGCCGATCTCGTCGCCTCCGGCTTCGAGCCGATCCTTCGCCCGCTTGAAGAGGAGGCGTGATGGACCTCAGGGTTCTGACCGCCACGAGTCCTCTCTCGGGCACCGTGCGCGTTCCCGGCGACAAGTCGGTCTCGCACCGCTCGGTCCTCTTCGCCGCCATGGCCCGCGGCGTGTCGCGGCCCACCGGCGTACTCGACAGCGCCGACGTGCGCGCGTCGATCGCAGCGGTGCGGGCACTCGGCGCCCGCGTCGAGATCACCGCCGAGCGCGACGGCGTCCTCGACCTGGAGATCGCAGGCTGGGGCGAGCGCGGGCCGCAGCCGCCCGATGGCACGATCGACTGCGGCAACTCGGGCACCACCGCCCGTCTGCTCACCGGCATCCTCGCTGGCTGGCCGATCGAGGTGACGCTCGCCGGTGACGAATCGCTCTCGGCGCGTCCGATGGGTCGGGTCACAGCTCCGCTCTCCGAGATGGGCGCGCGTTTCGCGACTGCCGAGGGCGGACGGCTTCCGCTCCGGATCTCCGGCGGCGGGCTTTGCGGCATCGACTACGCCTCGCCGGTGGCAAGCGCGCAGGTGAAGTCGGCCGTGCTGCTCGCGGGCGTGCGTGCCGAGGGGACCACCTCGGTCACCGAACCCGCACCGAGCCGCGACCACACCGAGCGGCTGCTTCCGGCCTTCGGCGTGCCGGTGGCGACCGACCCCGCAGCGTGCCGCGCCTCGGTGACCGGCCCTGCGCCGCTCCACGCATACGGCGTCGCCGTGCCCGGGGATCCCTCCTCGGCGGCCTTCTTCGTCACCGCTGCACTCCTGGTACCCGGAAGCGAGGTCACACTGCCCGATGTGTGCCTCAACCCGACACGCGTCGGATTCCTGCGAGTACTCGAGCGCATGGGGGCGGACCTCACCGTGGCCGGGGGCACGGCCATTGGCACCGAGCCCGTCGGGACGATCGTTGCGCGGTACACGCCCGAGCTCAGGCCCACCACGATCACCGCAGGTGAGGTGCCGTCGCTCGTCGACGAGATCCCCGTGCTCGCGCTACTCGCCACGCGCGCGCGTGGCGTCACGTGCTTCACCGGTGTGGCTGAGCTTCGCGTGAAGGAGTCCGACCGGCTCGAGGCGATCGCGCACGCCCTGGCGGCCTTTGGCGCTGACGTCCGCACCGGACCCGACTGGCTCGAGGTCTCCGGTCCGACGGTGCTTACCGGCGCCACCGTCGCGTCGCTCGGTGACCACCGCCTCGCGATGGCGTGGGCCATCGCCGGGCTCGCGGCGTCCGGCGCCACCACCGTGGCCGGATTCGAGGCGACGGACGTGTCGTATCCGGGCTTCCTCGGCGATCTGAACGCCCTCGGCGCGGGCATCGCCGGGTCATGACCGCATGCTAGAATGCCTGTGCCTCATCACGACACGGGGAGACACCACGTGATCATCGCCATCGACGGACCCGCCGCCAGCGGCAAGTCCACCGTCGCCAAGGCCGTCGCAACCCGCCTCGGCATCCACTATCTCGACACCGGCGCCATGTACCGGGCAGTCGCGTGGCTCGCGCTCGAGCGCGGGATCGCACCCGATGACGCCACGCTCGTGCCCGCGCTCGCCGTCGAGCATCCCGTCACCTTCGCTTACACCGACGGCGCGCCGCTGCCTACCGCGGTCTACATCGCCGGTCACGACGTCACCCGCGGCGTCCGTTCGCCCGAGGTCGACGCCAACGTGAGCGCGGTCGCGAGCATCGCGGCGGTGCGGCACGCACTTGTCACGCAGCAGCGGCAGCTCGCCGGTGAGCGCGATACCGTCGTGGAGGGCCGCGACATCGGTACGGTCGTCTTCCCGCAAGCCGAGGTCAAGGTGTTCCTCACCGCATCGGCCGACGAGCGGGCGCGTCGGCGACAGATCGACCTTTCGGGCGCCGGTCACGCCGTCGATCAGACCGAGGTCCGCGATCGGCTCGAGCGGCGCGACCACCTTGATTCCACACGCGAGGCCAGTCCGCTCGGCCAGGCCGAAGACGCCGAGTTCCTCGACACCACCGGTCTCACCGTTGACGAGGTGGTGGACGCGATCGTCGCCCGCTACGAGGCCGCGAAGTGAAGGGGTTCGTCGTCGCCCGGTTCCTGCGGGTCTCCGTCGCCCGGCTGCTGCTGCTCATCTTCCGCACGCGCACCTACGGCGCCGACCGCATCCCTTCGGGCGGCGCGCTGCTCGCGGGCAATCACATCTCGTATATGGACCCCATCCTCTTGTGGTGCGCGTCGCCACGACCGGTCCACTTCATGGCCAAGCGCGAACTGTGGGAAAGTCGGATCATCGGGTGGGCGCTTCTGCGGCTGTGGGCGTTTCCGATCACGCGTGGCGAGCCGGACCGCCACGCGATAACCACGGCGACCGAACTGTTACGGGCCGGTGAGCTCGTCGGCGTCTTTCCCGAGGGCACGCGCCAGACTGAAGCCGGCGATCCGCTCGGCGAGGCCCAGGGCGGCACGGCGTTCATCGGCCTGCGTGCCGAGGCGCCGATCGTGCCGGTGGCCTTCGTCGGGACGGACGATGTGTGGCCACGTGGAGCGCGCTTTCCGCGGCTCGCGCGCACCGCTATCCACTTCGGCGAGCCGGTCTATCCGCTGTCCATCGAACCCGACGCAGGGCGCAAGCAGCGCGTCGAGGCGATCACCCGTGTCATCATGGAACGCATAGGGGCCGAACTCGACCAGGCGAGGAGGTAGGCGGATGCGGGTTGTCGTGGCGCGACACGCAGGCGTCTGTTACGGCGTCGAGCGTGCGCTGAAGCTTGCCGATGAGGCCGCCGCCTCCGGCGGGCCGGTGGCAAGCCTCGGGCCGCTCATCCACAATCCGCAGGCCGTCGCTGCGCTCGAAGACAAGGGCATCGGTGTCGCCTCGGCACTCGACGAGGTTGAGGACGGCACGCTCATCATCCGTACGCACGGTGTCGATCCTGCCGTGATCGCCGATGCAGAGTCCCGCAAGCTGCACGTGGTGGATGCCACGTGCCCGTTCGTGCGCGCGGCGCACACGTGTGCGGCGAATCTCCATACCGACGGCTACGAGATCGTCATCGTCGGCGAGGCGGACCACCCCGAGGTCGAGGGGATCCTCGCGCACGCTGGCGGAGGGGCGCACATCGTGCAGCGCGTGGCCGACTTGCCGCCCCGGCTCGGACGGCGCGTCGGCATCGTGGTGCAGACCACGCAGCCTCCGGCGCTCCTCGCCCAGGTCGTGACGGCGCTCCTTCCGCGCACCGCGGAGCTTCGCGTGTGCAACACCATCTGCAGCGCCACGGCGCAGCGGCAGACAGCCGCGGCCGAGCTCGCCGACGAAGTCGACGTGATCGTGGTCGTGGGCGGACACAACTCAGGCAACACCACGCGGCTGGCCGAGATCTGCGCCGCGCGCAATCCGCGCACCCATCACGTCGAGACCGCCGATGAGCTGCAAGACGAGTGGTTCTCCGGCGCCTCGGTCGTGGGAGTCACCGCTGGTGCGTCCACCCCCGATATGCAGATCCGCGGCGTGATCGATGCCGTTGAAGCCCTCCCGAGCGATGGCTGATCCTCGACCGCGTGGGGGCGTGGTCGCGTCTGTCGCCCCCGGTCCCGCGCAGGCGGGCGGACTCGCCGCAAGCGACGTGGTCCTCGACGTCGACGGACAGCCGGTGCGCGACGTCATCGACTGGTGGTGGGTGACCGCCGAGGGCGCCTTCACGATCACGGTCCGGCGCGGCTCGCAGGATCTGGCGCTCCGGATCGAGACCGACGTCTCGGCCCCACTCGGTGTCACGTTCACCGACGTGCTGTTCGAACCGGTCCGCCAGTGCGACAACGCCTGCGCGTTCTGCTTCATCTCGGGCCTGCCCGCCGGTCTCAGGCCGGCGCTCTATGTCCGTGACGACGACTTCCGGCTCTCGTTCCTCTCGGGCAACTTCATCACGCTCACCAACCTCACCGGGACGGACGTCGCGCGCATAGCCGAGCAGCGCCTGTCGCCGCTTCACGTCTCGGTGCACGCGATCGATCCCGACGTGCGCCGGCGCCTGATATGTCCGACCGCCGGGGACCGCGCACTTGAGATCCTCGACGGACTGCTCGCCTCCGGCATCGAGTTTCACGTCCAGATCGTGCTCGTGCCTGGCGTGAACGACGGGCCCGTACTCGATGAGACGCTCGCGTATCTGGCCGAGCGCGACGGCATCCTGTCGGTGGGATGCGTGCCGATGGGCTTCACAGCGCATCAGGCGCGCTGGGACGGCTCGTACGACGCCGGCCAGGCATCCGGTGTGCTGTCTGCCGTGGCTGCCTGGCAGCGCCGTATGCGGCCGCTCGTGCACGCAGGCTGGGTCTATGCGGCCGACGAGTTCTACATCCTTGCCGAGGCGCCGTTCCCGTCAGCGGGGGAGTACGACGACTTCTGCCAGTTCGAGAACGGCATCGGGATGGTGGCCGCATTCGCCGATGAGTTTCCCGGCTCGCCCGACGTGGCCGCGCCGTACACCATCGTCACCGGAGAGCTCTTCGCGCCGGTGCTTCGGACGCTTCTGGCCGAACGCGGCTGGCGGGGAGTCGGCGTGCTTGCCGTCGCCAACCAGCTGTTCGGCGGCAACGTGAGCGTCACCGGACTGCTCGGCGGGGGCGATATCGCACGCGCGATCGTAGCCGACGGCGGTCGGGGTACGTACCTCGTGCCGGACGTTGTAGTAAACTCCGACGGGCTACTCATCGACGATGTCCCGGCGGCCGCTCTCGGCGCCCGGGCGGGTGCCGACGTGCGATTCGTCGGCAGCGATGCGACCAGCCTCGCAGAGGCCCTCTCACAACGATAAGGACGGGTTTGCGTATGACGCTCCCGATCATCGCCGTAGTCGGCAGACCGAACGTGGGCAAGTCGACGTTCGTCAACCGCATGATCCAGGCACAGGACGCCATCGTGCACGCCGCGAGCGGCGTGACGCGCGACCGCAGCTATCACCGCACCGACTGGAACGGCCGCGAGTTCATGCTCGTGGACACGGGCGGCATCGAGTTCTCCACCGACGACGCCTTCGGTGACTCGATCCGCGACCAGGCGGTCGTGGCGGCTCGCGAGGCTGACGTGGTCGTCTTCCTCGTCGACGGATCGGTCGGGGTGGCCGCAGGCGACGAGGAGGTCGCTGCGCTGCTCAGGCGACAGAAGACGCCGGTCTTCCTCGCGGTCAACAAGCTCGACACGCCCGGGCGCGAGGATGCCATCCACGAGTTCTGGAACCTCGGCCTCGGGCAGCCGTGGCCGGTCTCGGCCCTCCATGGCCACGGGTCGGGCGACCTTCTGGATGCGCTCGTCGAAGCGCTGCCGGACGCCGAGCCTGCCGAGGAGGAGGAGGCCATCGGCGTTGCCATCATCGGAAAGCCCAACGCCGGCAAGTCGTCTCTGTACAACAAGCTGCTGGGGAACGAGAGGGCGATCGTCTCCGAGGTCGCCGGTACCACGCGCGATGCGATCGACACCATGCTGATGAGCGGCGATACCGCGTTTCGCCTTGTGGACACCGCCGGGCTCAGGCGCAAGTCGCAGATCGAAGAGTCCGTCGAGTACTACGGCTTCGTGCGCGCGATGCGCGCCATAGACCGTGCTGACGTCGCGGTGCTCGTCATCGATGCAGCCTCGGGCGTGACCGACCAGGACCAGCGCGTCGCACGCTTCGCCGAGGAGCGCGGGTGCGGTATCGTCATCGCGCTCAACAAGTGGGACCTTGTGGAGACTCCCGAGGAGAAGATCGACCTCGTGGCACGCCTGCCCGAGAAACTCGGCTTCGTCGGCTTCGCGCCCGTGGTGCGCGTGAGTGCCCTCAAGGGCACCGGCGTGCACAAGCTCCTGCCGATGGTCGCTGCGGTGTACGAGGCGTACTGCAAGACGATTCCCACCAGCGCGCTCAACCGGATGCTCACGGACCTGCGAGCGAGCGGACACACCATCTCCAAGGGCGGCAAGATGCTGCGCCTGCAGTACGCCACACAGACCGGTAACAAGCCGCCGGTCTTCACGTTCTTCGCCAACCATCCTCGTATGGTTGACGCGAACTACGAGCGCTACATGGAAAACCGCCTGCGCGAGTCCTTCGACCTGGTGGGGACTCCCGTCCGTCTGAAGTTCCGGCAGAAGGGCTGACGTGGAGCCCGCGCTCCGTATCCTCGCCGCTGCTGCCGGCGCGTACCTTGCCGGCTCGATCCCGTGGGCCGTCATCGTCGTTCGCGTGTTCTGGAAACAAGACATCCGCACGCTCGGCTCGGGTAACAGCGGCGCCACCAACGTGCTCCGCGTCTTCGGGACCGCTCCCGGCATCGGCGTTCTCCTCCTCGATGCCGCGAAGGGCGCGCTCGGGGTGTGGATCGCCATCTCGCTCGCACCGCCCGCGTGGGCGGCGGGCAACGACTGGTTCGGCGTGCTCGGCGCCATGGCCGCAATCGCCGGACACTCGTTCTCCCCGTTCATAGGCTTCTCGGGCGGCAAGGGAGTCGCGACAGCCGCCGGCGCCATCACCATGCTCGCGCCGACCGTCTCGGCGGTCTTGTTCGTCACATTCATCGTGGTCGTCGCCGTGTGGAAGATGGTCTCTCTCGGCTCCGTGGTCATCGCGGTCCTGTTTCCCGGTGTATCCTGGTTGCTGTACCCGGACAACCTTCCGCTGAGGGTGTTCGCACTCCTCGCGACGGCACTCGTGATATGGCGCCACCGGACCAACCTCCGGCGTATCGCGGCCGGGGAGGAGTCGAAGATCACGTTCAAGCGCCGTATGTGGGACGACGTGAAGCGGCGCATGACGAAGGGGAGTGAGTGACGGCATGCGGGTCTCGGTCATAGGCGCCGGTTCGTGGGGCACGGCCGTAGCGTGGCTTCTCGGCAACAAGGGTGTCGATGTCGCGCTGTGGGCGCGCGAGTCCGAGATCGCCGACGGGATCAATGCAGAGCATCGCAATCCGTCGTATCTGACCGACATCGCGCTCGATCCCTGTGTGAAGGCCACCCCCGACATCGAGCAGGCGGTGTCCGGTGCCGAGGTCGTGGTCATCGTGACCCCCAGCCACGGTGTGCGCGGCGTAGCCGAAGCGCTCAGGCCTGCGCTTCCGGTCGACACCCCGGTCGTCAACCTCGCCAAGGGGGTCGAGCAGGGCTCGCTCATGCGCATGACCGAAGTGCTTGAGGACGTGCTTGGCAACCGGGACCGTCTGGCCGCGCTCTCCGGTCCCAACCACGCCGAGGAGGTCTCCAAGGGCGTGCCCTCGGCCACTGTCATCGCCGCGTACAGCGAGAGCGTCGGGCGGCTGGTGCAGGACGTCTTCATGGCCCCGGCGTTTCGCGTCTACACGAACCCCGACGTCGTCGGCGTCGAGCTCGGCGGCGCCTCGAAGAACGTGGTGGCGGTAGCAGCCGGCATGAGCGACGGTCTCGGCTACGGCGACAACACCAAGGCGACCCTCATGACCCGCGGACTTGCCGAGATGAGCCGCCTCGGCGCGCACCTCGGCGCGAATCCGCTGACCTACATGGGCCTCGCCGGCATGGGCGACCTCATCGTGACCTGCACCTCGCGTCATAGCCGCAACCGGGCGCTCGGAGAGTGGGTGGCATGCGGGGGCACGGTCGACAGTTACAGCGCGGAGACCCACATGGTCGCCGAGGGTGCCAGGAGCGCGATCGCGCTCGACGACCTCGCGCACAGCATCGGGATCGAGTTGCCGATCACGCACCAGGTTCGCGCGATCCTGTACGAGGGCCACTCGCCCTCGGAGGCGGGTGCCGTCCTCATGGGCCGCTCGGCCACCGACGAACTGCATGGACTCGGTCTGATCGAGGACGACGAAAGGTGATGCCCGTGCCCAACCCACTGTTCATCTCGCCGTCGATCCTTTCGGCCGACTTCACGCGGCTTGCCGAACAGATCGCGATGATCGAAGCCGCCGGAGCCGACCTCATCCACGTCGACGTCATGGACGGGCACTTCGTCCCCAACCTGACCGTCGGGCCACCGGTCATCAAGGCGCTCAGGCGTGTGGCGACGCGGCCTCTGGACGTGCATCTGATGGTCGCTGATCCCGACCGCACGGCGCAGTGGTACGTCGATGCGGGCGCAGACATCGTGACGATCCATATCGAGGCCGCCACGCACGTACACCGCACGGTCGAAGCGATCCGGGCCGGCGGCGCGATCCCCGGCATCACCCTCAATCCGGGCACGCCGGCCTCCGCTCTCTCCGAGATCCTGCCGTTCGTGGATCTTGTGCTCGTGATGAGCGTGAACCCCGGTTTCGGCGGACAGTCGTTCATCGAGTCATCCATCGCCAAGATCGCCGAGATCCGCGCCCTGTGCGACCGTGCGGGTGTGCGCCCGCGCATCGAGGTCGACGGTGGCATCGATCCGGCGACCGCTCCGGGGGTGGTCGCGGCGGGCGCAGACACGCTCGTTGCGGGCAGCGCGATCTTCTGTCGGGACGACCCGGCGGCGGCACTTGCCGAGCTGCGTGCGAGTGCGCTTGCGCGCGTAGTGTAGACTTACGTCTGCGACTTTCTTCAGGGCGGGGTGCGATTCCCCACCGGCGGTGACAGCCCGCGAACCCCGAGAGGGGCCGATCCGGTGAGATTCCGGAGCCGACAGTGACAGTCTGGATGGGAGAAGGAAGGTTTGGTTCATGCCGCTGTTCTCCGACCCGTCGGTCGGGATAGCAGATCCGATGCTGGCGCGCGCGTTCCGCGCGGCCGAGCGCGGCCGTGGCACCGTGAGCCCCAATCCGCTCGTGGGCTGTGTCGTCGCCCGTGACGGGGCAGTCATCGCCGAGGGCCATCACGAACGCGCCGGCGGTCCGCACGCCGAGATCGTCGCACTTCAGATGGCGGGTGATGCCGCATCCGGCGCCGACGTCTACGTCACGCTCGAGCCATGCAACCATCACGGGCTCACCCCGCCGTGCACCGAACGGCTGATCGCCGCCCGGGTCGCTTCGGTGACGATCGGCATGGCCGATCCCAATCCGCACGTTACCGGAGGTGGAGCCGGCGCGCTTACCGCTGCCGGTATCCGTGTGTCGTGGGCCGGCGATCCGGCACCGTTCGAACGACAGAACGACGAGTGGCTCCATCGGCTGGATACCGGCCGGCCCTTCGTCAGGGTGAAGACCGCGCTCACCCTCGACGGGCGGCCTGCGCTACGGCCCGGCGAGCGCTCGCAGATCACGGGAGCCGGTGGTGCCACGATCACCATGCGCCTGCGCTCCGCCGCCACAGCCGTGGCGGTCGGCGCCAGAACGCTTGCCGTTGACGATCCGCTTCTGACGGTGCGGGAAGCCGGCGGAGTCGTCGCCTCACGCCAACCCCGCCGCGTGGTGTTCGCACGCACGGGGGTCCCGGACCCGGCGGCGAGGATGCTCTCCGATGGCGCGGGCCCCGTCACGCTCGTCGTCTCGGATACGGTCGCAGCAGAACGGATCGAGGCCCTGACCGCGCTCGGCGTCGTGACCGTCAGGTACGATCTGCGAGAGGGGCTTGCCGGAGCGCACTCGGCGTTGGCGGACATCGGCGTGAACGATGTGCTCGTAGAGCCCGGCCCGTCACTTCTGACGGCGCTGTGGTCCGGGCGCCTCATCGACGAACTCATCGTCGTGACGGCCGGTGGCATGGCCGGCACGGAGGCTCCGGCGCTGTTCGCCGGAGCAGCAGACGCAACGCACAGCCGGCTCACGCCGGTGATGGTCCCGTATGAGACCGGCATCGCCGACGGCGACGCCGTGACAGTGTGGCGCCCGGGCGGCACTGCGTCGTTCGGACATGGAGAGGGGAGTGGCACCTGATGTTCACCGGACTGATCGAGTGCGAAGGCGTGGTCACCCGTGCCGAGCGCATCGCGGGAGGCATGCGCATAGAGGTCTATGCGCCGGAGTTCGGCCGCGACATGGCCATCGGCGATTCGATCGCCGTTGACGGGACCTGCCTGACCGTCGTCAAGTTCATCCGTGGCGCGTTCCTCACCGATGTGAGCGCCGAGACGATCGAGCGCACGACCCTGGGACGGCTCACACAGGGCGCCAAGGTGAACCTGGAACGCGCGCTTCGGCTCTCCGACCGCCTCGGCGGACACCTCGTCTCGGGGCACGTGGACGGGGTCGGGCGGCTCGAACTCCGCCAGACCGCCGGCAAGTTCACCGTCTACCAGTTCCAGGCGCCGGCCAACGTGATGGAATACGTCGTCGAGAAGGGTTCGATCGCGCTTGACGGCATCTCGCTCACCGTCGCCAAGGTGGGGGCGCAGGGCTTCACGACCGCCGTGATCCCGCAGACCGAGGCCCTCACCACGCTCAAGGACAAGGCCATCGGGGAGCCGGTCAACCTTGAGGCGGACATGCTGGCCAAGTACGTCAAACGGTTCGTCGGCTCGTACATGGGCCACGACGATGCGCCGGCCGAGCAGCCTCGCAGAGGGCTCGGCGAACTCCTCAAGGACTTCGCGGACGGCGGACGATGAGCGCCGTGACGACACCGTTCTCCGCGATCGAGCAGGCCCTTGCCGAGATCGCGTCCGGAAGGATCCTCATCGTCGTCGATGACGAGGACCGTGAGAACGAGGGTGACTTCGTCATGGCGGCCGAGAAGGTCACGCCGGAGGCCGTGAACTTCATGGCCACCCACGGCAGGGGGTTGATCTGTCTGCCGATGACCGGTTCGCGTCTCGATGAACTGCGCATTCCGCCGATGACCGGGCAGAACACGTCCGCGCAAGGAACGGCGTTTCACGTCTCGATCGGAGCCAAGGGCAAGATCACCACGGGGATCAGCGCCGCCGACCGTGCGGTCACGGTCTCGACGGCCATCGATCCGGCAACCGGCCCGGACGACCTGTCGCGACCCGGGCACGTGTTCCCGCTGCGTGCTCGCGACGGCGGCGTGCTCGAACGCGCCGGTCATACCGAAGCGGCCGTGGATCTCGCGAGACTGGCGGGCCTGTACCCTGCAGGGGTCATCTGCGAGATCATGAACCCCGACGGTACGATGGCCCGACGGCCGCAGCTCGAACGGGTCGCCGCCGAGCACGGGCTGCTCATGGTCACGGTCGAGGACCTCATCAGGTACCGTCGCAGGACCGAGCGTCTCGTCGACGCACTCGAGCCCGTGCGCCTTCCCACGCGGGCAGGCGAGTTCACCGCCATCGGCTACCGTTCGCTCGTGGACGACTCCACGCACCTCGCACTCATCGCCGGCGAGGTCGCCGGACACGCCGACGTGCTCGTGCGGGTGCACTCCGAGTGCCTGACCGGCGACGTCTTCCACTCGGCACGCTGTGACTGTGGGGAGCAGCTCGAGGAGGCGATGCGGCGCGTGCAGGCCGAGGGACGTGGCGTCGTGCTCTATCTCGTCGGCCACGAGGGACGCGGCATCGGTCTCGCCAACAAGTTGCGCGCGTACCGACTGCAAGAGGCGGGTGCCGATACGGTCGAGGCCAACGAGGCGCTCGGCTTTCCCGCCGATCTGCGCGACTACGGCATCGGCGCTCAGATCCTCGTCGATCTCGGCCTCACGTCCATACGACTGCTGACGAACAACCCCAAGAAGCTCGTCGGGCTCGAGGGATACGGGCTCACCGTGACCGAGCAGGTCCCACTCCAGGGTACCTGCGGGCCGGACAACCTGACGTACCTGCGCACGAAGAAGGACAAACTCGCTCATCGGCTCGATCTGCCCGACGAGCACTAGGAGAGGAGGCCGACATGGCCACATACGAGGGTGATCTGATCGGTACCGGGCTCAAGGTGGGAATCTGCATCAGCCGTTTCAACGAGCTGCTGTCGTCGCGACTGCTTGGCGGCGCGATGGACGCACTCACTCGACACGGCGTGTCCGAGTCGGACGTGGACGTGGCCTGGGTCCCCGGCGCGTTCGAGATCCCGCTCGTCGCGGGGCGCATGGCCGCTGCAGGCACCTACGATGTCGTGCTTGCGCTCGGCGTCGTGATCAGGGGCGGGACCCCGCACTTCGAGTATGTCGCCGCGGAGGTGTCCAAGGGCGTTGCGAAGGTCTCGCTCGACTCTGGAGTGCCCGTGATGTTCGGTGTGATCACGGCGGATACCATCGAGCAGGCCGTCGAGCGTGCCGGCACCAAGCACGGCAACAAGGGGTGGGACGCGGCGCTCGCGGGTATCGAGACCGCCAAGGTCCTTGCGGCGCTTGCGGGGAACTGAGACAAGAGAACGCCCGGCCCGCCGTCTCCGGCAGCCGGGCGTTCCGCGGGGCAATCCAGAGGGTTCTCGCCACCCTGTGGCTATCAACCGTGGACGTCCTGTCCGAGGATCTTCGAGACGGGGAGTCCCGAAGAGGGAACGATACCGTAGCATGCTGATTCGGGCCAAACAAGCGACCCTTTGTTCGATTCGACGAGCGGTCGCTTGTCGGCGGTCGGCGGCGCGCGCTTCACGCACAGCGGCGAACAGGGTACGCTTTCCGGGCAGGTTCGGCGGTGAAGGGAACTCCCGATGACCGACAGTGACACCGGCTCGCGTCACACGATTCTCGATGTCTTCGGCGTCAAGCTCGAGGTGAGCAATCCGGGCCTCGCCGAGCTGTTGACCATGGATGCCGGCGAGGCGTTGACCACCGATGTGCGAGAGCTTATCGACGTGGCCGATCCGCAGCTCTTCGCGCAGGCGGTTCCCGACACGGTCCTGAGCACGCCTACGCCGCGCAGCGAGCACAACGACAGGGTCCGGCGCGAGTTCAGGGCGGCCGTCGATCTGCTCGGCACTCGACTGGGATTCGACGTCGACGCCGACGGCAGCTGGAGCTCACCGACCGGCGTGGATATCCTGACGCGCACCGTCGAGCGGCCGCTCACGCTCGCCGCTGCGGTCCACTTCGTGGCCGAGGTGTCGGCGACCCCCCAGTCCGTCGATGAGCACGCTGTTCTCTTCGTGGTGGAGAGCCAGCAGACTGCCGACGTGTTCAAGGTGGCCATCAGGCAGCGCCGGCTCCACGACTTCATGCGCACCGCCGCGCTCTCGAGCCTCCAGGAGCTCGCGGACCTGCATGAGACCGGCCGCATGGAACACCGCAACGTCGTTCTGCTGCTCGCGCCTGTCGCCAATATCGACGTCGGGGAGATGTTGTCGATACTCCACGCCGGAGCCGCGGAGGCCGAGTGATCGACCTGCACGTCCATACGTGGCGCTGCCGACACGCCGAGGGTGACGTCGCCGAATACGTCGCGGCAGCGGCGTCGGCAGGTATCCGGGTCCTCGCCTTCACCGAGCACCTGCCGCTCGCCCCGGCGTTGATCGATGCCGTCCCGGGAGCAGCCGGTTACGCGATGCCCGCAGACGAGCTCGATCTCTACGTCGCCGAGGTGCTCGAAGTCCGGGCCGCCGCGGCGGATCTCGGCGTCGAGGTCCTCCTCGGCATCGAGGCCGACCTCGTACCGGTCGCTGTAGACCACGCCCGTGAGATCCTCGCGCGGTATCCGTTCGACGTGGTCCTGGGCTCGATCCATCTCATAGACGACTGGGCGTTCGACGATCCCGAGCGCACGGCCACGTACGCCGACTGGTCGATCGCGGAGCTCTGGGAGCGCTACTTCGCCGATCTGGCGACCGCTGCCAGGACCGGCTGTGCGGACGTCGTCGCACATGTCGATCTCATCAAGAAGTTCCGGCACGTGCCGGATGCTCCTCTCGGCGGTCTGTACCGGTCCACCGCTGCCGCCATCGCCGAGACCGGGCTGGCCGTCGAGGTCAACACGGCGGGTCTGCGCAAGCCCTGTGCCGAGCTGTACCCCGCGCTCGACTTCCTGAAAGAGCTCAACCGTGCCGGCGTTCCCGTCACCGTCGGTTCGGACGCACACGCCCCCGGCGAGGTCGGCGCGGGCTGGCGCGAGGCGCGTGAGGCACTTGAGGCGGCGGGCTATCGTTCCCTCGTCGTGTTCAGGCAACGCCAGGCCGAGGAGGTGGCGCTCGATGCTCTCTGACGCGATCACCGTCGGCGCGCTCGCTGCCGCGCTCGAGCGGCGGTTCCCGGCTGCATCGGCCGAGCCGTGGGATCGGGTAGGACTGCTCGTCGGTGACCCCGATACGCTCGTACGTGGCGTGCTCGTGACGCTCGACGCCACCGCCGAGGCCGTCGGCCGCGCGCAGGAGGCCGGCGCGAACGTGCTCGCCACGCATCACCCGCCATTCCTCGACATGCCCCGAAGCATCCGGGCCGGTTCAGGCCCCGCGGGCACTCTCGAGGCAGCGCTGCGGCTCGGCGTGGCGGTCATCGCGCTCCATACGAACCTCGACCGCTCACCGGAGGGCGCGCAGGCCCTCTCCATCCTGCTCGGTCTCGACGTGGTCGAGCCGCTCGAGGCCGGGACGGAGGACGTCTCGTTCGTCGTGACCTACGCGCCGGCCGCCGCCGCGGACACCCTTCGCGAGGCGATGGCCGCAGCCGGTGCCGGCCTCCTCGGCCCGTACGCCGGGTGTGCGTATGTGAGCGACGGCGCCGGGTACTTCACGCCGGACGCCGCAGCTCGTCCCGCTGTCCCGGCCTCATCAGATGGCATACCCGAGGTGCGTATCGAGATGGTCGCTCCCCGGGCATCCGCCCGGGCGGTTCTGGAGGCTGCCCGAGTCGCGCATCCGTACGAGGAGCCGGTCATCGTCGCCATCGACGGAGTTCGCGCCCGCGGTACCGCCCGGCTCGGACGCGTGTGCACGTGGCGCGAGGGCGCAACGGTCGGCGTCCTCGCAGCTCACGTTGCGCGCACGCTCGGCGTGAGTGTGCGCGTCTGGGGGGATCGCAACCGTGAGGCGGTGCGCATCGCGGTTGCCAACGGTTCGGCCGGATCGCTTGTCGATCGCGCAGCGTCTCTGGCCGATGTCCTGGTCGCGGGGGAGGTGCGCTATCATGACGCACTGGGCGCTACGGCCGCCGGGCTGGCCGTCATAGAGGCCGGGCACGACATGACCGAGTGGCCCCTGGTCGATGTACTTGCCCGTGCCGTCTTTGAGGCGGCGCCGGGAGTGAACGTGTCACGCGAGTCCGCCCTGCCCGGGTGGTGGACGATGGAGGATGGCCGATGACCGAAGGTGAGATCCTGATCGCGCTCGGCCAGCACGACCTGGCGATCGCACGAGCCGAGAAGGCTCTGGACGAACTGCCCGAGAAGCACGCGATCCTCCAGCTGCGCCACCGCCTCCAGGAGATCGAGGCCGCGCTCGACAAGGCCGACGCATACTGCCGCAAGGCCGAGGCCCTCGTGTCGCGTGCGCAGGACGAGGCCACCTCGGTGCAGGAGAAGATGGATGCCGAGCAGGCGAAGGTGCTCTCGGGGGCTGTGAGCAACCCCAAGGAACTCCAGAACCTCACGAAAGAGATAGCGGCACTCGGTCGTCGTAAGGAGGCCGTCGAGCGCGAGGAGCTCGGCTATATGGAGAAGGCCGAGGCCGGCCAGACCCAGCGCGCCAGGGTCGAGGCCGCGCTTTCCGACGGCAGGGCCAAGGAGGCCGGGCTCATCGAGCGGTTCAAGACCAGGGGCGGCGAACTCCAGCGGGACCTGGAGCGAATGCGTGCCGAGCGGGCGCTGCTCGTCGGCAGGCTTGAGCCTTCAACAGCCGCGCGCTACGAGTCGGTCCGCACCGCGAAGCACGGGATCGCGGTAGGCGAGTTCACCGACGGGATGTGCTCGGCGTGCCGGACGCAGCTACCGGCGGGGGAGGCGCAGCGCGTGGCGGCTGGCCCGGAAGTCGGCGAGTGCCCCAACTGCCGTCGGATCCTGGTCGTGAGCGCCGCGAGCCGATCGTGAGCGACACCTGGGTCGTCAATAGCGACGGCGGCGCGAGAGGCAACCCTGGTCCGGGCGGCGCCGGAATCGTCGTGCGGTCTCCTGACGGGCAGATCGCCTGCAGCGGCGGCGCGTACCTCGGCGTGGTCACCAACAACGTCGCGGAGTACATGGCGCTGATCTGGGGCATGCGCGCAGCGAGAGCACTTGGGGCCCGTACGCTCGAGGTCAGGGCCGACAGCGAGCTCGTCGTGAAGCAGCTACGCGGCGAGTACCGCGTGAAGAACGAGGGTCTCAAGCCGCTGTTCATCGAGGCTCAGGCGGTGCAGCGTGCTCTTGGGAGTGTCACGTTCGTCCACGTACCCCGCGCCGCCAACGCAGCGGCAGACGCGCTGGCAAACGAGGCGATGGACCGGACCGAGACGGTAGGAGACGCGCCGGAGCCACCGTGTGGTGCGCCGACGACGCTGTTCTGAAGGCAGGTGATCCTCGCATGTACGATCTCATGATCCGAGGCCACTTCGACGCGGCGCACGCGCTACACGACTATCCGGGCGAGTGCCGGAACCTTCACGGTCACACGTGGGACGTCGAAGTCGTCGTACGCGGATCGGTTCTCGACACGATCGGTATCGTCTACGACTTCAAGACGCTCAAAGACGACCTCGACTCGGTACTCGAGCCGCTCGATCACGGATACCTGAACGACGTGCCGCCGTTTGACTCCGAGAACCCCACCGCCGAGAATCTTTCGCGCTACATCTACGACACACTCGCCACGCGCGTGGGAAGCGCGGTCTCGGTGGTCGAGGTGTCGGTGTGGGAGTCCCCGGTGGCGCGGATCACGTACCGGGGGGCCGAGTAGTCACGCAGCCTGGGGGGGGTGTCCCGGCGGGACGCACATCCGGCCGGGAATAGAAGTGTCCCGAGAAACCTCACCTGCGGGATTCCCTAGTCCCCAACTTCCCGTTTCTTACTCTTTGAAGAACCTCGCGTCACGGACGGCTTGCGCTGAACCGATCTGCGGGGAGCCCCATCGAGCAGCTACTGGTACGCTGGCTTTCAGGTTCCGCCCGGTCCGACTTCTCGGGACAACCCCACTGTACGCGAGGCTCCTGAAGGGGTCAAGGGGCATTTGCGCGATTCTCGAGCTTCCGGATATACGGCAGTATCAGCGGTGCGAACGGGTCACATGGCGCGACAGACGGCGTATCAGCTCCCTACATCGCAAGCACGAGCGGGCAGTCGCCCTCGGCGCCTCTTAGCGTGGACGAAGTGCGTGTGCGGACCTATACTCACGGTGTATGTTCGTGCTCGTGACGCCTGCCTGGAGGCACTATGCCGAGCGCCACACTCGAAGAGTATCTTGAGGCGATTTACAAGGCCGCCGAGCGTGGAGAAGTACGTCCGAGTCATCTCGCCGAGGCACTTGGCGTGTCCGCGCCGACCGTCACCGCGACTCTCGGGAGGCTCAAGGCCGCCGGACTCATCGAGCGGCCCGGCGGCGGCGTGATCCTCACGCCCGACGGGCGCCAGGCAGCGCTCGACATCGTCCGTAGGCACCGCCTGGCCGAGCGCTTCCTGGTCGATGCCCTCGGGCTGCCATGGGATGAGGTACATGACGAGGCGTGCCAGCTCGAGCACGCGCTCTCTCCGAGGGTCCAGGAGGCGCTGGAGACGTTCCTCGAGAACCCGGCCGTGTGTCCGCACGGTCACCCGATACCGCGCGCCGACGGTACCGTCGCTGCACAGGTGGGGGCTCCGCTGTGTGAGAGCGGCTCCGGCGCCACGGTCGAGATCGTGCGTGTCGAGGACGAGGATGGCGAGCTGTTGGCGTATCTCGCATCACTCGGCATGTTCCCGGGTACGGCGGTCCGCGTCTGCGACGTTGCGCCGTTCAAGGGTCCGCTTCTCGTCGAGGTCGGTGACGCGCGCTATGCGCTCGGGCGTGATGTAGCCGAGAAGATCGTGGTCAGCCAATCCACGCAGCCTTCCCGGCGCCGCAAGCGCGGGAGCCGCACGTGAGCCGTTCGTGTGACGGCCCTGCCGCCTCACTGATCGCACGCCCTGAGGGCGATCTTGTCATCGCGCTCGCGGGAAATCCCAACGTCGGCAAGTCGAGCCTGTTCAACACACTGACCGGTCTCGGCGTATCCACGGCGCACTACCCCGGAACGACGCGGGAAGTCTCGGTGGCCTCCGCCCGCACCCCCGACGGGATCGTCGGAGTGATCGATCTGCCCGGTTCGTACGGCCTCGGCGGTCAGTCCGAAGAGGAGCGCATCGCCCGGCGCGCACTGACCGATCTTGCGCCCGATGTGGTCGTCGTGGTGGTCGATCCGATGAACCTCGGCCGGACGCTCTATCTCGCACTGGAGATCATCGACCTGGGGTTCCGCGTAGTCCTCGCCGTCAACCTCGCGGACGAAGCCCGGCGCGCGGGTATCGCGGTCGACATGGCGTCACTGACCGCGCAGCTCGGTGTCCCGGCGGTCGAGACCGTGGCCACACGCGGCATCGGGGTGGCCGACGTCGTTGTCGCTGCGCGACGTGAGGCCGCGGCAGGCTCGCCCGCACCGATTCACTACGGTCCGGACTTCGAGGGCTTCATCGCACCGCTCATCACGGCGTGCGCCGCCGAGCCATGCCTGCCAGGCGGACTGGGCGCCAGGGCGACCGCACTCGAACTCCTCGATCCGGCACATGAGGTGGCCGGCTTGCTCTCGGAACGCGTGAGGCGGACGTCGGCCGATGTCCGGTCGGTCATAGCCGAGCACTACGGTGAGAGCGCTGCGATGCGTCTCGCACGCGAGCGGCACGGCCTCGCCGGCACCGCCGGGCAGGCGGCCGTCACACGGCAGGAGCCTTCCGGTCGCCTCCCGAAAGACCTGTGGTCGCTTACCACATGGCCCTGGACGGGAGTGCCGCTGGTCGTCTTGGTGGCAGTGGGGATCTTCGGTTTCCTCTTCTTTGTCGGTGAGTTCCTGGCGGGAGCGTTCTCCGGTCTGTGGGAGACGTTCGCATCGCCGGGCATCACGAGTGTGATCACGTCGCTCACGGGCGACGGGATCACCAGCAGAGTCCTCCTCTGGGGCTTCGACGCGGGGATCGAGGCGTCGCTTGCCATCGGTCTACCGTACATCCTCACGTTCTACTTCCTGCTCGGCTTGCTCGAGGACACGGGGTATCTCAACTCGCTCGCGTTCCTCACCGATCGCGCGATGCACCGGCTCGGACTCCATGGCAGAGCCGTCGTACCGCTGGTGGCAGCAGCCGGCTGCAACGTGCCCGCGCTCGTTGCGGCGCAGGACCTGCCGACGAGGCGAGAGCGTCTGATCGCATCGACCCTCGTCCTGTTCATCCCGTGCAGCGCCCGGACGGCGGTCATCCTCGGCGCGGTCGGACACTACGTCGGCTGGCAGCCTGCGGCACTCGTCATGGCGATCGTGTTCGCCCAGTGGCTTGCGATAGGACTCACGCTCCAAAGAGTGCTCCCGGGTCGCTCCCGCGGCCTCGTCATGGAGATGTTCCCGTTCAGGCGGCCGTCTCTGGCCCGGGTCGCGGGCAAAGCGTGGGCCCAGTTCCGGGAGTTCCTGTTCATCGCCACACCCATCGTGATCGTGGGCAGCCTTGTGTTGGGCGGCCTGTACGAGAGCGGCTGGCTCGTCTACCTGAGCGCCCCGCTTGCTCCTGTGGTCGAGGAATGGCTGGGTCTGCCCGCGGTCGCAGGACTGACGCTCATCGTCGGGATGTTGCGCAAGGAGCTTTCACTCCAACTGCTCGTCGCGCTTGCCGTAGCTACAGCAAGCTTCGCAGGCGCCGGATTGACGGATCTCATGAGTCCCTCGTCGATCGTGGTGTACGCGCTCGTGAACGCGATCGCGCTGCCGTGCATATCGTCGGTGGCGGTGTTTTGGAAGCGCCACGGACCATCCCGGGCGCTTGCGGTCGTGGGCGCAAGCGTTGTGCTGGCGCTCGTTGCCGGCGGCATCGTTGCTCGAGTGCTTCCTCTGTTCGGTATGCAGTAGGGAGGTGCGGCGGCACGCTGTTCTGCCACTGGCGCTCATCGTTCCGGAACGTCTTTCGTGTCAGAGGCGTCTTGTATACCGAACATACGTTCGATATACTGGACGTGGCCGGGTGTGGACCCCTGAAGCTCCTTTCCGCACCCGGTCTCCCCCCCTCAAAGGACGTCTCCCATGGGCCGAAATCGCGCAATCAAGGTATTCGATCCTCGCATCACGGGCAAACCGCTCGACCTGTTCACAGCCGCCGATACACGGCTGCCAGTGATCGTGGAACTGCTCCAGAGCCCGTGGATCGTGCGTGCTTCGGAGATGGCAGCGGCCACTTCGGGGGTCGCCGGTAAGCAGCGTGAGCGCGACATCGAGGTCGTGTGGGATGGTCTGCGGGCTGCTCCGCGATCGTTCACGCTTGACGGACGACGGTATCCGGTCGACGCGATCGTGCAGTCGTGGGCAGTTGAGCGTTCGTGGTGGGATCCGCGTCGCCGTCTGAGCCGCCGCTGCTTCCGCGTGCTCGCACGTGGCGGTCTTTACGATCTCGCATACGACCGCGCCGCGGACCGGTGGCTGCTCGTCGGCATCGTCGATTAGGCGCGCCATGAGCGGCTTCGTACATCTGCACGTGCATTCGCACTTCAGCTTCATGGACGGCGTCGCCTCACCCGATACGCTTCTCGCGCGGGCCGCAGCCTGCGGTATGGACGCGCTCGCACTCACGGACCACCAGGGGCTCTACGGCGCGATCCGCTTCTACCGGGCGGCGCTCGCCGCCGGTGTGAAGCCGATCGTCGGCGCCGAGATCGTGATCGAGGCCGCGGGAGCCGAGGGTGACGAGGGTGATCTGCCACCGCGCATGCGCCTCGCGCGCCCCGCGCCCGTCGGCTTCGGTCGTGCTGCGGGCGCCGGCTTCCACCTCACACTCCTCGCTCGGGACCTGCGTGGCTACCGCAACCTCTGTCGGCTGCTCGCTCGCACGCACGTGCGCACAGGTGACGAGCCGTCGATCGTCACGCTCGCCGATCTCGAGCGGTGCAGCGAAGGGCTTATCGGTCTGTCGGGGTGCCCGTGTGGCGAGACGGGGGCAGCCGTACTTGCCGGGCTCGGGACACGCGGCGAGCGGGCGCTCCGGCGCCTGGCGCGTTGCTTTGCGCCTGGCGACTTCTTCGTAGAGCTCATGCACCTCATGACGCCGGACAGTCCGCGCTATGTCGCCGGGCTCGTCGCGCTCGCAAACCGATGCGGATTGCCGGTGGTGGCCACCAACAACGTCCACTATGCCAAGCGACGCGACTTCCGCTTACATGACGTGCTCGCGTCGGCCGGTGCGCGTACCACGCTGCCGGGCCCCTACGACCGGCCCAACGCCGAGTTGTGGCTCAAGTCAGCCGGCGAGATGCGGCGGCTCTTCGCCGACGCCCCGCAGGCATGCGACGCCACGCTTGCGATCGCCGAGCGGTGCGCCCTCGATCTCGGCTTAGGCTCGTTCCACTTCCCGGCAGCCGATGTGCCTCAGGGGGAGACCGCATACTCGGTCCTCTCCAAGGCCGCGTGGCACGGACTCGAGCAGCGGTACCGGCCGGTCACACCCGAGGCGGTACGACGGCTCCAGTACGAGCTCTCGGTGATACAGGACCTCGGCTTTCCCGAGTACTTCCTCACCGTGAAAGACATAGTCGATTTCGCGAAGTCGCGCGACATCCGCTGCAGCGGGCGGGGGAGTGCGGGCGACTCGATCGTCACGTACGTCCTCGGCATCACGGATGCGGACCCCATCGCGCACGACCTGCTCTTCGAACGGTTCCTGAACCCCGAGCGACGCCAGATGCCCGACATCGACGTGGACTTCGACTCGCGCCGTCGCGACGAGGTGATCGCCTACATCTACGACCGCTTCGGGCACGACCACGTGGCGATGGTAGCGACCGTCAACACGATGACCGCCCGGAGCGCCGTGCGCACGGCGGCCAAAGCGCTCGGACATGGGATCGACGAGGTCAATGCCTTCTCGCGCTACCTGCCGTGGGTGAGCTCTCACCGTCTGCCCGAGGTGCTCGCAACGTACCCCGAGTGCCGGGATCACCCGCTCCTGCGTCCGGAGCATGCACTGCTCGTGGAACTCGCCACGGAACTCGACCACACGCCGATGCACCTCGGCACGCACCTTGGCGGCTTCATCATCACGCGCGAACCGATCGAGACATGGATGCCGCTCCAGTGGGCCGCCAAAGGCGTGGTGGTCTCGCAGTACGACAAGGACGACATAGAGGCGCTCGGCCTCGTGAAGATGGACATCTTAGGTTTGCGGATGCACTCGGCCATCTCCGACACGGTGGCGCTCGCACGCAAACGCGTGGGCGAGGACGCGGTCCCCGAACCGTTCCGTCTGCCGCACGACGATCCGCGCGTGTACGAGACGATCGCCGCCGCCGACACGGTGGGGATGTTCCAACTCGAGAGCAGCGGTCAGCGCAACCTCGCGTTGCGCCTGAAGGAGCGCGACTTCGAAGACATCATCGCCGCGATCTCGCTGTTTCGCCCCGGTCCGCTCGAGGCGGAGATGATCGTGCCGTTCATCCGCCGCCGCCACGGCCTTGAGCCGGTCACGGTGCCGCATTCCGCGATGGGCGAGATCCTGCGCTCCAGTTATGGCGTGATCGTCTATCAGGAGCAGGTGCTCCAGGTGGCCAAGGCCGTCGCGGGCTTCACGCTCGCCGAGGCCGACTCCTTGCGGCGCGCGATGACCAAAGGACGCAGCCGTGAGGCGATGGAGGATATCCACGCGCACTTCGCCGAGCGGGCGGTGGCACTCGGCGTGAAACGCAGTGTGGCCGATGAGGTCTTCCGGCAGCTCGAGGGATTCGCCGCCTACGGCTTCTGTAAGGCGCACGCAGCATGCTTCGCGGTCGTCTCCTATGCCAGTGCATGGCTCAAGACCTACTACCCGGCCGAGTTCGCCTCGGCAATTCTCAACAACGAGCCGATGGGCTTCTACAGCCCGCGCCTCGTGCTCGACGACGTGCGGCGCCACGGTATCGAGGTCTTGCCGCCGCACATCAACGACTCTTCGGCGGAGTTCACCGTGGAGCAGGACGGGGGCGCGGTTCGCGTCGGCCTCGGGAGCCTGCTCCACATGACCTCGCGCCTGTCGGAAGTCATGACGGCCGAGCGGGCGGTCCGCCCGTTTTCCGACCTCGCCGACTTCCTCAAGCGGACGCGCGCCGAAGAGCCGGCCGCACGGAGCCTCATACGCGTCGGGGCTCTCGACGGCCTGGGGGTGACCGATGCCGACAGGCCTCCCACGCGCGACGAGATGCTCGCGCTGTTGCCGGAGCTCAAGGCGGTCATTGCCAGGCAGGGCGTGGCCGGTGACGACACGCTGCTGATCGCACCTGCGCGTGCGCGGGGGCCTGTCGACACCGGCCACGTCTCGGGCTGGACGCCCGCGATGCGGCTCTCGGCAGAACTCGAATGCCTCGGACTTGCCATCACCGCGCATCCACTCACGCTTGCGCGCGCCGACCTCGAACGACGTGGCGTCACCTGGGCGCGCGACCTGCCCGCGTGCGAGGACCGTGCGCGCATCCGGGTGTGCGGCGTGCGCGAACGCGCACAGACGCCGCGGACGCGCTCGGGAAAAAGGACGTGTTTCCTCACGATGGAGGACCCGACAGGCTTGATCGACGTGGTGGTCTTCGAGGATGCGCTCAACCGCTACGGCGACGTGATCGTGAAGAACCGCGCCTACCTTGTGGAGGGCGTACTGCAGAACAATTGCGAGCGCGGCATCGCGCTGATCGCGGACCGCATCGAGCCATACGTCGTGCGTGATGAAGGGCAGCAGCAGGTGCGCCTGCGGCGCGGTGTGGGTGTCGGCCCGCTCGGACCGACGCTCGGTGGGACGGGGGCCCTGGAAGAGGACACTGAAGACATCGCATCCTAGTCGTCTGCGTCGGGTCCATCCCGCCCGGGCTCCGGGCCACGGAAACCGATCGCGTCATCCCCGAAGCGCTCCTTCACGCGATCGATGCTCTCGACGAGCGAACGAGCACGGCGCCGTCGCTCTGTCGGTGTCTCATCGAACAGGCCGAGTTGCTCCTCGGCAGCCCCAAAACCGGACACCCCGAAGCCGAGAAGTCGCAGTCCGGCCCCCGGGGTCCAGACCGTGCGAAGGAGAGCACGCGCAATGGGCAGCATGTCGGAATCGAGGTCGGTCGGCACCTCGAGTGTCTTGCTCGCGGTCCGCGTGGAGAAGTCCGCATGCCGAACCTTCACCGTGAGCGTGCGCCCGACGAGTCCCTTGCGACGCAGCCGGGCGGCAACGCGCTCCACGAGGTCGCGCACTACCGCCTCGACCTCGGAAAGCTCCCTTATGTCGGTCGAGAACGTGTGCTCGTGCGAGACAGACTTCGCAGCGCGATCCTCGCCGACCGGTCGTTCGTCAAGGCCGCCGGCTCTGTGCACCAGCTCCGGTCCCGCTGAGCCAAGAAGCGCCGCCGCGCTCACGGAATCGAGTGCTGCGAGGTCCCCGAGCGTCCTGACCCCGGCCCCGCGCAGCCGGGTTGCTGTGGCCGCTCCTACGCCCGGAAGCGCACGTACGGGGAGTGGCGCGAGAAACCCGGCCTCCTCGCCCGGCCAGATGACGGTGATCCCGTGGGGCTTGTCGTGGTCGGACGCTATCTTCGCGACCGTCCTGGACGTGGCCACACCAAGTGAGCAGGAGAGCCCGAGCGCATCGACTCGCGTGCGGATCGAGCGCGCGATCTCCACCGGATGGGTGTCGGCGTGACCGGCAGGCGTCACGTCGAGGTACGCCTCATCGATGGACACCTGCTGGATACGTGGCGTGAACGACGTCAGGATCTCCATGACCGCGCAGGCGAGCTCGTGGTACCGCTCGAAGCGCGGCTTGGCCCAGATGGCGTCCGGACACAACCGCGCCGCCTGCGCTGATGGCATCGCCGAGTGGATCCCAAAGCGGCGCGCCTCGTACGAAGCGGTCGAAACGACGCCCCTACCCGTGGCCGACCCACCGACGACGACCGGTAGCCCACGCCACTCGGGGTGGTCGAGCTGCTCGGCGGACGCGAAGAACGCGTCCATGTCCATGTGCAGTATCGCGCGGGCTGTCCACGCAGACAGTGAGGTCTCCATACACGGAGTGTAGGAGGCCGGAGGACCGAACGGTAGACTGGACACCCGGAGGTGGCTGGATGCTCATCGGCGCACACGTCGGCGTGGCCGGCGGCTACGACACAGCGGTGGCATACGCGGCATCGGTTGGATGCGAGTGCCTGCAGGTCTTCGCGAAGAGTCCACGCCAGTGGGCCGCGCGCCCACTGCGAGCCGAGGTGGTCCGCGCCTTTCGCGATGCGATCCGCGTCCACGCGATGGGGCCCGTACTCGTCCACACCGCGTACCTCATCAACCTCGGTAGCGACGATGACATTCTGTGGGAGAAGTCGTGGACCGCGCTCGCCGACGAGATGGCCCGAGCGGCCGCACTCGGTGCCGACGCGGTCGTGACCCACCTCGGCACCGTGCACCGCAGAGATCCCGCACGAACACCCGAGCGCATCGCATCAGCCATCGATCTCGCGTTGGCTCACGCGCCAGCCGATGGCCCACGTCTCCTGCTCGAGAACACCGCGGCTGCGGGGAGCACCTTCGGCGACGGACCTGAAGAGCTCGGGTCGGTACTCGGGATGCTCGACGTGTCCGCGGGGCGTGTCGGTGTCTGTCTGGACACGTGCCACGCACACGCCGCCGGATACGATCTGTCGCGTGCCGACGTGTGGCGCTCGCTCATCGAGGAGTTCGATCGGTGCTGCGCCATGCCGATCGAGGCGATCCACGCCAACGACTGTGCGTTCCCGACGGGGGAGCACCGTGACCGGCATGCATGGATCGGCGACGGGACGATCGGCTACGGGGGATTCGCCGCGATGTTCGACCAGCCCGCACTTGCCGGTGTCCCCGTCATCATCGAGATGCCGGGAGACGTGCCGGTCAAGGACGCCGAGAACATCACTCGGCTGAAGCGGCTCCGTGACGCTTGCGTGGAACCCGCGCCACCCGGCGCATGAGCGACTCGACAGCCCGGACCGCGGCTGCCGGATCGTCGCCGACCGCCACCGCGGCGGGCGCGTTCTCCTGACGATACGCCTCGATGATGATCATGTCTCGCAGCCGCCGCGGCGTGATCGCCAGCGAGCGTGAGGCGCGCTGCGCCGCCCGCGCCAGGGCTCGCTGGAGCGGTAGCGACGCGGCATCACCGGCGACCTGCTCCCGGGAGAACCTGAGCGTCGTGTGGAGCCATCCCTGCACGATCACGTGCGCCACAACACCGATCTCATCCCCCTCAACGACCACCACGAGTCGTTCGCGCGTCGCTCTGGCCGCCATGCCGAGTGCAGCCAGCGTGCGGTCGAGCGCACGCACCGCATCCCGGAAGCGGATCGCCTCTTCGTACCGCTCGTCCGCGGCTGCCGACTCGCGTCGCCGATGCAACGCCTCCCGGAACGTGTCGCCGCCGCCGTTGAAGATGGCGATCGCCTCGGCCACCCTCTCGGAGTAGTCGGCCGGTTCCCCGGCGCAGTCGGCGCTGACGCACTGTCCTTCGCGGCGCTTCGGGCACTGCCTGCGAGCGCACTCGCTTGCGGGCCTGGTGCACCGGCGCAGCCGGAAATGACCAGACACCGCCGCCGAGAGAGTCTGCGCGGCCCATTCGTTGGAGACCGGGCCGAACAGGACGCCCGAGCGAAGCCGACGCCGTGTGACCCGGAAGACGGGGTACTCGGCCGAGGGGTCGATGTGGAGGTAGATCGGCGACTTGAGCCGGTGGCGATTGCGGTTGAACTGCGGATCGTAGCGGTTGAGAAGCCGGCTCTCGAGCAGCAGAGAGTCCAGCCGCGACGTGCACGGTATGTGATCGATACTTGCCGCCTGTCCGGCGTGCGTGGGTCCGCCGGACTCGGCGGGCCCGTAGAAATGACTTCGCACCCGCGTCCGCAGGTCCTTTGCCCGGCCGACGTAGACCACCTGGCCCGCCGGATCACGGAAGAGGTACAGCCCCGGACCGTCGGGAAAGTGCGTGGCAAGCGTGAGCTTGCGCGAGAGGTCGCCCCTGCGCGCCAACCCGCACAGCATGGCGGCGTCGGCAGCCGTCACGACGCCGTGCGCACTGAGAGCGTCGAGCATCGAGAGGAACACCTCGGCCGTCGCGGTGGCGTCGGGGAGTGCACGGTGAACGGGTTCCGCCGACGCGCCACATGCGGCAGCGAGTGCGCGCAGGTTGTAGTGGGAGAGCCCCGGCATCAGGCGGCGAGCGAGGGAGAGGGTGTCGAGCACGGGGCGAGGGAAGGGCGATCCGAGCCATCGTTCGGCTTCGTAGTCGAGGAAACCGAGATCGAAACGGTGGTTGTGTGCGATCAGGACGGCTCCGTCGGCAAAGTCCGCGAAGTCGCTGACCGCGTCGGACACGCCGGGCGCGTCAGCGAGAAGGTCGTCCGTGATGCCCGTGAGCTCTCGGATCGCGCCGGGAACGGTCTCGTTGGAGCGTACCAGCGTCGAGAACTGGCCGGTCACCCGACCGGCCTCGATGCGCACTGCGCCGATCTCGATGATCTCGCTCGATCCGGGTCGTCCGCCTGTGGTCTCGATATCGACCGTGACGAACGTACCGGTCCGCAAGGGTGTCTGTCCCAGCATGCTGCTTCCGTGTTCAGCCCGATGCATAATCCTACCATGCGTCGACGGGAGACCCGTTTCTGTGTCGTCCGTCACCGACCGCGTCCGTAGCATATGATGTTGTTGCACCGTAAGGAGTTCGCCCCGGCTAGGTGAGGTGTCCACATGTCATTCTTCGTAGTGGAGCGCGATCCAACGGACGGCACGCTCCGCATGCTTCTGGCAGACGCGTTCCCCGATCGATCCGCAGCTCTGGCAGCGCTCACAGAGTCGGTCGCCGACGGCACCGCCGTGATCGCCGGTGAGGTGTTCGTCGCCGACCTTGCGCTTGCCGCGCCTGTGCTCGTCATGCCGGCTCCGAGCGCGCCGAAGCCCGCGTCAGGTTCGTGGGAAGCACCCGTTCCGGAGTCCGTCTCGGTGGAACCCGACGACGTCGAGGAGACCCTGTACACCACACTCACCGACGATGAACTGCTCGCAGCAGCCCTGACCGACACCGGGGAGGATCTTCCCGCGATCGCTGACGCCGAGGAAGTCGTCGAGGCGTGGAACGCCGAGATGACGCCCGCGACGCCTGCCGCCGAACAGGAGGCCGCTCCCGGCATATTCGACGATCTCGAGAGCGCGCTCAGGCGCGCGACCGCATCGCTCGAGTCCGAAGGCGTTGTGGCTCCCGATGCCATCGACGACGTCGAGCCCGACGAGCCTACAGTCCTTGAGACTCCGGCCGAAGCGCCCGGCGAGGACGCCGAGGAGTCATGGCCGTGGTCGAGCGCCGCGTCCGTCGACAGCGCCGAGGTGCCCGTCGATGAGCCCGAGCAGGAGCCTGCGCCGGTCGAGGATGTCGATCATGGGCCGGTCACCGGCATCGCCGAACCGCTCGGCGTCACTGCGGAGCCCGCTCCTGCTGCACCGGAACCCTCAGACGCGCCCGCCGACGACGACGAGGATGCACTGTTCGCATCACTTGGCGACGCATCGGACGAGCACTCGTCATTGATCGTCACCACGGCAGTCGAGGGCGAGGACGCATTCCTCCCCAAGCCGGTCATCCTCGGCGACTACGACGATACGCCCGAGGCGCCGGCGATCGCACCGGCGATCACGGAAGACGCGCCGATGAAGGATCCCGCTTTCGAGGAGCCAGCCGCTGGTCCGATCGCGTCACCCGAGGAGGTGATCGCATACGTTCCGGCGGGCGATCTCGACCTCGGCGAGTACACCTGCGACGACTGCGTGTACGTCAACACCTGCCCGAAGGTCGGAGAGTCCAGCCCGAAGGAGTGCGGCTCGTTCCAGTGGAAGTCCGACTAACCACAACTTCTTGATGACAGCGACGGCCCGTCTACCATATAGTGTAGATGGGCCGTCGCTGTTGTAGAGGGGACGCATGGCACGGAAGGACGCTTCCACGTATCCGTTCAGCGCCGTGGTTGGTCAGGACGCGCTCAAGACCGCGCTGCTGATCAATGCGGTCGATCCCCGGGTCGGCGGCGTGCTCATCAGGGGCGAGAAGGGGACCGCGAAGTCAACAGCGGTCCGGGGACTTGCCTGGGTCCTCCCGGAGATCCTCGTCGTGGACGGCTGCCGTTTCTCGTGCGACCCGGCGGACACGGCCGCCCTGTGTCCCGAGTGCGCCGAGCGGCGCGGCGACGGCGCCCTCCCGCGTGAGCGTCGCCGTCCCAGGATCGTCGATCTGCCCATCTCGGCGACCGAGGACAGGGTCGTCGGCACCATCGACCTCGAGGCTGCACTCAAACACGGCGAGCGCCGCTTCGATGCGGGCCTGCTCGCCGATGCCAACAGGGGGCTGCTCTACGTCGACGAGGTCAATCTGCTCGACGACCATCTCGTCGACACGCTGCTCGACGCCGCCGCCAGCGGCACGAACATCGTCGAGCGCGAGGGTGTGTGTTTCGAGCACGCCGCCCGTTTCGTGCTCGTCGGAACGATGAATCCCGAGGAAGGCGACGTCCGTCCCCAGCTCCTCGATCGCTTCGGTCTGTGCGTTGATGTCGAAGGGATCGCGGACCCGACGGCGCGAGTCGAGGTCCTCAAGCGGCGTCGAACGTTCGAGGACGATCCAGCCGGCTTCGAGCGCGCCTGGCACTCCGAGCAAGACTCCCTCCGCGAACGCCTGGCCCACGCCATCCGCGTTCTCCCAGACGTGGAACTGGACGATGACCTGCTGTTCCTGATCGCTTCGGTCTGCTCTTCGATGGGTGTGGACGGTCACCGCGCCGATCTCGTCATGGGCCGGGCGGCCGCAGCATTCGCCGTACTCTCGGGCAGGCGTGAAGTGACGGCTGCCGACATCCGCGCCATCGCCCCGATGGTGCTCGCGCATCGTATGCGCAAGACACCCTTCACGGACCAGTCCTTCGATGCGGAGCGACTCGAACGCGCCATCACTGCCGGAGGCCCGTCCGAGACGGAGGGTCGCGAGGAGTCACCGCCCCGTCCCGAGCCGGGTGACGGTTACGCGGCCCGTGCCGAGGTCAGCGCCGAGCCGGTGTCCGCCGACCCTGCCTCGGCCACCGATGTTGCAGCTGAGCTTGTGGCCGGCATGGACCGCATGCGTCGCTCCCGGGCAGGACGGCGTCAGGAGACCACCACCGACGATCGCACCGGCCGGTATGTCACCTCCGAGCCTGCGCGCGCCGGGGCGCCGGTCGACCTCGCGCTGGACGCGACGATCCGTGCGGCTGCGCCGATGCAACGCTCCCGCTCGGGTGACCTCGCCATCAACATCGAACCCGCCGATATCCGGACCAAGGTCCGCAAGCGTCGGGTCGGCGCCTCGATCGTCTTCTGTGTGGATGCGAGCGGTTCGATGGGGGCGGCAAACCGCATGGAAGCCGCCAAAGCGGCCGTCTTCGAGCTGCTGGTCGACGCGTACCAGCGGCGAGACCGCGTCGGACTTGTCGCGTTTCGCGGCGAGGCTGCCGAGGTCGTGCTCCAGCCGACCGCGAGTGTCGAGCTCGCGCAGCTCAAGCTCCGGACGCTTCCCACGGGGGGCGCCACGCCGGTGGCGCACGGCATCTTGAAGTCGCTCGAGGTCCTTGCCGCCGAGGCCCGGCGTGACGACAGCATCGTTCCCTGGCTCGTACTGCTCACCGACGGCAAGGCGAACGTCGGGATCGGCGACGGCCTCGGTAGCGAGGATGCGCGCACCGCTGCCGCCCGACTCAAGGACGCGGCCATCCACACACTCGTGATCGACACGTCAGGACTCGGAAGCGGCGCGAGCGCCCGTGAACTCGCACGCGCCGCTGGCGGTGAGTACGTGCGGATCGGCTCTCCATCGGCCAGCGCGCTCGTCGGCGCCGTACGCGAGAGGCTCTCCGCCTGAGCGTTCGCTGCGAGGTAGTGGGAGCGGGCCTGTAAGCCGGATTCTGTCGTGGACGACCATCTATCTGGGACCGACGTCGCCGTCGGCCTCACGCGGGCTAACCCGAGCGTCGGCCGGGCCGGCCTTGATCGCTCCTATTCGCCCTTGCTCCAGGTGGGGTTTGCCAAGCCGCCACGTTGCCGTGACGCTGGTGCGCTCTTACCGCACCGTTTCAGCTTTTCCGGACCTGTAGGTCCGGAGTCTTCTTTTCTGTGGCACTTTCCGTCGGCTCGCGCCGCCCTGCCGTTAGCAGGCACCCTGCCCTGTGGAGTCCGGACTTTCCTCACGGGTCTGACAAGAGACCCGCGCGGCCGCCCGGCCCGCTCCCGGAATCATTCTAGCAGGTGGCGCGCCATGTACGGCATCGGACCTGTAGCCTCACGGCGGGCCGGGCGCAACTGACACGCGACAGAGTCAGACGCTGCCGGGTGCCGCGTGTGCCTGGAGCCTCGCCCACGTGTCCTTGAGCGTCAGCGTGCGGTTGAACACGAGCGCACCGGGCGCCGAGTCGGGATCTGGGCAGAAGTACCCGAGCCGCTCGAACTGCACCGTGCGGCCAACCGGTACATCGCTGAGAGACTGCTCGATGAAGCACCCCCGCCGCACCGTCTCCGAATCGGGATTGAGGTCGCCGAACAGGTCGCGACCTTCGGCCCCGGGGAAGGGGGGGCTGAACAGGTGGTCGTACAGGCGAACCTCGGCGGGAACGGCGTGGGCGGCGGACACCCAGTGGAGGGTCGCTTTCGGGCGACGCCCGTCGGGGGATGCCCCTCCGCGCGTGTCGGGGTCGTAGGTGCACCTGAGCTCGACGATCCTGCCGGCGTCGTCCTTGATGACGTCCGTGCAGGTGACGAAGTACGCGGAGCGCAACCTGACCTCGCGACCCGGCGCGAGCCGAAAGAACTTCTTCGGGGGGTCTTCCATGAAGTCGTCTCGCTCGATCCACAACTCGCGGGAGAACGGGACCTGGCGGCTACCGGCCGAGGGGTCCTCGGGGTTGTTGGCTACGTCCACCTGCTCGACCTGTCCCTCGGGATAGTTCTCGAGGACGACCTTCACGGGGTCGAGAACCGCGAAGCGGCGAAGGGCCTGCGCGTTCAACACGTCGCGTGCCGCATGTTCGAGCATCTCGATCTCGACCACGCTATCAGCCCTGGCCACGCCGATCATGTCGGTGAAGTCGCGGATCCCCTCGGCGGGGAAGCCACGGCGGCGCAGACCGGACAGGGTGGGCATGCGCGGGTCGTCCCAACCGCGAACGTGCCCCTCGTTGACGAGGGTGAGCAGCACGCGCTTGGACAGGACGGTGTGGGTCAGGTTGAGGCGGGCGAACTCGTACTGCCGCGGGCGCGAGGGCACCGGCAGGTTCTCGATCAGCCAGTCGTAGAGCGGCCGGTGATCCTGGAACTCGAGCGTGCAGATCGAGTGGGTGATCCCCTCGATGGCGTCCGACTGCCCATGGGCGAAGTCGTAGGTCGGGTAGATGCACCAAGCATCTCCCGTGCGCGGGTGCTCGGCGTGCAGGATCCGGTACAGGACCGGGTCGCGCAGGTTGATATTGGGTGAAGCCATGTCGATCTTCGCACGGAGGACGCGCGACCCGTTCGGGAACTCGCCGGCTCGCATACGCGCGAACATGTCGAGGTTCTCCTCGACCGAACGCTCGCGCCAGGGGCTGTCGCTGCCGGGACGGGTGAGCGTCCCGCGATGCTCGCGGATCGCCTCGGCGGACAGATCGTCCACGTACGCCTTGCCGGCCTCGATGAGATCCACGGCCCACTCGTGGAGCTGCTCGAAGTAGTCCGACGCGAAGTACAAGTGCGCTCCCCAGTCGAACCCGAGCCAACGCACGTCGGTCTCGATCGAGTCGATGTACTCCTGCTCCTCCTTCATCGGGTTGGTGTCATCGAAGCGCAGATGACACCTGCCGCCGAACTCACGCGCGACGCCGAAGTTCAGGCAGATCGACTTGGCGTGACCGATGTGGAGGTAGCCGTTGGGCTCAGGGGGGAAGCGCGTGACCACGGCCTCGTGCCGTCCGTCCCTGAGGTCGGCGGCGACGATCTCGCGGATGAAGTCGGTGCGCTCGGGCGGAGATGACATCTGTGTGTCCATGGTGGCCGAGGATAGCACAAACTGAAGACCCCCCTCAGCGTCTGCCGAGGGGGGTCTTGGACTCTTGGTAGCCCGTACGGGATTCGAACCCGTGATCTCCGCCTTGAGAGGGCGGTGTCCTAACCGCTAGACGAACGGGCCATGCTGGCTGGGGTGCTAGGGCTCGAACCTAGACTCTCCGGAACCAGAATCCGGCGTGTTGCCAGTTACACCACACCCCAGTACGCGCCATGCGCTGCCTGGGCGCGAATAGGAATGCTACCTGCGGGGCTAAGGGGTGTCAACCCGCCGCGCTATCCGGTAGCCCGCGCGTGGGCGGCGCGTAGCCGGGCCACGGACGCCTCGCGTCCGAGCAGGGCGACCGACTCGAACAGCGGCGGCGAAACAAGAGACCCGGTGACCGCGACACGCACGGCCTGGAACAGCACCTTCGGCTTGATGCCGAGTGACTCCGGCACGGCGCGCAATGCCGCCTCGATGCTTTCCGTCGTCCAATCGTCGAGCCCCATCAGGGCGTCTGAAGCCGCACCGAGCGCACTCACGGCTGCCTCATCCGCAAACGCCTTGGCAGCCGCCGACTCCAAGACGGTCACCCCGTCTGCGAACAGGAAGCCGACAGCCGGCGCGATCTCGGTCATCCTCTTCACGCGCTCGGACACGAGCGGCGCCAGCTCGAGGTACCACGCCTCCCTGGACTGGAAGTCATCGGTGGTGGCGAGGCCTGCCTCGGCCAGCCACGGCATCATCCGCTCGGCAAGTTGGCGCGGGGTCATCTCGCGGATGTAGACACCGTTCATCCACTCGAGTTTCTCAAGGTCGAAGATCGCCGGTGTCTTCGAGATGCGCTCCATAGAGAAGTTCTCTGTGAGCGTGCGAGCCGAGACGATCGTGGTCTCACCATCGAGTGACCATCCAAGCAGCGCGAGGTAGTTCAGTAGCGCCTCGGGCAGGATGCCCCCGTCACGGTACGCCTCGACCGACGTTGCGCCATGGCGCTTGGAGAGCTTCTTGCCGTCGGCACCCCAGATCATGGAGAGGTGGGCGAAGCGGGGCACCTCGGCACCGAGCGCCTCGAACACGACGATCTGGCGGGGTGTGTTGGACAGGTGGTCGTCGCCCCGGATAACGTGCGTGATCTCCATCTTCCAGTCGTCCACCACCGTCGCGAAGTTGTAGGTGGGGGAGCCATCGGTGCGGGCGAGCACGAAGTCGTCCATCGCATCGGCGGGGAAGACGATCTCGCCCCGGACAGCGTCGTCGAAGGTGATGTCGTCGCCGCCGACGGGCACCTTGATCCGCCAAACGTGCGGAGCTCCCGCGTCGATGCGGTCGGCGGCCTCACGGGCCGGGAGGGCACGGCAGGTGCGGTCGTAGCCCGAGAAGCCACCACGACTGCGGGCGGCCTCCCGCTTGGCCGCAAGTTCCTCGGCCGAGCAGAAACACGGGTACGCCTGTCCCGACGCTCGAAGGAACTCGAGAGCTTCACGGTAGAGACCTGCGCGCTCGGACTGGAAGTACGGACCGTGTGCTCCGCCGATCTCGGGACCCTCGTCCCAGTCGAGACCGAGCCAGCGCAGCGAGCGCAGGATGACGCCGGTGTTCTCCTGGGTGGAACGCTCGGCATCGGTGTCGTCGATCCGCAAGATGAACGTGCCGCCCGAGCGCCGAGCGAACGCCCAGTTGTAGATGGCGGTCCGCGCTCCGCCGATGTGCAGGCTTCCGGTAGGGCTGGGCGCGAAGCGTACGCGTACGGGACGGGTCACGTGCGAGTCCTCTCGATCTGGGATGCTGGCGGGCTAGTGCGGGTCGTCAGAGCAGAGGTTACCCCGCTGCAGCAGGTACCATGTCACGCCCACCGCAAGGATCAGGATAGCGAGCGCGATCGCCTTCTCGAGCATGCCCTCGCCGCTCTCGAAGATGACGAGCTTCCGAACGACGGCGACAAGACCTGCTTCGAGCACCGTGCCGATGACGTTCTTGTGCTGCATGTATGACACCGCGATACGGATGAGCTCGATGACGATGAAGACCACGAGGACGGTGTCGATCGTCCTCGTGATGCCCTCGGGTGTCATGAAGCCGTCGGCGCGGGTGACTTCGAGCATCTTGAGGACGATGTCGACCACGCCGAGCGCGGCGAGCACGACGAGCAGAACGGTGACCGCTCCTTCGATGTAGAGCACCACGCGGTTGAGCAGGTTCATGTACTTCACAGAGGACTCCAGGGTGTCGGTGGACCCGTCCACTATAGCGGCTCGGCGGCTCGCTTGGCAGTCGGCACGGTGCGTGCTATCGTCACAGACGTTCTCATCACGAGGCAGCGCGAGAGCGCTGCAGAGGGTCGAGGGACCGCACCCGACGACACCCCGGCAACCGGCGCGAACACGGCGTACGGTGCCACATTGCGGCAGACGGCGACGTCTGAAAGATGAGGGAAGAGCGCGGCACGCGCGCGTGCCACCGTCTGTATCCCTTGTCTGCCCGGACAGGGGATGTTTCTTTGTCCGGCACGACCAGTGGAGCGCCCGCGGTCGCGTGGGCACGGAGCCAGAAGGAGGCTCGATGTCGGAGAGAGAGTACCTGTTCACCTCGGAGTCGGTCACGGAAGGCCACCCCGACAAGATGTGCGACCAGATCTCGGATGCGGTTCTCGACGCGATAATCGCGCGGGAGGCCGAGCTTGCGGCGGAAGGCTACGTGACCGACAAGGGCTCGGCTGCGTCAGCGGACTACGTACGCGTTGCGTGCGAGACACTCGTCACCACCGGCCTCATCGTGGTGGCCGGAGAGGTTCGGACTCACGCGTACGTGGACATCCCCGCGATCGTACGCGAGACGGTCTGCGATATCGGCTACACGCGCGCCAAGTACGGGTTCGACTACGAGACCTGCGGCGTGCTCACGGCGATCGACGAGCAGAGCACCGACATCGCCATGGGCGTGGACGAGGCCTACGAGGTCAAGCACGGCGACTCGGACCCTCTCGATCTCATCGGCGCCGGCGACCAAGGCATGATGTTCGGTTACGCGTGCAACGAGACGTCGCAACTCATGCCGATGCCGATCTACCTCGCGCATCGCCTCGCCGAGCGCCTCACGGCCGTCCGCAAGGCGGGCGTCTTGGACTACCTCCGCCCCGACGGCAAGACGCAGGTGACGGTGCGCTATGCCGATGGGAAGCCGGTGGCGGTGGACACGATCCTCATCTCGTCGCAGCACGCCGACGGTGTCGAGATCGACGCGCTCATGAAGCCCGACTTCATCGAGCACATCATCGAACCGGTGCTCTCGCTCGAGGACATCGAGTGGGAAGGAGCGAAGGTCTACGTCAACCCGACCGGGCGGTTCGTCATCGGCGGCCCCATGGGAGACACCGGCCTGACCGGCCGGAAGATCATCGTCGATACGTACGGAGGGATGGGCCGTCACGGCGGCGGTGCGTTCTCGGGCAAAGACTGCACCAAGGTCGACCGCTCGGCCGCGTACGCGGCGCGATGGGTCGCCAAGAACGTCGTGGCTGCCGGCCTTGCCGCGCGCTGTGAGATCGAGCTTGCGTACGCGATCGGCGTGGCGCACCCGCTCTCCATCCTCGTCGAGACCTTCGGCACCGAGACCGTCCCACGCGAGAAGATCGAAGCCGCCATCCGCGAGGTCTTCGACCTCCGGCCCGGCGCGATCATCCGCGATCTCGATCTGCGCCGCCCGATCTACCGCAAGACCGCGGCATACGGTCACTTCGGTCGCGACGACCGCGACTTCACCTGGGAGCGGCTCGACAAGATCGACGCGCTCAAGGCTGCCATCGGCTAGCCCCGCTGCTCGCACCCCTTCAGAAGGCCGCCGACCGATGTCGGTGGCCTTCTGTATGCTGTGCACCATGGACAGAGCCCCCCGCATAGCCAGGGTCGTCATCGACGTCCCCGCTCGCGCACTGACCGAGCCGTTTGATTACGCGGTCCCCGAGCACCTTGCCGCCGAGGTGTCAGTCGGACGTCCGGTCGCCGTCGCGTTCGGTTCCCGTCGATGCGTCGGTTACGTCGTTGACGTCGTGTCGGAGACCTCGTACGAGGGCACGCTCAAGGAGATCGACACGGTCCTCGGCCAACCCGTCTTCGACGAACACGCGCTGGCACATGCCACGTGGATCGCCGCCGAATACCTCGCGCCTCTGTCCGAGGCCCTCAGACTCTTCCTTCCGCCCGGTGGTGCACCGCGTGTGGTGCGTGACCCATCGGGCGAGTGGCGCTATGAAGGGCGCCAGACCGCTCCCGCCGCGGAACGACTCGTGACGCTTGCTGCGCCCTTCGTGCCGCGCCCCAACGCAACGACCCAGCGTGCGGTACTTGAGGCACTCACAGCAGGGCCGGTCAGCGTCTCAGAACTCTCGGCAGAGATCTCCGGCGCCGCGGCGACAGTGCGCGCCCTCGAGAAGGCCGGAGCGGTGAGTACGCTGGACCGCAGGACGTACCGTCGCCCGCCAGGGTCGGCCGGAGAGGCCCCCCGGCATCCACACACAGACGAGCAGGCGGCTGCAGTCGCCACGATCGCCGACATGTCAGAGCGCGGCGGGGGAGTCGCACTCCTGGAAGGCATCACCGGGTCGGGCAAGACCGAGGTCTACCTCGCAGCCATCGAGCGGATCATCGCCGAGGGCCGCACTGCTATCGTGCTCGTTCCTGAGATATCGCTCACCCCCCAGACGGTCGGACGCTTCCGTTCGCGCCTCGGCGACGATGTCGCGGTCATTCACAGCCGACTCTCGGTGGGGGAGCGGTTCGACCAGTGGCAGCTCGCCCTCGAAGGCCGCGTCAAGGTGGTCGTGGGCGCCCGTTCGGCCCTGTTCGCACCCGTCCGAGACCTCGGACTCGTTGTCATAGACGAGGAACATGAACCTTCGTACAAGCAGGGACAGTCACCGCGCTACCACGCGCGCGAGGTCGCCGAGCGCCTCTGTGCATCACGCGGTGCCACGCTCGTCTTAGGCTCTGCCACGCCCAGCCTCGAGAGCCTCGCACGCGCCGACGCCGGCTCCTACGTAAGACTTCCGCTCACCAGGCGTGTCGGCGGCGGCACTCCGCCGGGCATCGATGTGGTGGACATGACCGCCGAGTTCACCGCCGGGCACCGCTCGATCTACTCGCGACCGCTGCAAGATGCGCTTGCCACTGTCGCCGAGCGCGGCGAGAAGGCGGTGCTGTTCCTCAATCGGCGCGGTTACGCGTCGTTCCTACTCTGCCGGGAGTGCGGGTTCGTCCCCGGCTGCACGTCGTGCAGCGTCTCCCTCACGTACCACGAGGACATCGGACGGTTACAGTGCCACCACTGTGGCCTGTCTCAGCCGGTCCCGCCCACGTGCCCCCGGTGCGCAAGCGCGTACCTGCGTCGATTCGGAGCCGGCACACAGCGTGCCGAGTCCGATCTCGCGAGCCTCATGCCCGACCTCCCGATCGTGCGCATGGACGCGGACACCACGTCGCGCAAGGGAGGGCACGAGAAGGCGCTTCTGCGCTTCGAGGCGATGTCTTCGGGTGTCTTGCTGGGAACGCAGATGATCGCAAAGGGGCTGGACTATCCCGACGTCACACTGGTCGGGGTTCTCAATGCGGACACGAGCATGCACGTACCCGACTTCCGTGCGGCCGAGCGCACCTATCAGCTCCTCCAGCAGGTCGCGGGGCGTGCCGGCCGCGGGCCAAAGGGCGGGCGCGTGATCATCCAGACGTACTGGCCTGAGCATCCTGCGGTACGCGCAGTCGCGCTCGGCGACTCCGCCATTCTCTACGATGCCGAGCGCGAAGACCGGCGCGCACTCTGCTTCCCGCCGTTCGGACGCATCGTGAACATCGTCCTGAGCGGCGGCAACGCCGCGGCGGTCCAGGCCGAGGCGAAGGCAGTGGCCGCCGCCGTTGTGCCGCATCTTGTCGACGGCTGGGAACTCGTAGGCCCCGCCTCGGCGCCTATCGCACGGCTCAAGGGCAACTGGAGGTGGCACATGCTGCTCAAAGCGCCCCCCGATGCGGACGTTTCGGCCGTGCTTCGCCGGGCGCTGGGCGACAGACGCTCGGCCGAGGGCGTGACGACGGTCATCGACGTCGACCCCGCCAGCATGCTCTGAGAGCGGTGTAGAATAGCGGGCGGCACCGATGTTGCTGCGTCGCCCGAGCCGAACGAACAGGAAATGGAAGCGATGGAGATCCTGCACCACCCGAGCCCTGTCTTGAAGAGCAGAGCGTCCGAGGTCGACACATCGGTCGATGCGGGCCTGCTGGATCTCGTCCGCGCAATGGCCGAGACCATGTACGACGAGAACGGGATCGGGCTCGCTGCGCCCCAGATCGGCGTGGACAAACGTGTCATCGTCTTTGATGTCGACGAGCGTCTCGCTGCGGTGTGCAACCCGATCATCGTGGAAGCCAGCGAAGAGACGGCGGTCGATGACGAGGGCTGCCTTTCCGTCCCCGGCGTCACCGTGCCGGTCACGCGCAGCACGCGCGTCGTCTGTAAGGGACTCACCATCGAGGGGAGTGACGTGTCGATCGAGGCCAGCGACCTGCTCGCCCGTGTGATCCAACACGAGATCGATCACCTCGACGGTGTCCTCATCCTGGACCGGGCACCCGCCGAGCTGCGCAAGGAGCTCATCAGAGCATACAACGAGGCCAACGGCCTCTGATCCGTCCGGTGAAGGGGGAGCCGTGCGCGTCGTGTTCATGGGCACGCCCGAGTTTGCGGTGCCCTCTTTGGATAGGCTGGCCGAGGCGCACGAGGTCCTCTGTGCTTTCACGCGCCCCGATGCACGCGCCGGCCGGGGCGGCACACTCGTCCCATCGCCGGTCAAGCGCCGCGCCCGCACACTCGGCATCGATGTCGTAGCGCCGCTTACGCTCCGCGGCGAGGCGACCGACACACTCGCGTCGCTCGAGCCCGACGTCGTATGCGTCGCTGCCTACGGGATGCTTCTTCCGCCGCAGACGCTCGCCGTGCCCCGGTACGGGTGCATCAATGTGCACGCCTCGCTACTCCCGCGTCACCGGGGTGCCGCACCCATCCAGCGGGCGGTGCTCGAAGGCGACGTCGTCACCGGCGTGAGCGTCATGCGGATGGAGGAAGGGCTCGACACCGGACCGTACGCGCTGCAGCGCACGCTCGATATAGAGCATCGCTACGCCGATGAGATCGAGACCGAACTCGCCGCGCTTGGCGCCGATGCTCTCATCGAGGTCCTGGCCCTTGTCGAATCCGGCCTTGTGCACTGGACCCCCCAGAACGCGGTGTCGGCCACCTACGCCGCCAAGATCACGAAAGACGATGTGGCGCTGCTTCCCGAGATCAGCACCGATGAGGCCTTCCGGCGCGTCCGTGCGTCTAACCGGCGGGCGCCGGCACGCGCGTGCCTCGGCGACCGGGAGATCACGGTCGTGCGTGCGACGCCGGATCCCAAGCCCATCGGCCCCGGCGCGGTCTGCGTCGAGGACGGCTCGCCCGTTCTCGGCTTCACGGACGGCGCCCTCGTGCTCGAGACCGTCCGCCCCGCCGGCAAGGCGGACATGACCGGTGCCGACTGGGCCCGGGGTGCCCGCATGTCCGAAGGCACGTGCTGGCGGTGCACGCGATGAGGGTGGCGCCCGCACGTCATGCGGCGCTCAGGGTACTCGGTCGCGTCCGCCGCGATGCGGCTTTCGCCGGAGCGGCCCTGGCTTCCGAGCTGTCGCGCGGGACGCTCGACCCGCAGGATGGCGCGCTTGCCACACGTCTCGTCTACGGTGTGCTCGCTACGAGTGGCCTCCTGGACGAGGCGATCGCCCGGTACGCCCGCACGGCGCCGGAACCGCGCGTCGCCGATGCGTTGCGGCTCGCCGCATACGAGATACTCTTCGGTCGCGCTCCCGCCTACGCTGTCGTCGATCAGGCCGTGGCGTCGGTCCGGGCGATCCGCCCGCAGGCAGCCGGCATGGCCAACGCCGTGCTGAGACGGCTGGCCGACGACGCGCCGACCTTTCCGTGGGGCGATCCGGCACAGGATCGCGACGCTCTCGGGCGTGCCACGGCGACGCCGCGATGGATCGTCGACCTCACGCTCGACGCACTCGGTGAGGTCGCCGGACGTGAGGCACTCGCGGCCGGCCTCGAGCCATCGCCGTCGTACGTGCGTCTCGATCCGTTCGCCCGGCACCGTACGGAGACTCTCACCGATCTCGAGGCAGCTGGCCCGAGCCAGTCACCACCCGATCCCGACTGCTTCCGGCTTGCCGAGCCCGCACGTCTGTACTCGCGCGGGACGGACGCTATCGGATGGTTCGCCATGGACGCGGCCGCCCAGATGGCGCCCACGTTGTGCGACGCCGGACCCGGAGCGACCGTCCTGGACATCGGCGCCGGACGCGGCAACAAGACCGTCTGTTTGCAGGCCGCCGCACTCCGGTCGGGTGGCCCCGCCGACATCACGGCTCTCGACCTGCACGAGCACAAGGTCCGGCAGCTTCGCGAGCGGCTCGACAGCTCCGGGGTCCCCGGCGTGACGGTGCGTACAGCCGACGCGCTCGAGATGGAGTCCGCTCTGGGCGAAAGCGTGTTCGACATCGTCCTGCTCGACGCGCCCTGTACCGGCCTCGGCACGATCAGACGCTATCCTGAGAAGCGGTGGAGGTTGGAACCCGGGGACGTGGAGCGCCTGGCAGCCCTGCAAGACGCGCTCATCGCCGCGGCCGCCGAACGCGTCGGCTCCGGCGGAATGCTGGTGTATTCTACCTGTAGCCTTGCTCCCCGGGAGAACGGGGAGGTGGTTCGGCGGTTCCTCACGGGTCCCCTCGGCGCGGAGTTCACCCTCGAGCCCGTTGAAGGACACGTACCTGCCGAGTGGCGGATGTTCATCGACGGCGATGGATGCTTCCAGTCCTGGCCGACAGTGGGAGGGCCGGATGGACATTTCGTCGCGACGATGAGGCGCGCCGCTATCTGATCGTCTGTATCGAAAGGGGAGGGTCCATGCACAGCACCCGAATCATCCAGATGCTCGAGGTCTCCGAGGCTGCAGCGCTCGCCGCCGGCCGATGGATGGGCAAGGGAGACAAGGAGGCCGCCGATGCTGCGGCCGTCGAGGCGATGCGCACGGCGTTTGACAGCGTCGACATCGCGGGTGAGATCGTCATCGGTGAGGGGGAACGAGACGAGGCTCCCATGCTCTTCATCGGGGAGAAGGTCGGGGCGGGCGGAGAGCCCATCGACATAGCGGTCGATCCGCTGGAAGGCACGAACCTGTGCGCATATGGACAGCCCAACGCTCTTGCGACACTCGCGTTCGCACCCAAGGGAACACTGCTGAACGCCCCGGACACCTACATGTGGAAGATCGCCACCGGACCCGCCGCGGCCGATGTCATCCACATCGACGCGAGCCCGACGGAGAACGTCCGCAACGTCGCCCGCGCGCTCAAGCGGCCCGTCGAGGACATCGTCGTATGCATCCTTGATCGCGATCGGCACGCCGACCTCATCGCGGAGGTGCGCGCCGCGGGCGCCAGGATCCGCCTGATCAGTGACGGCGACGTGTTCGGCGCAGTCGCTACGTCGATCGAGGGCACCGGCATCCATCTGTACATGGGGGCGGGCGGCTCTCCCGAAGGTGTACTTGCCGCCGCGGCGATGCGCTGCATCGGCGGGTGCTTCATGGGCCGGTTCGCCTTCAGAAGCCCCGAGGAGCGGGTACGTGCCGAGGGCATGACCAATTGCGATCTCGATGGCGTGCTCGACATGGACTGCCTCGTTAACAGCGATGAGGCCGCATTCATCGCCACGGGCGTCACCGACGGCGAGATGCTGCGGGGCGTCAAGTACTTCGGTCAGGGGGCCCGTACGCACTCGATTGCGATGGATAACAAGACCGGCACGGTGCACTTCATCGAGACGGTGTTCCGCACAGGTGCCGAGAAGTTCTGGGTCCGGATGGACTGAGCCGCTTCGGAGTCGGTCTCGTCAGTCGGCGGCAGGGCAGGACGCGCACGACGCACCTGAACCGGCAGACGGGCACGCATCCGAGGCCGGCTTCTCCGACGACGCGGCGTCCATCGGGGGCTTGCGGTAGTCGGTGTTGTGGAAGCCGGAGCCCTTGAACACCACGCCGACCGGAGTGAAGACGCGCTTGGCAGATGCACCGCACGACGGGCAAGCAGCCTTCGCGGTGTCCCCGAACGATCGGGTCACCTCGAAGCGCGTGTCGCAACACTCACAGCGATAGTCGTATGCGGGCATGGCTCCTCCGTGATCGCGCTCTGCGGATACGGAGCATACCCGCCGCGGTCCGCGGGGACAAGCCGGGAGACCCGATTGCTATACTGATGACCATGTCAGCTCCTAACCGACGACGCGCCCTCATCCCACGCTCGGCGATCATCGCCGCAGCGGTCAGTGTCGCACTCATCGCGGGCGCGATCGCCGCATCCGTGTTCTGGGCGAACTCTCGTGTCGTGGTGACACCTGACGTCACGGGACTGCCGCTCGACATCGCCGAACGAGCCTTCGAGGTTTCCTCTCTGACGGCTACCGTGACCGGCACACGGGTATCGGTGGACGTTCCCGAAGGTGCGGTCATCAGCCAGGACCCGCCTGCCGGTGCCGAGGTGCGGAGGGGGAGCGAAGTCCGTCTCGTCCTCTCGGCCGGCCCGCAGTCCTTCGCCCTGCCAGACGTACTCGGCATCCAGGTCGAAGAGGCGCGGGCGCAGCTGGTAAGCCGCGGACTCGTCGTCAATGTCATAGGCGTCTCGGCCGAGGCAAGCGCCGGCGTCGTCGTCGAGATGTTCCCCTCCCCGGGGACGAGTGTGAACACCGGCGATGTCGTTCGTCTGTCGGTCCCGGGTGGCTCCGAGGGGGGCGATCTCATGCTGCCCTATGACCTCGCAGGTGTGACGGTCGTCCTCGACCCATCGCCTCCCGAGCCTGCAGACGCCGGAGATCCCGCCCTCGACGTCACCCGCCGACTCAGCGCGTTGCTGCAGGCAGCGGGCGCCACCGTGACGGTCACGCGCTCGGCAACCGAGACCGCTCCCTCGATCGACGCGCGCACCAAAGCCGCCAGATCCTCCAACGGCGACCTGCTGATCGGTATCGACGTAGGCAGAGCCTCAGAAGCCGGCCTCCGCGCTCTGCACCGGGCCTCGGAGGGCACAACAGCCGACCCGCTGAACGCCTCCATGGACCTTGCGCGCGCCGTGACCCGCGCCGCCCAGTTACCCGGAATCTCGGTCCTCGAACCGCAGGCCACCCCCGACCCGATCCTGGCGGCCTTCCCGCAGCTCGGAGTCCGCATCATCGTCGGTGACGTCATGGCCGAAGCGGATCGCGTCCGCATGACCGATCCGGCATGGGCGGACTCGGTCGCCAGGGCGGTGTACCGCGCCATCGGCACGACGTTCGCTTCCCGCTAAGGGCTGTTCGTGTACACTATCGCGGTACCGCTTGATGAAATGGACGGAGACACCGTGCGCCTATCTCGCATGAGAGTCCTCCTCGCGCTCGTGCTTGTCGCATCACTCGGCTTCTCGTCAGTCGCCCTCGCGGCGGAGACTGAGGTCCAGAAGCTGCAGGCCCAGATCAAGGACCTGCAGGGCGATGTCAAGCGCGCCGGAGAGGCCTACTCCAAAGCCTACTGGGCACTCGATCAGACGCGTGCCGAGCTCGCCAAGGTCGACAAGGAGATCGAAATCGCCAGTGCCGAGCTAGCCGCGGCCAACGCGCGACTGTCGCAGCGAGCTGCCGAGATGTACCGCACCGGCGGCGCCGACTACCTTCAGATCCTCCTGTCCACGGAGGACTTCGACGACATGCTCGTGCGTCTGGAGTACGTCCAGCGCATAGGCCGCCAGGATGCGGAGACCATCGCCACGGTCGACCGTCTCAAGGCGGAGCTTGACGTCAAACGCACCGACCTCGACGCGCTCAAGGAGACCCAGGCCTCCGAGGCAAGCGAGCTCAAGAAGGAAGCAGACCGGATCGAGGGTCAGCTCAAAGCGCAGCAGAAGGAGTACGACAAGCTGCAGGCCAAGCTGAAGGCCGCGGTCGCAGCCGAGAAGGCCAAGACCGGCAAGACCACTGCCAAGGCCGGCCCGAACGGCATGGTCTTCCCGGTGCGCGGACCCAACTACTACAACGATACGTGGGGCGCAGCGCGCTCTGGCGGACGCACCCACAAGGGGACCGACATCATGGCCGCAAACGGGGTGCCGTGCGTGGCGGTGCTCTCCGGAACGGTGCGTTCCAAGTCCAACAGCCTCGGCGGAAAGACCATCTGGCTCACCGCCGACAACGGCTGGGCCTTCTACTACGCGCATCTGAGCTCGTACGCGGTCACGTCGGGCCGAGTGAGCGCCGGTCAGGTGATCGGCTACGTCGGCAGCACCGGCAACGCCTCGGCAAGCGCACCACACCTCCACTTCGAGATCCACCCCGGTGGCGGCGCGGCCGTTAACCCGTACCCGTACCTGAGGCAGATGCAGTAGCACTTGCACCGGGACCGTCGCGTGTGCGACGATGCCCGCGTTCTACCGTATCGGGAGCTGCGCGTGCGCGGCTGAGAGGCGACTTCGTCGCGACCGAGGACTGGGCCGGTAATGCGGGCCAGAAGAACGGGAGGTAGCGGGCGCGAAGCCAGGCTACCCTTCAGCAGTCCGAGCACTCCCGTCCGACAGGCGCCGAGCGCCGGGACAGGAGATCAGTATGAACCCCTCGCGTGTGAGGATCGCAGCAGAGATCGGCCTCACCATCGCCTTAGCGGCGGTCCTGCAACTCATCGCCGTATGGCAGCTTCCGCAGGGGGGGAGCTACTCCCTCACGATGGCGCCGCTGTTCGTGATCGCGCTTCTGCGCGGACCCTCCGCCGGGCTCACCGCCGGAGCGCTGTATGGCGTGATCGACTTCCTTATCAAGCCGTACCCGCCGCTCCATCCCGCCCAGTGGATCCTCGACTATCCGCTCGCCTACGCACTCGTCGGACTCGCCGGCTACGCATCGCTGCGCTGGCAGCGGCAGTCGGCCGAGGGGCGCGGCGCATCCGCCTTCTGGACGGCGATCGTCCCGGGCGTCGCCCTCGGTGCCCTCGGTCGGTATCTCTCGCACGTCGCCTCCGGACTCGTTTTCTTCTCGAGCTACGCCATCGAGGCCGGCCAGGCACCCCTCTTCTACTCGCTCGCCTACAACTCGTTCGTCCTCGTGTCGGCGGCTGCATGCGCCGCGGTTCTGGCAGCGGTCATGCCGCAACTGCACCGACTCGTCTCGAGGCAGGTGACGTCGTGACCGCACGCTCCGCGCTGATCGTCGGCGCCTGTCCGAGCCCGTTCGATCGCGGGTTCTACGGGGCAATGATCCGTGCGGCCGACGTGCTCATCTCGGCGGACGGAGGACTCGACCTGTGCCTCGCATCCGGGCGAACACCCGACGTGTGTCTTGGCGACTTCGACTCCGTCACACCGCAAGCGCTGGCGACCGCGCGTCGTGACGGCGCGGAGATCCTCACCTTTCCCGTCGAGAAGGACGCATCCGACCTCGACCTTGCAGTAGCAGAGGCCCGGGACAGGGGACTCGCGCCCGTCACCATCACGGCTGCGTTCGCAGGGCGTCCCGACCACACGTTCGCGTCCCTCGGAGTGCTTCTCCGGGCTGCCGATCTGGACGCACGGGCCGCTGAACCACACTTCACCGCCTTCGTCGTGGATGCCACGCACCTTCCCGCACTCGATCTCGTCCTGCCCGTGGGGACCACACTGTCGCTCTTCTCTGCCGATGCCGACACGACTCTCGGCATCTCCGGTGTGCGATACCCACTGGTCGATGAAACGCTCGCGATGTGGACGTCCCGTGGGCTGAGCAACGTCGTGACGGAGCCGCGCCAGAGGATCTCGGTCTCAGCGGGAAGAGTCCTTGTGTTCGCCCTGTCGCCCTGACCACTGTCCCGGGGTACAGTACGCGCTGCCATTGACCGATACACTGACCGAGCGCACCACGCGCTGTACGGTCGTGCCCGTCAGGGGAGTGACGTGGACAAAGCTCGGCTGCGTACCATACGCACGGTATCTCTCGTCGCGATCGGCCTCGCCGGCCTTGTGGCGGGATACGTGCTGTCCTGGCCGGTCGTCGTAGGACTGGGCGCGGCTCTGTTCGCAGTCGGCCTCACCATAGCCGTGCTCCACGGACCGGTGTCCCGTGCCGCCTCCGATCCTGTTCCAACTCCCGAGAACAAGACACCTGCCGAAGTGCCCGTGGCGCGCGTACCGGCAACGCTCGATCCTCACATCGTGCTCGCGTCTCTTGCCGATGCGGTTCGACACATCGCCGATCCTGTCGGAACCTCCCTGTGGCTCGCGGACGACTCTTCAGCGACTCTGAGACAGATCGCCGGTTTCGGACCGATGGCCCCGTCGGCTCAGCCGATACCCCTTGACGACGATGGAGTCATGGCCCGCGCGGACGCCCAGGGTACCGCCGAGATCGAAGAGATCGCCCGTTTGCGAGGCGCCTCGGGCAACGACGCGCTGTGGCGCTTCGCTATCCCGGTGGTCGCGGGCGAACATCAGGGTGTCGCCGCCATCGATTTCCGCGCGACCGGCCGGCCTGACCCGACCGGTCTCCCTGTCGCCACGGCACCGTTACGGGGAGCGCTCGCCGGCGCGCTGGCGCTCTACGTCGCGCACGCTGAGCTCGAGACGGCGCACGCACTCGTGGACGCGGCGCGGTCGCTCAGCAGGATCCTCGACCCACAGGAGGTCCTCTCTACCGCCCTCACAACCGCCATGGACATCTCCGGCGCCGCCACAGGCAGCGTCATGCTCCTCGACCCCGACAGCGGCCGGCTGGTCATCACCATCTCCCGCGGTCTGCCGGAAGAGGTCGTCCGCTCGACCTCGCTCGGCGAGGGCGAGGGCATCGCCGGATGGGTGCTCGCCACCCGTCAACCGTTGCTCGTCGAAGATCTGCCAGCACGCACCCCGGCCGCACGGCGTCACGGCATCCGCTCCGCGGTGTCTGTGCCTATCGCCGATGATGACGGCGTCCTCGGCGTCCTCAACGTCGGCAGCCGTTCGTTTCCTGCACGGTTCGGCGACTCCCACATGCGGACGATCGAGATGCTCGGTCGTCAGACAGCGACCGCGCTGCGCAACGCGCGGGCCGTGACCGAGTCGCGTGAGCTGTACTTCGACACGCTCAAGGCGCTCGCGCTCGCCCTCGAGACGAAGGACCCGTATTCGCGCGGTGGAACCGACCGCGTGCTGGCATGTGCCGATGCGCTCGGGGCCGTGTTCAGCCTGACGGATCAAGAGCGCGAGGCGTTGCGTATCGCGGCGCTGCTCCACGACATCGGCATGGCCTCCGTCGGCGATGCCGTTGCTGCGGGCGACCGCACGCTCACAACGGTTGAGCGCGCGCTTCTGAAACTGCATCCGCAGATTGCCGCCGAGATTCTCACCGAAGCGCCGGCACTCAGGCACGTCGTACCCATCGTCTACCATCATCACGAGTGGTTCGATGGAGCGGGTTACCTCAACGGTCTGGCGGGGGAGTCCATACCGATCGGCGCCCGCATCCTGGCTGTCGCCGACGCCTACGTCGCCATGACGTCGGATCGTCCGTACCGGCGGGCGTTCACGTCGGCCGAAGCACTGCGCGAGATGGAAGACAAAGCAGGGACCCAGTTCGATCCCGCCGTTGTCGACGCGTTGCGCGACATCCTGCGTGATGGATCGAACCGGGTCCCGTCGTAGCGAGACAACGACCGCCCGGAACTAGCCCCGGGTGACTTTGCCTGCCTTCATGCACTTCGTGCAGACGTTCATCTTCTTGACCGTGCCGTCAACGACGACCGACACCTTCTGCACGTTCGGATAGATCATCCGGTTGGTCACACGGTGAGAGTGACTCACGTTGCGACCCGCGCTGGGGTGCTTCCCGCACACGCTGCACACCTTGGACATATGGAGTCATCCGTCCTTTGGTCGTTCGAGGCGGCGACGCCGCCGCCGATGTCCGCAAAAGCGCACCGATGTTAGCACAGGCCGCGCATGAGGGTAAACCCACCACGGAACGCGCGTTGCCGTGCTGACCTTGCGTTACTCGAACCACGCGTCGGCACGACGCCAGCGTGTTCCGCTATACTACCCTCACGCTGCACTCGTGTATGCAGCCGCTCATCATCGCGAAGGAGGGACCTCAATGGCTGTGGAGCCCCCGGGTACCGTTACGATCGCCAACGACGTCCTCCAGGACATCGCCGGTTATGTAGCGCTGGAGTGTTACGGAGTCGTGGGCATGGCCAGCCCGTCACTCAGGGACGGTGTGGCCCAACTGCTGTCGCGCGACAAGCTACGCAAGGGCGTCGTCATCGCCAACACCGATGAACGCAGCGTGCTCGTGGACCTCTACGTCATCATCGAGCACGGGACCAGCCTGACCCAGGTCTCGCGCAACCTTTCCGATCGGGTTCGCTACGCACTGACCCATGACGCTGACGTTGTCGTCACCGAGGTCAACGTCCACGTGCAGGGGATCAAGGTGCGCAAGAACCCGGAGCGCGCATGAGTGCCAACTCGCGGCCTGCGGCCGTAGACCTGTTCGCCGCGGCCGCTCGTGCGCTCGCGGACCGCGTCGACGAGGTCAACCGGCTTAACGTGTTCCCCGTACCGGATGGCGACACCGGCACCAATATGACGCTCACCCTCGAGGCGGTCCAGGCGGATCTCGATCGCTTGCCCGCATCTGCGTCGATGGCCGATATCGCCTCGGCTATCACACATGGCTCCCTGATGGGTGCCCGGGGCAACTCCGGCGTCATCTTGAGCCAGATGCTCCGCGGCCTGTGTGAGGTTGCGGGGCAGGCAACCGAACTCACCCCGAAAGTCGTCGCAGCGGCCCTCGAGCGCAGCACGACAGTCGCCTTCCAGGCGGTACGCAAGCCGGTCGAGGGAACGATGCTGACCGTGCTGAAGGACTCAGCCGCCGCCGCGACGGCCGGCGTCAAGGCGGGACTCAAACTCGATGAGCTCCTCGACGCCGTCGTCGAAGCGTCGTTCGAGTCGGTCCGCAGGGGTCCCGACCTGCTGCCGGTCCTCAAGGAGAACGGCGTCGTGGACGCCGGCGGGCTGGGAGTGGCCATACTCGGCGAGGGGTTCGTCGCGGCGCTGGAGGGCCATGAAGTGCGCGAGTACGATGTGACGACGGCGCCCGGCCCACTGATGGTCCAGCCCGTCGACGACTGGGCCGACGACGAGTACCTCTACTGCACGGAGTTCCTCCTCCACGGCGTCCAGGCCGACATCTCGGTCCTCGAAGAGTACGTCGCGGAGATCGGCGGCTCCGAGCTCGTCGTCGGCGATGCCGAGACGTACAAGATCCACGTCCACACCGACACGCCGGGCACCGTGCTGACATGGGCGACCGGTCTCGGTGAGGTCTCCGACGTCCACATCAACAACATGCGCCGCCAGACCGCCGAGCGCACCGCCGGGATCAAGAGGGACGCCGAGCCGACCAAGCCGATCGGTTTCGTCGCGGTCGCCGCAGGTCAGGGCCTGAAGGACATCCTCCTGAGCCTCGGCGCCGATGTGGTCGTCAGCGGCGGGCAGACGATGAATCCATCGACTGCCGAGCTCCTCGAGGCCGCGCAGAGCATCAACGCCGAGAAGATCGTGCTTCTCCCCAACAACAGGAACATCATCCTTGCGGCGCAGCAGGTTACCGGAGTCGCCGATCGCCCGGTCGCCGTCGTCCCGACGACCGCCATTCCGCAGGCTTTTGCCGCGCTGCTCGCCTACGACGGCTCGGACGACCTCGACGCGATCATCGAGGAGATGACCGCTGCTGCGGGCGAGGTGCGTACGGCCGAGGTGACCGTCGCGGTCAAGGACGCCACCGGTAAGGTAGGTCCGATCAAGGCTGGTGATGTCATCGGCATCGTGGATCACGAGATCGAGGTCACCGGCTCCGATGTCGCCGACGTCACACTCCGGGTTGTCGAGCACATCATCGGTGACGGCGAGACCATCACTCTGCTCGGCGGTGAGGACCTCGACGACGAGGCGATGTCAGCACTCGAGACTCGTCTGGCGGAGGCCCACCCCGATGCGGAGGTCGAAGCGCATCGCGGCGACCAGCCGCTGTACCCGATCATCGTCTCTGTCGAATAGGGAGTCTCACATGACTAAGATCGGCATCGTCTGCGACAGTACGTGCGACCTGGGGCCGGAGTGGCTGGCCGATCACGACATCATCATGGTCCCACTGAAGGTCACCTTCGGCACGGAGACCTTCCTCGACTGGACTGAACTCACACCGGCGGCTTTCTACGAGAGGCTCGCCGCCGCCGATGCGCTCCCCAAGACATCGCAACCTTCCCCGGCCGACTTCGACGCGGTCTACCGGCGACTCGCCGACGAGGGGTGTACCGGTATCGTCTCCGTACACCTGACCTCGGCTCTCTCGGGCACCATCGAATCGGCGATCATGGCCGCCAACGATTCGCCCATCCCCGTCCGGATCGTCGACACGCGCGTCGTCTCGGCGGCCACCGCACTCGTCGTCGATGCGGCACATGTCGCGCGCGAGGGTGGAGCCGACCTTGACGGCGTCGAGGCTGCCGCCCAGGCCGCGGCAGATAACGTCCGCATCCTCTTCGCCCTGGACACGCTCGACTACCTGGTCAAGGGCGGCCGGGCCGGCAAAGCACAGGGGCTCGCCGCATCGCTCCTCAACATCAAGCCGGTTCTCACCTTCAACAGCGACGGCATCATCGAGCCGTTCAAGAAGGCGAAGGGCATGAAGAAGGCGATCGCCGAGATCGCAGCCCAGGTGGCCGAAGCCTCGGCGGACGGCCCCGTGAAGCTCGGACTGCTCCACGCCCAGGCTCCGGACCTGGTAGCCGAGCTGCGGGCCGCCCTCGACACGGCGGGCGCGCGCTACGAGCTGCTCCATACCGTCGGCGTCGGCGCGGTCATCGGGACGTACGCCGGTCCACGGGCCATCGGGGCAGCCTTCTATCGGTTGCCGTAGGGCTTGCCGATGAGCGGTGGACTCGCCGCGCCGGCGGCACGTATCGCCGCCCTCCATCGGTGGGCCGATCCTGTCTCCGCGGTCCGCTTCGTCGACGCACGTCGGGTCGAAGCACTCGCACGGCTCGACGTGCACACCGTGGGCGAGCTGGTTTCGCACTACCCGTTCCGGTACCTCGATCTCACGACCACCGCAGACCTGCGCACGGTTCCTGCGGGAGTCGACGCGACGGTGGTCGGACGCGTGCATGACATCAACGTCAAACGTCCACGTCAGAAGCTTGCGATCACCGAAGTCGCCATCGTCGACGGCACGGGCGCACTCATCGGCGTCTGGTTCAATCAACCTCACGTCGCACGCTCGTTCCGGGTGGGGGAGCGCGTCGCGTTCGCCGGCACCGTGACGCTCGATTATGGACTCAAGCAGATGCGGAACCCGTTCGTCGAACGCCTCCCCGACGCGGAGTCCGGCCCGGAGATCGCCCGGATCCTCCCGGTGCACCGAACGACCGAAGGACTCACCACCAACTGGCTCCGGCGGCTCGTCACCGAAGCGCTCCTCGTCGCCGCCGACGTTCCCGACCCACTGCCGGCATCGCTAAGGGCCGCACATGATCTCGTGCCCCTCGCATCCGCGCTCCGATCGATCCACTTCCCCGACTCGGCCACTGCGCTTGCCGAAGCGAAGCGGCGACTGGTCTTCGATGAGTTGTTCACGGTCCAACTCGCTATGTCCCTCAGGCGCCACCAGCTCGTGGACGCCCGCCCTGGTCACGCACACACCGTCGACGGGCCGTACGTTGAGAGGCTGGTGGCCGCACTGCCGTTCGAGCTCACGTCCGATCAGGCCGAGGCGGTCATGACCATCCTGGCCGACATGGCGGGCGCGCATCCGATGAACCGTATGCTCCTCGGCGACGTCGGCACCGGCAAGACCGCCGTCGCCGCACACGCGCTCGCCGCATGCGCCGACTCCGGCACCCAGGCCGCGATGATGGCCCCGACCGAGGTACTCGCCACCCAGTACGCGCACGCGGTCGGCCCGCTGCTCGATGCTGCCGGGATCACGTGGGCGCTGCTCACCGGCTCGACCGCGGCGGCGGAGCGCGCGCGTATCCTCGGCGGACTCGCCGACGGATCGCTCACGGTCGCGTTCGGCACGCACGCGCTCATACAACCGGACGTCGCTTACCGGCACCTCACGCTCGCCATCGTCGACGAACAGCATCGCTTTGGCGTCGACCAGCGCCTCGCCCTGCGGGACAAGGGCGAGGGTCTCGACCTGCTCGTCATGACGGCGACCCCGATCCCGCGCAGTCTGGCGCTCACAGCCTACGGCGATCTCGAGACGTCCTACGTGCGCCAGCGCCCCGGTGACCGTCCCGCCGACCACGTCACCACCCGTGTCGTGCCCACGTCCGGCCGCGCCGAAGCGTACGCGGCCGTGCGCGCGGCCGTTGCGGCGGGCGATCGCGCATATGTCGTGTGTGCGCTGATCGACGAAAGCGACGCCACCCAGGCTCGGGCAGCTACGAGTGAAGCACGCAGGCTCCAGCGCTCGGTCTTCCCCGACCTCAAGGTAGGGCTCTTGACCGGCACCATGCCCCCCGCCGAGAAGCGGGCGGCCATGGAGCGGTTCCGTGCTGGCGAAACCGACGTTCTCGTCGCCACGACCGTGATCGAGGTCGGCGTCGACGTGCCCGAGGCTACGGTGATGATCGTCGAGGACGCCGAGCGGTTCGGGCTCGCCCAACTCCATCAGCTTCGTGGTCGCGTCGGGCGCGGTGAGAAGGCCGGACAGGTGCTCCTGTTCGCCGACCCTAAGACCGACGATGGCCGGGCACGCATGGAAGCGATCGCTTCAACCAACGACGGGTTCGAACTCGCCGAGTACGATCTCCGCCTGAGAGGGGAGGGCGACGTGCTCGGCCAGCGCCAGAGCGGCCTGCCTGCGCTCAGGCTGGCATCGGCCGCTCGCGATCATGAACTTCTCGACCTTGCGCGCACCGAGGCCCGGAGCCTGGTCGCCGAAGATCCCACGCTAGAGCGTCCTGAGCATCGTCCGCTCGCCGGATACCTTGCCCGTCAGCTCGGCGACGCATGGAGGCGGGTGAGCGCCGGATGAGGATCATCGCAGGGATGTGGCGCGGCAGGCGGATCACCGCGCCAGCGGGAAGCGAGACGCGTCCGACCGCCGATCGAGTGCGCGAGGCGGTCTTCTCCTCGGTCATCACGCGGCTCGGCCCGCTCGACGGTGTGCGCGTCCTCGACCTGTACGCCGGAAGCGGCGCGCTCGGCATCGAGGCACTCTCGCGCGGAGCGGCCTACGCGACGTTCGTGGAGAGTGACCGGCGTGCCGCCGATGCCATCAGGACGAACCTCGCGGCTCTCGGCGCCCACGACGCCACAGTGACGGTGACACGCGTTGAACGGTTTGACGCTTCACGCCTGCGCGATGCACCCGTTTCGTTGCTCTTTGCCGACCCTCCCTATAGGATAGACGCGGCCGAGTTCAGCCAGGTACTGGAAACGCTGGCCGACGGCGGCGCGCTCGAGTCCGGCGCGCTGATAGTCTACGAGCACGGCACCAAGACGCAGCCGTCATGGCCCTCCGGCTTCTCGGAGACGGGTGTCAGGCGGTACGGGGACACGGAAGTGACCTACGGCATCTACGGGGGGTGAACGGGAACGTGAAGCGCGCGGTATGCCCGGGAACCTACGACCCGGTCACCAACGGACACCTCGATGTGATCGAGCGTGCCTCGGCCATCTTCGACGAGGTGGTCGTCGCGGTCGCACTCAGTCCCGACAAAGGCGGCGGCCCTCTGTTCACCGTCGCGGAGCGCGTCACGTTCATCGAAGACTGCGTAGCAGCACTCGGTAACGTTCGAGTGCGCCCCTTTGATAAACTGCTGGTAGAATTCGCGCAGGAGATGGACGCGACGGTCATCATCAAGGGCCTTCGTGCAGTGACGGACTTCGAGCGGGAGTTCCAGATGGCTCAGTTGAACTACCGGCTCGACAGAGCGGTCGAGACCATGTTCATCATGTCCATCCCCGAGTACGCTTATCTGAGTTCGTCGGCAGTCAAGGAGATAGCCCGCCATGGCGGGTCGGTGAAAGGGCTCGTGCCAGACGCAGTATGTGAGGCGCTTGCCTCGCGATCGCACCAGTCCCTCTAGGGAGGTTGAGCATGGACATCTTGGCGCTCATCGACCGTATCGAAGAACTCATCGATAGCGGTCGCAACGTGCCGTTCACCGCATCGAAGATGGTCGACCCCGAGCGGGTCTACGAACTCATCGACGAGATCCGGTCCCAGTTCCCCGACGAGCTCAAGCAGGCTCGCTGGATCGTCAAGGAGCGGCAGGAGATGCTCGAGGAGGCCGAGAAGGAGGCCAACCGTATCCTTGAGGACGCCAAGTCGCGCGCCGAGGCGATGGCAGCCGAGCAGGAGATCGTGAAGCTCGCCGAGCAGCAGCGCGCCGAGATCCTCGATGACGCGCGGACGCGAGAGAGGGAGATCCGTCTCGGCGCCGAGGACTACGCGGACGAGATGCTCGCGAACCTTGAGGTGAATCTCGGCAAGCTCCTCACCGCCGTCCAGCGCGGTCGCGACCGGCTTCAGGGCAAGGTCGCCCAGCGCGGCCAGTAGCATGTCTCCCACGTCGTATCGTGTCGACATACGCGACATCCTCGACGATCTCGCCGCCACGGTCACCGTGGAAGCCGACATCGAGGTTCCGGCCGTCGTACTGGGCTATGAGAAGTACCCGGCGCGTCGTCCTGCGCACGTGGTCGTCACGCTCACGAACACCGGCTCCGGCATCGTACTCGCCGGATCGGTCGATCTCGAGGTCACGGCGGTATGCAGCCGCTGTCTCGAAGAGTTCCCACTCTCTGTCTCGTCGGAGGTCGACGGCTTCTACATCCACCACGGTCACGAGCGCGAGCTCCCCGAAGAGCAGGAGTTCCTGTTCATCGACGAGGGCTCCGTCGACATCATGGAGCCGGTGCTCTCGGCCATAGTGCTCGCCATGCCGTTCGCGCCCGTCCACGCCGAGGACTGCCCCGGCATCTGTGTGAGATGTGGGAAGGATCTCTCCGAAGGAGCCTGTTCGTGCGGGCCGGATCTGGCATCGTCACCGTTCGCCGCGCTCAAGGACCTGCTGACACCCGAGGACCCTCGGTAGCACGTCACGCCTTGCCAGGTCGGCCGCGTCCTGTGCTATCATGTCGCCTTGCGCCGGCCCAGAGCCGGCCGCATGTCGCATGAGATCGCCGCGTGATCGCGGCGCGTGAAGGGAGTACCACCGATGGCTGTACCCAAGCGGAAGACGACGCGCGCAGTGCGCGATGCACGCCGCTCCCAGCACCACGTCGAAGCGCCGTCCCGCTCGTTGTGCTCGCAGTGCCACCAGCCCAAGCTCCCGCACCGCGTGTGCCCGGAGTGCGGGTACTACGATGGCAAAGAGATCATCGACACCGAGTAGCGCACGCGGCGCCGGAGACTTCCGGCGCCGTTCTTCTTTCACGGCATTGGAGGTCCGCCGTGCTCGAGGCGTTCTTCGCGCCACGATCGATCGCGGTCGTCGGCGCCTCACAGGATGAGGCCAAGGTCGGCCACGCCGTCTTCGCGAACCTCCTGTCCGGCGGCTACACGGGTCCCGTCTACCCGGTCAACCCGGGCAGTCCTTCGGTCCTGGGCCACACCGCATATCCCACGCTCGGTGACCTGCCCGAGCGCGTCGACTGCGCCGTCATCGTCGTGCCCGCGTCCCGGACCATCGCGGTCGTCGAGGAGTGCGTGACACTCGGCATTCCCGCGGCCATCGTCATCTCCGCAGGCTTCCGGGAGGCGGGACCCGACGGAGCGGCCCTCGAGCGCGTCCTGGTCACAACCGCGCGCGCCGGCGGGGTTCGGCTTCTCGGACCCAACTGCCTCGGCCTGATCGCCACGCGCTCCGGACTCAATGCGTCGTTCGCGCCGATCATGCCCGAACGCGGATCCATCTCGTTCCTGTCGCAGTCCGGTGCACTCGGGACCGCCATCCTCGACTGGGCGGCTGGCGAGGGCATCGGCCTGGCGCACTTCGTCAGCCTCGGCAACAAGGCGGACATCTCCGAGGTCGACCTCATCCGTGCCTGGACGGAGGATCCCGACACCGGCGTCGTCGTTGCGTATCTCGAAGGCATCGCCGACGGGGTCGCGTTCGTCGATGCCGTGTCCCGACTCGTGACCCGTGCACCGTTCATCGCGCTGACAGCCGGCAGCTCGGACGCCGGCGCACGGGCCGTCTCATCGCACACCGGCAGTCTCGCGGGTTCGCGCGTTGCCTACGAAGCCGCGTTTCGCAAAGCCGGTGCGGTGGCCGTCACCACCGTCGAAGAGCTCTTCGATCTGGCCGAAGGCTTCTCGCGTCAACCGCTACCCGCCGGTTCCGGGACCGTCATCCTCACCAACGCAGGTGGACCGGCCATTCTCGCCACCGATGCCTGTGACCGCAACGGGGTAGCGCTTGCGTCCCTCGACGCCGCCACGGTCGCCGCGCTCCGCGAGGTCCTGCCCGATGCCGCCGCGGTCTACAACCCGGTCGACATCCTCGGCGACGCAGGCCCCGATCGCTACGAGGCAGCGGCTCGCATCCTGGTAGCCGACCCCGGCGTCCGCTCGCTGCTCGTCGTGCTGACGCCCCAGGCGATGACCGACGCCGGAGCGACCGCCGAGCGTATCGCCGCGATCGCACGGGAGTCTGGCGTCACGACGCTCGCAGCATTCATGGGGGACCGTTCGGTCGCAGCCGGGATGCAGGCTCTCAAAGACGGCGGGATACCCGGCTACTCCTTCCCCGAGCGCGCCGTCGGCACCCTCGCTGCGATGGAGCGACATCGCGAGCGCCTCGACCGCGCGCCGTCGGAGCCCCTCGAGATCGCTGCCGACACGTCGGTGGTGGCCGAGGCCATAGCGCACGCTCGCGCCGCGGACCGCACGTTCGTGACCGAGGCCTCGGCGCATCGCATAGCTGCCGCCTACGGGATTCCCGTTCCCAAGGGCGGACTCGCGCCGGACCGCGCCGCCGCCCGGCAACTCGCCGCGGACACCGGCTACCCGGTGGTCGTCAAGATCGCGAGCCCCGATATCCTCCACAAGTCCGACATAGGCGGCATCGCACTCGATATCTCATCCGAAAGCGAGCTTGACTCGGCCTACGAGCGCATGATGTCGCGCGTCCAGCAGCGCATGCCCGATGCCACCATCTGGGGCGTCACGATCCAGGAACAGCTGCCCGTCGGCCGCGAGGTCATCATCGGCATCGATCGCGATCCGAGTTTCGGTCCGATCCTGATGTTCGGCCTCGGCGGCGTGTACGTCGAGGTCCTCAAGGACGTCACGTTCCGCCTGTGCCCCGTCACACCGGCCGACGCCCGTGAGATGATCGCCGAGATACGTGGCTTCGGCATACTCCGTGGCGCTCGCGGCCAGGCCCCGGCCGACATCGAGGCCATAGTGGACGTCATCTGCCGCGTGTCCGCGCTCGCCGTCAACACGCTCGAGATCACGGAGCTCGACATCAATCCGCTCATCGTAGGAGACCGGGGAACGGGCGCAGTGGCCGCCGACGTGCGCATCGGTATAGGAGAATGATCATGAAGACCATCGTCGTGACGTCCACCAGACCGTACACGGGCAAGAGCGGCATCGCACTCACGCTCATCGGCATCCTCGCCGACCGGGGACGCGATGTCGGTTACTTCAAGCCGTACGGCACGATGCCGGTCCACGCCGGAGGGCTGCTCACCGACGAAGACGCCTTGTATATCAACCGATCGCTCAAGCGGCCGTCGGAGCTTGCCGATGTCTGTCCGGTCGTTCGCTCCCAGTCCTTCGTCGAGGACGTGCTTGCCGGAGGCGACGTCCCGGGACTGGAGGCCGTTCGCGACGCCTTTCAGCGCTGCGCCACCGGACGCGACATCATGGTGGTCGAAGGCCCGACCGAGCCTGCCCAGGGCACAGCTGCGGGCCTCTCACCAGCATCGGTCGCCGACCTCCTCGACGCGTGTGTGCTCGTGATCGATCGCCCCCGCCCGACGGATCTCCCCGAAGATGCACTGTTCCTCGGCTCGGCTCTGGGCAGCCGCCTTGGCGGCGTCGTTCTGAACGGCATCCATGAGGCGCACACGACGATCGTGGCCGAGAGGGTGATACCCTTCCTCGAAAGCCGCGGGGTCCCGGTCTTCGGCGCGCTACCCCACGACCCCGCACTCGGCTCCGTGACGGTGGCCGAGATCGTCGATGCGCTCGGCGGAACGGTGCTCACCGCGACAGATCGTCTCGGCGATACCGTCGAGACCTTCATGGTCGGCGCCATGGGCCAGGACAAGGCGCTGCGCTTCTTCCGGCGCAAGGCCCGCAAGGCGGTCATCACCGGCGGCGACCGTGCCGACGTGCAACTCGCGGCGCTCGAGACGAACACCCGCTGCATCGTGCTCACGGGCAACATGCCCCCCGGACCGGCGGTCGCCGCCCGCGCCGAGGAACTCGGCGTACCTATGGTCCTGGTGGAGACCGACACACTGAGCGCCGTCGAGACCCTGGACGCACTCATAGGCCGCATGCGGCTCCACGACCCCGGCAAGGCTGCTAGAATACGCGGGATGTTCGAGCGCGAGGTCGACACGCAGCGTCTGTTCGCCGCGTTCGGCATCGACTGACCCGCGAGGAGCGCCGATGTCACAGAGCACCGCGACGGTCGCCGTCGACGCGATGGGCGGCGACGCTGCACCGGGCGTCGTGCTGACCGGAGTCGCTGAGGCACTTGCGGCCGATCCCGGACTGCGAGTCCTCCTTGTGGGTCCGGAGGCGGTCGTCACCCCGCTCGCGTCCGACCGGCTCGAGCCGGTCGTCGCCACCGAGATCATCGCCATGGACGAACATCCCGCCTCGGCGGTTCGCACCAAGAGGGACTCTTCGATCGTCGTCGGGTGCAGGCTCGTGCGCGAGGGCCGGGCCGACGCGTTCTTCAGCGCCGGGAGCACCGGCGCGTGCATGGCAGCGGCCACCCTCGGCATGGGCCGCATCGCCGGCGTCTCCCGTCCCGCGATCGCCACCGTGATCCCGGGCGCCGCAGGCCCGACCGTGCTCCTTGACGTTGGCGCCAACGCCGATGTCAAGGCTGACATGCTCGTGCAGTTCGCCCACATGGGTAGCGCGTATGCTCGCATCATCCTCGGAATCGAGGCGCCCCGTATCGGCCTTCTCAACATCGGCGAGGAGGCGACCAAGGGCTCGCTGCTCGCACAGGAGACATACGCGCTCATGGTCGCCGAAGTGCCCGGCTTCGTGGGCAATGTCGAAGGGCGGAGTGTGCCCGCAGGCGCCGTGGACGTCATCGTGACCGACGGCTTCACGGGCAACGTCACCCTGAAGGTGCTCGAGGGGCTGTCGGCGATGCTGCTCGGTCAGGTCAAGAGCGCGCTCACCGCGACGGCCATCAACCGCCTGGCCGCCGTCATCGTCTCTCCGTCGCTGCGCGCGATCAAAGACCGCCTCGACCCCGACGCGTACGGTGGCGCACCCCTGCTCGGCGTCAACGGCATATGCATCATCGGCCACGGAAGCGCCGGACCCCGGGCGATCGCCAACGGCATCGCGGTCGGAGCGCGAGCGACGCGTGGCGGCCTGACGGACGCCATCGCCGAAGGACTGTCCCGATAGGTCTCGCGAGTGCGGTTCAGAGCCGTTTGCCCGCAGCTCCTGAACGTGTACACTACACGGACATTCGCAGCCGTCATGCGTCGGGTAGGCCGCGCATAGAGGAGCAGACCCCGCGTATGAGACACGCCGCAATCACCGGGATCGGGAGCTATCTGCCCGAGCGCCGGCTCACCAATGCCGACCTCGAAGTGATGGTCGACACCACCGACGAATGGATCCGGACGCGGACGGGGATCTCGGAGCGCAGACTCGCTGCCGACGGCGAGGCCACGTCGCACCTGGCCACCGCCGCGGGACGTGCTGCGCTCGCCGACGCGGGTGTGGCGCCGTCCGAGGTCGACTTCGTGGTCGTGGGCACATCGAGTCCGGACCACATCTTCCCCTCGACCGCGGCGCTCGTCCAAGACGCGCTCAGCCTGTCGTGCCCCGGCGTGGACATCATGGCAGCGTGCACGAGCTTCATCTTCGCCCTCCAGCACGCAACGTCCATGATCGAAGCCGGTCGCGCCACGTGTGTCCTCGTCATAGGTGCCGACGCGCTCACCCGTCACGTAGACTTCACCGACCGCGCGACATGCGTGCTGTTCGGTGATGGTGCCGGTGCGGTCGTCGTTCAGTCGGCCGACGAGGCGGGTGTCCTCGGCATCGACCTGGGTACCGATGGCAGCGGCGCAGAGGTCCTCAAGGTCCCGGCAGGCGGTTCCGCGCTGCCGTGCACGCCCGAGCGCATCGAGCAGGGTCTCCACTACGTTCAGATGGCCGGAAGCGAGGTGTTCAAGTTCGCGGTCCGCATGATCCCGGACACGACCGAGCGCGCGCTGGCCTCGTCGGAGATGAGTGTCGACGACATCACCTGGCTCGTCCCGCACCAGGCCAACAAGCGGATCCTGGACACGGTAGCCGACCGTCTCGGGCTTGACCGTGCGTGCGTCGTATCCAACATCGAGCACGTCGGCAACACCTCTGCCGCCTCGATACCGCTCGCTTTGAACGACCTGTATACTAGCGGCCAACTGCGACCTGGAGACGTGGTCGCACTCGTCGGCTTCGGCGCCGGACTCACGTGGGGCGCCGCGATCGTCAGATGGACCAAGGAGCCCACCAGATGATACGCACCCGACTGACCACGCTGCTCGGCATCGAGCACCCGATCATCCAGGGCGGGATGGCGTGGACCGCGACCGCCGAACTCGCCGCCGCGGTGAGCAACGCCGGCGGCCTCGGCGTCATCGGCGCGGGGCACATGCCCACCGACCTGCTTCGCGAGCAGATCCGCAACGCCAAGGCGGCGACCGACCGTCCGTTCGGCGTGAACCTCATGCTGCTCACCCCACACATCGACGAACTCGTGCAGATGGTGCTCGACGAGGAGGTCCGCGTCGTGACCACCGGGGCGGGCAATCCCGGGAAGTACATGGCCGACTTCATGGAGCACGGCATCAAGGTGCTCCCGATCGCTCCGAGCGTGGCGCTCGCCAAGCGGCTTGAGTCCATCGGCGCCGACGCCATCATCGGTGAGGGCATGGAGGCCGGTGGCCATATCGGCGAGCTCACGACGATGGTCCTGACGCCACAGCTCGTCGATGCGGTCGGTGTGCCGGTCGTCGCGGCCGGCGGAATCGCCGACGGCAGGGGAGTGGCCGCGGCCTTCGCACTCGGCGCAGAGGGTGTGCAGGTCGGCACGCGCTTCATGTGTGCCGAGGAGTGCACCATCCATCCCGACATCAAGGCGCGCATCGTCAAGGCACGCGACCGCGACACCGTCGTGACCGGCTACTCCACAGGGCACCCGGTGCGCGTCATCAAGAACAAGCTCTCCCGCATGATCGAAGAGCTCGACCGGGACAACAAGCCCGAGGAGATCGAGGTCCTCGGAACCGGGCGGCTCGCGCTCGCTATGCGCGAAGGCGACCTCGACATGGGCTCGCTCATGGCCGGTCAGGCTGCGGCTATGGTCTGCGCCATCGAACCTGCCGGGGCCATCGTCCGCGCGCTTGTCGAAGAGGCGGAGGCCGCCATGCGCGCGCTCCCGTCGGTCTGCGGCGGGTGACCGGCGCCGTGACGTCTCAGGTCGCACTCGTCTTCCCGGGGCAGGGGTCGCAACGCGTCGGCATGCTCGACACCATCCCTGACAAGGACGGGATCGCGGGTCTGCTCGAGTACGCCGAGTCGCTGTCCGGCCTCGAGCTGCGCGCGATAGCGGCCGAGGGGCCAGATACCGCGCTCGCCGACACGCGTGCGGCCCAACCGCTCCTGTTCATTGCAGGCTGGGCCTGGGCGTCCGCGATGGCCGAGGCCGGCATCCGGCCGACGGTCGTCGCGGGTCACAGCCTTGGCGAACTGACCGCGCTCGCCGTCGCGGGCGTCTTCGACGTCGCATCGGGACTCGAGCTCGTGGTCGAGCGCTCCCGGGCGATGGCCGAGGCCGCAGCGGCAACGCCAGGCACCATGGCCGCCGTACTCGGCATGGACTCATCCGTCGTCTCCGATCTCGTTGCGCCGCTTGACGGCGTGTGGATCGCCAACGACAACGCTCCGGGTCAGATCGTGCTGACCGGCACGCACGCCGGCATCGAGATCGCCACCCACGCCCTGTCCGAGGCTGGCGCGCGCAAGATCGTTCCGCTCAGCGTCGCCGGCCCGTTCCACTCGCCGCTCATGGAGTCCGCAGCCGAGGAGTTCGCCCGTGTCCTCGAGTCGACGCCGCTGCGTGAGGCGACCGTACCCATCCTGCAGAACACCACGGCGCGGGCAGCCACCGACCCCGACGTCATCCGCGCCAGACTCCGTGATCAGATAGTCTCTCCGGTGCGCTGGACCGAGACGATGATGGCGATCCTCGACCGCGGCATCCCTGTCATGGTAGAAGCGGGACCGGGGGCGGTTCTCACCGGCCTCGGACGCCGGGTCGAGGGGCTGTCCGCGTACGCCGCGGAGACCGTCGGTATCGAGAAGCTCCGTGAGGAGGTTGCCGCATGAGACGGCTCGAGGGTCGCGTCGCATTGGTCACCGGTGGTTCCCGCGGCATAGGGGCCGCCATCGCACTCCGGCTCGCCACCGAGGGCGCTACCGTCGCGGTCAACTACGCCGGTAATGCATCGGCTGCCGCAGACGTGGTGGCGCAGATCGTCTCCGGCGGAGGGACCGCCGAGATGTTCCAGGCGGACATCGGCGATTCGACGGCCGCGACCGACCTTGTGACGGCCGTCGTCGAGCGGTTCGGCCGCCTGGACGTGCTCGTGAACAACGCGGGCATCACCCGCGATGGTCTTCTCGTGCGGATGTCCGACGACGACTGGAACGCGGTCGTCGGGACGAACCTGTCGGGCGCGTTCTTCGTCACCCGCGCGGCCGGCAAGGTCATGATGAAGGCCCGGGCGGGTTCGATCATCAACGTATCCTCAGTCGTCGGGCTCACCGGCAACGCCGGTCAGGTCAACTACGCCTCGGCTAAGGCCGGCCTCATCGGCATGACGAAGTCCGTTGCCCGCGAGCTCGCATCGCGCGGCGTACGCGCCAACGCCGTGGCGCCCGGCTTCATCGCCACCGACATGACCGATGCGCTTCCCGAGGCCGCTCGCGACGCGGCGGCCGCCACCATCGCGATGGGCCGCTTCGGTATGCCTGAGGACGTCGCGGCGTGCGTGGCATTCCTCGCGTCCGACGACGCTTCATACCTCACAGGCCAGACGATCGCCGTTGATGGCGGCATGACGTGCGTCTGACCTGCAGATTCTTAACCACGACCCCGGAAGGAGGTGGTACGCATGGAGCACGATGAGATCTACGCCAAGGTGAAAGAGGTCATCGTCGACCAGCTCTCCGCAGACGAGGACGACGTCTCGCCGGAGGCGTCGTTCATCGACGACCTTGGCGCCGATTCGCTCGACATCGTCGAGCTCGTCATGGCGCTGGAGGACTCGTTCAGCATCTCGATCCCCGATGAGGAGGCCGAGTCCATCAAGACGGTCGGCGACGCTGTCGACTATATCGCCGCAAATATGGAGTGACCCGCGGTCTCGAGCCGCTTACGAGGCGGCGTCATGCGCGAGCGTGGCGCCGCCTCGTCACCAGGGAGAGGAACTCATGGAGTTGCCTACGCTCACCATCGGCGCACGCACCGCCCGGCTCCCCATAATCCAGGGCGGCATGGCCGTGCGCATTTCGCTGGGACCGCTCGCGACCGCGGTGGCCGACGCGGGCGGCATCGGTCTGATCGCGGGCTCAGGGCTGAGTCCTGCCGAACTGGCCGAGGAGGTCCGTCGCACGCGCGCGGCGACTTCAGGTGTCATCGGCGTGAACATCATGGTGGCCGTCCGCATCTTCAAGGACCTGGTGCATGCGGCACTCGCAGAAGGCGTCGATCTCGTCGTGGCCGGCGCCGGGTTCTCCCGTGACGTCTTCACGTGGTGCCGCGAGGCGGGCGTGGAGTTCGTTCCTATCGTGGGCTCGGCACGTGTCGCACGCCTGGCCGAGAAGTTCGGCGCCTCGGCGGTCGTCGTCGAAGGCTGCGATGCGGGTGGACACCTCGGCACGGACCGGCATCTGTTCGATCTGCTTCCCGAGATCCTCGACGCCGTCGACATCCCGGTGATCGCTGCAGGCGGCCTGGCAACCGGGGCCGACATCAAACGTGCGCTCGATGCGGGGGCGGCGGGCGTACAGATGGGTTCGGTATTCGCCGCCACCGTCGAGTCCTCGGCACCTGACGCGTTCAAGCAGATGTACGTTGCGGCGACCGCGGACGACATCATCGTCACCAGGAGTCCGGTCGGACTGCCCGGACGCGCGATCACCTCTCCGCTCACGGAGCGCATCGCCCGGGCCGACTACCCGCCGATCGAGCGGTGCCGGGCGTGCCTCAAACAGTGCGGCAAGGAGTACTGCATCATCGACGCGCTCGAGATCGCACAGCGCGGCGACGTCGACCGCGGCCTCATCTTCGCCGGGACGTCTGCGGCCCATGTCCACGACATCCCGACCGCGGCCGAACTGATCGACCGTCTGTGTGCCGAGTGGCGGGCAGCGAGCGAAGGAGAACACTCATGAGACGCGTCGTCATCACCGGCCTCGGGGTCGTCAGTCCCGTCGGCATCGGCGCCGACGCCGTGTGTGCGTCGGTCAATGCAGGCAGAAGCGGCGTGGCGCCCATCACCGCATTCGACGCCTCGGCATACTCCACCCGGTTCGCCGCGATGATCGACGACTGGGACCCCACGCCATGGATCGAGCCGAAGGAGGCCCGGCGTCTGGCCAGGTTCCAGCAGTTCGCGGTCGCCGCGGCCCAGGAGGCTGTCGACGACGCGGGGCTCGTCATCGAGGAGGCCGACGCGGACCGGGTGGGTGTCATCGTCGGCTCCGGCATCGGCGGGCTCGGCACGATGGAGGAACAGAAGGAGATCCTCGACGCGAAGGGACCGGGACGGGTAAGCCCGTTCCTCGTCCCCATGATGATCGTGGACCTCGCCGCCGGGCACATCTCCATCCGGTTCGGCGCCAAAGGCATCAACTACGCCCCGGTGTCCGCGTGCGCCACCGGCAACCACGCCATCGGCGAGGCGGGGGAGATCATCAAGCGCGGCGATGCAGACGTGATCATCGCCGGAGGCTTCGACTGCGGCACCACGCCGCTCGGACTTGCCGGGTTCTGCGCCGCACGCTCCCTGTCCACCCGCAACGACGACCCCACCCGGGCGTCACGTCCCTTCGACGCCGGTCGCGACGGCTTCGTCATGGGTGAGGGTGGCGGCATCCTTATACTCGAGGAACTCGAGCACGCACGCGCCCGCGGAGCCCGCATCTACGCCGAGCTCGCCGGATATGGCGCGTCAGCCGACGCCTACCACCTCACCGCACCGGCGCCGGACGGGGACGGCGCGCGTCGCGCCATGCTCCAGTCGCTCGCACGCGGCGGGATGACTCCAGCCGAGATCGGCTACATCAACGCACACGGCACCTCGACACAGCTCGGCGACGCCGCCGAGACCGGCGCCATCAAGGCCGTCTTCGGACCGGATGCGCCACCCGTCTCGTCGACCAAGTCGATGACCGGCCATCTCCTCGGCGGAGCAGGCGCCCTCGAGGCCGTCATCTGCGTGCGGGCCCTGATCGACGGGATCCTGCCGCCAACCATCAACTACGAGACACCCGACCCGGCGTGCGACCTCGACTACATCCCCAACGTCGCACGGGAGGCGACCGTCGATGCGATCATGAACAACTCCTTCGGCTTCGGTGGCCACAACGCGACGCTCGTGTTCAGGCGGCTGGACTCCTGATGGCCATGGACGGAGAGCGACGCGCGCGGATCGAGGCGATCGTCGGACATACCTTCTCGGACCCTGCGCTCCTCGAGGCCGCCGTCACCCACCCGTCGTACGCGTGCGAACACGACGGGTGCCCCGGTTACGACCGCCTCGAGTTCCTCGGCGATGCCGTCCTCGGCTTCATCGTCTCCGACGCGCTCTATGTGTCCCTGCCCGATGCGCCCGAGGGTGAACTCACGCGCCGCAAGCACCATGCGGTGTCGGGCGAGGCTCTCGCCGAGGTCGCCGAGCACCTCGACCTCGGCGCGTTCGTGTCGCTCGGGCGGGGCGCCGAGTCCGCAGGCGAGCGCCTGCGCTCCTCGATCCTCGAGAACGTCATGGAGGCGCTCATCGGGGCGCTGTACCTCGACGGCGGCCTCGATGCGGCACGGGACTTCGCCGTCCGCGCGCTTGAATCGCGCTACGCGGCGGCGGCGGCGCCGGAGAAGGACCCCAAGTCGGCCTTGCAGCAGTACACGCAGGGCAAGCTCTCGGCGCTTCCCGAGTACCGGATCCGCGAGGTGTCCGGGCCGCCGCATCAGCGGGTCTTCACCGCCGACGTGTACGTCCTCGGTCGCGTGCTCGGCTCCGGCGCCGGGGCTACGAAACAGGCCGCCGAGAAGGCCGCGGCGGCGGCGGCTCTCTCGGCACTCCTGGTCGACGACGCCCGCGGTGCCTCCGACGCCTGACGCGACTGCCGCTGTGATAGGATACACAGCGTCGCCCGCGGAGGTCGGCTTCCTGCGGATACATGCCACTACCAGCGGAAAGAGCCTCGCTTGTACCTGAAGTCGCTCACCTTGAAGGGATTCAAGTCCTTCGCGGACCGCAGCCGGCTCTCACTCGAGCCCGGGGTGACGGTCGTCGTCGGTCCCAACGGCTCCGGCAAATCGAACATCTCCGACGCCGTCTTGTGGGTACTCGGCGAGCAGTCCGCCAAGGCGCTGCGCGGCAATGCGATGGAAGACGTCATCTTCGCAGGCTCCTCCGCACGGCAGGCAGTGGGCGTGGCTGAAGTCGACCTCGTGCTCGACAATCACGACGGACAGTTGCCGATCGAGTTCTCCGAGGTCACGATCACCCGCCGCATGTTCCGCAACGGGGAGAGCGAGTACCTCATCAACCAAACGCCCACGCGGCTCATGGACGTGCAGGAACTCCTGCACGACACGGGCCTGGGCCGGGACACGCACTCGATCATCAGCCAGGGTCGTATCGACGAGATCCTCAACTCGCGGCCGGAGGAACGGCGAGCGCTCATCGAGGAGGCTGCGGGCGTCCTCAAGCACAAGAAGCGCAAGGAGCGCGCCATCCGCAAACTCTCGATGATGGACGTACATCTCGACCGGATCCGCGATGTGCTCATCGAGATCGACCGTCAGCTCAGGCCGCTCCAGCGCCAGGCCGACAAGGCCGCCGAGTACCGCGAGATCGGCGCCGAGCTCCGCGACCTGGAAGTCGCGCTTGCCGTCGGCGATCTCAGAGTGCTGCAGGAGGAATGGGACGCCCTCGAGAAGCGCGAACGCGAGCACGACGCCGAAGTCGAACTCGCCCGCTACCGGCTTGCCGAGCGCCAACGCGAGCTTGAGACGTTCCAGTCGCTCCTCGAAGAGAAGGGCCTGTTCGTCGGCGACCTGTCCGAGCAACGACGGCGCCTGCAGTCCGTGCTTGAACGCACCAACTCCGGACTGCTTCTGCTCGAGGAGAAGGGCAAGAACCTCGTCGAGCGGCTCTCGGAACTGCGCCAGAAGGTCCACCAAAGCGGGAGCCGGTTCGAGTCGCGCACCGCCGAACTCCAGCAGATCGCCGAGGAGCGCGCCGTCACCGAGGCCAAGCTGCACGCGCTGTACACCCAACTCGGCGAACTCCGGCGCGAGTCGGAGACCATCAAGAAGGAACGTCTGGCCGCCGACGAAACGCTCGCCGAGGTGATGACCGAGGCGCGCCGGACGCGCAAGGATGTCGACGACGCGCGCGCGGACCTTGCCGATATCCAGCAGGCGCTCTCCGGCTTCGCACTTGAGTCCGAGATGCTCGCCGAGCGGCTCGCGACGGTCCGCAACCAGCGTTCGGCACTCATGCAGACGCTCTCGGCCAGACGTGATCGGCTCGAGCAACTCGGCAACCGGATCGACCACGGGCGCAAGGAGGCGGCGCTTGCGGCCTCCGACGTCGACCGGCGCGTGCGTCTTGCCGAGTCCCGGCAGACCGCGCTCGACAAGCTGCGTGCCGAGCTGGCCGACGTGCGTGCGGAGATCCGCGGCATCGAGGAGGTCGACCGGGCGTTCGACTCGGCATCGCCGGCTCTTGCCTGGCTGCTTGCGCGCGAGCACGAACTGCCGGGCGTCATCGGCCCGGTCACCGAGCACATCACTGTGCCGAAAGAGTACGAGCGGGTCGTCGAGCGGATACTCGGCGCCGACGTCTTCTGCGTACTCGTGCACGACCGCGGCTCGATCCTCAAGACCGTCGCGGTCCTCGAGGAGCACGGAGCCAACGACTTCGCGCTCATCCCCGTGGGCTCTGACGCCGACGACACGCTTCCCGCCGACGGTCCGGGCGTACGCCTGATCGATGTCATCGACTGTGCGCCCGAGATCAGGGCCAGCCTGCGTGCGCTGATCGGTGACGTACGCGTCGTTGAGACCCTCGGGCAGGCGCTCGACGCGCCACCATCCCCGTGGCGGCTTGCCACCAGCGCCGGCCATACCGTCTTCCCCTCGGGCAAGGTCCGCGTCGGGCCGTCGCTCGATGATGACGCCGGTGTCCTCGGCAGGCGTCGCGCACTCGTGGAGCTCAAGGCTCGCTTCGAGGCGCTGGACGCCGCCGTCGGGGAGTCCGAGGCCGCGCTCGTCGATGCGACCGAGGCGTTGGCCGCATCGCAGCAAGACGCCCTCGAACTCGGCCAGAGCATCGCCTCACTCACGGGCGAGGAAGCGTCGCTTCGAGAGGATGTCGGCCGGCTCGAGCGCACCATAACCGAGTCCGACACCGAAGTCGCCTCGATCGACCTGCGACTTCGCCAGATCGACGAGAAGACGGTCAAGGACCGCCCGCACCAACGCGCGCTCTCGGACCGCATAGCCGAGGGACTCGTGCGCATCGAAGAGCTCGAGGACGCCACCATCGCCCGCCGGGAGGAGCGCGACACGCGCTTCCGGGAGGAGACCGAGGTCGCGAACCGGCTCTCGGCGTGCCAGGTCGAGATCGCCGCCGTCTCCGAACGCGAGGTGCACCTGAAGCGGCGCTACGGAGCGCTCACCGCGGAGACGAAGGAGCTCGGTCAGACGGTGGAGCAGTCCAAGGTGACCGAGGTGGCGCTCGAGGCGCTGCTCGAGCGCATCCAGCCGCTCCACGAGCTGTGGGACGCGCTCCTCAAGCGCTCCGAACACTGGGCCGACAAGCTGCGCGACCGCGCTCGCTTCGAGCAGGCCGACTCCGAGTCGCTCAGGACCACCATCCACGACGGCCAGGAGGCTGTCCGCACAGCGCAGGCCGCCGTCGACGAGACGCTCGAGTCAGTCACCGCGGTCCGCGTGGAGAAGGCCGCACTCGAGGTGCAGGTCACCTCGGCGGTCAAACACATCGTCGACGATCTCGGCGTACCGATCGAACGCGCCCTTGAGGTGCCACCGATCGCCGACCGGACCACGGCCAACGACCGTGCCCACCGGCTCCGCAAGCGCATCGCCAACCTCGGCCCGGTCAACCCGGTCGCCGTTGAGGAGTTCGACCACCTCCGCGACCGCCGTGACTTCATGCAGCACCAGCTCGACGACCTGACGTCGAGCCGCAAAGCCCTCCAGAAGGTGATCTCTGCCATCGACCGCAAGGTGCGTGATCGATTCCTCGAGACGTTCGAACTCGTCGACCATCACTTCCAGGACATCTTCGCGCTGCTGTTCCCGGGAGGGCAGGCCTCGCTCATCCTGACCGACCCCGATGAGCCCGAGACCACCGGCGTCGAGGTGGCCGCACAGCCGCGCGGCAAGCGTCTCCAGAAGATGAGCCTGCTCTCGGGCGGCGAGAAGTCACTGACCGCCCTCGCGCTGCTCTTCGCCGTCTACCGCACGCGCCCCTGCCCGTTCTACATCCTCGACGAGGTCGAGGCCGCGCTCGACGACACGAACCTTCGCCGGTTCATCACCTTCGTCGACAGCCTCAGGACGCACACCCAGTTCATCGTGGTCACTCACCAACGCAGGACGATGGAGACCGCCGACGTACTCTACGGTGTCTCGATGCAGGCCGACGGCGTGAGCAAGGTCGTCAGTCAGAAGATCGAGCGCGCGACTGCCGAGGCGACGTCGTCGTGACCCAGCCGTGGTACAAGCGCCTCGGCAACGGGCTGGCACGTACACGAGGCGAGCTCCAGGGGCACCTGAACGTCCTCCTGCGCCGCGGGCCGGATCTCGACGAACAGTTCTGGGAGGAGCTCGAAGACGCCCTTCTCCAGGCGGATATGGGCGTCACCGCCACCACCGAGATGACCGGGCGCCTGCGTGACACGGCGGCTCGGGAGGCTCTGCCGGACGCCACCGCCGTTCTCGCCCGACTCGCAGACGAGATCGCTGCCGAGGTGCGCGTCCCCGGCGACGACCCCTTCACCTCCGGTCCTGCCACGGTTCTTGTGGTCGGCGTGAACGGCACGGGCAAGACGACGAGCGTCGGAAAGATCGCCAAGTCCGCCGCCGACGCGGGACGACACGTCGTCATCGGCTCGGCCGACACGTTCCGTGCCGCAGCCATCGAGCAGCTCCGCATCTGGGCCGAGCGCGCTGAGGTGCCCGTCATCGAGCGCGCCCACGGCGCCGATCCCGCCGCCGTCGTATTCGACACGATCACCGAAGGTCGGGCACGGGACGCCGACCTCATCCTCATCGACACCGCCGGGCGCCTCCACACCTCGTCGGACCTCATGGCGGAGCTCGTCAAGGTCAAGCGCGTGGCCGACCGCGAGAGCCCGCATCCGGTCCGTGTCGTCCTTGTCATGGACGCGACAACCGGACAGAACGGCCTTGTCCAGGCGCGGGAGTTCCACCGGGCGTTGGGACTCGACGGCCTCGTTCTCACCAAACTCGATGGCACCGCCAAAGGTGGCATCGTCGTTGCGGTCTCCCGCGAACTCGGCGTCCCCGTCGTGCGTGTCGGCGTGGGGGAGGGCGTGGCCGATCTCGAGGCTTTTGAGCCCGACGCGTTCGCCGCCGCGATCGTCGGTGAGAGTCCCGCCGGATCCTGATGCGCGCCCCGGAGTTCATCGCATGGCGGGAGCGTGACCGGAAGTACCTCGCCCTCACGCTCGTCCTCGCGTTCACGCTCGGCCTGGTCGTCGGCACGTTGTACATCGTCTTCACCACGGTGAGGGTAGACGGCGACTCCATGGCGCCCACGCTTCTTCACGAGGATCGCGCGCTGGTCACCAAGGGGTATCCGAACCCGCGGCGAGGAGACATCGTCTCGCTTACGCTGCTCGACAGCGGCGAGAGGGTCGGCGTGCTCAAACGCGTGGTCGCTCTCGGTGGAGACACGGTCACGATGCTCGGGGATGTCGTGTACGTCAACGGCCAGCGTTCCGCCACGAATCCCGATACCACCTCCTGGGCGAGCGGAGCCGAGTCCGAGCCGGTCATCGTCCCGGCGGATGCGGTGTTCGTCCTCGGCGACAACAGGGCGATCTCGTTCGACAGCCGGATCGTGGGCCCGATACCGCTCGCAGACGTCCAGGGAAGGGTCGCTGCCGTGATCTTGCCACTCGGCCGTTTTCGCGTCATTGACTGACCGCGTGCTCCTCCGTAGGGTGTAGTCCCTGTCATACTTCAGGAGGCTGGATGTTCGAGAACCTCAGCGACCGTCTGCACGCGGTCTTCAGCAAGCTCACCGGTCGGGGCGCGCTTTCCGAGGCCGACGTCGACGCAGCCATGCGCGAGGTGCGCATGGCCCTGCTCGAGGCCGACGTGAACTTCAAGACGGTCAAGGAGTTCGTCGCGCGCGTACGCGCACGCGCGGTGGGCGCGGACGTCATGAAGAGCCTCACACCCGGCCAGATGGTCGTCAAGATCGTGCTCGAGGAGTTGACGGCGCTGATGGGCGGCAGCGAGTCGCGCCTCGTGCTCTCCAGCCGCACGCCCGCGGTCATCATGCTCGTCGGCCTGCAGGGCTCCGGCAAGACGACAGCCGCAGCCAAACTCGCCAATCTCCTGCGCAAGCAGGGCAAGAGCCCGCTCCTCGTCGCGTGCGACGTGTACCGTCCCGCCGCCATCGACCAGCTCGAAGCGCTCGGCCGACAGCTTGAGATCCCGGTCTACCGGGGAGAGGGCCTCGATGCGGTGGCCATCGCTCGTGAGGGCATCAAAGATGCCATCGCCCGGATGCGCGATGTCGTGATCGTCGACACCGCGGGCCGACTGCATGTGGATGAGGACATGATGGCCGAAGCCGCGGCCATCCGGCAGGCGGTGAGACCCGATCAGGTCCTCATGGTGATCGATGCCATGACGGGCCAGGACGCCGTGAACGCCGCCGCCGCGTTCGCCGAGCGGGTGGACTTCGACGGCGTCATCGTCACCAAACTCGACGGCGACGCCCGAGGCGGCGCCGCGCTGTCGGTGCGCGCCGTCACCGGCAAGCCGATCAAGTTCGCGGGGGTCGGCGAGAAGCTCGATGCGCTCGAACCGTTCCACCCGGAGCGGATGGCCAAGCGCATACTCGGCATGGGCGACGTCGTCTCGCTCATCGAGAAAGCCCAGGATACGATCGATGCGGACGCCGCCTCGGACCTCGAGGCGCGGCTTGCCAGCGGCGTGTTCACCCTTGACGACTTTCTGTCGCAACTACAGCAGGTGAGGAAGATGGGCTCGCTCTCGGACATCATCTCGATGATCCCGGGCGCCAACCGGCTGCCGAAGGATGCCGAGATCGACGAAGGCGCGCTCGCGCGTACCGAGGCGATCATTCGCTCCATGACCCCCGCCGAGCGGGCCAAACCCTCACGGATCAACGGTTCGCGTCGCGAGCGGATCGCCAACGGCGCCGGCGTCCGCGTGTTCGATGTGAACCAGGTGCTCAAACAGTTCACCCAGGCGCAGAAGATGATGAAGCAACTCGGCGCCATCCCCGGTGGGGGGAAGAAGCGCAGGTTTCGCGGAATGCCCGGGGTGTCCGGTCCGTTCTAGCCCGAATGGAGCCCGTGCGACCTGCGTTCTCAACTCGCTTTGACCCCTTGGGACTCATCTCGTATCATTAGTCGCTGCTCTTGCTCACGAGTGGCCCTATCGGGCCACCTACACGGAGGTGAAACACTTGGCAGTCAAGATCCGCCTGGCGCGTGCAGGCGCGAAGAAGGCCCCGTTCTACCGCGTGGTCGCGGCAGACTCGCGCGCTCCACGTGACGGCAGGTTCATCGAGATCCTCGGGCGCTACAATCCCCGTACCGACCCGTCGACGATCGAGCTCGATCTGGACAAGGTCGACGCGTGGATCGCGAAGGGCGCCCAGCCGACCGAGACGGTTGGCAAACTGATCGCCATCGCCCGCAACCCCGAGGCCGCGCCGCCCGCAAAGGTGGCCCCGCTCTCGAAAAAGGCTGCCGCCAAGGCTGCCGAGGCAGAGAAGAAGGCAGCCGAAGCCGCCGCTGCTCCGGCCAAGGAGCCTGAGGCCGCACCGGTCGAGGAGCCTGAGGCCGAGGTCGTCGAGGACGCTGCCGCACAGGAGCCTGCCGCCGACGAGGCCGCCGACGCCGGCGCAGCCGAAGAGACCGCCGAGTGACCATGTCACCCGCCGCTGACACCGAGGCGCTGGTACGCTATCTCGTCACATCGCTCGTCGAGCATCCCGACGACGTGACCATCGCGCGACGAGACGGCGAGATGAGCACGGCATACGAAGTGACGGTGCACCCCGACGACACCGGTAAGGTGATCGGCAGGGGAGGGCGCATCATCAAGGCGATTCGCGTGCTCGTTCGCGCCGCCGCATCGGTCGATGGCGCCGACGCGACGGTCGATGTGACCGGATAGACCGTGGCTGCGCCGTACCGGCGAATCGGCCGCGTGCTCAAACCACACGGAACACACGGGGAGGTATCGGTCGCCATGAGCGCCGGCCTCCCTTTGTCATGCCTTCACGGCATCGATCTCTTTCTCGTGCCTCCCGGCCCGCGAGGCGCACGCGCCTTTCGCGCCACGAGTGTCCGCCCGGGACCGAAGAGTGCGATCGTCCGGTTCGATGAGGACGCGACTGCCGGGGCAGCAGGCGCCCTTGCCGGGCGCTGGCTGCTGGCGCACGAGGCCGATACTCCTACCGCGCTGACGTCGGGAGCAGACGAATTGATCGGCATGCAGGTCGTCGACACCACACGCGGCCCCGTCGGGACTGTCACCGACGTCATCGTCACCGGAGCCAATGACGTCCTTGTGGTCGAGGGCCCGGTCTATGGCCAGGTACTGGTGCCGGTCATCGATGACGTCGTCGAGCTCATCGACGAAGGATCGGACACCATACGCGTCGCGCTGCTCGACGGTCTCATCGAGGGTGAAGATCGGTGAGGATCGACGTCGTCACCGTCTTACCGCAGGTGTTCGCGCCGGTACTCGGCGCATCCATCCTCGGCAGGGCGATCGGATCGCGCGTCCTCGACGTCGCCGTGCACGATCTTCGAGACTGGACGGCCGATCGCCATCGAACGACCGACGACAGTCCGTTCGGCGGAGGCCCGGGGATGGTCATGAAGCCGGAGCCCGTTTTCAGTGCGGTAGCCGACATCTCGGCGATGCATCCGGCCCGTCCGACCACCGTGCTGGTCTGCCCTTCCGGTCGCCGTCTCGACCAGGACCTCGTCCGGTCGCTCGCCTCCGAACATCGACTGCTGTTCATCTGTGGCCGCTATGAGGGGTTCGACGAGCGTATACGCACACTCGCGGATGTCGAGGTCTCCATCGGCGACTACGTGCTGACCGGAGGGGAGCTGCCCGCACTCGTGATCATCGATGCGGTCGCCCGGTTGCTCCCCGGAGCGCTCGGTGACGAGACCTCGGCCGAAGATGAGTCGTTCAACGGAGGTCTGCTGGAGTATCCTCAGTACACCCGCCCTGCCGAGTTTCAAGGGATGGGCGTACCTCCGGTGCTGCTCAGCGGCGACCACGCGAAGATTGCCGCGTGGCGTCGTGACCAGGCAGTCCGACGTACCGCCGAGCGGCGGCCGGACCTTATCGGGAAGGCGCTGCTCTCTCCGCAGGAGCGCGCACGCGCACGGGAAATCATCGACGAAGTGGAGACCACCGACCGTGACTGACGAACTCCAAACCCCACTCGGGACCGATCCCGTCGCGTCTCCCGTGGAGGCGCCAACCCACGAACCGTCGACACACGCGTCAGATGAGCGGCCGTCGTTCATACGCTGGGTCGCCGAACTCGTCTTGATGGTGGCGCTCGCGTTCCTTCTCGCTACCGGCATCCGGACGTTCATCATCCAGCCCTACGTGATCCCGAGCGGTTCCATGATCCCGACGATCGAACTGTGGGACCGCGTCATCGCCAACAAGTTCATCTATCGCTTCGCCGATGTCGAGCCTGGCGACATCGTGGTCCTCGACGACCCTACCGACAGTGTGCCTACGCTGATCAAACGTGTCGTGGCCGTCGGCGGACAGACGATCGACCTGGTGGATGGTACGGTCGTCATAGATGGCGCACCGCTTGATGAGCCGTACACTCACGGCAAGCCGAGCCTCCCTCAGACCGTCACGTTCCCGTACGTGGTTCCGGAGGACTCCGTGTGGGTGATGGGGGACAACCGGACCGACAGTCAGGATTCGCGCTACTTCGGTGCGGTGCCCGTCGCCGATGTGCGCGGCAAAGCCTTCTTCCGCTTCTGGCCGATAGACCGGATCGGCAGCCTCTGAGCACTTTCGCGACCGCGACCTCACCTGCGCGGCAGCAAGTCGGCCCGGAGATTGCCTGCCTCCCACCTCTCGTCTATACTGTCCACTCGTGCCTGCGGGCGCCCACGGGAAACACCCCATCACGGAACAGGAACGCGTAATGGATAAGATTCGCGCAATCGAGCAGCAGCAGCTGCGTGAGGACCTGCCGGAGTTCGGCGTCGGCGACACGGTCAAGGTCATGTACAAGGTGGTCGAGGGCAGCCGTGAACGTGTGCAGCCCTTCCAGGGCATCGTCATCCGTCGCCACGGCGCCGGTAACCGTGAGACGTTCACGGTCCGGAAAGTGTCGTTTGCAGTTGGCGTCGAGCGCACCTTCCCGGTGCACTCACCGAAGATCATGAGCCTCGAGGTCGTCAGCCGCGGCAAGGTCCGTCGTTCGAAGCTCTACTACCTCCGCGACAAGGTCGGCAAGGCCGCCCGCATCAAGGAGCGCCGCTAACCGCACGGCACGACTCACCATAACGACGCATCTCACAACGACCCGGGCCACGGCCCGGGTCGTTCACGTTGTCCATGCGCTAGACTGCTCGGCATGGAACCACTCGCCGTCTCCGCGATCATCGAACTGCTGACCGATGCCGACCTCCGCGCCGTCTCGGAGGCGGTCGATCGCTTTGCGGGCGATCGGCGTCCAGGCGTCATCCGCGCGCTCGGGGTCGCCCGTCGGCGCCTGGACCGCCAGGACGCCGAGTCGCGCCGACTCGAGGCGCTCGCCACGGTTGAACGAGAACTCATGCGCCGCGGACTGACGGTCATCGCCGGAGTCGATGAAGTGGGCAGGGGGGCGCTCGCCGGGCCCGTCTCGGCCGGAGCCTGCGTACTGCCTGCCGATGCGACGATCTCCGGCCTGCGCGACTCCAAGGCGCTCTCAGCCGAAGCGCGGGTGACACTCGACGCGGAGATCAGGCGTGTCGCTGTAGCGGTCGCTGTGGCCCATGTGCCGGCCGCACGAGTCGACCTGATCGGGATCGCCCCCGCCACCCTCTGCGCCATGCATGAGGCCGTGGCGGCTCTTGGCATCCGCGTCGATCACGTGCTCGTTGACGGTCTCGATGTCGCACTCGCATATCCCCACACCGCCGTGGTCAAGGGCGACGACACCGTGCGCTCGATCGCGGCGGCCGCCATCGTGGCCAAGGTCTCCCGCGACGCACTGATGTGCGATCTGGACTCGGCGCACCCCGGGTACGGATTCTCGGGAAACAAGGGGTACGGCAGCACGGGCCATCTCCAGGCGCTCGCCGAGCGCGGACCGTGCGCCGAACACCGACTCTCCTTCGGACCCTGCAGCCAATCCCGGCTCTTCTGACGGGTTAAGGCGCCACCCACATCCTGTAGCGATCTGGTTTCGACCTATGGCCCATGCTGCGCTCGTCGAAAGGAGCGCAGCCATGGATCGCAGTGAAGTCGGTAAGCGCGGGGAGGACGCGGCGGCGGCGTATCTCGAGCGCCAGGGGCTCGACGTCGTCGAACGGAACTGGAGAACGGAACGCGGGGAGATCGACATCATCGCCATCGACGGTGACGACGTGGTCTTCTGCGAGGTGAAGACGCGGACCTCCGCGTCGCGCGGAACGGGCGAGGAGGCAGTCTCGCAGTCGAAGCGCCGCAAGTTGGTGCGCTTGGCCGAGATCTACCTCAGCTCGGCGGGGATCGAGCCGTGTCCTGTGCGCTTCGATGTCATCGCCATCCACGTCCTCGGTCCCGATCGAGCGCTGCTCCGCCATCACCGCGCGGCGTTCGTGGTCGAGTAGTCGTGCAGGCCACAGTCGCCACCACGACGCTCACGGGCGTTGAAGCTATCGCCGTTGAGGTGCAGGCTGACGTCTCCCCGGGTCTGCCGGTGTTCGGCATCGTCGGACTGGCGGACACAGCGGTCCAGGAGGCGCGCGATCGGGTGCGGGCAGCCCTGCGCTCGGTGGGCTTCGACTTCCCGAACGCCCGCGTCATAGTCAATCTCGCCCCGGCCCCGCTTCGCAAACACGGCACGGGGTTCGACCTGCCGATCGCGCTGGCGGTACTTGCCGCCACTGGCCAGGTTCCACGGGCCGCACTCGACGATGTCACTGCCGTCGGCGAGCTCGGCCTGGATGGTTCGGTGCGCGAGATCCCCGGCATGCTCGCACACGCGATCAGTGCCGCGCGCTCGGATCGTGACCTGCTCGGACCCATCTCCGCCGGGCGGATTGTCGGCGTGGTCCCACAGCTGAGGTACCGCGGGATCGAGTCCCTGGCCCGAATGAAGGGCGGGCTGCCGGCCACGGCCCCGCCAAAGACCTCCCGCGCTCAGACCCTGGCGATCCCGACTATCGACGTGGCCGACATCGCCGGGCACGAGTCTGCCAAGCGGGGCCTCGAGATCGCCGCGGCCGGGCGACACAACCTGCTGCTCGTCGGCCCACCCGGCTCGGGCAAGAGCATGCTTGCCCGTGCGCTCTGCGGGCTTCTGCCACCACTCACGGAGGCGGAGTCTCTGGAATCCGCGCTCGTCCACTCCGTGGCCGGCCTTGATCCCCGGCAGTGTCTCGATGGTATCAGGCCGTTCCGGGCGCCACACCACTCGTGCTCCGTCGCCGGCCTCGTGGGCGGCGGCACTCCGCCGCGCCCGGGAGAGATGAGCCTTGCCCACAACGGCGTCCTGTTCCTTGACGAGTTCCCCGAGTTCGGACCCGCATCGCTCCAGGCACTCCGCCAGCCGATCGAAGAAGGCGTCATCACGCTTGTCCGAGCACACGGCGCCGTCCGCTATCCCGCCCGTGTCACGCTCACGGCGGCGATGAACCCGTGCCCGTGCGGATACGCGGGCGATCCGCAGCGCGAGTGCAGGTGCACCGACGGCGCGGTCGCGCGCTATTCGGCACGAGTGGGCGGTCCGCTGTACGACCGCATGGACCTCACCCTGCGGATCGATCGGGTGGATCCGGCCCTGATCATCGACGATGCGCCGGTCACGCCGCTGAGCGCGACCGTTCGTAGCCGAATCACCACCGCGCACGCGTTCGCGGGCACCCGCCATCCGTGCAGCATGCGCTCCCAACTGCAAGCAGACGCACGCGCCCTGCTCGAGGACGCTGCCCGGCACGCCAACCTGTCCGGTAGGGCCGTCACGCGCGTCGTCCGCGTCGCGCGCACTATCGCCGACCTGGAGCAGTCCGTCCCTATCGTCGTGTCACACGTCGCCGAAGCGCTGGGCTACCGATCGTGGGATGCCACATGAGCGAGCATCGATTCACACTCCGTCTCGGAGACAAGCGGTACCCGGCACAACTTGCCGAGACACCCGATCCTCCACGGATCCTCTACGGCATCGGCGATCCCTCGGCGCTTGTCGAGGGTCTGGGCGTCGTCGGGGCCCGCCGCGCAACACCGTACGGCCTGCGATGCACGCGTCTGTTCGCCGGATGGGCGGCCGGACACGGGACATCGATCATCTCCGGTGCCGCGATCGGCTGTGACCGAGAGGCGCATCTCGCTGCCCTCGATGCGGGAGGAAACACTCTGGCCGTCCTCGGATGCGGGCCCGATGTGGACTACCCGAGACGCTCGGCACCCCTCCTGGCCGAGCTGCGTCGCTGCCATGTGGTCGTATCCGAGTGCCCGTTCGGGCAACAGCCCACTCGTTGGTCGTTTGTTCGGCGCAACAGGATCATCGCCGGACTTGCCCGGGCGGTCCTCGTCGTGGAGGCCGGGCTTCCCAGCGGTACGTTCTCCACCGCCGATGCCGCACTCGACGCCGGGCGCGACGTGCTGGCGGTCCCCGGATCCGTGCTCTCACCCGAGTCCCGTGGCTCCAACCGCCTCATTCGGCAAGGAGCGATACCCATCACCGATGTCGGTGAACTCGCACAGTACCTGGGGCTGGAGGGGGCGACGCCCGCAGCCGGTGACGTCGCTGCGGACGATACGCTCCGTGCGCTCGTGGCCGACCCGATGCGGCCTGACGATCTGGCCCGGGCGCTCGGCATTGACATCGTCCACACGGCCCGGACTCTCGGCGCCCTGGAGGCGGCCGGGCACGTGGTCCGGTACGCCGATGGACGATACGGCATACGGTAGAAGGGAGCGTGGGACTCTGTGCCGTACAATGACCTGACACATCGAAACGGGAGACCGGATGCAGCATGTCACCATCGTTGGAGCGGGGCTCGCCGGGTGCGAGGCGGCACTTCAGCTTGCGGCACGGGGCGTGCCGGTCCGCCTCTTCGAGATGCGCCCCGGCACCATGCCGCCGGCTCATCACACTGGGGACTTCGGCGAGCTGGTGTGTTCGAACTCCCTGAAAGGGACGGATCCTGCCTCGGCCGCTGGCCTCCTCAAGCACGAGCTCAGCGAACTGGGATCGTTCGTCTTGGGTGCAGCGTACCGCTGTCGAGTACCCGCGGGCTCCGCTCTGGCGGTGGATCGCACAGCGTTCTCGCAGACGCTCACCCGGATGGCCCACTCTCACCCGGCGATCACGGTGATCCGCCAGGAGACCACGGACATCCCGGACGGCGACGTCATCGTGGCGGCAGGCCCCCTCCCGGGCGCTGCTCTGGAAAGCGCGCTGACGGCCCTCGTAGGCTTCGGGAGACTCGCGTTCTTCGATGCAGCCGCACCGATCATCTCCACAGAGTCCCTGGACCGCAAGCGGACCTTCTCGGCCTCACGTTGGGGCAAGGGAGGCGCCGACTACCTCAACTGCCCACTGACGCGTGATGAGTACGCGGCACTCATCAGCGCGCTTGTCAGCGCAGAGAGGGTGCATGCCAAGTCGTTCGAGAAGCGCGAGTTGTTCAGCGCATGTCAGCCAGTCGAGGAGGTGGCCCGCACAGGGCTCGACGCACTCAGGTTCGGCGCGCTCAAGCCGGTCGGACTGACCGACCCTCAGACAGGACGACGGCCGTGGGCGGTCGTGCAGTTGCGTCCCGAGACCGCCACGGGGTCTGCATACAACCTGGTGGGCTTTCAGACGAACCTCACGTTCGCAGAGCAGCGGCGCGTCTTCAGCCTGATACCTGCACTGGAGCACGCAGAGTTCCTGCGCTACGGCGTCATGCACCGCAACTCGTTCGTGGACGCTCCACGCCTGCTGACGCCCGGTCTGGCGGTGCGCTCCGAGCCTCGTGTGCGCATAGCTGGACAGCTCTCCGGCACGGAGGGCTACCTTGAGGCCGCAGCCTCGGGAATCGTCGCGGCACTGGATGTGCTCGCCTCGAGAAGCGACAGCCCATCGGTGGTCGTGCCCCCCACGACGGCCATCGGCTCGCTGCTCGCGTACGCAACCGACCCCGAGACTGTCGACTACCAGCCGATGCACGTGAACTTCGGGCTGATGCTCCCGCTCGATCCTCCGGTCCGCGGCAAGCGAGAGAGATACGCGGCGTACGCCGAGCGCGCCCACAAGGACATGGCCGCGTACCTCCACGACCGCCCGGACCTCGCGCCTCCGCACGGCCGGGTCCCGTTGCCACCCGCAGAGGAAGACGGGGGGGAGTGACGATGTCCACACGCCCGACCACTCCGGCCCTCCTGGACGAGTACCTGGACCACCTGCGCGTGGAGCGAGGACTCTCGGAGCGAACCATCGCAGCATACGCGTCCGATCTTGCGGGACTTGCCGAATGGCTCGGCCGCGCAGAGGTCCACGTCCTGGACGCCGATCATCGCATGCTGCGGCGGTACCTCGCTGACCTCGACCGCGCGAAGTACGCCCGCCGGACCATCGCCCGGAGACTGGCGGCCGCACGGTCGTTCTACCGGTACCTGGTCATGCGCGGCTACTCCACGGCAAGCCCGGTCGCGATACTCTCCACGCCCAGGGTCCCGCGCTATCTGCCAACGGTGGCCGGGACCGAGCTTCTCACCCGACTCCTCGACGCGCCTGACACCACCACGCCCCAGGGACTTCGTGACCGCGCCATCCTGGAGCTCCTCTACGCCACAGGCATCCGCGTCTCCGAGCTCACCGGCCTCGACCTCGGCGACGTCGACTTGGTGCAGGGCCTCGTCACGGTGATGGGGAAGGGCTCTCGGGAGCGAACCGTGCCCATGCACCCGACGGCGATCGCGCGCATAAGAGCCTATCTCAGCGGGGGGCGTCCGCTCCTCGGCAGGCAGCGCGTCGACGACGCCCTGTTCCTCAACCGGCTCGGAACGCGCCTGACGAGCGGGGGAGTGCGGCGCCTGCTCGATCGCTATCTCGCGGAGGTCGGCTCTGAGGCCGCTCTCACGCCGCACGATCTGCGACACAGTTTCGCCACGCACCTGCTCGAAGGGGGTGCTGACCTGCGCACAGTCCAGGAGCTACTCGGCCACGTTGCGCTGTCCACCACCCAGATTTATACTCACGTGAGCACGAAACACCTTCGTGACGTGCACAAAGGGGCGCATCCACGGGCCTGATGGAGGGCCGCACTGCATGAAATCCGACGCGCGCGCGGACTTGTCCGCCGTTTGGGCGGCGTTCAAGGACACGTCCGATCCTGATGCCCGGGAGAGTCTCATCCTGGCCTATTCACCGCTCGTCAAGTACGTCGCGGGGCGCCTGTCCTCCAATCTTCCGCAGACAGTGGACTCCGCGGACCTGATCTCCTACGGCGTATTCGGACTCATCGACGCCATCGAGAAGTTCGATCTCGCCCGAGGCATAAAGTTCGAGACCTATGCCATCGCCCGCATCAAGGGCGCAATCATCGACGAACTCCGCGCCATGGACTGGGTGCCCCGCTCGGTTCGGGCCCGCGCCCGCGAGTTCGAGGCCGCCTACATCGCTCTGGAGAACCGCCTCCGGCGAGTGCCGAGCGATGAAGAGATCGCCACCGAGATGGGAGTCACACTCAAGGACCTCCATGAGATCCTCTCCAAGCTCTCCTACACATCGGTCATGTCGTTTGAGGAGATGTGGTCCAACACAGGGGACCGCGACGACCGCCAGGACCCGCTCGGCGCCATCGCCGACAGAGACGCCGACGATCCGGTCCAGGTCTTCGAGTCTGCCGAGGTGAAGGACATTCTCGCGGGTGCCATCGAACGACTCCCGGACCGTGAGAAGACGGTCATCGCGCTCTACTACTACGAGGGACTCACGCTCAAGGAGATCGGCGCCGTGCTTGGCGTCACGGAGTCGCGCGTGAGCCAACTGCACACGAAGGCCGTCCTGCGCCTGCGTGCCCGACTACACGCGGCTCAGGGCTTCACCGCCGCGCTGTGACGTCTCCGGAAGGAGCAGATCTATGGCCTCGGAACGAATCCTGGTCGTCGAAGACACCGACTTGCTGCGGCGGATGTATCGCGACCGGCTCGTGAGCGACGGGTACCAGGTCTTCGAGGCCGCCGATGGTCTCGCGGCACTCGCGACCCTGAGGGATCAGCCGGTCGACCTGATACTGCTCGACCTCATCATGCCGCGGATGGGCGGTCTTGATGTCATGGAGGCCGTTGCGGCCGACCCCCGCACGCAGGGCACGCCCATCGTGGTGCTCACGAACCTCGGGGAAGAGGAGACCATCCAGCGGGCCATCGCCCTCGGCGCGCTTGACTACCTCATCAAGAACGAGACGCGCCCCGCTGACGTATCCGAGAAGGTCCGGCTCACGCTTGACGCCTTCGGACGCCCGGAGTGCGCGGCCGTTGCCTCGTTCATCGTGCAGATCAAAGACCGCGTCGCCGATGCGGAGTGCCTGATCCAGGATGCCGGACTCAAGCGGCGCCTCTGGTGTCCCGCCTGTGAGGCCGAGGTGTCGCTCGAACTCGTAGCCGTCCCGGAGCACGCGGGTCACTACGACGCGCACTTCGTGTGCGTCGCCTGCGGCCGGGACTTCGCCGCTGGCGCCTAGGGTCGACCAGCGCCCCGCCAGGAGCGGCCGCCGACCGTCCGCGCGGTTGGTGGCGCGCTGCATCTGTGGTATCCTACGCCCCGCTCTTATCACACACGCCCGTGGATCCCGCGCGAGGTGCCGGACGCACGACGACCGGTCGCGGCAGGGAGAAGAAGCAGGCGGAGGAACAACCGAACAAGGAGGCACCACCATGTCCGTTTCCATGAAGAACCTGCTCGAGGCCGGCGTGCACTTCGGTCATCAGACCCGCCGCTGGAACCCGAAGATGAAGCCGTACATCTTCACCGAGCGCAACGGCATCTACATCCTCGATCTCAAGCGCACGCTGCAGGAAGTCGACGCCGCGTATCGGTTCGTTCGCGACATCACCGCTCGCGGAGGTTATGTGCTGCTCGTCGGCACCAAGAAGCAGGCGCAGGACCCGATTCGTCGCGAGGCGGAGCGCGCCGGTCAGCCGTACGTCAATCAGCGCTGGCTCGGCGGCATGCTCACCAACTTCGTCACCATCCGTGGCCGCATCAAGCGGATGCTCGAGCTTGAGCAGATGGAGGAGTCCGGAGCACTCGCACTGAGGCCGAAGAAGGAAGCCCTCCTCATTCGCCGCGAACTGGTGAAGCTACAGCGCGACCTGAACGGCATCCGGGATATGGCCGATACGCCGAAGGCCGTCTTCGTGGTCGACACCAAGCGTGAAGCGATCGCCGTCAAGGAGGCACGCCGTCTCGACATCCCGCTCATCGGCCTGGTGGATACCAACGCCGACCCGGACGAGGTTGACTACGTCATTCCCGGCAACGACGACGCCATCCGCTCGGTCAGCCTCATCTGCCGTGTGATCGCCGATGCAGCCATCGACGGTCGCAGGGCCGCCGGCCTGCCTGTCCCCGGCGACGAGATCGACGACGCTCCGGTTGCCGAGGAGACCACCGTCGCTGCCGAGGCCATCGCACCGACCCCCGAGGCACCGGTGGCAGAACCGGCCGCCGAGGCACCCGTCGCCGAGACTGAAGTGCCCGCCGAGCAGGTAGACGCCCCTGTCGTCGCCGATGCCGAGGCACCCGCCGAGGCCTGAGCGCGACGCACAGAACGACGACACACGACCCGGCGCATACAGCCGGTAGAGGAGGACACATGGAGATCACCGCCAGCATGGTGAAGGAGCTTCGGGAGAGCACCGGGGCGGGGATGATGGACTGCAAGAAGGCCCTGACCGAGGCCAACGGCGACCTTGAGGCTGCCGTCGACATCCTGCGCACGAAGGGGCTCGCCGACCTCGCCAAGAGGGCCGGGCGCGCCACGAACGAAGGTATCATCGGCGGTTACACGAGTGCCGACGGAGCGATCGGCGTGCTCATCGAGGTCAACTGCGAGACCGACTTCGTCGCGCGCAACGCCGACTTCAAGTCGTTCGTCGCCACCGTGGCCCGTGAGATCGGCTCCAGCGCTCCTGCCGACGTTCCGGCTCTTCTGGCCGGGCCGTTCAGCGAGCGTCCCGAGATCACCATCGAGCAGCTTCTCGGCGAGAGCGTGAGCAAGCTCGGCGAGAACATGGGAGTCACTCGCTTCGCCCGGTACGAGCGCTCGGCCCCGGCGAGCGTCGTGGCCGTCTACATCCACGGTGTCGGCAACATCGGCGTTCTCGTCGAGGTCAGCGCCGAGTCTGAAGAGGCTGCCGCATCGCCCCTGGTCAGCGGCTTCGCCCGCGATGTCGCCATGCAGATCGCAGCGGCCTCGCCGGTCTCCGTACGCCGTGATGAGGTTCCCGCAGACGTCGTGGCCCACGAGCTCGCCATCTATAAGGCACAGGCAGCCGAGACCGGTAAGCCTGAGCCGATCCAGGACAAGATCGCCGAGGGCCGCCTCGAGAAGTACTACAAGGAGTTCTGCCTTCTCGAGCAGGCCTTCGTGAAGAACCCGGACATCACGGTCAAGCAGCATGCCGAGCAGACCGCGCGTGAAGCCGGCGCGGCCATCGACGTCGTGCGCTTCACCCGCATGGTGCTTGGCGAGACCAACTCCGAGCAGCGGGAGTCGAGCTGCTGTTAGTGTCCGACCCGCAACGGGGCGGTGCCCAGCACCGCCCCGTTGGTCTAGAATCACCGGGGGGACACGTCCCGACCTGTGAGCCACGGACGAGGGAGGACCATGACGGCATACCGGTACAAGCGCGTCCTGCTGAAGCTCTCAGGTGAGGCCCTCATGGGCGATGCCGGCTACGGCATCGATCCAAAGATCCTCGACTCGCTCGCAGCTCAGATCAAGCTCGTCGCTGACGACGGCGTCGAGATCGCGATCGTCGTCGGCGGGGGCAACATCTTCCGGGGGGTCGCCGCCTCCGCTCGCGGCATGGACCGCGCCCAGGCGGACAACATCGGGATGCTCGCGACGGTCATGAACGCGCTTGCGCTTCAGGACACCCTCGAGTCTCACTCGGTGTACACACGCGTGATGTCGGCCATACAGATGCAGGCGGTCGCCGAACCCTACATCCGCAGGCGCGCCATCCGCCATCTCGAGAAGGGCCGGACCGTCATCTTCGCTGCGGGGACGGGCAATCCGTACTTCACCACCGACACCACAGCCGCGCTGCGAGCCCTCGAGATCGGCGCCGAGTGCATCATGAAGGCCACGAAGGTCGACGGCGTCTACGACGCGGATCCGATGAAGGTGCCCGGGGCACGGAAGTTCGACCAGCTTGCCTATATCGACGTCCTGAACCTCGGACTGAAGGTCATGGACAACACGGCGATAAGCCTCGCGATGGACAACGACCTGCCCATCATCGTGTTCAATATGGAGCAGGAGGGGAACATCGCTGCCGCCCTCAGGGGCGAGAAGATCGGAACCATCGTCTCAGGAGGGGCCCGATGACCACTCACAGTGTCAAGGAAGCGTCTGAACGCATGGACAAGGCCATCGCCGCGCTCGCGCACGAGTTCGCCGGCGTCAGAACGGGACGTGCGTCCGGTACCATACTCGAGAAGGTCTCCGTCGAGTATTACGGCGTCTCGACGCCGCTGCTGCAGATCGCATCCGCAAGCGTCCCCGAGCCGCAGATGCTCGTCGTGAGTCCGTACGACAAGACCGCGCTCGGCGCCATCGAGAAAGCGATCCGCTCGGCCGATCTCGGCTTCAACCCCTCCAACGACGGCACGGTCATCCGCGTCCCGTTCCCGCCGCTGACCGAAGAACGTCGGCGCGAGCTGGTGAAAGTGTGCAAGGGCTACGCCGAGGAGTCCCGTGTTGCGGTTCGCAACATCCGGCGCGATGTGAACGACTTCTTCAAGCGTCAGGAGAAAGAGCACGAGATCTCGCAGGACGATCTTCACCGTCTGGAGGCGGACGTGCAGAAGGCGACGGATGCGCATATCGCCGAGATCGACGATATGCTCCGCCGCAAAGAAGCGGAGATCATGGAGGTCTGAGCCGATGGGCACTGCCCGCACCTCGCTCGAGGCCTTCTTCCACACGCGAGCCGACCGCCTCTTGCTGGAACGGCTGGACCCCGGGTCCGCGCCCCGACATGTAGCCGTGATCATGGACGGCAACGGCAGGTGGGCGGCCAAACGTGGGCTTCCCCGCATCGCCGGGCACCGGGCCGGCGCCAAGGCGGTGCGCGAGTCCATCGCGGCGTGCATCGAGCTCGGCATCGAGTACCTCACGATCTACTCGTTCAGCAGCGAGAACTGGCGTCGCTCCGACGAGGAGGTCGGCGGCCTCATGCAGCTGTTCGTCGAGGTGCTCGAACGAGAACTCGACAGCCTGCAGGCGCAGCGTGTCCGGGTACGGGTCATCGGCAGCGAGCAGGGCATGCCTGCAGCGACGATGGAGGCGTTCCGCCGCACCGAGCAACTGACCGCACGTAACGACGCCCTGACACTCGTGGTCGCGCTCAACTACGGCGGCAGGGGAGAGATCGCCGACGCAGTCCGGAGCATCGCGACCGACGTCGCGCGCGGAGAACTCTCACCTGACGATATCGAGGAGAGAACCATCGCCGAGCGTCTCTACACGCACGACATCCCGGACCCCGACCTCGTGATCCGCACGAGCGGGGAGCTGCGCGTTTCAAACTTCCTCCTCTGGCAGCTCGCGTATTCCGAGCTCTGGGTCACAACCGTCCTGTGGCCGGACTTCAGGCGGGGGGACCTCCTGCGCGCGGTAGTGGACTTCCAGAAGCGCTCACGCCGGTTCGGTGGACGTTCGTGACCGCGCCCCTTGCCGACTTCGCAGTTCGCACGACGAGCGCTGCCCTGCTTGGCGCGGTCATGCTCGTCGCAATCGTGCTCGGCGGCGTATGGGGCGTCGCGATCCTGGCCTCGGCCATCGGTGTGCTCACTGCAGCCGAGTTCTACACGCTCACGCGCCGGGAGCGTCGCACCCCGAACGAGCTCTTCGGCCTTGCAGCGATTTTCGCGCTCCCTCTCGCGACAGCGCAACACGGGAGCGCGGGTCTGGCGACCACCGTCAGCGTCCTCATCGTCGCCGCGCTCGTGTGGCACGTGGCGATCCGCTCGGTACGGCTCTCGGACACCGCGGTCACCGTGTTCGGCGTCGCTTACATCGGCTTCACGCTCGCTCATCTCGTCTTGATGCGGCAGCTCGGTGACGGCGTAGTGCTCTGCCTCCTCCTGGTGTTCGGCGTCTGGGTGAACGACGTCTTCGCCTATCTCGCGGGCTCCTCCATCGGCCGCACGCCACTCGCTCCGCGCATCTCGCCGAAGAAGACCTGGGAAGGGTTTGCGGCCGGAACCCTGGCGACCACGCTCGTGTGGGTGGTGGGAGGTTCGTACCTGACCTCGATGACCTGGCTCGCACTCGTCTTCGTCGGACTGTCCGCATCGGTAGCGGCAGCACTCGGCGATCTGGCCGAGTCCCGCTTCAAGCGCGAGGTCATGGTCAAGGACTCCGGCACGCTGCTGCCGGGCCATGGCGGCTTCCTCGACCGCTTCGACAGCTTCATTCTCGTCACAGTCGTGACGTACTACACGTTGACACTGGTGGGCGTCCGATGAACAGACTTCGGCTCACGATTCTCGGCTCCACCGGCTCGATCGGCCGCCAGGCGATCGATGTCGCATCCCGGTACCCCGACCGTGTCGAGGTCGTCGCGCTGGCCGCGAGCACGAGTGTGGAGCGATTCGCCGAGCAGGCACGCGTGACCGGTGCGCCGTACCTCGTCCTCGCCGACCCCGAGGCGGCGGCACGCGCCGCGTCGCTGATAGGTCGGCCCGTCCACGCCGGCCCCGAGGCGGTAGCCGCACTTGCGGGCGACGGGGGCGCCGATATCGTCCTGAACGCCCTCGTCGGTGCAGCGGGTCTCAGGGCATCTGCCTCCGCCCTCGCTTCAGGCGCGCGGCTCGCGCTGGCCAACAAGGAGTCGCTCGTCGTCGGGGGCGAACTCGTCACCTCACTCGGCCTCGACAGGATCGTGCCGGTGGACAGCGAGCACTCGGCCATCTACCAGTCACTTCTGGGCGAGCCCGCCGAGTGCGTCTCGCGTCTGTGGCTGACCGCCTCAGGTGGACCGTTCCGCGGACGCCGCCCCGGAGAGCTCGCCGACGTGACGGTCGAGGAGGCCCTCGCGCATCCGCGCTGGACCATGGGGCCGAAGATCACCATCGACTCGGCGACGCTCATGAACAAGGGACTCGAGGTCATCGAGGCGCACCACCTCTTTGGTGTCGACTACGACCGGATCAAAGTCGTCGTCCACCCCCAGTCGTGCGTGCACTCGATGGTCGAGTACGTTGACGGATCGGTGAAGGCCCATCTCGGAGTCACCGACATGCGCATACCGATCCAGTACGCGCTCAGCGCGCCGGACCGCTGGGTGTCTCCTGTCGAACCCGTGGACTTCGCGACACTCGGTCGCCTCGACTTCGAGGAGCCGGACTTCGACACGTTCCCCTGCCTCGGACTTGCGCTCGAGGCCGGCCGGATCGGCGGCACGATGCCCGCGGCGCTCAACGCTGCCAACGAGGTCGCGGTCGCGGCATTCCTCGGCGGGTCGATCCCGCTCACCGCCATCCCGTCGACGATCGAGCAGGTCCTCGGCGCTCACGAGGTTCACGTACCCGGCTCGATCGAAGAGGTCGAGGCGGTGGATGAGTGGGCCCGGCGTGAGGCACGGCGCATTCTCGGCATCGGCGAAGTGGCCTGACGCTTGCTCGTTGGCCTGACCTGACAGTACCTCTTCGGGATACACGACAGGAGCACACGTGACCGCAGCGCTCGGAACGGCCGAGGTAGTCATCTGGGGAGTCATCACGTTCTCGATCCTCGTGGTCTTCCACGAGATGGGGCACCTGCTTGCCGCGCGTGCATTCGGCGTGAAGGTCCACGAGTTCATGGTCGGCCTCCCGGGACCGGCGCTGCGGCTGCACACCAAGAACATGGCGTGGGGTGTCACGGCGATTCCTCTCGGAGGTTACGTGCGAATCTCAGGCATGGAGCCGGGTGCGGAAGACGAGCTGCTCGGCTCGGCGCTCGTCGTCCTGCGCGACCACGGACCGACCGATGCGACGGGCCTCGCGTCCGCACTCGGTGTCTCTGCCGATCGTGCACGCTCGATCGCACTCACCCTCGTGGACTGGAAGGCCGTCGTCGAAGACGGTGATCGTCTCACGCTTGGTCTCTCGGGCGAACTGCACAGCCTCGATGCCACAGGCATGGCGGACCGCGCCCGGAGCACCACGTACCGGGGCCAGTCGACCTGGAAGCGCGTGGTCATCCTCGCAGCTGGCGTCGTCACCAACCTCACCGTTGCCATCCTCACGTTCACGATCGTCCTGTCGGTCTGGGGATACATGCAGCTCACCACCACGATCGACACCGTGGGCGTCGACACGCCGGCCGCCGCGGCCGACGTGCGCGCAGGGGACACGCTGCTCGCGCTCGACAGCGAGCCGATCGAGAGCTGGGACAGCTTCCAGCTGCTCATGTCCCGCACGGAGCCCGGACAGTCGGTGACGCTGACCGTCGAGCGGGGCGGCTCGGCGCTCGATCTCCCGCTCGTACTCGGCGACAAGGACGGGCACGGATACGCCGGCATCGGCCCGACAGCGGTACCCGTCCGGCCGAGCGTGATCGAGAGCCTGGGCGAGAGCGTCCGTCTGACGGGCCTCGTCTTCCGCGCCATCGTCGACCTCTTCAACCCGACGACCTTCGCGTCGAGCGTCCAGGGCGTTCGAGGCCCGGTAGGCATCTCGGTCATGGCCGCGGAGGCGGCAGCCGCCGGTCCGCTGTCTTACGCAGGGCTGATCGCGATGCTCTCGCTCTCCCTCGGCGTCATGAACATCCTGCCGCTTCCGCCACTCGACGGGGGGAAGATCGTGCTCGAGATCGCCGAACGCGTCATCGGCCGGCCGATCAGCCGCACGATCTCGCTCGGGCTCTCCGCCGCCGGAGCGGTGCTCCTGTTCTCTCTCATCGGGTACATCATGTACGCTGACATCGCCAGACTGGCGCAGTGACCCGGGGAGGACTGCCGTGTACGCTCGGCGCACCACCCGCGCCGTCTCGGTAGGCGGCGTTCAGATCGGCGGCGACGCACCTCCGGTCGTGCAGTCGATGACGAACACCGACACCCGGGACGTAGCGGCTACCCTCGGACAGATCGCGGCGCTGCACGACGCGGGCTGCGAGATCGTCCGCGTCGCCATCCCACACGCCGACGCGCTGGACCCGTTCGAGGCCATCTGCGCCGCCAGCCCCATCCCCGTGGTCGCCGACATCCACTTCGACCATAGGCTCGCCATCGAGGCGACGCGCAGGGGCGCCGCCAAGCTCCGCATCAATCCCGGCAACATCGGCGAGATGTCGCGTGTCGACGCCGTCATCGACGCCGCCGGGGCGGCGGGCATCCCGATCCGCATCGGCGTCAACGCAGGCAGTCTCGCACGCGAGTACGCCGACGCGGATCTCCCGCTGCCCGAGAAGCTCGCCTCGAGCGCTGTGGCGTTCGCCGAGCACTTCGCGACACGGGGGTTCGAGGACATCGTCATCTCGGCCAAGGCGTCTTCGGTGGTCCCTTCGGTCGATGCGTACCGCCTGCTAGCTGCACGGCTCCCGCATCCATTGCATATCGGCATCACCGAGGCAGGCACGTCGCTGTCCGGCACGGTCAAGTCGGCCGTAGGTCTCGGCATACTGCTCGCCGAGGGCATCGGCGACACACTGCGCGTCTCGCTCACCGCGCCCCCCGAGGAGGAAGTGCGTGTCGCGTGGGAGATCCTCGCCGCCCTCGACATCAGGCGACGCGGGCCCGAACTCATCTCGTGTCCCACCTGTGGCCGCTGTGAGGTCGACCTTGTTCCCATCGCGCGCGAGATCGAGGAGCGGCTCCGTGCCGTAGCCGCTCCGGTGAAAGTGGCGGTCATGGGGTGCGTCGTGAACGGTCCGGGCGAAGCGCGCGAGGCCGACGTCGGCGTTGCCGCCGGCAAAGGGGTAGGACTCCTCTTCGCCCGCGGTGTGCCGGTCCGCAAGGTGCCCGAAGCCGAGATCGTCGACGCCCTCATGGAAGAGGTCGCGCGTCTCAGCGAGTGAACGGACCTGCCGTGGTCGTGGCGGGCGCGCTACGGTATCCTCTCCCGAGAGGTCGCATCGTCCGCGCATCGAAGGAGGCAGCCATGGCCGACGACATCATCTCGGTCGCGATCGTCGGGGGAGGGCGCACGGGGGGCCCGCTGCTGGAAGCGCTCCTTGCACTACCGTACCTGCAGGTCATAGGCGTGGCAGACCGCGACGAGGACAGTCCTGGTGCGGTCATCGCCAGGGAGCGCGGCATCTTCTTCACGCCCGACGCAGACGTGCTTGCCGCCAAGGCCGATGAGATCGACCTGATCATCGAGGTGAGTGGTGACCGCTCGGTCAAACCCGCGCTCAAGCAGGCGTTCCGCGCGCAGGGCAACAGCGACACGATCATCGTCCACGACCTCGTCGCCCGTCTTCTGATGACGCTGGCAACCGGCGGCGACAGGCTCGCGCCGACCCTTCACCCGCACGATACCGGTGTCGGCTAACGTCACCCGCCACACATCGCCGCCTCCAGCCGTGAACGAAACGAACCAGGGAGAACCATGACGGTCGCGCTCAAGATGACCTCGCTGTACGCACCCACACTCAAGGAGGAGCCCGCCGAGGCCGAGATCGCCTCTCATCGGCTCATGCTCCGTGCCGGTCTCATGCGCAAGGCGGCCGCGGGCATCTACACCTTCCTGCCGATCGGCTATCGCTCGGTACGCAAGGTGGAGCAGATCGTTCGCGAGGAGATGGACGCCATCGGCAGCCAGGAGGTGCTGATGCCTGTCGTGCAACCGGCCGAGTTATGGCGGGAGTCGGGCCGCTGGGACGTCTACGGGCCCGAGCTCGCGCGCCTCACCGACCGGCAGGGACGAGAGTTCTGCCTCGGCCCGACACACGAGGAGATCATCACGGCGACCGTTCGCGACGAGCTCCGCTCGTACCGCGAACTGCCTGTTTCGCTCTATCAGATCCACACCAAGTTCCGCGACGAGATGCGTCCGCGCTTCGGGCTGCTACGCGGACGAGAGTTCATCATGAAAGACGCGTACTCGTTCCACGACACCCAGGAGTCACTCCAGGAGCACTACGATGCCATGGCCGGCGCGTACGGCCGCATCTGCGACCGCCTTGGTCTGGCCTGGCGCCCGGTCGTGGCCGACTCCGGCCAGATCGGCGGATCCGTCACGACGGAGTTCATGGCGCTCGCCGAGAGCGGGGAGGCCGCCCTCGTGTACTGCGGGTGCGGGTGGGCAGCCAACGTCGAGGTGGCCGAGACCATCGTGCGCCGGGGCGGGGGAGCGCCCGTCGCGCTCGAGAAGGTCTCCACGCCGGACGCGCACACCATCGCCGAGGTGGCCGCGTTCTTCGGCGTCGAGCCAGCCGCCACCGTCAAGACGATGGCCGGCCGATCCGCCGATGGCCGTCTCGTCTATCTGTGCGTTCCGGGTGATCGCGAGCTCAACCCCCTGAAGGCCGATCGCGCTTCCGGCGGTCTCAACCTCCTCCAGGAGGAGGAGTTCGGCTCTCTCGGCATCCCGCGAGGCTCGCTCGGCCCGGTCGGCGTACCCGAAGAGACTCTCGTGATCGCTGACCGCTCCCTTGAGGGCTCGCACGCGTGGATCGTCGGCGCCAACCAGGACGGATACCATCTCACCGGCGCCGAGCCCGGACGCGACTTCGCGGTCGACGCATGGGCCGACCTGATCGTCGCCGAGCCGGGCGACGGCTGCCCCGAATGCGGTGGCCAGCTCTCCGCGGCACGCGGCATCGAAGTCTCGCAGGTCTTCCAGCTCGGCACCAAGTACTCCGAGACCATGGGTGCGACGTTCACCGACGAGTCTGGCGCGGAACACCCGTTCATCATGGGCTGCTACGGCGTGGGCATCACCCGCTCGCTCGCCGCCGTCATCGAGCAGCATCACGACGACGCCGGCATCGCATGGCCGATGAGCATCGCTCCGCTCGAGGTCGCGGTCATACCGCTGCAGGTCGGAGACGACCTTGTCTACCCCACGGCCGAGCGGCTATGGCGGGGACTCACCGAGGCCGGAGTAGAGGCGGTGCTCGACGACCGCGACGAACGAGCCGGCGTCAAGTTCGCCGACGCGGATCTCATCGGCTGGCCGCTCCAGGTGATCGTCGGAAAGCGAGGGCTCGCAGACGGGGTCGTAGAGCTCAAGGACCGCGCGACCGGGGAGCGGAGCACCGTGCCTGTGGACGAGGCAGTCGCCCTGGTCGCGGTACGTGTCGCCGACGAGCGAGAGCGCTACCGCTAGGCGCCTGCCGCACGAGCGTTTCGACGGCCCTGGCGCCTTTGACCGGCCCAGGCGCTGTGCTACAATCTGCCCGAACGACAAACGTCCCGTGAGAAGTGGGCTTACCCCCGCTTCTTTTGTTCTGGAAGGAGGTTCGAATGAGCACCGCACTGACCGATGAACTGACCGCTCACCTCGAGCCTCTCGCCGCAGAGCACGGACTCGATCTGGTGGCCGTAGAGATCGTCGGCGGTCATCGCTCGATGGTGGTGCGCGTCTACCTCGACCGGGAGGGCGGCATCGACATCGAGACGGTCGCTCGGGCCAACAGCTGGGTTGCAGAAGCCCTTGATGGCATGCGGTCGCTCTCCGGTCCGTACACCCTTGAGGTCTCCTCACCCGGTCTCGATCGCATCCTGCGGACCAGGCGGGACTTTGAGCGTTTCAACGGGCAGTGCGCCGTACTCCATACGAGCCGCCCGCTCGACGGCCGTTCGCGCTTCACCGGTGTACTTGCCGGCCTGGAGAGCGACGACGTCGTCATCGTGATCGACGGACAGGAACTCCGCGTGCCGCTGGACGTCATCGAGCGTGCGCGGCTGAAGCCTGAGTTCAATGAGAGTGTACTGAGAGGAACGGGAGACCTCATATGAGCTCCGACCTGATGGATGCGCTGCGCGAACTTGCGCGTGAGAAGAACATCGACGAATACGACATGCTCGAGCGCCTCGAGCAGCAGCTCGCGCTCACGTACAAGCGCATGCTCGACACCGAGAACGACTGCACGGTGACGATCGACCGCGAGAGCGGCCGCATCTACGTGTACGAGCTCGTGCCGGTCGGCGGCACCGAGGAGGAGCCCGTCCTCGAGGCTAAGGACGTCACGCCCTCGGACATCTCCCGTTTTGCGGCACAGGCTGCCAAGCAGGTCATCACGCAGTCGATCCGCGAGGCCGAGCGCGAGCAGATCTTCGAGGAGTACGCGGACCGTATCGGCGACAGCATCACCGGTACCGTCCAGCAGTCCGACTCGCGGTATACGCTCGTCAAGATCCGCGAAGGCGTCGAGGCGCTCCTGCCCTCGGCCGAGCAGCCCGGAAACGAGCGCTACGAGCACAACCAACGTCTCAAGGCGCTCATCATAGATGTGCGCAAGACGTCCAACGAGCCGTCTATCGTCGTGTCGCGCACGCACCCCAACCTGCTCAAGCGGCTGTTCGAACTCGAGGTGCCCGAGATCTATGACGGCATCGTCGAGATCAAGAGCGTCGCGCGCGAGCCGGGTCTCCGCTCCAAGATCGCCGTCTCCTCACGCGAGCCGGGACTCGATCCCGTCGGCGCATGTGTCGGCCCGAAGGGCAGCCGCGTCCGCATGGTCGTGGCCGAGCTTCGTGGCGAGCGCATCGACGTCATACCGTGGTCGGAGGATCCGGCGACCTTCGTGGGCAACGCGCTCTCACCGGCCAAGGTGGCCCGCGTCATGGTCTCCGATGACGATCACACGGCGACGGTCATCGTCCCCGACGATCAGCTGTCGCTCGCTATCGGCAAGGAGGGCCAGAACGCCCGACTCGCCGCCAAGCTCACGGGCTGGCGCATCGACATCAAGAGCATGGGTCAGGCTCACGCCGCCGGCCTTGCACCCGCGATCGCGGGTGCCGAGGGCGAGGCCGATGACGGTGACGGACGCTGCGTAGCCGTCACGAGTTCCGGTATCCGGTGCCGCAACCAGGCCCGGCCGGGGAGCCGCTACTGCGGTGTTCACGAGAAGGAGGCCGCTGAGTAGCCGTATGAAGGCACGGAAGACGCCGCTGAGAACCTGTGTCGCCTGCGGCCGCGAGACCGACAAGCGTGCGCTCGTGCGCATCGTCAGAGACGCGGACGGCTACACGCACGTGGATCCCGGCGGCAAGGCCCCCGGAAGAGGGGCGTACCTCTGTGCCCAGTCCGCCTGCTTCGAGGCGGCGATCGGCCGACGGCGACTCGCACCGGCGCTCCGTGCGAGTCTGGCCGAAGAAGATGTGGAGCGACTGCGGAACGAATTCGAGGCCGCGATCGAAACGGATCGCGAGTCCTCGCGACTTGGACGGTGACACGCAATGCCTGCTATGCGCGTACATGAACTTGCCAAAGAGTTCGGGATGTCCTCGAAAGAGCTCCTCGAGCATCTTGCCCGGCTGAAGATCCCCGCCCGCAACCACGCGTCAACGCTGGTTGAGGCGTACGTGGACAAGATCCGCAAGGACCTCGCATCGGTCATCGAGGAGCGGCAGTCCGAGCTCGAGACCGAGCGTCTCCGCCTCGAGGAGCAGGAGCGCCAGGCCGAAGCAGAGGAACGCGCCCGCCGCGAGTCCGAAGCTGCAGCGCGCGTCGCACAGGAGGCCGCCAAGGCCGCCGAGGAGGCCGCTGCCCAGGCCGCCGCCGATGCCGAGCGTCTCCGCCTCGAGGAGGAGGAGCGCCAGCGGGAAGCGGAGGAACGCGCTCGCCGGGAGGCCGAAGAGGCCACCCGTCGGGAGGCGGAGGCTAAGGCCGCCGAGGAGAGTGCGCGCCTCGCCCAGGAGTCGGCTCGCCTCGAGCAGGAAGAAGCCGACCGCTACCGTCAGATGGCGCGCGACGCCGAGGCGACCCAGGGCCCCGCGGCGGCACCGACGAACCTCATCGCCGAAGCGGCCAAGATGGCACAGAGCCACGCTGACAAGCGTAAGCGGAAGACCAAGAAGCCATCCGGCCGGCGTGAAGCGGCCGTGCACCCTCATCCCCAGGTCGAAGAGGCTCCCGTCGTCGCCGGAGACACCGTCACGCTGACTGACGGCGTCACCGTCGCGCAGTTCGCGGACGCCCTGGCCATCACGCCCGGCGAGGTCATCAAGCGACTCCTCATGCTCGGCGAGCCACACACCGTCAATCAGCCGATGGGCCGGGACGTCATAGACATCCTCTCTGAAGACCTCGGCATCACCATCGAGGTCGTCTCTCCCGAGGAGGAGCCGGGCTTCGTGTTCCACGACGATCCCACGGACCTCAAGGGCCGACCGCCGGTCGTCACCGTCATGGGACACGTCGACCACGGCAAGACATCACTGCTCGACGCCATCCGTGAGACCGGCGTAGCCGAGACCGAAGCCGGTGGCATCACCCAGCACATCGGCGCATCCGTGGTCCACAAGGACGGCAAGCAGATCACGTTCATCGACACACCCGGTCACGAAGCGTTCACCGCGATGCGCGCACGCGGCGCTAAGGTCACCGACATCGCGGTCCTCGTTGTCGCAGCCGATGACGGCGTCATGCCGCAGACGGTAGAGGCGATCCATCACGCCAAGGCGGCAGGCGTGCCGATCATCGTCGCCGTCAACAAGATCGACAAGGACGGCGCCAACCCCGAGCAGGTCCGCCAGATGCTGACCGAGCACGAGATCGTCCCCGAGGCGTGGGGCGGCACCAACATCTTCGTCGATGTCTCGGCCAAGAAGCGCACCGGGATCCAGGACCTCCTCGAGATGATCCTGCTCCAGGCCGAGGTGCTCGAACTCAAGGCCAACCCCGACGCCCTCGCAAGTGGCGTCGTCATCGAGGCCAAGCTCGACAAGGGCCGGGGTCCGGTAGCCACGGTCCTCGTCCAGCGCGGCACGCTCACGGCCGGGGACGCCATCGTCGCCGGGCGAAGCCACGGCCGCGTCCGCGCGCTCATCGATCCCAAGGGCACCCCGGTGGATCTCGCGTCACCCGCCGACCCTGTCGAGGTACTCGGCCTCTCGAGCGTGCCTTCAGCCGGTGACGAGTTCCGCGTGTTCGCCGATGAACGCGACGCACGAGACCTCGCCGAGGACCGCGCGCTCCGCCAGCGGCTGCTCGAGCACGAGCGCAGATCGCACGTTTCGCTCGACGACCTGTTCACCCGCATCCAGCAAGGCGAGATCCGCGACCTCAACCTCGTGGTCAAGGCCGACGTGCAGGGGTCGATCGAGGCACTGCGCGACGCGCTGGACAAGATGGACCAGACCGAGGTTCACATCAACATCATCCACTCCGGCGTGGGTGGTATCACCGAGAGCGACGTCATGCTCGCGACCGCCTCTGAGGCGATCATCATCGGCTTCGGCGTGCGCCCGCTTCCCGAGGCTCGCGACCTCGCGGAGCGCGAGAAGGTCGACATGCGCCTGTATCGCGTCATCTACCAGGCGATCGAGGAGATCAACGCCGCCCGCATCGGCATGCTCGCTCCCACCATCGAAGAGCGCGACACCGCGCGCGTCGAGGTGCGCGAACTGTTCAAGGTGCCCAAGATCGGGACCATCGCCGGATGCCTGGTGCAGGAGGGCGAGATCACCCGGGACGACCGCGTGCGAATCGTCCGCCATGGCACCATCGTCCATGACGGCAACCTCCACTCGCTTCGTCGCTTCAAAGACGACGTGAAGTCGGTCAAGGCGGGCTACGAGTGCGGTATCGGCATCGAAGGCTTCAGCGACATCAAGGTCGGCGACATCATAGAGTCCTACCGCGTGGTCGAAGTCGCGCGGGAGGAGTAGGCCGTGAAGAGTACACCGCGCACGCGCAAGCTGGGCGAGAACGTCCGGGAGGCCCTGGCCGACGTGCTTCTGACCGAGGTCCAGGACCCCCGGCTCGAACTGGCAACGATCACATCGGTCCAGGTGAGCGCGGACCTGCACGTCGCGGACGTCTACGTCACGGCGCACGGTGACCAGGAGCGCTACGACGCGTTGCTCGAGGGTCTTCGCTCTGCCGACAAGCGGCTGCGCGCAGGCCTCGCCCGGCGCGTCCAGATGCGCTTCATCCCGGAGCTTCGGTACCACCTGGACACGTCCGTCGACGAGGGCATGCGCATCTACGAGGCCCTCAAGGACGTGCCGCCCGGTCTCGCCGACGACCAGGAGTAGCACGGTGGCTGACGCCGCCGATCACAGGGCAGTCGCCCGGGTGTTGCGCTCCGCACCCTCGGTCGTCATCGGCTCACACGTGGATCCGGACGGCGACGCGGTCGGCTCGTGCCTCGGCCTTGCGCGCGCCCTCGATCGAGCGCGCATCCCGTGCGAGGTCGTGCTCGCGTCGGGCCTTTCCGTGCCGACCACCTACGCGTTCCTGCCCGGAGCCGACCGTTTCCGTGACCCCGCAACCGTCGCTGCGCCTGCTGTGTTCGTGGCTCTTGATAGTCCCGAACTCCGCCGTCTTGGCGCCGCCGAGGATCTCGCGCGCTCGGCATCCACGATCGTCATGATCGACCACCACCCCGACGCGGTGCCCGAAGGGCACGTGAACGTCTTCGACAGCACCGCCGCGGCCACCGGCTGCCTGGTGTGGGAGCTTCTGGCCCACTTGGACGTCACGGCGGACGCCGAGATCGCATCCTGCCTCTATACGGCGCTGCTGACCGACACGGGCCGATTCAGCTACTCCAACACCACGCCGGACGCGCTGCGCACCGCGGCCGCTATGGTGGAGGCGGGGGCCGACCCGAGCGGCCTGTTCGTGGCGACGTACGAGAACCGGTCGGCAGCCGCGCAGCGCCTCATCGGCCTCACCCTCGAACGCATCACGCCGGTCAACGGAGGTCTCGTCGCGTATTCCTGGGTTACCGCCGAAGACTTCGCAAGCACGGGAGCGCTGCCCGAAGAGGCCGAGAACCTCATCGACCACGTACGTGCGCTTCGAGGAGTCGACGTCGTCTTGCTCGCGAAGACCGACGGTAAGACGGTGAAGGGAAGCCTCCGCGCGAAGACCGACACGGATGTCGGTGCTGTCGCGCGCAGGTTCGGCGGAGGCGGGCACCGTGCCGCTGCCGGCTTCACCTTCGCCGGCGATCTCGACTCCCTGCTCGCCGAGATGCTGCCTCACCTTCCCGGGGGCGGGCGGTGATCGCCCGCAGAGGCGCCACGGACCTCGCTGGCGTACTCCTCGTGGACAAACCGGCGGGGCCGACGAGCCACGACGTCGTCGCCACCTTCAGGCGTGCGACAGGGGAGCGTCGCATCGGCCACGCGGGAACGCTCGACCCCATGGCCACCGGCCTGTTGCTGGTCCTCGTCGGACGCGCAACGCGCCTCGAGCGCTACCTGTCTGGGCACGACAAGCGCTACGACGCGCGGATCGTGTTCGGCACCGCGACCGACACGCTCGATGCCGACGGCGAGGTCACCGAGATGCGGCCCGTCGACGGCGCACTGTTCGACCCCGTGCGTGCCGCCGGGATCCTCGCCTCGTTCGTCGGACCGGCACAGCAGATGCCACCCGCGTACTCGGCCATCAAACGCGGCGGGGTCGCCGCTCATCGTCTGGCCAGAGCGGGGAAGGAGCCCGACCTCGAGCCCAGGGACATCGTCGTGCACGAAGCCTCCCTCATCGCCGTGCATCCCGATGCGCGCGCATGGGACGTGTCCTTCTCGGTCTCAAAAGGCACCTATATCCGCTCGCTCGCCCGTGACGTGGGACTCGCCGCGGGGACGGTCGCACACCTCGGCGCGCTCCGTCGCACGGTTGCCGGTGCTGCGGATGTCACGGACGCACACACGATCGATGCTGTCACCGAGGCAGGAACGGCCGGTCGGCTTCCTGCGCTCTTCACAGACCCCGTGGCCCTCCTCGGTTTCCCGGTAGCCGAGGTTGACCCTGACTCGACCCGTGACGGTCGGCCTCTGCCCGCCGAGCTCCTGCCGGCCGCCGAGGGCGAAGGCGTCGCGGTGACGGCGGGTGACAGGCTGATCGGCGTCTACCGGCGCACGGGGTCTGTCCTTCGCGCCGAGACCGTGCTCGACCCCGGGATAGACCGATGACGGTCGTCATCCGACACGAGCCCGGCGTGCACGACGTGGGGGCGGCGGCCATCGCCCTCGGAGTGTTCGACGGCGTCCATCTTGGCCACCAGGCGCTCATCACAGAGGCGATCGCCCAGGCTCGCCGCAGAGGCGTGGCCTCGTGCGTCCTCACGTTCGACCGCGATCCCGACCAGGTCGTCACCCCTGAACGCGCGGCACCACAACTCACCACGCTCGACGACAAGCTCGACCTCATCGCCTCACTCGGACCGGACGCGATACTCGTCGTGCCGTTCGACCGCGCCCTGGCGGCGCTCTCTCCCGAGGCCTTCCTCGATGACGTCGTGCTCGACGCCTGCCGACCGGTCGTGTGCGTGGTTGGCCGGGACTTCCGTTTCGGTCACGGTGCCGAGGGCAGCGTCGACTCACTCGCCACGCTCGGCGGACGGCACGGCTTCGACGTCGTGGCCTACGATCTCGTCGTTGCCGAGGGAGAGCCCGTCACTTCGAGCCGCGTCCGCACACTCGTTGGTGGTGGCGACGTCGCAACGGCGGCGCTGCTGCTCGGCCGTCCGCACCGCCTGCACGGCACTGTCGTCCGCGGTCGCGGCCTTGGACGCACGCTCGGGACGCCCACGGCCAACCTCGACGTCGACGCACGCTTCGCGCTTCCCGCACCGGGCGTCTACGCTGCCCGGGCCACCGTCCCGACAGGTCGCTTCACAGCGGCGGTCTCCGTGGGCGTGCCGCCGACGTTCCCGGATGCCACGTGCGAACTCGAAGCAATGCTCGTCGGCTTCGACGGAGACCTGTACGGTGCCGAGATCATGCTCGAGTTCGTCGAGCGTCTTCGCGACCAGCGTGCCTTCCCGGACACCGGATCGCTTGCCCGGGCGATCGGCCGGGACGCACGGCGTGCCGCCGCACTTCTCGATGCCGTTGCGGAGCCCGACACACCCTGAGCCCGAGACGTCCCCGTTGAACGCGTGTGCTATACTTCGCTGGTTGTCCTGATGACCTGTCTCCTGGACCGGCGACTCACCGACGCCACTCTCGGAGGCAGGCGACTTCTCAAGAAAGGTGAACCGAATATGCCGCTTCCCAAGGACGTCAAGACGTCCATCGTCGCCGAGCACGCCCGCTCCGAGGGCGATACCGGCTCCGCCGAGGTCCAGGTCGCGCTGCTCACGCAGCGGATCCGCGATCTCACCGAGCACCTGCGGACGCATTCGCACGATCACCACTGTCGTCGCGGGCTCCTGAAGCTCGTCGGCCAGCGCCGCAGGCTGCTGAACTACCTCAAGAAGAACGACATCGAGCGCTATCGCGCCATCGTCGCGAAGCTCGGTCTCCGCAGCTAGTAGCAGAACCACGCGGTGGTGGGGAAGAACCCGCCACCGCTGACGTTGGGGCACGAGGCCCCGCCAGATGAGGTCGCCGCCAAGGGGGCGCGCGGCCAGAGAAGAGGACGAGGATGAGTAAGGTAACCAAGAGTTTCGAACTGTACGGCAAGGAATACACCCTTGAGACCGGCGAACTCGCCAAGCAGGCCGGCGGAGCCGTCCTGGTCCGCCAGGGCGACAGCATCGTGCTCGTCACCGCGACGGCCAGCCGGGAGGCGAAGGATCTCGACTTCTTCCCGCTCACGGTCGACTTCGAAGAGCGGATGTACGCGGCGGGTCGCCTCCCCGGCGGCTTCATCAAGCGTGAAACCCGGCCGAGCGAGAAGGCCACCCTCACGGCCCGCATGATCGATCGCCCGATCCGCTCGGCGTTCGCCAGCAACTTCCGCAACGATGTACAGGTCATCGTCACGGTACTCTCCGCCGACCAGGTCCATCAGATCGATGTCATCTCCATCATGGGAGCCTCGGCCGCACTCAAAGCCGCCGGCCTTCCGTTCGAGGGTCCGCTCGCCGGCGTGCGTATCTGCCGGGATGAGTCCGGTGAGTTCCTGGTCAACCCCACGTTCGACGAGGCCGAGGCCTCCGATCTCGATCTCGTGGTGGCGGGAAGCCGCGACGCGATCTTCATGGTCGAGGCCGGCGCGAACGAAGTGGCCGAGGATGACATGCTCGCCGCGCTGACCTTCGCCCAGGAGGCCATCGGCGAGTTCTGCGCCGTGCAGGAGGACTTCCTGTCCGGTGTCGAGATCACACCGAGGGTCATCAAGCTCGATGAGGCGCCTGCCGAGCTCAAGGACCGCATCTTCAGCGCAGGTGCCGAGAAGATGCGCACCGCGCTGCACAACCCGGACAAGTTCTCCCGCATGGACGCCGTCGGTGCGGTCAAGGACGAGATCAAGGCCACGTTCTCCGAGGAGGAGCTCGCCGCGAGCGGCAAGCACATCAAGGGCCTCCTCAAGGAGCTCGAGAAGAAGACCATGCGCGACATGGTCCTTGACGAGGGCGAGCGCGCCGACGGCCGCACCCCGGCCGAAATCCGCCCGATCAGCTGCGTTGTGGACTACCTGCCGCGAGCCCACGGCACCGGCCTGTTCACTCGCGGCCAGACGCAGGTGCTTTCGGTGCTGACCCTCGGCATGCTCAACGAGTGGCAGCGCATCGACACCATCGACGTGTCGGAGGGTAAGCGCTACATCCACCACTACAACTTCCCGCCGTTCTGCACGGGTGAGACGGGCTTCATGCGCGGCCCCAAGCGCCGCGACATCGGTCACGGCGCGCTGGCCGAGCGCGCGCTGCTCCCGGTCGTCCCGGCCGAGGAGGACTTCCCGTACACCATCCGCATCGTCTCCGAGGTCCTGGAGAGCAACGGCTCGTCGTCGATGGGCTCGGTCTGCGGCTCCTCGATGGCGCTCATGGACGCGGGCGTGCCGATCAAGGCCCCGGTGTCCGGCATCGCCATGGGTCTCATCAAGGAGGGGGACCGCTACGCGATCCTCTCCGATATCCAGGGTCTCGAGGACTTCCTCGGCGACATGGACTTCAAGGTAGCCGGCACTCCCGACGGGATCACGGCGCTGCAGATGGACAACAAGGCCAGAGGGCTGTCCGTCGAGATCCTGTCCGAAGCCCTCCAGCAGGCCAAGGCGGGCCGGGCACACATTCTCGCCAAGATGAACGAGGCGATCGACGCGCCGCGTGAGGACCTCAAGGAGTACGCGCCCCGGATCATCACCATCAAGATCCCGGTCGACAAGATCCGCGACGTCATCGGCCCCGGTGGCAAGGTCATCAAGGGCCTCGTCGAGGAGACCGGCGCCGATATCGACGTCAACGACGACGGCACGATCTATGTGGCCGCCCGCGATGCGCGTGGCGCGACGGCGGTGGATCGCATCAAGGCGATCGTCCGCGACGTCGAACCGGGCGAGAAGTACACCGGCCGCGTCGTCTCGATCCAGCCGTTCGGTGCGTTCATCGAACTCATCCCCGGCAAGGACGGCCTCCTTCACATCTCGCGCATGGCCAAGGGTCGCATCGCCACGGTCGAGTCCGTACTGAGCGTCGGCGACGAGGTCGAAGTCGTGGTGCTCGAGATCGATGACCGCGGCAAGGTATCCCTCGACGCAGTCAACAAGTTCGAAGTACCGGCGGGTGCCGAAGCTCCTCCCGCAGGCCCCCGTCGCGACGATCGCGGTGGTCACGGAGACCGCAGACCGCGCAGGCGCAACGAGTAGCACGTACCCCGCGTGCTGACATCCGACCCCGGTCCTCCGATCCTGGAGGACCGGGGTCGCGTCGTTTCGGGAATACCCCCACAGGGGAGCGTCACTTGCGGGAGCTATAGCGTATCGGTATGCTTCGCATAACCTCGGTCACTGTCACGTTCTACGATGAAGTGGAGGCTCTGATGAGACGGTTTCTTGGACTCGCCCTCGCGGCAGCCCTGACCCTTGCCGCGTTCGGCTGTGCCGAGACTGACACCGGCACCCCGGCAACGGATGGTCCCGCACGGCAGGACGGTCCTGTCGTCCGTGTCGGATCACTACTCGATGCAGAGGGGACACTCCTCGGCTCGATGGTCATCGAGATGCTCGAGGCCAACGGCATCCCCACCGAGGACAAGACCAAACTCGGCACACCTGACGTGGTCCGTGCGGCGCTGCTCGCAGGCGAGATCGATGCCACGATCGACTACACCGGTTCCGGCCAGTACTACCACGAGGGCGAAGAGGGCGACGCCAAGTGGAAGAACGCTGAACAGGCGTACGACGCGATCAAGCAGCTCGACGCAGAGGTCAACGACCTTGCCTGGCTCACGCCGGCCCCGGCGAACAACTCCGAATTCATCGCCACCACGAGCGCTCTTGCCGCGGCCGAGGGAATCGAGACCATGGCGGACTTCGCCGCGTACGTGAACGACGGCAAGCCGGTGAAGCTCATCGCCTCGCAGACCTGGATCGACAACCCGCTCGGACTCCGGGGTTTTGAGGAGGCGTACGGCTTCACGCTGGGAGACGACCAGCTCATCGCACTGTCTACGGGCAACACCGCCGAGATGCTGTCCGCGCTCGCCAAGGCTACCGATGGCATCAACTTCTCGCTGGCGTACGGCACCGACGGCCAGATGGCGGACCTCGACCTGGTGATCATCACCGATACCGAGGACGTCCCACCCGTCTACGAGCCCACGCCCATCTTCCGTGGCGAGATCATGGACGCATACCCGCAGATCGCCGAGATCCTCGAGCCGGTCTTCCTGAGCCTCGACCAGTCCAAGCTCCAGGCACTCAATGCGCGCATCGCATTCGGCGGCGAGGATCCGGGTGCCGTGGCCACGTCGTACCTGGAGGAGAATGGCTTCCTCGACAACTAGCGGCGACCGACCCGCTACCGGCCCCATACCGGGCGCTGCCGCTCGCGCTCGTCAGTCAGACGTCGTCATAGGGCTGACCGGCGCTGGAATCGGCGCGCTCACGACGGTGATGGGCCCGTACCTGTCGTTTCGGCCGAACCGCATCGTCGACGGTCTGTCCCAGACCGCACTCGAGGCCTTCGGTCCACTCGGGTGGCTGGCGCTGGCGCTGTGGGCACTGTCCGGGCTCGTGGCGCTCACGCGCCCCCGAGCGTGGACGGGCGCCGCACGCGCGGCGCTTGGCTCGAGTGCCGTGCTGACCCTGCTCGCCGCAGCTGGCGCCGATGCGGCGTCCTTCGCGGCGGCCCAGGGGGCTGCAGCCCGCACGTCATTCGGCGCCAGCTTCTACCTGGCGCTGCTTGCCGCGTTCCTGGTCTCGTACTCCGCATCTGCCGAGACTCCCGGCAGACTTGGCAGGGCCGTCATCGCACTGTTCCCGGTCATCGCCCTCGTGGCCCTGGCGGCCACAGGAGCGCTGGCTGAGCTCGGCATCGTGCGCGAGTGGATGCTCACGCGCACGACGTTCGTTCGCGAACTCCGCCGCCACCTGTTCTACGCACTCGGCGCCACCGGGGGAGCGATTGCGCTCGGCATTCCGATGGGCGTCCTCTCGGCCCGCAGCCGTCATGCCGAGACCGCCATCATGGGCAGCCTGAACCTCGGGCAGGTCTTCCCGGCGCTCGCCTTCGTCGGCATCATGATGCCTATCCTGGGCGCTCTGGGCGACCGCTTCGCCACGGTCAGGGCGCTCGGCATATCCGGGATCGGGTGGGCGCCTGTGTTCGTCGTACTGCTCGTGTACGCGCTCTTCCCGGTCACCCGCAACACGCTCGTAGCTATTCGCCAGATCGACCCCGCGGTCCTCGACACCGCACGGGGCATGGGGATGAGCAGGTGGAGATCACTGTTCGAAGTGGAGATGCCGCTTGCCTTCCCGGTCGTGCTCGCAGGCGTCCGCATCGCACTCGTCCAGAGCACCGCGGGTGCCATCCTCGCGGCGTTCGTGGGCGGCGGTGGACTCGGCACCATCATGTTCTTCGGACTCGAGCAGACGAGCATGGATCTCGTCTTGGTGGGCGTACTCCCGATAGTGGCACTCGCACTCGTCTTCGACGCAGGACTGCGCGTCGTCGAGCGTATGGCGGGCGGAAGCGAGGAGTCGTACGCGTGATCGAACTACGGAACGTCACGAAGCGGTACGACACGACCGTCGCGGTGGACGATGTCACGCTCACGGTGCCGGACGGAGAACTGACCATTCTTCTCGGCCCGAGTGGCTGCGGCAAGACCACCTTGCTCCGCACGATCAACCGCATGGTCGAGCTTGACGCCGGCGAGGTGCTCATCGACGGACAGTCCATCCGGAGCACACCACCGGAGGTGCTGCGCCGCCACATCGGGTATGCCATCCAAAGCGTCGGGCTCTTCCCCCACATGACCGTACGGCGCAACATCGCCACCGTACCGCGCCTGCTCGGTTGGGACGCCGTCCGGATAGAGGCCCGCGTCACCGAACTTCTCTCGCTCGTCGGCCTGGATCCCGCCTCATATGCAGACAAGCGCCCGGCGGAGCTCTCGGGCGGCGAGGCCCAGCGCATCGGCGTGGCCCGTGCGCTTGCGGCAGATCCTCCGGTGCTGTTGATGGACGAGCCGTTCGGCGCACTGGATCCCATCAATCGCGAGCGCCTGCAGCGCGAGTTCGCGTCACTGCACCGCCGCCTCGGCAAGACGGTCGTTTTCGTGACGCACGACATCGAAGAGGCGGTGTTACTTGGCGACCGGATCGTGCTCATGCGTGAGGGACAGATCGTGCAAACGGGCTCGCCCGAGGAGCTCTGGCGCGGCCCCGAGCATCAGTTCGTGCGGGACTTCTTCGGGGACGAGTTCGGCTTGCGGATCCTCTCCCGGCACCGGATCGCCGATCTTGAGCCCGGCGCGACGCCACAGGGGGCATCCGCGCGGGTACACCTCGACACCAACCTGAGGGATGCCCTGGCCATCATGGTCACCGAGTCTGTTGAGCGTGTGACGATCCTCGACGGCGAACGGGTCGTCGGCGGCCTGAGCTTCTGCGACATCGTCACGCAGGTGCGTGGATCGCTGTGAACGCCTACGTCCCGGGTATACGACGCAACCCGCTCGGCGTGGGGCTGCTCACCGCGGTTCTCGCACTCTGGGTTCTCTACACGCCCGGCGTAGAGGCCGTGCTTCGCTTCGTCTTTCCGGGAGAGACCAGGCTCATCTACGATCGCTCTCCGCTCACACGCTTCATCGGAGAGCACCTGGCCCTTGTCGCCGTCGGAGGCGTCATCGCCATCGTCCTCGGCACGATCGGCGGCCTGATCGTGGTGAGTCCGATCGGCCGCCCGTTCAGGGATGTGGTGCTGCGGCTCGCCAACTTCGGCCAGTCCGTGCCCTCCGTGGCGATCATGGCGCTCGCCGTTCCGTCGCTCGGATACGGGTCACGCCCCGTGCTTCTGGCACTGGTGATCTACAGCATCCTGCCGGTCATGGTGAATGTCGTCGCCGGCGTAGAGTCGGTCCCCCGGTCCGTCGTCGAAGCGGGAAGGGGCATGGGGATGACACGCGCCGAGCGTCTCATCCAGCTTGAGATGCCTCTTGCCATGCCGGTGATCATGACGGGTATCCGGACGATGCTCGTCATCCTCGTCAGCGCCGCCACCCTCGGTGCCGTCGTCGGTGCCGGCGGCCTCGGCGTCCCGATCATGTCCGGCATCGGTTCTTTCAACAACGCCGTCGTCGCGTACGGAGCCGTGCCCGCGATCTTGCTCGCTTTGATCATCGACCAGGCCCTGTGAGGTGCCCATGACGCATGAGCCGCACACTCATCGTGACTACACAACGCTCTCCGCGGCACTGGAAGTAGCGCTCATGCTCGAAGCCAGCCCTGTCGGTGTGCGCATCATCCACTCGGCGGCAGAGGTCTCGGCGTCCTCGCGACTGCGGCCAGCCGATCCACTCTCGTACTGCGGTGCGGTCAGCCGGGCTGGCCGCGGAGAGTCGCTTCTGCTCGACACGGCGGTGATCGCCTGCGACACGTCACCACGGGTGCTCGGGCTCGAGCCCGGGTTCCACGACGACGACTTCATCCAAAGCTACGTCACGTGCGGCCTGTACCGCGATCGGGAGACGGCCGATCGGATGCTCGCCGATGTGCCGGTGCTCGACGGTACCCTGGCTATACTCGTGCGCCCTTTGGCCGAGTTCACTGCCGCCCAACCGCCTCACATAGTCATCGTCGCGGTGAGCCCTCACGGAGTCATGCGCCTCACGCAGGCAGCAGCGTACTCGGGCCGCCGACTGCGAAGCGACAACATCGGTATGCACGGGATCTGCGCTGAGTGCACCGCCCTTCCGCTCGTCACAGGCGAAGCCTGCGCCTCGATGCTGTGCTCGGCGGCCCGATCCGAAGGCGGCTGGGACATGCATCATCTCGGTGTCGGTATCCCGATAGACGTGCTCGGCGAGGTTGTCGACGGGCTACTGGACAGCATGCGTCGCTACGAGACCGATGCCCGTAAGGTCGAGATCTCCCGCACGTGCGCCCGTCGTACGCCGCTCGCACCCGGGCTGGCCGATCGCGTGAGCGGCGCGGCGCGAAGCGGCAGCTACTTCGAGCGGGGCTGACTGCGGGGCGCCGTCGCGCGCCTACAGATGGTCCCGAAGGATGCGGCGCGTACGGGTCGAGGAGTAGAGCTCCGTGTCGTTCTCGATTCCCACCCAGCGCTCGATCACCGTGAACGAATCGGCATCGCAAGTCATCTCGGACTCGACCGTCACGGCCCAGCGAGACCCCGCGCACTCCGAGGACGTCTCGCGCTCGCAGCGCACTTCCGCCGATAGCGGATCGTCCTCGACGATCGAGTAGGTATCCTGCGCCTGCTCCCGATAGGGGGCGCCGGTGGCGCGCACGGTGCGAACGTGCAGCTCGCTATCGATGATGTCGTGACGACAGGTCCGCGGGTCGAAACGCGTCTTTCTGGTGCGCCCGTCCGTGTCCTGTCCGTCGGCGCGCGGATCGGCCGCCACCTCGGGTAGCCCGAAGGGAGCCGCAGGCTCCCGCGACTGGCCACCGCGGTACAGCGGCAACTCGAGTGTGCTCTCAGACGTGTGGATGCCGAGTGTCACCGTCTCCGGGGAGGGCCAGGCGTGCGGCCAGTAGGTCGGTGAGAGCGCGAGACGGATGCGGTGGCCCGGAGCGAACCGATGACCGCACACGCGCAGGGCCACCTCCACGCCGATGACCTGACCCGTGTCGAGCAGCCGGGGTGCGTCATGCCCGTCGCGATGGGCGAGATTCAGCAGACCCCAGCTCACGAGCAGCGACTCGCCGCCCGGCGCGACATCCTCCACGCGTGCCGAAACGAGTGCCAACGACATGTCCGAGCTGACCGACAGCGCGACCAGTGGCGAGCCCAGGACCTCGACGGCATCCTCAAGTGGAGGGGTCGTGAAGGTCAGAGACAGCGCGTCGTCGGGACGTTGGTCAGTAGCGATCTCGTCCGCGTTGCCGTTGGCACACCACACGCCGGCGGTCTGCCCGCACTGCTGATGCCCGCGGAACATCACCACCTCCGTGACGTCCACTCCTTCGGACGCGGGCAGTGCCTCACTCCCGAGCGGCAGCGAGAGCGAACCCGCCGGCTCCGGTGGCCACGCGTCGAGTGCCAGCCATCGACCGGGGCGCTCGGCGTGGAAGGCTGCCGGCGGCACGTACTCCTGCAGCCATACCCGGCACGCAGGTCCGTCTTCGATCCCATTGTCGACGCCCTTGAGCCAGCGATCCCACCAACGCACGCACTCCTGCAGGAATCCGATGGCGGGACCGGGCACACCCTCGTAAGGCATCATGTGGCCCCACGGACCGATCAACCCGATCCTCGGCACGCTGAGGTGCTCCAGCAGCCGCGGCACCGCGTTGGTGTAGGCGTCCGCCCACCCGCCGACCACGAAGACCGGGCACTCGATAGCCGAGTAGTCCTCGGCCACCGACCCATGTCGCCAGAACTCGTCGTTGCGCTGGTGCGTGATCCAGTCTCGCGCCAGCTCGGGGGCGTGGCGCAGCCGGTGCAGCCAGATATCGCGCCACTGATCGCCGACGAAGCGAGGATCCGGTGGCTGCAGCGTGTAGGTGAGCATCGAGGTCGCCCACTTCAGCATGTCCGAGCCGAGCATGCAGCCGCCCATATAGTGACAGTCGTCGAGGTAGCGATCGTCTGTCGATGCGTGGGTGATCACGGCCTTGAGCTCCGGCGGACGCAGCGCCGCCACCTGAAGCCCGTTGAAGCCGCCCCATGAGTAGCCGATCATCCCCACGTCTCCGGTACACCAGGGTTGGGCAGCGAGCCACCGAAGCACCTCGAGGGCATCCTCGTGCTCTTGGGCGAGGTACTCGCCGCGAAGCAGTCCGTCCGAGGAGCCGGTCCCGCGAAGATCGACGCGCACCGAAGCGTATCCGTGTCCGGCGAAGTAGGGGTGCCGCGCGGCGTCCGCCGCCTCGGTGGCGTCGTCCTTACGGTACGGCAGGTACTCGAGAACGGCCGGCACCGGGAGTGACTCGGCATCTTCAGGCATCCAGATGCGCGCCGCGAGGCGGGTGCCGTCGCGCAACGGGATCCACGTGTTCTGGATCTCGGTGATCGTGTGCGGGAAGTCGGTGACCTGGCGCATGAGGTGTCTATTCCCGAAGCCGCCCGTGATGGCCGCGTCTGCTCGCGAGCGTTAGAATGCAGGGACGTCCTCACCCTCCGCATGAAGGAGCCGCATGTTCTACGACCGCACCGTACTCGACGACGGCATCACGGTCATCACCGAGTCCATGGACACCGTTCGCTCCGTCGCGCTCGGCATCTGGTTCGCCGTAGGCAGCCGGGATGAGTCCAGGCCCGAGGCCGGCATGTCCCATTTCATGGAGCACATGATGTTCAAGGGCACGCCGACCCGGGGCGCCGCGGACATCTCGGAGGCGTTCGACCGTCTCGGCGCCGAGCTCAACGCCTTCACCAGCAAGGAGTACACGTGCTACTACGCACGCCTGCTCGACCAGCACACGGACTCGGCGATCGAGATCCTCTCGGACATGGTCGCTGACTCGCTGCTCGCCGACGATGCGATCGCCTCCGAGCGTGAGGTCGTGTTAGAGGAGATCTCCCGCTACGAGGACTCGCCCGACGATCAGATCCACGAGTTGTTCTCCGGCACGCTCATGCCGTCGCATCCGCTCGGGCTTCCCGTGATCGGGACGAAGCAGACCGTCTCGGCGTTCGACCACGCCGCAGGCGCGGCGTTCCACCAGCGGCACTACCGGACCGGCAACGTCGTCGTAGCAGCAGCAGGCGCGCTCGATCACGACGAGATCGTGCGTATGGTGCGCGAGCGCCTGACGCTACCGACAGGCCCGCGGAGCGAGCGCGTCCACGCCGTCCCGACGACCGAGCCGGCTCTCAAGGTCGTGCGCAAGGACACCGAGCAGGCGCACATCTGCTTCGGCGTGGCGGGTCTCGATGCGCGCCACAAGGATCGGTTCACCCTGGCGATACTCGATGGCGTCCTCGGCGGTGGCATGGCGTCGCGCCTGTTCCAGGAGATCCGGGAGAAGCGCGGACTCGCGTACGCGGTCTACTCGTATCACGCGCAGTACCAGGACACCGGACAGTTCGTGATCTACGCAGGTACGCGACCGGACAATGCCGCCGAGGTCATCCGCCTTATCCGCGGCGAGGTCGATCGCCTCTGCGCCGACGGCATCACCTCCGACGAGCTCGAGCGCGTCCGCGAAAGCATCAAGGGACAGATGGTCCTCGGTCTCGAGAGTACCCGGAGCAGGATGACCCGACTCGGAAAGAGCCAGGTGACGCTCGGTGAACTTCTGTCGCTCGACGAGATCGTGGAACGCATCGATGCTGTGACCACCGAAGGCGTGCACGAACTGGCCCGCCGCATCTTCGACGGCAATCACGCGCTCGCGATGATCGCCCCGCTCGACGAACACGACGTCGCGCACCTGGTGTAGGGGAGGACTGCGATGATCACCGTACTCGTGAACGGCGCCTGCGGACGCGTGGGCCGCGAGGTCGTCCGGGCAGTACTCGCCGAGGACGGCCTCAGCCTGGTCGCGGCCGTAGACCCCGTGCATGCAGGCGAGGCGTTGGGCGAGGGAAGCGGCCTGACCATCGTCGGGGATCTGGCCGAGGCCATCGAAGCCGCACGCCCGGATGTGATGGTCGATTTCACCAACCCCGGTGTCGTCGAAGCCGCGATCGCGACTGCTCTTGGCCGCGGAGTGCACTGCGTCGTCGGGACGACCGGCCTGACGACAGCCACGCTGGAGTCGCTCGCTGCGAACGCTCCGGACGGGACCTGCCTGTTCATGGCCCCGAACTTCGCTATCGGCGCTGTGCTCATGATGCGCTTCGCTCAGACCGCGGCCCGGTACATGCCGCACGTCGAGATCATCGAGCTCCACCACGACCGCAAAGCTGACGCTCCAAGCGGGACAGCTCTCCGCACCGCGAAACTCATCGCGGGCGCCCGCACACACGTTCCTGACGCGCCAGGGCGAGAGACCGAGCTGGCCGAAGGTGCCCGCGGCGCGATCGTCGATGAGGTAACGATCCACTCGGTGAGGCTCCCGGGTCTGGTCGCGCACCAAGAGGTCCTCTTCGGCGGGCAGGGACAGACGCTCACCATCCGTCACGACAGCATCGACCGCACGAGCTTCATGCCGGGCGTCATCCTCGCGATCCGCGAGACGGTGAAGCGCTCAGGCCTGATCGTCGGCCTCGAGCACTACCTGGAGGTCTAGTGTGGCCGGACGTCCGATCGTGGTCATGAAGTTCGGCGGAACCTCGGTAGCGACGCCAGAGGGAAGGGCAGCGATCGCCAATCGTGTCACCGAGGCGCTTGAACTCGACCGGGCGCCGGTGATCGTCGTCTCGGCCATGGGACGCTCGGGCGCGCCGTACGCCACCGATACGCTCCTCGGCCTTGTGGGAGAGCTGCCCGCCGATCCCCGCGAGCGTGACCTCCTGGCCTCGACCGGCGAACTCATCTCCGCGGTCGTGGTCGCCCATGAACTGCGCGCGGCAGGCATCGATGCCTCGGCGTTCACCGGGGCCGAGGCCGGCATCGTCACTGATGGCGCACATGAGAACGCCGCCATCATGGAGATCCATCCCGGGACACTGCTCGCCGCGATCGCGCGAGGCGGGGTGCCGGTGGTGGCGGGCTTCCAGGGCATCGCACCCGACGGACGCGTCACGACCCTTGGCAGGGGAGGCAGCGACACGACTGCGTGCGCCCTCGGCGTGGCGCTCGATGCGCACGCCGTCGAGATCTACACCGACGTCGACGGCGTGATGACCGCCGATCCGCGCACGTGCGGCGGCGCGGCGGTGCTCGATGTGATCAGCGCCGACGAGCTCTTCCAGATGGCCAAGCACGGCTCGCGCGTGGTGCACATGCCGGCGGCCGAGCTGGCGCTCGCAAGCGGCCTTGCCGTGCGCGTGCGCAACACCTATACCGATCACCCCGGCACGCAGGTGGCGGACATCGCGTCGTACCGCCCCGCGTCTGTGGCAACTGCCGTGTCGCACTCCACCGGCGTGGCGCGCATCCGCGTGGACCTGCCGCCGGAGGACGACGCTGCCGCACACATGGCGGCTCAGACACGCGTGTTCCGCTCGATGGCCGACGCCGCCGTCTCGCTCGACATGTTCACGCCGTCGGCGGCCACACTCGTGTTCACGCTACCTGAGGCTGATGTCGACCGTGCGTGTGAGGTGCTCCGCTCACTTGGTATGGCACACGAGGTTCGCGGGAGGCTGGCCAAGATCACGCTCGTGGGCGCGGGCATGCACGGAGTCCCGGGCGTGATGGCGCGCGTCGCCGAGTCGCTTGCCGAAGCCGGGGTGAACGTGCTGCAGGTAGCGGACAGCCACACGACGATATCGGTGCTGATAGCTGCCGATGAGGCCGACCGCGCCGTGGGGGCGCTGCACGACGGGTTCGGGCTGGGCGAGTAGGGCCGCCGCCGCCCGCGCGACTACTGCCCCGCGATCGGAATCCTGCGCTCCCAACGGTATGTACCACTCCACAGGTAACGCCCCCGTCACCAACCGCCCCCTCATTCGGCGGTTTGGTCTGCTCTGTGGCACAATACTTCGGTAATCACACGTACCCAGGCGTCGGGACAACGCCTTGACCTAAGGGGCGATCACCATGCCCGCACCGCGCTTCGGCCGCCTCACAACCGCCATGGTCACGCCGTTCACGCCCGACGGTGGACTCGATCTTCCACGCGCGCAGGAACTCGCGCTTCGCCTGCTGGACGAAGGCAGCGACGCACTCGTCGTGTGCGGCACCACGGGCGAGTCGCCGACGGTCTTCTACGACGACAAGATGCGCCTGTTCGAAGCCGTGCTCGAGGCTGTCGACGGTCAGGCACCGGTCATCGCGAACGCCGGCGACAACTGCACCGACGACTCGGTGGCCTTCGCGCGCAAGGTCGTGGGCCTGGGCGTAGACGCGATCATGGCCGTGGTGCCGTACTACAACAAGCCCCCGCAGGAGGGACTCTACCGCCACTTCGGCGCCATCGCGTCTGCCGTGAGTGTCCCGGTCATCCTCTACAACATCCCGGGGCGCAGTGTCGTGAACCTCGATGCTTCGACCACACTGAGACTGGCCGCGAATTTCGAGAACATCGTGGCGGTCAAGGAGGCGAGCTCCAACCTCACCCAGATCGCCTCCATCATCGACGGGGCTCCCCTCGGGTTCGAGGTCCTCTCGGGCAACGACGAGGACACGCTCCCGATGATGGGACTCGGTGCCACGGGCGTGATCTCCGTCGCCTCACACATCGCGGGTCCGCAGCTGGCCGAGATGCTGGGCGCGCAGGCAAACGGTGACCACACCCGCGCGCTCAAGATCCACCTCGAACTGATGCCGCTGTTCAAGGCGCTGTTCATGACCGCCAACCCCATCATGGTCAAGAAGGCACTCGAACTCGTCGGCTTCCCGGTGGGCGAGACGCGCCTGCCGCTTATTCCCGCTACCGACGAGCAGACCGCCGAGCTCGCACGCATCATGCGTCACCTCGGCCTCATCACCTGACCGATACGCGACCTCGTGAGGTCGCGTGACCTGTACACGCACCATGACCTAAGGAGTACGACTCAGCACCTGATGACATCGAAGAAGAACCGCCTCCGCGTCATCCCGCTCGGTGGGCTCGACGGGATCGGCAAGAACATGACCGTGCTCGAGTACGGGAACGACATGGTAGTCATCGACGCGGGACTCATGTTCCCCGACGATGATCACCCCGGGATCGACCTGATCCTGCCCGACTACAGCTACATCGTCCAACGCAAGGAGAAGCTTCGCGGCATCGTGATCACCCACGGCCACGAAGATCACACAGGGGCGCTGCCCTACCTGCTCAACGACCTCGGCCAACCGGTCCCCGTGCTCGGCACGAGGCTCACGCTCGGCATCATCCAGGGCAAGCTCGACGAACACAAGATCAAGAAGCCGAAGCTCCGCGAGATCAAGCCCGGCGGCCACGTGAACCTCGGGCTGTTCGGCATGGACTTCATGGCGGTGAACCATTCCATCCCTGACGGTGTCGGCATATTCATACGCACCCCGGCGGGAACGGTTCTTCACACCGGTGACTTCAAGCTCGATCAGACCCCGATAGACGGACGGTTCACGGACTACGCCGCATTCGCACGGGCATCCAAGGCCGGCGTCACGCTGATGATGTCGGACTCGACGAACGCGGAGAGTCCCGGAAGCACGGCCTCCGAGGCGGTCGTGGGCAAGACCCTGCGCGATATCTTCGCCGCCGCCGACCAGCGCATCATCGTGGCGTCGTTCGCATCACACATCCACCGCGTCCAGCAGGTCTGCGACGCTGCCGTTGCCTGCGGACGCAAGGTCGTCGTCACGGGCCGCTCGATGATCAACACGACGAAGATCGCGCGCGAACTCGGCTACCTTCACATCGCCGATGAAGACCTTGTCGACGCGTTCCAGATGGGTGACCTCCCCGCGGACAAGGTGGTCGTGATGTGTACGGGCAGCCAGGGCGAACCGCTCTCGGCGCTCGCACGGATCGCCAACGGCGATCACCGCACCGTGAAGATCGAGGAGGGTGACACGGTCGTCATCTCGGCCACGCCGATACCCGGCAACGAGAAGGCCGTCAGCCGCGTCATGAACCGTCTGTACAAGGCGGGGGCGAAAGTCGTCCATAAGGGTATGGCCCGCGTCCACGTTTCGGGTCACGGTGCATCAGAAGAGCTCAAGATGATGCTGAACCTGGTGAAGCCGACCCACTTCATGCCCATCCACGGAGAGACCCGGCACCTCTACGCACACGCGGGACTCGCCCGTGACGTCGGCATCCCCGACGAGAACATCTTCATCCTCGAAAACGGTCGCTGCCTGGAGATCGACGAAGACGGCGTCCGTCTCGGCGAGCAGGTGACCTCCGGCGTCGTGTACGTGGACGGATTGGCCGTGGGCGACCTCGGCCACGTCATCCTTCGCGACCGCCAGGTGCTCTCCAGCGACGGCATCGCGGTCATCGTCGTGGCGCTGGACACCCGGACGGGTGCGATCGCAGGCGACATCGAGTTCGTCACCGCCGGCCTCGTCCTCGGCTCGGACACCGAAGGCGCGCTTGCAGCCGGTCGCATCCGGCTCGACAAGATCCTCAAGCGCACATCGGGGGAGGGCGTCACCGACCAGGCCGTGATCAAGAAGGCGCTTCGGGACTCCTTCTCGCAGTTCGTCTGGGAGACCGCGCGCAGACGTCCGATGATCATCCCTATCGTGATGGAGGTCTAGGTGACGGTCCTCGAGGCGATCATCCTCGGCATCACCCAGGGCGCCGCGGAGTTCCTGCCCATCTCGTCATCGGGGCACCTCGTGATCGTCCCCGCGCTCTTCGGGTGGGACAAGCCGGCTGTGGCCTTCGACGTGCTGCTTCACCTGGGCACCCTGCTGGCCGTCATCGTCTACTTCCGGGCCGACCTGTGGCGCATGGTGCGCGGGTTCTTCTCCACCGCTCCCGAACGTGCCCCCGAGCGCCGGCTTGCGTGGCTCATCATCATCGGCACCATCCCGACCGGACTGATCGGCCTCGCGTTCGACGACGTGTTCGAGCGCCTCTTCGGCGCGGTGCTGTACGTCGGCGTCTTCCTCATCGTGACCGCCGTCGTCCTCACGCTCGCCGAGTGGCTGTCGCGCCAGCGGGAGCACGACCCATCCGACTTGCGCTGGTGGCAGGCGGCGCTCATCGGCGTCGCACAGGGAGCGGCGATAGCACCCGGGATCTCGCGGGCCGGCTCCACGATGGCCGCGGGACTCGCCATCGGGCTCGATCGCGAGCAGGCCGCGCGCTTCTCGTTCCTGCTCTCCGTGCCGAGCATCCTGCTCGCCGGTGGGTGGGCCGCTCGCGAGCTGCTCGGCGGGGGTGTCGTCATGCCGTCGCCCGGCGTGAGCGCCCTCGGGTTCCTTGCGGCCGCTGTGAGCGGTTATGCTGCAATCGCAGGGTTGCTCGCATACCTGCGCAAGCGACCGCTCTATCCGTTCGCGGCGTACTGCGCGGTTGCGGGACTCGGCATCATCGTGTGGCAGCTGCTGGGATGAGGTCCCGATACTGATGGCGACTCAGAAGAAGACGACGAAACGGTCATCGCCGTCACGCCCGACTGCGAAGCGCGGACCGGCACCGCCGCCGGTACTCGACACCGACAGCCGCCACGAGATAGTCGGCATCATCCTCGCGGCCACCGCTATCGCCCTGGCCATTGCAGTACTGACTCATTCGAACGGCATCGTCCCGCAGGCGATCTCCGGTGCGATGCGCCTCGGATTCGGTCTCGGCGCCTACGCCATACCGGTCATCGTGCTCCTGTGGGCGGTCACCTTCTTCGTCCGCTCGGTGCGTGTCGACGAGGTGCGTGTCGGCCTCGGACTGGCAGTCGTGCTCGTGGCTTCCATCACGGCACTGTCGGTCGGCAACGACCCCGTCACACAGTGGGAGCCGCTCACGCTCACCGGCACGGGCGGCTACATCGGCGGAGGATCCGCATGGCTTCTGCGGAGCCTCCTCGGCACGCCGATCGCCTACGTCGTCTCGATCGCACTCATCCTCGTTGGGCTCGTCATCGCCGGACTCTCGATCTCCGAGCTGTTCGATCGGCTCCGCGAGAAGCTCAGCCCCGCCGAGACCGAGTTCGAGACACCGGTGCAGGCGTCCAGGCGCCGGGCCGCGAAGACCACGCCGCTTGCCGAGTTCGAGGCCGAGTCCGAGTTTGCCCGCACGCCCCAGCGCCCCGCGGCACGCAGGCGCGGCACCTCGGATCCCGAGTCCTCGCGCGAAACGCTACCCACAGCGCAACCGGCACCCCCGCGATCGCTCGAGGGCTTCGAACTGCCGCCTGTCGGTGCACTCAAGTGCACTCCCGAGACCGCGGCGCAGCACAAGGCCTCCGAGAAGGAGCTCCGCCAGACAGCCGATCTCATCGAGCAGACGCTCGCCACGTTCGACATCGCCTCGCGTGTCGTCGGTTGGGTACCGGGCCCGACGGTCACGATGTTCGAGTTGGAGATCGCCAAGGGCGTGAAGCTCAACCGCGTCACAGCCCTCTCCGATGACCTCGCCCTCGCGCTCGCCGCGCCGACGATCCGCTTCCTGGCGCCGATCCCCGGCAAGAGCTACGTCGGCATCGAGGTTCCCAACGCCGGGCGGACCACCGTCACCCTTGGCGACGTCCTCCACTCCGGCCTCATCGCCGACCCGCGCCCGCTGCTGCTCGCCATCGGAAAGGACGTCGCGGGCGAGCAGATCGCGGCGGACCTGGCGGCGATGCCGCATATGCTCATCGCCGGCTCTACCGGCACGGGCAAGTCGGTCTGCATAAACGCGCTCATCATGTCGATCCTCATGCGGGCGACCCCCGCCGAGGTCCGGCTGATCCTCATCGACCCCAAGCGCATCGAGCTCAACCTCTACAACGGCGTTCCGCATCTCTACGTGCCCGTGGTCACCGAGGCCAAGGAAGCTGCCTCGGCCCTGCACTGGGCGGTGGGGGAGATGGATGCCCGCCTGAAGAAGCTCCAGAAGCTCGGTGCCCGCAATATCGCGCAGTACAACACGAACGTCCGCACTGGCAAGGCGCCCGAGGGCACCGAGGAGCTGCCGTACCTCGTGATCATCATCGACGAACTCGCGGACCTCATGATGGTGGCCGCCAAAGAGGTCGAGGACTCGATCGTACGCCTCGCGCAGCTCGCCCGTGCCGCCGGTATCCACCTCATCGTCGCCACACAGCGGCCATCCACCGACATCATCACCGGGCTTATCAAGACCAACATCACGCACCGCATCGCGTTTGCGGTGTCCTCCGGTATCGACAGCCGCGTCATCCTCGACACTGCCGGCGCTGAGAAGCTCATCGGGCTGGGCGACATGCTCTTCTCCACACCCGCGTGGCCCAAACCCCGCCGCATCCAGGGCGCATTCGTGACCGAGGAAGAGATCGAGACGATCGTCACGCACGTCAAGGGGCAGGCCGAACCCGAGTACCACGAGGAGATCCTGCACCTCAAGGTGACGGGCGCCTCGGGTACTCTCGAGAGCAGCGACGATGACGATCCGCTCCTGTGGGAGGCCGCCGACATGGTGGTCACGAGCGGCATGGGCTCGACGTCGCTTCTCCAGCGGCGGCTCAAGGTCGGGTATGCTCGGGCGGGACGCATCATGGACATGCTCGAATCCAAGGGCATCGTCGGACCTCCCGATGGCAGCCGCCCCCGGGAAGTGCAGGTAGATGTCGAGGACCTCGAAGCGCTCAAGCTGTTCGAGCGCGAGGAGCGCGATCCCGATGCCTGAACCGGCCGTGCCCCGCTGTCTTAGGAAGGCGTGAACGTGCCCGTTGGGAAGACACTCGCCGCCGCGCGCCGCCGCCAGAGCAAGACCCTGGCTGAGATACAGGCCGCAACGCACATCATGGGGCGCACGCTCAACGCGCTCGAAGACGAGCGCTGGGACGACCTGCCGTCCCAGGTCTACGTGAAGGGCTATATCCAGAACTACGCCCAGGCGCTCGGCATCGATCCGGCACCCCTGCTTGCCGAGTACGCGGCCGACCTCGGCGCAGCGACGGCCGCTCCCAAACTCACGCGCATCCCAGGCAGGACCATCGTCCCGCAACAGCGCGAGATCCACTCGGTCCCGCGACAGGTCTGGATCCTGCTGGTGGTCGTTGTGGCCGTCGTCGGTCTTGCCATCTGGGGCGTCACGGTCCTCCTGAGCGGAGACGACACCCCGCCGCCGATCCCGCCCGCGACGTCCGAGAGTCCGGCGGCGACCGATACGGTGCCCGGAGTGACCGGCGCGGATATCGTGACGCCGACGATCGATGCCGAGGGGACCCCGGCTGCCGGAGCGTTCACGCTCGTGGTCTCGGTGGCCGAAGGGCAGTCCTCGTGGCTCAAGATCGAGGTGGACGGACTGACCGCATACGAAGGCACGCTGCCCGGCGGACAGCAGAAGAGCTACAGCGTCACCGACGAGGCCACCGTGCGGATCGGGAAACCGGCCGCAGTGAGTGTCACCCGCGATGGCGCAGCCGTCGAGGTCCCGCTCGGCACCGGCACTGCCGAGGTACGCCTGAGCGCGGAGGAATGACCGCAACCACATGACGGAGGTGTCCTGATGGCCAAGGACCAGAGCTTTGATGTCGTGTCCCAGGTGGACATGCAGGAGGTCGACAACGCCGTGCAGCAGACGGTGAAGGAGCTTGCGCAGCGCTACGACCTCAAGGGAACCGGCTCCACGGTCAGTTTCGATCGTGCCGCCGGTACGATCTCACTCACCGCGCCGAGTGACTTCGTCTTAGGACAGGTCAAGGACATCCTCGACAGCAAGCTCGTCCGGCGAGGCATCGACCTCATGGCGCTCGATTGGGGCAAGATCGAGGCCGGATCCGGCGGCACTGCCAGGCGGACAGCCACGGTGGTCAACGGGATCGACGCTGAGATCGCGCGACGCATCAACAAGGAGGTCCGCGACCAGAAGTTCAAGGTCAAGGTCCAGATCGAAGGTGACAAGCTGCGCATCTTCAGCGCCAGCCGTGACGAGCTCCAGGCCGTGATCGCGTTCATCAAGGAGCACGACTACGGCATCCCGCTCCAATTCACCAACTACCGTTAGGGTCGCGCATGCCCCAACACGCGCCGGCCATCGCGTTCGTCACCCTCGGATGTCCGAAGAACGAGGTCGACTCCGACCGGATGGCAGCCGCGGTGGAAGCGTCGGCATATCGCCTGGTCGCCGACCCATCGGAAGCCGACGTCGTCGTCCTCAATACCTGCTCGTTCATCGAGGCCGCCACCGAGGAGTCGATCGCCGAGGCCTTCGATCTCGCGGACTCATGGCGCCCCGCGCGCGACGGCAGACGACTCATCGTGGCTGGCTGCATGGTCTCGCGGTACGGAGACGAGCTGGCCGAGGCGATGCCGGAGCCTGACGCCTTCGTGGCGGTCGCCGACGAACGGCGCCTGCTCGAGGTCGTAGAGCGCATCACGGGAATCCCCGCATCGCCCCGCGCGTCCGTCCACGGCCGCACGGCGCCCGGAACGACTGCGTACCTCAAGGTCAGCGAGGGCTGTGACCGCCACTGCGCGTACTGCACCATCCCGACGATCAGGGGACCGTTCGCCTCCGCGTCGGCCTCCGCGCTGCTTGCCGAGGCGACGTTCCTCGTCGAGCGGGGAGCGCGTGAGATCGTGCTGATCGGACAGGATATCTCCTCGTGGGGGAGAGACTCAGACGACAGCGGCGACCTCGCGTCACTCGTCGAGCGTCTCGGCGCGCTTGAGGGTGACTTCCGCGTTCGCCTCATGTATGTCCAGCCCGACGGCATCACACCGCGCCTGCTCGAGGCGATGGCCGCCGATCCACGTGTCTGCCGCTATCTCGACCTCCCTCTGCAACATGCCTCGGCGCGCGTGCTCGACGCGATGGGCCGCACCGGCGACACGGGGCACCACCTCGCGCTGCTCGGCCGTATCCGCGAAACGCTTCCCGGCGTCTCACTCAGGACCACGGTCATGACCGGGTTCCCGGGAGAGACCGAGGCGGAGTCCGCCGAACTCGAGGCGTTCGTAGCCGAAGCCGGTTTCGACTACGTCGGGGTGTTCGCGTACTCGCCCGAGGACGGTACCCGTGCCGCGGTCATGCCCGGCCAGATCCCCGCAGACGTGCGCCTCGAGCGTGCCCAACGGCTCCGTGACCTGGCCGATACTGTCGGCTTCGAGCGCGCTGTCGCACGCATCGGCACACTCCAGCAGACACTCGTCGAGGGAGTGGATGAGGACGGCGCTTCGTGGGGGCGGACATGCGGGCAGGCACCCGAGGTCGACGGCATCACCTTCATCTCCTCTGATGCAGCGCCCGGCGGGTTCGTACAGGTACGCATCACCGACGCCATCGGCTACGATCTGGTGGGGGTGGTCCAGTGATCCGCAACATGAACCTTGCCAATCGCATCACGCTCGCCCGGATCGTCTTCATCCCGGTATTCCTCGTGGTCCTCCTCGGCTCGTTCCCCGAGGGGATTCGCGCGCCCGGGTGGTGGCTCCTGGCACAACCATGGCTCGCCGCGGCCATCTTCGTCGCGCTCGCCGCAAGCGACGCAGTCGACGGGTACATCGCGCGATCGCGCAACCAGGTGACCACGTTCGGGAAGTTCATCGACCCGCTCGCGGACAAGCTGCTCGTGACCGCCGCACTTGTGGCGCTTGTAGATCTCGGCCGGATCCCTTCGTGGGTCGCACTCGTCATCATCAGCCGTGAGCTGGTCGTCAGCGGCCTTCGGATGGTCGCGGTAGCCGAGGGGCGGGTGATCGCCGCCTCTGACTACGGGAAGGTCAAGACCGTGCTCCAGATCGTCGCGATCGTCGCGTTTCTCGTGCGGGGGAGCGCGACTTTGGAGGAGTGGCTCTCGCCGCCGCTGTGGGGCGCGTTCGAGACCCTGTCATGGCTCGTCATGGCGGCAGCCGTCGTCATGACGATGCTGTCCATGATCGACTACTTCTACCACGCGCGGGACATCCTCACCGGCCCGTGGGAACGTGGATCTCGCGATGGATCCTGAGCTCGCATCGCCGACCGCCGCCGTCCTGGTCGTCGGCACCGAGCTCACGAGCGGCCTGCGTCCCGACACGAACGGCCCGAACGTCGCCCGCGCGCTTGAGGACGCCGGGTACGACGTTCGCTCGGTGACCGCGCTTCCCGATGACGCTGACGCCATCGCGTCGTTCCTCACCCGGGCGCTTCCAGGTCACCGCCTGATCGTCGTCACGGGCGGGCTCGGGCCGACACACGACGATGTGACCCGCGAGGCCGCCGCACGAGCGCTCGGGCGGACACTCACATGCGACGAGGGAGTACTCCGGTCCCTCGGCCCGGCTGTCGCCAGGCATGGGTGTGCCGAGGCTGGTGCCCGCGTGCTTCGCCAGGCAGAGATCATAGACGGCGCCCGGATCCTCATGCCCACCCTCGGCACCGCGCCGGGTCAGGTGCTCGAGCACGAGCACGGCACACTCGCGCTGCTTCCCGGACCGCCCCACGAGATGGGACCGATGCTCGGGGTGCTCCTGGACGACCGGCCCGGCCACGCCTCCCCGCGGATACTGCGGACCATCGGGCACCCCGAGTCCGACATCCAACTTCTCGTCGAAGGCGCGCTCGCCGGGTCGTCGGGCATGGCGTTCACCATCCTTGCGTCTCCCGGACTGGTAGACGTCATCCTGCGTGACGGCGGGGCAGGGGAGACCGCACTCGATGCCGCGGCCCGCGCCGCGGCTGTGGCGCTCGGCGACGCGTGCTACAGCACCGACGGCTCCACACTCGCCGAAGCCATCATGGACGCCGCCGAACGGCTCGGACTGCGCATCTGCACAGCTGAGTCCTGCACGGGCGGCATGGTCGCCTCCGCCCTCACCGACGTCGCCGGTTCCTCGGCCGCCTTCGCCGGCGGGGTCGTTGCGTACGCCGACGCCGTCAAGTCCACCGTCCTCGGGGTGAGCTCGGCGACTCTCGAAGCACACGGTGCCGTCAGCGCCGAGACGGCGATCGCGATGGCCGAAGGGGCCCGGATGCGCCTCGGCGCGGATATCGCAGTCGCCATCACGGGGATCGCCGGGCCGACAGGCGGGAGCGCCGCCAAACCTGTCGGTACCGTGTGGTTAGCGATCGCGACGCCTGCGGACACGCATGCCGAGCGCCGCATGCTTCCCGGAGACCGCGACGGCGTGCGAATCCGTGCGACCGTAGCCGCCCTCGGCCTGCTCCTCCGTGCGGTACGCCCGGCTGCGGGACCCGGAGTCGATGTGTGATGCGCGCCTTCCTCGGCCTGGCGCTCCCGCAGCGTACGCGTCAGGCGCTCGATTCGTGTCGCACGGCCGCGATAAGCGCCGATCCGTCGTGGCGTGGCGAGAAGTGGGTGGCCGAGGAGAACCTCCACGTCACCGTCCGCTTTCTCGGCGACATCGAGACGTCGGTCGCCGATGAGGCCGTTTCCCGCCTCCTCCCCGCGGTGCGAGGCGTCGAGCCCTACCGGCTCACGCTCGACCGCGTGGCGGTCGTTCCGCGCCTGCGAGTCGCGTCGCTCATTTGGGCCGAGGGCGGGCACGGAGCCGAAGACACCGCGGCGCTTGCTGCGGTGGTCGACGCGGCGCTCGAGGGTCTCGTACCGCCATCCGATAGGCGACGCTTCCGGACCCACGCCACACTCTGCCGTGCCCGTCGTCCACGGCGCCTTGCTCCGCCCGTATTCGATGCTCTTGAGCATGCGCTCCATCGCGCCGACGAACGTTCGCGATCGATGTCAGTGCAGGAGGTTACCCTCTACTCGTCCGTCCTCACGCCAGCGGGTCCCGTCTACCAGGAGATCGCGGCGCTACCCCTCGGCGGATGATTGACACCGAACGTATGTTCGTGTACGGTCGTGACGACCTTCAGGGGGTCGTCCGGACGGCGTAAAGGAGCAGAAGTGAGCATGGAACGCGAGAAGGAGAAGGTGCTCGATCTCACACGCGAGCAGATCGAGCGCAAGTTCGGCAAGGGTTCCCTGATGCGCCTGGGTGAGCACGCGGCGCTTCAGACGATCGATGCGATCCCCACCGGGTCACTGGCCCTCGACGCCGCGCTTGGTATCGGCGGTGTGCCGCGCGGCCGGATCGTCGAGATCTACGGCCCGGAGTCGTCCGGTAAGACGACACTCGCGCTGCAGATCGTGGCGGAGGCCCAGCACGCAGGGGGCATCGCTGCTTTCATCGATGTGGAGCACGCGCTCGATCCCGCGTACGCTGCCCGGCTCGGGGTCGATATTGACGACATCCTCATCTCACAGCCCGACACGGGCGAGCAGGCGCTCGAGATCACTGACATGCTCGTACGATCGGGGGCCGTGGACGTCATCGTTGTGGACTCGGTCGCGGCGCTCGTGCCCCGGGCCGAGCTCGAGGGCGAGATGGGCGATGTCACGGTCGGTCTCCAGGCACGGCTCATGAGCCAGGCCATGCGCAAGCTTGCCGGCTCGCTCAGCAAGTCGAACACCACCTGCATCTTCATCAACCAGCTCCGCGAGAAGGTCGGCGTGATGTTCGGCAGCCCGGAGACCACCTCCGGCGGCCGTGCGCTCAAGTTCTACGCATCGATACGCATCGATGTGCGCCGCATCGACTCCATCAAGCAAGGTACCGAGCTCGTCGGCAACCGTGTACGTGCCAAGGTCGTCAAGAACAAGGTCGCTCCTCCGTTCAGGCAGGCCGAGTTCGACATCATGTACGGACTGGGGATCTCAAAGGAGGGGAGTCTGCTCGACCTCGGTGTCGAGGAGGCCATCGTCCAGAAGTCCGGTGCCTGGTACACGTACGGCGAGGAACGCCTCGGCCAGGGGCGCGAGGCAGCAAAGGACTACTTGCGCGACCACCCCGATCTGCGCGACGAGATCGAGGGCCGCATCCGCAAGCACCTGTCGCTACCCGGCGGCGTTTCACTCGGCACGCCTGTCGGAGGCGCAGCCAAAGACGATAAGCCCGCCGAGTAGATCGTGGCCGCGGATCTCAGAACCGTCACGGAGATCCGCGGCATGCGGGGCTCGTCACGAAGGACCATCTATCTCGATGACGAAGCCTGGCGAGCAATCGCCTCACCGGTCCTCAGGCAGCTCGGCCTCGCGTTGGGCGATGTGATCGACCCATCGGACATCGACGCGCGAGCGCTCGCGGTAGAGCCGGAAGAGGCACGCGCGCGCGCCTATCGGCTCCTCGCGTATCGCGAGCGGAGCTCCACCGAACTCGCGGACACGTTGCTCGCGGATGGGTACCCCTCCTCCGTCGTATCCGAACTGACCGAGGACCTGGTCCGTTCGGGCCTCGTGGATGACGAACGGTTCGCGCGGATGCTCGCGCACTCCCTCGTATCGGTGCGCGGGCTCGGACGGCAGCGTGCGTTACGCGAGATGGCGCGCAAGGGCGTTCCGGATGACCTCGCCATGAGGGAACTCGACGAGTGTGCGCCAATACCTGACGAGCGCACCCGCGCCCTCAACGCAGCTACTCGGGCAGTCCGCTCCAGCGATTCGGTCGACCGTCTTACCGCGCGGCTCGTGCGCCGCGGGTTCTCGTTCGGGGACGCACGTGATGCGGCCGAGTCCGCCATATCCGATCGGGCGGACTCGGCCGAACCCGAGGGGCATCTGTAGGAGTACACATTGGGGGACCGTTCTCGCTGCTCAGAGGTGTTGCCATCTTGACGCGCACAGGGCCTCGCGAGTACGATGGGCGCGGCAAACGTGACCGAGACGACAACCGGCATGGCTGCGGTGTGTCGTATCGTATGTGGTTCTTATGTACTCACCGCCTGAAGCCACCCCATGGGGGTGGCCGCTGGCATATATGTGGGACCAATGAACCCCATACCTGGGCCACGCTTGCCGGACGAGATGTCGTCCGGCTTCGTCGTATCTGGCACCTAGCAGTCTGCGACCTGCCGTCTCCTCCGGTCCGACCATCCGGGTCCGGAGGCCGCTTCACCGAGATACCGTCACACATGAACCCGGATAGGGAGGGGACGCGCGATGGGCCCGATCTACGCAATCATCGGACTCGCTCTCGGCTTCGTCCTCGGCTACGTCATCAACCGCTTCGTGATCGCCGGCAAGGCGAATCAGGCCCGTTCAGCGGCCGAACACGCGCTGGCTGATGCCGAGAAGCAAGCCGAGACGACTCGCAGGGAGATGCTGCTCGAAGCCAAGGACGAGATCTTCCAGCTCAAGGCCCGGACCGACGAGGAGATCAAGGAACGCCGCAAGGAGATCAACGCCCTCGAGAACCGCCTGCTTCAGCGTGAGGAGTCGATCGAACGGCGCAGTGAGTCGATCGACAAGCGCGAGCACCAGCTCTCCAGCCAGGCGGGACAGATCGTCAAGCGCGAACAGGAGCTCGACGAGGCCATAGCCGAGGAGAAGTCGCGCCTCGAAGCACTCGCCGGCATGTCCTCGGACCAGGCCAAGGCCGTACTACTCGAGCGCGTCAAACAAGACGTCGCCCACGACTCCGCCATCGTGATCCGCGAGGCCGAGCAGCGTGCGCGTGAAGAGGCCGACCGCAAGGCGCGCAACATCATCAGCATCGCGATCGGCCGCGTCGCAGCCGATCACACCGCCGAGTCGACCGTATCGGTCGTACACATCCCGAGCGACGACCTCAAGGGACGCATCATCGGCCGCGAAGGCCGCAACATCCGTGCCTTCGAGCAGCTCACCGGTATCAACCTGATCATCGATGACACCCCCGAAGCGGTCATTCTGTCGAGCTTCGACCCGGTCCGTCGCGAGGTGGGCCGCATCACTCTCGAGAACCTCATCGCAGACGGTCGCATCCACCCCGCGCGCATCGAGGAGATGTTCAAGAAGGCCGAGGTGCTTGTCGATCAGCAGGTCCATGAAGCGGGGGAGCAGGCCGTCTTCGACACCGGTGTGCACAACCTGCACGCGGACCTGGTTCGCACGCTCGGGCGTCTGCGCTACCGCACAAGCTACGGTCAGAACGTACTCAACCACTCGCTCGAGGTGGCGTACGTCGCCGGCGTCATGGCCGCCGAGCTGGGGCTCGATCCCACGCTCGCCAAGCGCGCCGGACTCCTGCACGACCTCGGCAAGGCCATCGATCACGAGATCGAAGGGCCACACGCCGTCATCGGCGCGGACCTCGCACGACGCCTCGGCGAGAACAAGGAGGTCGTGCACTGCATCGAGGCCCACCACGGCGACGTCGAGCCCCAGACCGTCGAGGCCGTCATCGTCCAGGCCGCCGACGCCATCTCAGCCGCACGTCCGGGCGCCCGCCGCGAGACCCTGGAGAGCTACATCAAGCGTCTCGAGAAGCTCGAGGCGCTCGCTGAGGCCCACCCGGGAGTCGAGAAGTCCTATGCGATGCAGGCCGGACGCGAGATCCGCGTCATGGTCAAGCCCGACGAGATCAGCGACGCCGATGCTACGCTCATGGCCCGCGATCTCGCCAAGCAGATCGAAGAAGAACTCCAGTATCCCGGCCAGATCAAGGTCATGATCATCCGGGAGAGTCGCGCGGTCGAGTACGCGAAGTAGCGCGATCGCCGAGTCTCTCGGGCCAAAGATCCGTATCGTGTTCGCCGAGGGGACCCGTTGAGGTCCCCTCGGCCTTGAGATAGGACGAGTACCGTGTCACGCTTGCAGACGTCATGAGCGAAACCGACCCCCTTATAGATTTCGTCACCGCGGTCTCGGGCGACGGCTACCTCAAAGTCGAGGAGACGCTCGGCAACGGGTACGTCCGCCTGCGTGTACCGGAAGCCGAGCGTCGACAGGCAAAGCACGACGTACGGAGCTTTGAGGACATCGTCGTAGAGCTGCTGCGCAACGCCCGCGACGCCCACGCGCAGCGGATCTTCGTCGCGACGGCGCGCGATGGGAACGATCGCATCCTGACGATGATCGACGACGGCGTCGGCGTACCGGGTGCTCTTCATGAGACGATCTTCGAGCCGAGGGTCACCTCAAAGCTCGAGACCATGGTCATGGACCGATGGGGGGTCCATGGACGGGGCATGGCCCTGTTCTCGGTCAGGTCGAACGTCACCGTGGCGAAGGTGGCTGCCTCGGCACCCCACAAGGGCTCGGCCATCGCTGTCGTCGCCGATACCTCGACGCTCGCCGAGCGCGCCGACCAGTCGACCTGGCCCACCGTCGACGTCGACGAGAACGGGGCGCTCAAGGTCACTCGGGGCCCGCACAATATCATCCGCCGGGTCGTCGAGTTCGCCTGCGAGCATCCCGCCCTCGAGCTCTACCTCGGCACGCCCACCGAGGTCCTGTCGACGCTCTACAGTCTCGGCAGGACGCACCTCGACGTGGGTGACCTCATGTTCTGCGACGACCTCGAGCGGCTGCACGTATGGCAGAGACCCGCCGCGTGCTCCGACGCCGCAGAGCTGACCGAGGTCGCCACCGCGATGGGGCTCGCTGTCTCCGAGCGTACCGCCCACCGCATCCTCGGCGGCGAGCTCGTCTGCCTCGAAGCGCTGTCTGCACAGCTCACCGGATCCGAGGATCCGGCCCCCGAGGCGGCCCCCGATATCTACCGGGACCGACGATCGCTACGGATACACCACTCCGACCTCGGCGCGTTCCGCCGCGAACTGACGCGTGCGTTCGATGTGCTCGCGGAGCGCTACTATCTGACACTCAAGGGCGAGCCTCGCGTCACGATCGGCCGAGACACCATCAACGTGCGCTTCGGCATCGAGAAGGACGACTAGTTCCACCGTCCGATCTCAAGCCCCGCCAATCGGATTGCGCGTTCGTCTGCGCGAATTCGATGGGTTATACTCTGCAGCACACCGCCTCCGGCGGTCACACCAGTTCTAGCACCATCCGTCGCACCTCAAACGCAGCAGTGATCGCAGCAGTGTCGGCACACCGCAGGAGGCACCGTGGAAGTGCTCAAGGTCTCGACCAAGTCCAGTCCCAACTCCGTCGCCGGCGCGCTTGCCGGTGTCATCCGTGAGCAGGGAGCCGTCGAGATCCAGGTGGTAGGAGCCGGAGCACTCAACCAGGCCGTCAAGGCCATCGCCATCGCGCGCGGATTCGTAGCGCCAAGCGGCCTCGACCTTATCTGCACGCCGGCTTTCGCGGACATCGAGATCAACGGCGAGGAGCGCACCGCCATCCGGCTGCTCGTCGAACCGCGCGCGCCGCGCCACCCGTAGGGCATGGCATGCCCGGCCCGGACCTCCACATACACTCGAACGCATCTGATGGTGCGCTCACACCGCAGGAGATCGTGGCCCGTGCGGCCGAACTCGGACTTCCCGCCATCGCCATCACCGACCACGACACGGTCGCCGGCGTAGGAGCCGCGCTGGAAGCGGGGCGGGGTCTCACTCTCGAAGTCATCCCGGCCGTCGAACTCTCGGCGGAGCTACACGGCCGCGGCATGCACATCCTCGGCTACTTCATCGATCCAGCCGATCAGGCACTTGCCACCCGCCTCACGCACCTGCGCTCGGTGCGGATCGACCGTGCCGAGCGCATCGTGGCGTCGCTTCGGCGCGGCGGGCTCGACGTCACGTTCCACGACGTGCTCAATGCCGCCGACGGGGGTGCGGTCGGGCGCGCCCATATCGCGCACGTCCTGGTCGCTGCCGGCCACGCGACGTCCGTCTCCGATGCGTTCGACCGGCTGCTCGGCCGCGAGCGACGGCACTACGTCCCCAAACCAACCGGCACCGCCGCCGAGGTGATCGGCTGGATCCGCGAGGCGGGTGGCGTCGCCGTGGTGGCGCACCCGGCGCTGAGCGACATCGACGACCTCATCGGTCACCTGGCCTCCCTCGGCGTCGTGGGGATCGAGGCCTACCACGGCAGCCACGACCATGAGACCCGGCAACACTACGTCGGCCTTGCCGCCGACCACGGGCTCGTGTGCACCGGCGGCTCGGACTTCCACGGTGACGATGCCGAGGGCAACCCGCTCGGCTCGGCTGATGTACCCGACGCGGTCCTCGCGTCGCTTCGTGCCGCGCACCGGGCTCAGAGCTCGGAGCCGGGCCAGTGACGAGCTACGCGATCCGCACGTTCGGGTGCCAGATGAACAAGCACGACTCCGAGCGCATCGCGGGCCTTCTCGAGTCCGTTGGTCTCACTCCCGCGGGAGTGCTCGAGGAGGCCGACGTCATCGTCTTCAACACGTGCTGCGTCCGGGAGACCGCGGACGACCGTCTGCTCGGCCAGGTCTCCTCGCTCAAGGCGATCAAGACCGGCGGGCGGCCCGACGTCCTGATCGCCGTGGGCGGCTGCATCGGCCAGCGCGACGGGGCAGCGCTCCTGCGTGAGGTTCCGCACGTCGACGTGGTGTTCGGCACGCACAACATCGATGAACTCCCTGCACTCCTCCGGGCAGCCGCTTTGGGGCGGCCCGCGATCCACGTGCTGGATGAGGGCGAGGCCTTCGCAAGCGACCTGCCGTCGGTGCGCGAGAAGCCGTGGCACGCGTGGGTGCCGATCACCGTCGGCTGCGACAACCACTGCGCGTACTGCGTCGTGCCACGCGTTCGTGGCGCCGAGCGTAGCCGTGAGTTCGAGAACGTGGTGACCGAGGTATCGTCCCTCGTCGCCGACGGCGTCGTCGAAGTCACCCTCCTCGGTCAGAACGTCAACTCATACGGACGCGATCGCTACGGAGAGCCGCGCTTCTCTGACCTGCTGCGAGCGGTCGCCGCCACGGGCGTAAGGCGCGTCAGGTTCGCGACGAGTCACCCGAAAGACCTCTCGGACCAGACGATACGTGCGCTTGCCGAGGTCCCGGCGCTCATGCCGTACCTCCATCTGCCGATCCAGCACGGCTCGGATCGCATCCTGGCCGCCATGAACCGCGGTTACACCCGCGACGAGTACCTGAGTCGCGTGACGCGACTCCGCGAGGCGGTACCCGGAATCGCGCTCTCGACCGACATCATCGTCGGGTTCCCCGGTGAGACCGACGAGGACTTCGACGCGACGCTTCACGTGGTGCGGGATGTGGCCTTTGACCATGCGTTCACGTTCATCTACTCACCCCGGGAGGGAACACCGGCAGCGGCGATGACCGACAGCGTGCCTCGCGCACTCGCCCAGGAGCGCTTCGACCGTCTCGCGCAACTCGTGCGTGAACTGTCCTTCGCATCCAACGAGCGGGAGATCGGCGCGGTTCGCGCATGCCTCATAGAGGGCTCGTCGAAGCGGGACGAGTCGGTCCTGTCGGCGCGCACGCCGGAGAACCGGCTGGTCCACGTCCCAGTCGACTCGCCTGATGCGGCCTGTGCGCTCGCCGGTACCGTCGCCGACATCCGCATCACGGGAGCGCACCCGTGGTTCCTGACCGGCGAACTGGCCGGAAGACCCGTTAGCGAGTCGTGACGCGCGGGAATGGTCACGATGCCTGGAGGTGAGTCCGATGACCGATGAGATCCTCGGCATCGTCGCCCCGCATCCGCCCATCATGGTGCCTGAGGTCGGAGGGGAGCGCGCCGGTGTGACCGCCGACTCCGCACGCGCGCTCGCCGACGCGGCTGCGCTGCTTGAGAGCTTCGAGCCGGAGACGCTCGTTGTGATGTCACCGCATGCGCCGGTGGCGCGCGGAACGTTCGTTATCGAGGACGGCCCGCTGGTCGAGGGCGACCTGGCGCAGTTCGGCGCCCCCGGCGTCGCGTTTCGCGTGAAGGGCGATCCGCACCTCGCGGGCGCGATCATGCAACAGGCCGCTGCCGCATCGATCCCCGTCACGCCGCGTTCCGAAAGCCCGTTGCTCGAGCCCGGGACGCTCGACCACGGCGAGATGGTCCCGCTGAGCTTCCTCGACCGGGCGGGGCGCTACCCTGTCGTCGTGCTCTCGTTGTCGTTCCTGCCGCTGTCGGCCCACCGCGAGTTCGGCCGGGCGATCAGGGCCGCGGTACGCGAGACAGGGCGCAGGGTCGCCTTCGTGGCAAGCGGCGACTGCAGCCACCGGCTCACCCGCGACGCACCGGCAGGTTACTCCCCACACGCCGCTGAATTCGACGCCGAACTCGTGCGACTCCTGTCGCGAGGGGACTTCGACGGACTCGAGCAGCTTGATCCGGCACTCGTCGAGGCGGCCGGGGAGTGCGGACTGCGCTCGTTCGTGACGCTTGGCGGCTACGTTGCCGGAAGCGATGCGCGCGCCCGTGTGCTCGCGTACGAGGGGCCGTGGGGCGTCGGCTATCTCACCGCGGTCGTCGCTTCACCGCGACTCATGGCCATGCTCGACCATGACTGCGACGTCGGCGAGGGGGCGAGCGACGCCGCTGCACCGGAGTCGCCCCCGGTGACCCTGGCGCGCACGACTATCCAGACCTACGTTCGCGAGCGGAGGGTCATCGCACCGCCCGGTGAGATCGAGGGTGTTCTCGCGGCGCGTTCGGGCGCGTTCGTCAGCCTTCATAGAGGAGGGGATCTCCGCGGCTGTATCGGCACGATAGAGCCGACCTGCGCCACGCTGGCCGAGGAGATCATCCACAACGCGATCCAGGCCGCCACCGCTGACCCGCGTTTCGATGCCCTTGCGCCGGACGAACTCGGCGATCTTGAGATCTCCGTTGACGTGCTTCACCCTGCCGAGCCTGCCAGGATGACCGATCTCGATCCGCGCACGTACGGCGTCATCGTCTCCACCGACTGGCGGCGCGGACTGCTCCTGCCAGATCTCGAGGGCGTGGACACCGCCGATGAGCAGGTCGCCATCGCGCTGGCTAAGGCCGGAATCTCACCGGGTGAGCACTATCGGCTCGAGCGCTTCAGAGTCGAGCGGTACCACTGAGCGTGATGCCGACCCGCATCATAGCGATCGTCGGCCCGACGGCCGTCGGCAAGAGCGCGGTGGCCGAGCATCTTGCCCTGCGCCTCGGCGGCGAGATCGTGAGCGCCGACTCGATGCAGGTGTATCGCGGCATGGACGTGGGGACCGCGAAGACCCCGCCACGAGAGCGCAGGTGCACGCACCACTGCATCGATCTCGTCGATCCGGGGGTGCTGTACTCGGCCGCGGTGTACCAGCGTGATGCACGCATGGCAATCGGCGACATCCTCGCGCGCGGCGCGGTGCCGGTCATCGTCGGCGGGACGGGGCTGTACGTGAGAGCCGCCCTCGATGAGATGTCCTTCCCGGCGGGCGACCTTGACGACTCGCTCCGCGACGATCTCGAGCGCCGGGCGGTGGCCGAGGGGCCCGAGGCGCTCTTCGCCGAACTCGCACGCCTCGACCCGGACTCTGCCGCCATCATTCATCCCAACAACGTACGGCGCGTCGTGCGCGCCCTCGAGATGGCAGCTTACGGGGCTTCGTACGCGGAACAGGCCGCAGGCTTCGGCCACCGGCAGTCCCACTACCCGGAAACGATCATCGTGGGACTCACCATGGAGCGCTCCGCGCTCTACCGTCGGATCGACGAGCGGGTGGACGTGATGCTCGCATCCGGCCTGCTCGACGAGGTGCGCACACTCATCGGCGCCGGCTTCCGTGATGCGCTCACTGCCACACAGGCTATCGGCTACAAGGAGTTCGTGGGGGTGCTGGAGGAGGGGGCACCCCTTGCCGACGCGGTCGAGGCTGTCAAACGAGCCACCCGGCGCTACGCCAAGCGACAGCTCACGTGGTTCCGCGCCGATCCGCGCGTGCACTGGCTCGACGTCACGTCACTGTCATCTGCCGCGGCCGGGGAAGCCGCGGTCGACCTGATAGAATCAGTCGGACACACCGGAGGGGACTCATGACCGCACACCTCGCATTCACCAAGATGAACGGCCTCGGCAACGACTTCGTCATGATCGAGGACCTCGCAGGAGATCTCGAGTTCACCCCCGACGCGGTGGCGTGGCTATGTGACCGCCACTTCGGCATCGGAGGGGACGGCCTCATCCTCGTCCGCCCGGCGACGGCCGAAGGCGCCGACTACTACATGCACTACTACAACGCCGACGGCTCGCTCGCCGAGATGTGCGGCAACGGCGCCCGGTGCTTCGCGAAGTACGTCGTGGATCACGGTCTGGTACCCGCCGATGCGGACACCTGCGTGATCGAGACACTCGGCGGGCTCAGGCCCGTGACGTTCATCAGGGGCGCCGACGGGCTGCTCGACTCCGCCACCGTGGACATGGGAGAGCCGATACTCGCACCCGGGGAGATCCCCACCACCTTCAGCGGCGAGCAGGTCTACGACTGCCCGATCGAGACGGCGCTGGGCGAAGTCCGCGTCACCGCCGTCAGCATGGGCAACCCCCACGCGGTGGTCTGGGTCGATGATGTCGACGCTGCGCCCGTCGACACACTCGGCCCGCTCATCGAGACCCACGAAGCGTTCCCCCGGCATACCAACGTCGAGTTCGCCGAGTTCGTCGATCCCGATCACATCCGCCTACGCGTCTGGGAGCGGGGGGTCGGCGAGACGCTCGCCTGTGGCACCGGAGCGTGCGCCACACTCGTGGCGGCAGTGCTCTCGTGCCGCACGGGTCGTCAGGCCACGATCGAACTGCCCGGAGGCGATCTGCTGGTGCGGTGGCATGAGAACGAGCATGTCTATCTCACCGGCTCGGCGGCCACGTCGTTCACCGGCACCATCGATCTGCCCGAAGACGCGGACGACGTATAGTCCGCCGATGCGACTCTCCTGCGACGTGCCGCTCTGCTACCATGTCCAGAACCGTCAGCGTCACATGAGAAGGGGATGACGTCCTCCGTGAGAATCGCAAGCCGCATGGCTAACCTCCCGCCGTACCTGTTCGCCGAGATCGACCGCAAGAAGGCCCTCAAGCAGGCCGAGGGTGTCGACGTCATCTCGCTCGGTATCGGCGATCCGGACATGCCGACCCCGCAGCGCATCATCGACGCGATGGCCACGGCCATCACCGACCCGAAGAACCACCAGTATCCGGCGTACGCCGGCTCAAAGCCGTACCGTACGGCGTGTGCCGAATGGATGAGACGTCGCTTCGGCGTGGCGGTCGATCCGGACACCGAGGTGCTCGCGCTCATCGGCTCCAAGGAGGGCATCGCGCACCTCTTCCCGGCCTTCATCGACCCGGGTGACGTCACCCTCGTACCGGGCGTCGGTTACCCCGTCTACCACACGGGCGGCATCCTTATCGGCGGCGAGACGCACTGGATGCCGATGAACGACGCGAACGACTGGCTCGCCGACTTCGAGTCCACGCCGGCCGATGTGCTCGCGCGCGCCAGGATGATGTTCCTGAGCTACCCGAACAACCCGTCCTCGGCGATCGCGCCGGTGGAGTACTTCGACCGTGCGATAGCCTTCGCACGCGAACACGACATCCTGCTCGTCCACGACAACGCGTATTCCGAGATCGGTTTCGACGGTTACCGTCCATCGAGCCTGCTCGAGCGTCCCGGCGCGCGCGACGTCGCGATCGAGCTGTTCAGCTGCTCCAAGGCCTACAACATGACCGGTTGGCGTGTCGCGTTCGCAGCCGGCAATGCCGAGGCGATCAAAGCGCTCGGCACGGTCAAGTCCAACATCGACTCGGGCATCTTCACCGCGGTGCAGGATGCGGCGATAGAAGCGATGCTGGGCCCGCAGGACGACACCGTCGAGATGAGCGCGCTGTACCAGCGCCGCCGCGACCTCGTGATGGAAACGCTCGGCTCGATCGGGCTCTCGGCGCGCACGCCCAAGGGCACCATCTACGTGTGGGCCCGGATCCCCGAAGGCTACAGTTCAGCCGAGTATGCGGGGCTCGTGCTGGACCGCGCCGGCGTCATCGTAGCACCGGGCAATGCATACGGGCCCGATGGCGAGGGCTACATCCGCATCTCACTCGCCACGCCCGACGACAGGCTCAAAGAAGCCCTGCAGCGCATCGCGGACACCTTCTAGGAGACTCGACCCACACACATGCCACGTGAAGCCTACGAGGTCGTGCACGACGTCGAGGAGCGCGCACTCCTCGTGGGCATCGACCGCCCACGCACCGACGGCTGGACGCTCGAGGACGATCTCGCTGAACTTGAGCGTCTCGTCGACACCGCGGGAGCGGTCGTTGCCGGTGCGGTCACCCAGCGGATGGAACGTCCAAATCCACGCACGTTCGTCGGGTCAGGCAAGGCTGCCGAGATAGAAGCGCTCGCGCGCGAGTTGTCGGCCACGGTCATCGTCTTCGACGACGAACTGAGCCCGAGTCAGCAGGCGAACCTCGAAGAGCTTCTGACGGACATCCGGATCATCGATCGCACCCAACTGATCCTCGACATATTCGCGGCACACGCGGTGAGCCACGAGGGCAAGTTGCAGGTCGAGCTCGCCAGGCTCGAGTACGTGCTGCCACGCCTTCGCGGCATGTGGGGCCACCTGGTGGCCGAGCGTCTCGGTGGTGGCAGGGGAGCGCGTTTCGGCGCCGGCGAGTCTCAGCTCGAGACGGACCGTCGGCTCACGCGCAGGCGGATCTCCGAACTCAAACGGGAACTCAAGGGGGTCTCTCGGGCTCGTGAGACCCAGCGCGCGTCACGGGCGCGCTCGGGCGTCTTCCGTGTCGCGCTCGTCGGCTACACGAACGCCGGGAAGTCGACGCTCCTGAACGCGCTCACCGACGCAGGAGTGCTCGTACAGGACCAGCTGTTCGCCACGCTGGATGCCACCACCCGGCGCCTCGATCTGCCGGACGGGCGGGCTGTGACGCTCACAGACACCGTCGGCTTCATCAACAAGCTGCCGCACGGACTGGTGGAGGCGTTCAAATCGACCCTCGACGAGGTGCGCGAGGCCGACTTGCTGCTCCACGTCGTGGACGCGTCGCACCCCAACGCGGACGCGCAGATCCAGTCGGTCAAGGTCGTGCTCGATGAGATCGAAGCGGCCGAGAACCCGCAGGTGATCGCCTACAACAAGACCGATCTGCTCCCGTCGGCGGAAGTCGCGCGTCTGGCGGCGCTTCCCGGTGCGGTGGCCATCGCCGCGGCGGCCGGCACGGGGCTCGACACCTTGCTCGAGCGCATCGCGGTCATCGCCGCGAGAGAAGACCGGCCCCTGACCGTCCTCGTGCCCTACGACCGGGGTGACCTCGTGCGCCTCGCGCACGAACAGACGCACATCATCGCCGAGGAACACACGGGAACCGGCACGCGCCTCACGCTTGCGGCCAATGCCGAAGTGCGCGCGCGTTTCGAGCCGTTCGTGGAAGAAGGCGGCGCCTAGACCCTGCGGAACAGGGCGACGACCTTGCCGAGGACCGCGAAGTCGCTGTGTCCATCTGCATAGATGGGGTCGAGAGCAGCATTCTCCGGCTGCAGCCTGATCCGGTCGCCCTCCCTGAAGAAGCGCTTGACGGTGGCCTCTTCATCGATCATCGCAACGACGATGTCGCCGTTGGTAGCGTCGCTTTGCTGCCGGACCACGACGAAGTCGCCGTCGAGGATGCCCGCGTCGATCATGCTTTCGCCCTTGACCCTCAGGATGAATGTCTCTTCTCCCGCGAACGAGGCGGGAAGGGGGAGCGTCGCCTCGATGTTCTCGGCAGCGAGGATCGGCTGACCGGCCGCGACCTGCCCGACGAGGGGCACCGCCTGCACGCGCTCGTAGTCGATGCCGCGTTCGGTGTCCCGGTAGTCCAGCACTTCGAGTGCACGTGGCTTCGAGGGATCCCGACGCAAGAGACCTTTGGTCTCCAGAGCGGCAAGATGTGAGTGGACCGTGGACGAGGACGACAGCCCGACCGCTTCACCGATCTCACGGACAGATGGCGGAAAGCCGCGCCGGTGGATCTCGGCACGGATGAAGTCCAGAATCTCGCGCTGGCGAGCCGTGAGTTCCCGCTTGTACACCATTGAGACCCCCTGGGTGACTCGGGCCGCTCTTACGCCCCGAGTGTACGGCAACCTCGCTGGCCATGCAAACACATGTTCGTCCCGGGTGTTGACACACGAACACCTGTTCGATACGCTACACAGCGAACGTATGTTCGTTGCGCGCACGCGGTCCATGTCAGACCCGTCGGTTAGGATTTGCGCGACATCGAAGAAGGGCGGACGTCATGGAGTACAGCGCGTGCACGGTAGACGTACGGCTCCGCAGCTCGCAAGCAGGCAGACGCGCCCGTCCGGCGCGCGCGATCGGCGTCGCCGACATCGCACTCGTTGCCGTGTGCGGCGCAGTCCTCTTGCTCGCACTTCTCGCGGCGGCAACCGCACCCGCTCGTCCGGAGCCCGCCGGGTGGACACCCGTCCTCGTCTCGGAGCAGGCGACCCTTTGGGATCTTGCGCGGCAGCACCCGATCTCCGATCTCACGACCGCTGAGACCGTCGCGCTGATCCGCACGCACAATGACCTGACGGAGTCATCGCTCATCGTCGGACAGCGACTTGAGGTCCCTTCAGGTTCCCCGTCGACCGCGCTCGCCGCGCGTCCGTAGCAGGCAGGAACATCCGAGCTCAGGAGCATCGGCCCCGCCCACTCGTGGGTCGATTCTGACAACGATTGTCACCCCATATCTTGTGTGCTAGGCTGCTCAATGACCTAGATGTGGGGGGTGGCTTCGATGCGGTGTCCGTTCTGTGGCCACAGTGAGACCAAGGTCGTCGACTCGCGCGATTCTGATTCTCAGGACGCAATCAGGCGGCGACGTGAGTGCCTTGAGTGCGCGAAGCGATTCACCACCTACGAGCGACGCGAGGAGATGCCGCTCGTGGTCGTGAAGAAGGACGGCTCGACCGAGCCGTTCGACAGGGGCAAGTTGCTTCGCGGCCTTGTGGTCGCTACGGCCAAGCGCCCTGTACCTCCTTCGGTCCTCGAGGGCCTTATAGACGACATCGAGTCGGAGTTGCACAACGCGATGCAGTACGAGATCCCCGCCAAGCAGCTTGGCGACATGGTGTTGCGTAGGCTTCTGGAGATCGACAAGGTCGCGTACATTCGCTTCGCGTCGGTCTACAAGGAGTTCAACGATCTTGATGGATTCACCGCTGAGCTGAAGCGGCTCGGTTAAGCAGATGGAGACTCTCGTGAGCGGTGCCGCCGAACAGTCGCCCGGGAGGTGGGACCTGTGGAGGTCAAGCTGTTCGTGAAACAGGACTGCCCCGGCTGCGCCGCGGCCGCTCACGCATGCGAGGGTCTCACCAACCTGTCGGTCTACGACATCGGAGAGATCGAGGGCATCGCCGCGGCATCGCCGTACGCCATCAGTTCTGCACCCTCCATCGTCGTGGTCGATTCAGCCGGTCGGGAGATCGCCGGCTGGCGCGGCAAGGCGCCCGACCCGGCGGATCTGCGCGCCGTTGTGGCCAACTGACATGGAACTCCGCGTCAAGCGCCTCGACACGGACCTGCCCCTACCGTCGTACGCTCACGCGGGTGACGCGGGACTGGATCTGTATGCAGCCGAGGATCGCACGCTGGCCCCATTCGAGCGCGGACTCGTCCGCACCGGCATCGCCGTGGCCATTCCGGACGGCTACGCCGGATTCATCCAGCCCCGGAGCGGCCTCGCGATCAAGCGAGGCCTTTCTTTTGTCAACACGCCGGGACTGATCGACAGCCGCTTCCGTGGCGAGATCATGCTTATCGCCATCAATCTGGACCCCGTGGAGCCGCTCGCCATCTCCCGAGGCGAGAGGATCGCGCAACTCGTCATCCAGCGCGTCGAGCACGCTCGGCCTACTGAAGTCGATGTGCTGGATGAGACCGAGCGGGGGGAGGGGGGCTTCGGAAGCACGGGACACTGATTGTCCCGCCCGGTGTGCGAAGTGCCGACGATTCTCAGCCACACGACCACGCTCAGCGACAACGGCATGCATCTGAGATGCAGCTCGCCGTTCACATAGACTGCCTGCCGACAGACGATTCCGGAAGGAGGGCGGGGCCCGCCGAAGACCCATGGCGCGGCGCACACGAGAACGTGCGCAGCCACACATCCTGCAAGCACCACGAACGAAAGGCTGATGCTATGGAGAGTTTCTTCAAGTTCGCGGAGCGCAAGACGAACCTACGCACCGAGGTGATCGCCGGGATCACCACGTTCATGACGATGGCGTACATCATCTTCGTGAACCCCGGCATCCTCTCTGCTGCCGGGGTGCCGTTCGAAGGCGCCGCTACCGCGACCGCGCTCGGCGCTGCGCTCATGTGCATCGCTATGGGCCTCATAAGCAACCGCCCCCTGGCGCTCGCCTCGGGCATGGGCCTGAACGCCGTCGTCGCCTTCTCTGTGATCGGCTTCGCCGAGGCTAACGTGCCCTGGCAGGTCGGTATGGCCGTCATCTTCGTAGAAGGACTCATCATCCTGCTCCTCGTCATGACCGGCTTCCGTGAGGCGGTCATGAATGCGATTCCCATGAGTCTCAAGCGCGCGATCGGCGTGGGCATCGGACTGTTCATCACGACCATCGGCCTGAACGAGAGTGGCGTCATCGGCCCCGATCCGATCACGCTCGTCAAGCTCGGCGACTTCTCTCAGCCATACGTGTGGGTATCGCTCATCGGCCTGTTCGCCATCATCATCTTCATGGCGTTCAAGGTGAAGGGTGACATCCTCCTCGGCATGGCGGTCGCGACGGTCGCCGCGCTCGTCCTTGGCGTGACCGAACTGCCCACCGCCGTGCTCGGCAAGCTCGACTTCTCGACGTTCTTCGCCCCGTTCCAGCAGGTCGAAGGCGGCATGGCGCTCATGCAGATCCTCACGCCGACGCTGCTTGTCGCGGTCTTCGCGATCATGCTCACCGACTTCTTCGACACCATGGGTACCGTCGTGGCTATCGGCGAGCAGGCCGAGTTCATCAACGAGGACGGCACGGTCCCCGGCGCCAAGGGCATCCTCGCGGTCGACTCGGCTGCGGCCGTCACCGGCGGTCTGTTCGGTGCCAGCTCCATCACCACGTACATCGAGTCGGCGGCAGGCGTTGCCGAAGGCGGCCGCACCGGCCTCACGCCGATCGTCACCGGCATCTTCTTCGCGCTGGCCGCCTTCTTCGCACCGATCATCGCCATGGTCGGTGGCGGCATCATGTTCGAGGACCGCGGCACGATCTACCCGATCACCGCTGGCGCGCTGATCATCGTGGGCTTCTTCATGATGAAGGGCGTCAAGGAGATCTCGTGGGACAACGTCGCCGACGCGTTCCCGGCGTTCATCACCATCGTGGGTATCCCGCTCACGTACAACATCAGCTACGGCATCGGTTTCGGCTTCATCAGCTACACGCTGATCAAGCTGTGTACGGGCAAGTTCAACGAGATCCATCCGCTGATGTACGTGATCAGCGCCGCGTTCGTCATCGCGTTCCTCGATGCAGCCGGTGTCTTCACGACGATATTCGGCTAGGGAGGGGGACATGACGCAACGCCCCATCGTCCCTACAGACGCGAAGCTACCTCTCGTCCAGGTCATCCCGCTCGCACTCCAGCACCTCATGGCGATGTTCGGCGCCACCGTGCTGGTACCGATACTCACCGGACTCGACCCGTCGGTCGCCATCATGACGTCAGGCGCCGGTACGATCCTGTACCTCGTCCTGACCCGCGGGAAGATTCCGAGCTTCCTCGGCTCCTCGTTCGCGTTCATAGCACCGATAGCCGCCGTGGCCGCCGTGGTAGACGGCAAGGCCGACCCGGCGAAGGTCCCCTATGCGCTTGGCGGCCTCGTGGTCGCCGGTCTTGTCTACGTCGTCGTAGCCGCCATCATCAAAGCCTTCGGCACGAAGTGGCTCTACCGGCTGCTGCCACCCGCGCTCGTCGGAGCCGTGGTGATCATCATCGGGCTCGGTCTGGCGGGCATCGCTCTCAAGATGTCGCTGTTCCCGTACGCGAACCCGGAACTCGGGCTCGACTGGAACCTTGTGGCTGTAGCCGCGATAACCCTCGGGGCATCCATCGCGTTCTCCAGCTACTTCAAGGGCTTCATCGCCACGATCCCGATCCTGCTCGGGATCGTCGTCGGCTACATCGCCGCGATCCCGTTCGGTCTGGTTGATTTCCAGCCCGTGCTCGATGCCGCATGGATCGGTCTGCCGACGCTCACGATCGCCAAGTTCGAGTTCTCGGCGATCATGCTCATCGCTCCTGTGGCGCTCGTCGTCATCATCGAGCACATCGGCCACCTGCTCGTCATCAACGAGATCACCGGCAAGGACTTCAATCCGATGCTGCCGCAGTCACTCGTGGGCGACGGTCTGGCCACGTCACTCTCAGCCCTGGTCGGCGGCACGCCATCCACCACGTACGCCGAGAACATCGGCGTCATGGCCGTCACACGCGTCTATGCGGTGCAGATGTTCTGGTACGCCGGCGCATTCGCGTTCGTGATCGGCGGGTTCGTGCCCAAACTCGGATTCCTTATCCGAAGCATTCCGACACCGGTCATGGGAGGCGTCTCGATCCTGCTGTTCGGGCTCATCGCGTCCTCGGGACTGCGCATGCTTGTGGACAGCGGCATCGACTACAGCCACAGCCGCAACCTGATCCTCTCGAGCGTGGTCCTCGTCCTCGGCATCGGCATGGAAGTCGCCGAGATCAAGATACCGGTAGGGGAGTACGTCGTCCCCGGCATGGCACTCGCCACACTCGTGGGCGTCATCTTGAACCTCATCCTGCCGCGAGAGAGTAAGGGGCTCGCGGTCGACTCACCGGACTTCAGGGGTGAGATGGCCGAAGAGGCTGCACAGGCTACCGCGTCTGAGTGACGCGTGCCGCGCAGGGGCGTTCGCGCGCCTGCTAACGACGGCCCCGGGCTGCGCATGGCGCGGTCCGGGGCCGCTTCGCAGAGCTCCGGACTTATGTTTCTTAATTGGGGGCGTTTCGCATGTCACGCGTGGTAGGATTCGAGCATTCGCGACTGGCATCGAGAATCGCACGCATCCGGGGGGTCACGTGACCGAAGACACACGGGTAGAAGACGCGCCGATACGCCGCACGCCATACGGCTGGGGTCGCGTGATACTGATGCACCTGATCGTGGTCGCCGTGCCGACACTTGTCTATTACAACCTGCGTGTGGCCGGTCACGACCTGTTCTGGCTACACATCGTGGTCGCCACGACGTACTTCATCACCGCGGTCGTGCTGATGTGGGAGGCGCTCATCACGCTCACGCGCAAGCGTGCGTCGCGTGACGACCCCGATGGATCCCGCCCGAGACTGCTGGCCCGTCTCCTGGGCACGGCCGGAGGTCGGCTCACTGTTGCCGATATGCCGCCCATACCCTCGGCCACCATCATCGTCGCGGCGTTCCTCCCGAACGAGCGCGAGATCATCGTCGATACCGTGCGGCACCTGCTCACGCAGATCCACAGGCCCACAGAGGGCTTCGAGGTCATCCTCGCGTACAACACGCCGACACACCTGCACGTCGAGGACGAGCTTGCAGCGATCGCGGCAGACGACGCCGCGTTCAGGCTCCTCCGCGTCGAGGGAAGCGAGTCCAAAGCGCAAAACGTGAACGCGGCCATCGACATTGCCACGGGCGCAATCGTGAGCATCTTGGACGCCGATCACCACCCGTGCCCGGACTGCATCACCCGTGCCTGGCGATGGCTCGCGCAGGGCTATGACGTGGTGCAGGGCCGCAGTGTCGTCCGTAATCACGACACCAACATGCTGACACGCTTGATCGCGGTCGAGTTCGAATGCATCTACTCGGTGAGCCACACCGCACGGTCCCTTGCGCTGGATACCGCCATCTTCGGTGGATCGAACGGGTACTGGCGCACAGAGACCATCCGCACCGTCCGGCTGGATCAGTCGATGATGACCGAGGACATCGATGCGTCGGCGCGCGCCATCCTTGCCGGCTACAGGATCGCGCACGACCGCAGCATCATCTCCACCGAACTCGCGCCGACGACGTTCCACGCCTTCTGGTGCCAGCGCAAGCGTTGGGCGCAAGGGTGGCTCCAGGTGAGCCTCAAGCACCAGGGGCCGATCTGGCGGACCAATCACCTTACGGCGCTCCAGAAGCTTCACTGGACGTACCTGCTGTTGTACCGGGAGCTGTATCCGCTCATAACGCTCCAGATATTCCCGGTGGTCATCAGCCTCTGGCTGTACCAGGGCGACGTACCGCTCCGAACGCACTGGTTTCTCTGGCTGAGTACGGTCGCGACACTGGCCAGCGGCCCGATAGCGACGATCTCGGCCATGAAGAACGCCCACATCCGCTATCACTGGTGGTACGGATTCGTCTACGGGCTCACCGTCATCGTGTTCGTCATGCTCAAGAACGCAATCGTGCTCGTGGCGATGTACGACCAGCTGTTCAAGAAGACCGACTGGGTCGTCACACGTCGCGACATCTCGCACCAACTCGAAGCCGAGCTTGCCGAACCTGAGTCCTCAGCCGCATAGCACCGACCGGGCGCGGTCGTCTTCCTGTGCTGCAGTCTACGCCCGATAATGTATCTTATGGCAAGTCGTGAAGTATCGAGTCTGACTCGCGTCCTCTCCGCCCCGGGGGATATCTCAGGCTCTTCCTTGTGGCCTGTGCACCGCGGGTGACGTACTGATGCGGACCTACGGGGCGCTGAACCGGCAGACCGGCTCGGTGGCCGATGGCCTCAGTCGGCGCCCGCGCCGAAGTAGCGCTCTTCGAAGCCGGACTTCGTCATGTCGGTAAGCGCTTCCTGGCACTCGTCGAACAACGTCTGCGCGGCCTCGACGTCATCGAGGGTGGCGATCTCGGTCGTCACGTCTTCGTCGTCCAGGAGCACGGCTTCGACCCTGAACCACTCGTCTTCCACGATAGCGGACGACTCCGGACGGCGGTACAGGATATCGTCACGCCACTCGAAGTCCACCGCCTCGGTCGCGTCCACGCGCATGATCCTCACGCGATAGAAGTCCGCCGCGCTGCCGATCGCCTTGGCCACAGTCGCCCTCCGTCACTCGACCAACTCGGTGTAGCGGCCGCCGGCCGCTACCCACCCCTCATCACCGGCATCATCCCTAACGCGATACCATCCGGTACCCTTCTCCAACAGCGTCAGTCGTTGCCCCTCGGTAAGCGTCTTGACGACACCTGCTGTCGTCATCGGCCCACTTCGCATATTGAGACCCTCGGTGAGAACGGTCACGTACGGCTTGGTGTCGCCCGCGTCTACAGGCACGTCGCCACCGGCGCCCTCCGTGGTGTCTGCGGAGCCCGCGGTCGGCGTGGTCTCCCCCGCGGGCGACTCCCCCGCCGGTACACCGCCACCCGACGCATCACGGTACTGGCTGAGATAGCCCCACACGAGGAGCGCGATCACCACGAGGAGCACCCACGGAATCACGAGCCGTACCGCGCGTACCCCGATGTTGTCCCCTCCCGCGTATCGTCCACCCGCCATGCTCCGACCTCCCGCCGCTCAGATGTACAGACCGCCGCCGTAGACCGAGGGATCGGTCAGATCGTAGACCTCAGCCAGCCGAAGGATCTCCGCTTCAGCGTCGGCAAGCGCCGTTCTCGGTGGTTTGAGATCGAGCGTCCCGAGCGCATCGAGCACCGCATCGCCCTCGGCCTCGCCAACTGCCGCCGCGGACGACCCGATAGCCGCGACGGCCTCATCCAGCAGGTCCGCCAGCGGCCACAGCTTCTTCGGAAGCGGCAGCTCGGCTAGCTCTCCGCTCTGGATCCTCATCCGGGCCGCGATCTCGGCGATAACGCGCCGCTCTTCTGACTCGGAGTGCGCGAATGCGAGCACGTCGTCGATGCCACCGCTCGCAAGTCCCGCGAGAACACCGTCGATGGCCTTGAGAGACGCCATGATGGCCTCCCTGCGACCGACGAGCGCCACGATATATCGGCGCACCTGGCGGCGCCACGCAAGCCGCGCGAACACGATCGTGACGGCGATCAGCGCGGCGGCGACCAGTCCGATGATGAGGTACGGGACATACTCGGCGAGCACAGGGACCTCCTGATGGGACCGGGACCTAGAGCGCCGGACGGTTGTCGATCACGCGGCGCGCCTTGCCGACCGTCCGCTCTATAGTACCAGGCTCTACCAGGGTGACTTTGGTCTGAAGTCCGACGACCGACTGGATACGGGCACTCACGCGGCCCGTGAACGCCACCATGTCCGACATCATGTCCGAGAACATCTCCCCAGCCACCTCGATCCTCACCTCGAGTGTGTCCATCGCACCCGCCCGGTCCACGACGATAAGGTAGTGCGGCTCGACGCCCTCGACCTGAAGGAGAGCGTCTTCTATCTGGCTCGGGTAGACGTTCACACCGCGGATGATGAGCATATCGTCGGTGCGCATCCGCACCTTACGCATGCGCGCCAGACTCCGGCCGCACTGGCACGCCGATGTGTCGATGACCGTCAGATCGTGCGTCCGGTAGCGCAGAACGGGGAACGCCTCCTTGGTCAGCGTCGTTATGACGAGCTCCCCCTCCTCCCCTTCCGGCACAGGCTCGCCCGTGGCCGGATCGACGACCTCGAAGAGGAAGTGGTCCTCAGCCATGTGGAGTCCCGACTGATGCTCGCACTCACCGGAGACGCCGGGCCCCATGACCTCGGACAGGCCGTAGTTGTCGGTGGCAATGATTCCCAGGCGGCGTTCGATCTCCGCCCGCATCCCTTCGCCCGACGGCTCCCCGCCGAACAGGCCCACCCGAAGCGGCATCGACGCGACATCGATACCCATCGTCTCGGCCACCTCGGCTATGTACAACGCGTAGCTCGGTGTCCCGACGATCGCGGTCGTCTTGAAGTCCTGCATCATCATGAGCTGGCGCTCCGTGTTGCCCGCGCCGGCCGGGAACACGGTCGCCCCGACACGCTCGATGCCATAGTGCATGCCCCAGCCACCCGTGAACATGCCGTAGAGGAAGAGCATCTGCACCCGGTCGCGTGAGGTCACGCCCGCCGCGGAGGCGATTCGGGCGGTGAGCTCAGTCCATGTGTTGAGGTCGCCCTTGGTGTAGCCGACGACGATCGGCTTGCCGGTGGTGCCCGAAGACGAGTGCACGCGCACGACCTGCTCCATCGGCACGGCGAACATGCCGAACGGGTACGTGTCGCGCAGCGCGCCCTTGTCGGTGAACGGCAGCAGACGAACGTCGGCGAGCGACTTGATGTCGCGCGGCTTCACTCCCCGCTCGTCGAGCGCCTCGCGGTAGTGTGGGACGCGCTCGTACACCCACGCAACCACCGATTTGAGGCGCCTCAACTGCAGTTCCTCGAGAGCCGGACGTGACATGGACTCGTATTCGGCGTTCCAGATGGGCATGCGACTCCCCTACTCTCTTCCGTGCCAGGCGCCCAGGTAGATCAGGCGGACATCGTCGTTGGCGAGCAGATCGGCCGAGCTGCCTTCGAGCGCCACCGATCCCGTGCGCATCACATAGCCGTAGTCGGCGTGCTTGAGCGCGAGTCTGGCGTCCTGCTCGACGAGCACCATCGTCAGACCTCCTTCGCGGAGCCGGTCGAGCACCGCAAAGATCTCGCTGATGACCTTCGGCGCCAGGCCCAGAGACGGCTCATCGAGCAGCAACACCTTGGGGGCTGACATCAGCGCCCGCCCCACAGCAAGCATCTGCTGCTCGCCTCCCGAGAGGGTGCCGGCGGGCTGCGTACGCCGCCGTGCGAGGATCGGGAAGAGTTCGAATACACGCTCGCGCTCCGCCTCGGCCTCGCGCCGGGCCTCGCCCCCCGTCCTCAGGTATGCGCCGAGTGTCAGGTTCTCATCGACCGACATCGCCCCGAAGAGCATCCGCCCCTCGGGAACGAGCACTACGCCTTTGCCGACCCGCCGGTGGACGGGAACGCCGGTGACGTCCTCCCCTTCGAGGATCACCCTGCCCGAACGCGCGGGCAGCACGCCCGCGATGGCCTTGAGCAGCGTCGACTTACCCGCACCGTTGGCGCCGACGAGCGTGATCATCTGGCCGGCGCCCGCCTTGAGCGACACGCCATGCAGCACCGGAATCCGTCCGTACCCGGCAACGAAGGCGTCGACCTCAAGCATCGGGCGCCTCCTCTCCGAGATAGGCCTCGATGACGGCGGGATCCTTCTGGATCAGCAGGGGCGGACCCTCGGCGATCTTGCGTCCCTCGTTCAGGACGACGATCTCGTCGCTCACTTCCATCACGAGCCCCATGTCGTGCTCGACGATGACCACGGTGACCCCGGTGTCCCGGATCCGGCGGAGCGTCTCGCCGAGCTGCGCGGTCTCGACGTTGTTGAGCCCCGCGGCGGGCTCATCGAGCAGCATGATCCGCGGTTCGGTCGCCAGTGCTCGCGCGATCTCGAGAAGACGGCGCTGCCCGTGAGGCAGGTCGCCTGCGGGGACGGCATGAACGTCGTCCATGTCGACGAGCCGGAGGATCCGATGCGCCTGCTCGCGCACGAGCCGCTCCTCGGCGCGCACGCCCGGGAGCGAGAGTGCCGCGCCGAGAAATCCCACGCGCGTCCGCGCGTGCATACCTACGAGCACGTTCTCGAGCGCCGTCATCTCGTCGAACAGCATCGTGTTCTGGAACGTGCGCACCACGCCCAGCCGGACGATCCGATGCGGGCGCATGCCGGTGATCGTCGCGCCCTCGAACACGACACTGCCCTCATCCGGCCTGTCGAAGCCCGTCATGACGTTGAACGCCGTGCTCTTGCCAGCACCGTTCGGGCCGATGACCGCATGAATGGTGCCCTCGAAGACCTCGAAGGACACGTCGTCGACGGCCGTGACGCCACCGAAACGCTTCGTGATCCCTTTGACCGAGAGCATGCTCATGCCCCACCGCCCTGATGGACGGAGCCGCCGGCCCGATCACGGCCACCAAGACGCCCAACGAGCGACGTGGCCCACCCCGCAAGACCGCGCGGCATGAACAGCATGACAAGGATGAGCACCATTCCGTAGATGTCGTTCGTCCAGTCCTGGATGAGCTCCACGGTGCTCCGCGGCAGACCCGGGATGATCGCGTCGACATACGGCAGAAGCGTGAGCAGAACCGTTCCTGCGACCGCGCCGCCCAGCGACCCCATGCCGCCGAGAGCGACCATCGTCACCAGGATGAGCGAGTAGTGCAGCGTGAACGTGGACGGTGACACGAAACCGACGTAGTGGGCGTACAGGACGCCGGCGAGCCCGCCAAGCCCGGCCGAGAGCACGAAGACCTGGATCTTGACCCTCACCGTGTCGATGCCACACGCCTGGGCGCCCGTCTCGGAGCCGTGTATGGCACGCAGCGCACGCCCGGGCCGCCTACGGACGATGTTGGCGGCAAGAACGAGCACGATGGCGACGACGGACCACACCAGGAAGTACTTGGCCACCGGCGTGGCGAACTCGAGCGGCCCGATGCTTGCCGCCGGGATTCCGCGCAGTCCGTTCGAGCCGCCGGTGACAGACTCCGTCTCGGTGAAGAAGAACAGCATGATCTCGCCGAAGCCCAACGTCGCCATCGCAAGATAGTGCCCCTTGAGCCGGAGACTCGGCAACGCGATGAGCAGTCCACCGATGGCCGCGACCGCGACCCCGCCGACAAGCGCGAGAAGCCACGGGACGCCGGCCTTGGCGAGGTAGCCGGAGGTGTACGCGCCGAGACCGTAGAAAGCAGCCTGCCCGAGCGAGATCTGTCCCGCGTAGCCGAACAGCAGCGAGAGCCCCGCGACCATGATCAGGTTGATGCCGACGAACGTGAGTATCCGCAGGATGTAGCGGTCTGTCATCACGAACGGAGTGATCGCCACGCCGATAGTCAGGGCGATGATCGCGATCGCCCGGATCGAACCGCGCATCCTCGTCGCCCTCACGCTACATCTTCTCCCGGCGGGCCCGCCGGAACAGGCCCTGGGGACGGAGGAACAGGACCGCAAGCAAGACGCCAAGCGCCACCACGTCTTTGAGTGCGGACGAGAACGGGATCACCGCCTGCTCAATCAGTCCGAGCAGCAGTCCGCCAGCGACCGCGGCCAGCGGACTTCCGAGCCCGCCGAGGATGGCGGCCGCAAAGCCCTTGACCGCGATCCCGGCACCGATGTCGAATCGCGTCGATGTCAGCGGCGTCACCGCCACCCCGGCGACCGCGCCGAGCGCGGCCGCTAGGCCGAAGCTGATCATCACGACGCGCGCGGTGTCGATTCCCATGAGGCGGGCAGCCTCGCGGTTCTGCATGCACGCGCGCATAGCCCTGCCGAGACGGGTCTTGCTGTACAGAAACGTGAGCCCCGCGACCGTGACAAGCACGATCCCCCAGATCCACACCGTCTGCCGCTCGATTGCAGCGCCCGCGAAGAGGAACGACGGTCCCGCGGTGAACTCGGGCAGCGGCAGCGCATCACTGCCGAACGCGTGGCGCGCGAGCGAAGCGAAGACGAGCGACCCGCCGACCGTGATTATGATCAGCGCCATCGGCTCGGCATCCTTGCGCGGACGGATGGCGAGGGTCTCGAAGAGCATGCCGATGCCCGCGACCACCAGCACGGCGAGCGGCACCGAGACGAGGAGTGGCAGTTCGAACTGCGTGAACGCGTAGACGGCGAACATCCCGCCGAGCATGTAGAACTCGCCCTGCGCGAAGTTGATGACGTTCGTCGCGGCATAGACGATCGTGAAGCCCAGGGCCAGCAGCGCGTAGATCGAGCCGTTCTTCAGGCCCGCTATGGCGAGCTGCAAGAGCTCTGACGTCTCCAAGCCGTCCTCACCCTGCCTCGCGTCGCCCTACTCGGCCAGCGCCCAACGCCCATCTTCGATGCGGTATATCACGATGTCATCGGCCGTCATGCCGTTGTGGTCGGTAGCCGAGAAGGTGAACACGCCGCCGATGCCGGCAAACCCGCTCGTCTTCTCGATCTCGTCACGAAGATCTGCAGAGGTGAAGCCCTCGTCGAGCCTCTTCAGGGCCTCGACCACGAGATACAGGCCATCGTAGGCGTGCCCTGCGAAGTGGTCCGGAGCGACACCGTACTCGGCAGTGTAGCGCTCCACGAACCCCGTCGCGGCCTCGTAGCTCTCGCTGCCAACGCCGTACGTCTCAGGCGCCAGTACCTTGCCAGCAAACGCGACGACACCTTCTCCCGCAGCGCCCGCACCGTCGATGAACTCCTGCTTGGCGATACCGTGACTGCAGACGAGCGGTATATCGAGGTTCAGCTGCTCCAGATTCTTGGGCACGATCGACGACGCGGCGACCGACGACCACATGAGCACCACGTCGGCACCGGCGCCCTTGATCACGGTGAGCTGGCCGGTCATGTCCGTATCGGCAGGCTTGAAGACCTGGTCGCTCACGACCTCGAGGCCGTAGTCGGCAGCCGTCTCGTTGACGAGCGCCTGGCCGTCCTTGCCGAAGCCGGTGTCCTCGGTGATGAGGCCGATCTTGGTGTGACCCTCGGCCTTGAGGTACTCGAGAGCGAGCGGCACGATGAGATCGGCGGTCCACGGCGTCTGGAAGACGAGTGGGTCGAACTCGGCCGTGATGATGCTGCCGCTGCCGAGCGCTACCTGCGGGACCTGCGCCTCGTTGATGACGTCACGCATCGCCATACTCTGACCTGTACCGGTCGAGCCTATGATGGCCACGACGCCATCCTGCTCGATGAGCTTCGTGGTCCGCGCGATCGCCTGGTCCACGTCGCTCGCGTCGTCTTCAATGATCACGACGAGCTCGTGGCCGTTGATGCCGCCTTCCTCGTTGATCCGCGCGACCTCCATGTCGATCGCGTTCTTCTCAGGCCCGCCGAGGCCGGACTGCGCCCCGGTGAGCGAGAGGACCGCGCCGACGACGTACGGCTCTGTCGCAGCCCCGTCATCGCCCGCTCCGTCGCTCGCGCATCCTGACGGAAGCATGATGCCGAGTGCGAGTGCGAGTGCCAGCGCGCCGCGGGTCCCGCGTTTCAACGTCTCCATCGTCGTACCATCCCCAATCCCCGTCGTCCGCCGCGAGCCAGGCTCGTGACACCCGGCCACCCGAGAACCCCGGCCGGGTGTCACGAGCCCGCTTGAGCACCTACTCCAGCAGTGTCCACGCACCGCCGGATGCAACGTAGCCGACAAGATCGTCGGCCGTCATGCCGTTGTGGTCGGTAGCCGAGAAGGTGAACACGCCGCCGATGCCGGCAAACCCGCTCGTCTTCTCGATCTCGTCACGAAGGTCTGCCGAGGTGAAGCCCTCGTCGAGCCTCTTCAGGGCCTCGACCACGAGATACAGGCCGTCGTAGGCGTGCCCTGCGAACGTGTTCGTCGGCGCCTCGCCGTACGTCTCGGTGTAGCGATCGATGAACGCGGTGGCGGCCTCATAGCTCTCGCTGCCGACGCCGTACGCTTCCGGTGCCAGGATCTTGCCGGCGAACATCACGACGCCCTCGGCAGCGTCAGCCGCACTGTCGACGAACTCCTGCCGCGCGATACCGTGACTGCCCACGAGCGGTATGTCCATACCGAGTTGCGCCATGTTCTTGGGCACGATCGACGACGCAGCGACCGACGACCACATGAGCACCACGTCGGCACCGGCGCCCTTGATCACGGTGAGCTGGCCGGTCATGTCCGTATCGGCCGGCTTGAAGACCTGGTCGCTCACGACCTCGAGGCCGTAGTCGGCAGCCGTCTCGTTGACGAGCGCCTGGCCGTCCTTGCCGAAGCCGGTGTCCTCGGTGATGAGGCCGACCTTGGTGTGACCCTCGGCCTTGAGGTACTCGAGGGTCGTGTCCACCACGAGGGCATTGGACCACGGCGTCTGGAAGACGAGCGGGTCGAAGTCCTTCGTGATGACGAGGCTGCCGGCCAGCGACACCTGCGGAATGCCCGCCGCGTCGATGACGTCACGCATCGCCATGCTCTGGCCTGTGCCGGTCGAGCCTATGATGGCCACGACGCCGTCCTGCTCGATGAGCTTCGTGGTCCGCGCGATCGCCTGGTCCACGTCGCTCGCGTCGTCCTCGATGATCACCTCGAGGGGATGGCCGTTGATGCCGCCTTCCTCGTTGATCCGCGCGACCTCCATGTCGATCGCGTTCTTCTCGGGCCCGCCGAGACCGGACTGCGCCCCGGTAAGCGACAGTACCGCGCCGACGACGTACGGCTCCTTCGGCTCGTCTCCCGCATCCGCCGGCGTCCCGTCCCCGTCACTCGTTGCCGTGCAGCCTCCCAAAGGCGCACTGACGAGCGCGAGAACGAGCGCTAGCACCAGCATGACCCACATCCGCTTGTGCATGTCCCTCACCCTCTCCGTCTCTGTCATTGCGCCCGCTCCGCCCCCCAGCGATGCGATAACGGGCCCCTACCCTACAGATGAACCGCGGTGATGTCCTCCTGGGACATCAGCTTCACCGGCCGGTCGCCCAGCAGGTGCAGCGCGCGGTCCACGTCCCCAACGTTGATCACGACGAACGTCGAGACCAGCGAGTAGACGTACTCTATGTTGACGCCGGCCTCCGAGACGATCTTGAGCACACTCGCAAGGCCGCCGGGACGATCCGGCAGATCGATACAGATGACGTCATCCTCACGCACGGTGAAGCCTCCGTCCCGCAACACCGCAAGCGCATCCTCGGGCCTGTCGACCACGAGCCGCAGGATTCCGTACTCGGCGGTGTCCGAGACCGAGAACCCGCGAATATTGATCTCGTGGTCGCCGAGCAGCCCGGTGACCTCGCTCACCCTCCCCGATTCGTTGGCGATGAACACCGACAGTTGCCGGACGACCGCACGAGCGCTCATAGCTCACAGACTCCTTCCGCGCAGGCGCGCCTGCCGAGCGCGAACGCCCGCAGGTTGGCCTCCACCGTCTTCGGCGGCACACGCTTCTCTATCACCGATGTCCACGTGGCCTCGGCGAACGGCAGCCCATATGAGGCAGCGCCGAGCAACACGACATTGGCCGAGCGCGGGCTCCCCGCCTCGCACGCGAGCGCCTCGGCATCGAGTAGCACGGCACCCTCTGCGATAAGCGCCGGCTCCAGGTCCACCGGAGCGGGCAGGTCGCCGATGAGTACGGGCAGCGGCGCCACCATGCGCCGGTTGACCACGAGACGGCCTCCGGGACGCAGGTACGGCAGCGTGCGCGCCCCTTCGATGATCTCGAACGCGATGAGGTGATCGGCCATCCCCCTGTCGATCACGGGAGAGAAGACCTCCTCACCGAAGCGCACGACGGTATCCACCGAGCCGCCCCGTTGCGCCATGCCGTGGACCTCCGAGAGCTTGACCTCGTGCCCCTCGGCTACGGCCACCTTGGCGAGCACGTCACCGGCGAGAATGGTGCCCTGACCGCCGACGCCCGCGAGAACGACCGTCGTCGCGCCCATCAGACACCTCCGATGTCACACGACGGACCGACCTGCACGATCGCATCGAACCTGCAGACCTGCACGCACTGCGAGCAGCCGACACACAGGGTGGTGTCGATGACCGCCCGCCCGTTCTCGTCATACGAGATGGCGGGGCAGCCCAGCCGCACGCACGCGCCGCACTTGGTGCACGACTCCTCGTCGACTGCGAAGGGATCTTTGTGTTCCTTGACGATCAGCGCACACGGCGCCTTGGCTATGATGACGCTCAGGTGATCCTGGGCTACCTCGTGCTTGAGCACGGCCAGCGTGGCATCGAGGTCGTGCGGGTCCACAACACGCACCGATGCGGCACCGAGAGCGCCACAGAGCGCCTCAAGATCCACAGCCGGTGCCGGATCCCCACCCAGGGCGACGCCACTTACGGGATTGCCCTGATGCCCGGTCATGGCTGTTGTGCGGTTGTCCAGCACGACCACCGTGGCGCAGCTCCCCGTGTACGCCATGTGCAGAAGACCCGTGATGCCCGAGTGCGCGAAGGTCGAATCGCCGATCACGGCGACGACAGGACGGTCGGCCGAGCCGACGAGCTCCATCCCCCGGGCCATACCGATACTCGCGCCCATGCACACGCAGCTGTCCATCGCCTTGAGCGGTGGCAGGGCGGCAAGCGTGTAGCACCCGATATCGCCGATGACGATGGCGCGCATCTTTGCCAGACCATGGAAGATCCCCCGGTGTGGACAGCCCGGACACAGCAGCGGCGGCCGTGGAGGCAGATCGGGGATCGGCTCGCGCGTGGCGGGAACCTCACCGCCAAACGCGACTGCGATGGCCATCGGCGAGAGCTCGCCGATCGTCGGCAGTCCGGTGTCTACGAGGTCGACACCCAGCGCCTTCAGCCTGAGGGTCAGGTAAGGGTCCAGCTCCTCAACGACCGCGAGACGCTCGACCCTCGACCTGAAGTCGAGGAGGAGGCGGTCCGGCAGCGGGTTCACAAGTCCGATCTTCAAGACCGAGGCATCAGGGAGCGCTTCGCGAACGTACTGATAGGCGATGCCTGAGGTCACAATGCCAAGTGACGCGTCGCGCATCTCGACACGGTTCTCGGAAGCCGTCTCCGCGTACGCCTGGAGTGCAGTCATCCTCGACTCGAGGTCGATACGCCGCAGTCGAGCGTTGCCCGGCATCATGACGAACTTCGGCGGGTGGGAAGCGTAGGAACTGCCGACCATCTCGCTGCGTTCCCCCACCTCAACGAGCGTCTTGGCGTGCGAGATGCGGGTGGTCATGCGCACGATGACGGGTACGTCGTAGGCTTCGGAGATCCGAAACGCGCTGATAACGTACTCAAGCGCCTCCTGGCTGTCAGATGGCTCAAGAAGCGGCACGTGAGCGGCCGCCGCGTGGTTGCGCGTATCCTGCTCGTTCTGAGAGCTGTGCATGCCGGGGTCGTCGGCCACGAGGTATACCAGCCCGCCGGTCACCCCGGTGTACGCCTGTGTGTAGAGGACGTCTGCCGCAACGTTGAGCCCGACGTGCTTCATCGTCACGAGCGTCCGCCTGCCGCCGAGCGACACCCCGCCCGCTACCTCGGCCGCCACCTTCTCGTTGGGCGCCCACTCACACCGCACGCTATCGTAGCGGACGAGGCTCTCGAGGACCTCGGTTGAAGGAGTCCCGGGATAGCCCACGCCGACCGCGACACCGGCTTCCCAGGCGCCACGTGCCACGGCCTCGTTGCCCGACAACAGGGTACGCGACACGAACACCTCCGAGCGGATAGGGTGCCTGGGATGCGGCGATTCGTTGAATGATAGCACAGCAGACATGCAGCAACCCGGCTGCGCCGGGTTCGCGACGCCAGCACTAGAACCTCGAGGCTCCGACGTAGTCGCCCTTGCTCGTGATGCGATCGACGAGCGAGGCCACGCGCACCACATCGCCGGTCTGCGGTGCGTGGAGGTAGTTGCCGTCACCGACGTAGATTCCCACGTGATGCACGCGGGCCGGGTCGGCATCGCGCGCGAAGAACACCAGGTCACCGGGCACGAGCATGTCGAGCCGATCGGGTGGGATGTGCTTGCCCACCTGGTACTGGCTCCGGCTGGTCCTCGGCAGGCTCACGCCGATCTGGCGGTAGCAGTAGCTCGTAAGTCCCGAGCAATCGAACCCCGTGGGCGTCGAGCCTCCCCACACGTACGGGACACCGAGATACTGCAGCGCCACCGCGACGACATCGGGCCTGCCCGGGCCGAGTTCGGATACATCCGCAGCGTCCCGGCCACCGGTCGCGTACTGGGCCGCCAGCGCGGCAGCACGCGCAGCACGCTCCTCCGCAAGTCGCCGCTGGCGATCTTCCTCTTCCGTGATCAGACGTCTGATCTCGGCATCAAGCGCGGCGACGTAGCGCTCCTGAGCGGCGATATCGGCCTCGATCTGCTCGGCACGCGCCTCCGTCTCGCGCTGAAGCGCGAGTTGCTCGGCTTCGCGCTGGGCGAGCGACAGGCGCGTGGCCTCCACGCGCGCCCGGGCGGCCTTCACGCTCGCGACGGCCTGAGCATCGGAGCGGTTGATGCGGACCGCGAGATCGACCCGCACGAGGAAGTCCTGGAACGAGCGCACCCCGACGAACACGTCGAGCACGCTCGTGCCTCCGTCCTTGTAGATGTTCGCGGCCCGCCTGCCGAGGGTGGCCTTGGCTTCGGCAAGGTCAGACTCGGCCCGCTCGAGATCGCTGCGCGTCTGGCGGATGCTCTCCCGGGTCGAGTCGAGCGCCTCGGAGATCGCGTTGTACTCCTCCACCTGGATCTCGAGGTCCTCGTTCATCGTGTCGAGAGCCTCGCGCGCCGCTGTGGCCTCCGCCTGCGTCGCCTCGATCTCAGGAGTGGCGGGTGTGGCGACCGCGGAGGTCGCCGGGCACAGCGTGAGACTCGCCGTCATCGCGACCGCGAGCGCAGCGTTGAGGGATCGTGCCGACGGGCCGGTCCGCATCATGCCTCCGTGCTGCGTCGTCATGGTGTGTCCAGAGGGTGGCCGGAACCGGAAGAACAGGCCTCCTACCTGCGGATTGTATCACACGACTCCGCCGCGCCGTTCTGCTACCATGTGGAGGCGCGTCCCGCAGCCTCACGGCAGGAGGAGCGATGCGCATTGCGGTAGGCATGAGGTCCGCCACGGTGCTGCTCGTGCTCGTCGCGAGTGCGGTGCCGATCGCCTACGCCCAGGAGGCCGCAACAGAGCCGACGGCCGCCGCCGGATCGTCGATACCGTTCGCAGGGCTGAGCGGAGACGTCAAGCGGGTCCAGGGCGAACTCGATGAAGCGACCGCACGCGCCCTGGCACTCGAGGATGAGATCGAAGCGCTGCAGGCCGACCAGCGCGCGCTCACCGAGCGTCTGGCGGTCACCTCGGAACGCATCCGCGACCAGCGCAGCGAACTCGACGCGGCCGAGATGCGTCTGGCCGAGGCGCGAAGCCGCTACCAGGCCCGACTCGTCGAGGTTTACAAGCGAGGACCCGCCAGCACCATCGCCCTGCTGCTCTCCTCGGACACCATCGCCGACTTCGTGTCGCGCGCCTCCGTGCTCGCCCGCATCGCCGAGGGTGACAGCCGTGTCGTCTCCGACCTGACGGTGGCCGTCGCTGATGCGCGCTACCAGGCCGGCAAGCTCGACGACCTCCTGGCCCAGGATCGCGAACTCCAGAGTATCCAGGCAGAACGTGTCGCCGCTGCCGAGCGCGCGCTTGCCGACCAGGAGGCGCTCGTCGCCGAGCTCACCGTGGAGGCACGCGAGGCGGTGCTCGCCGCCCGTCGGCTCAACGCGACGACGCGGAGCCAGTGGCAGTCCTCGTCGGTCCCACTCGAGACTGCCATCCCCCGGGCGACCGCTACCGTTTCACCCTACACGGAAGCGACGTACATCGTCTCGGCGTACATGCCCCGGGCGTACAAGACGACCGGCACGTCCTGGACGGCCGTCTGCAGTTGGTACGGACCGGGCTTCCACGGGAGAAGGACCGCGTCGGGCCAGGTCTTCAACGAGAACGACCTCACCTGTGCCTCGCGCACGCTGCCCTTTGGCACCGTCCTGGCCCTCACGCGCGGCGACAACCGGATCATCGTGTACGTGAACGACCGCGGTCCGTTCATCGCCGGCCGGGATCTCGACTTATCGAAGGCCGCTGCGCAGGCACTCGGCTTTGGCGGCGTCGCCTCCGTGCACGCCGAGATCGTCGTACCGGAGAACTGACGCGTTACGCGACGTGGATGAGCGACACGATCCGCGATTCGCCGAGCTTGTCGCGTCCACCGAGGAAGTCGAGTTCGATCAGGAACGCGAATCCGACCACGGTAGCGCCCATCTCGTGGACCAGGGCCGCCTTGGCCGCCGCTGTGCCACCGGTCGCCAGCACGTCGTCCACGATCAGCACGCGGTCACCGGGGCCGAACGCGTCGGTGTGCACCTCGAGCGAGTCGGTACCGTACTCCAGCTCATAGGTGTGTGCGGTGGTGGCAGATGGCAACTTGCCCGGCTTGCGCGCAGGCACGAACCCGGCGCCGAGCTTGTAGGCCAGCGCGCCGCCGAAGATGAAGCCGCGAGCCTCGGCTCCGAGAACCTTGGAAACCTCGGCATCTTCATAGCCGGCAGCGATCGTGTCTATCGCCCCGCGGAAGCCCTCCGGGCTTGCGAGTAGCGGCGTGATGTCCTTGAAGACGATGCCCTCTTTCGGGAAGTCGTGGATGTCCCTGATGTAGTGCTCGAGGTTCACGGCAGGCTCCTTCGTGATGGTCGGTTCCAGAGTGTAGCGTAGCCGCTCGAGGCCCGGTCGACCAGCGCCGTCTGCGGGCGGCTCTCCATGGCGCTGCTCAGGCCTCCCACACCGCCTCCTTGAGCGTCGCGATGTACCCCGTGTTACGCCACAACCCGCCCAGGTCGAGCCCGTAGCCGACGAGGAAGCGATCCGGAACGGAGAACCCGCGGTACGTGATAGGCAGGTCGACAAGCCGGCGTGCGTCCTTGTCGAGCAGCGTGCACACCGCCAGACTCGCGGGCCGACGCTGGCGCAGCACGCGGAGCAGGTAGTTGAGGGTAAGGCCAGTGTCGATGATGTCCTCTATCACGAGCACATCGCGGTCCTCGATGGCCTCGTCGAGGTCCTTGGTGATCGCTACCGAGCCGGTCGACTGTGGGCCGTATGACGAGATCGCCATGAAGTCGAGCGTGAGAGGAAGATCGATCTCACGACACAGATCGGAGAGGAAGAAGAGCCCTCCTTTGAGCACGGTCACCAGGACGAGGTCGCGGCCGGCATAGTCGGTTGCGACCTCGTGCCCGAGCCGGGTGACCGCTTCGGCTATCTCGGCGTCGGTCAGGAGCACCCGGTCCATGCGTGCATCCGGCAGGACCGTGGTCATGAGCCACCCTCCCCGGTGCCGGTGGCCGCCTCGAGTCCTCCGCCCTCGCTGTGCTCGCGCTCGGCGACCGGGATGCCGTACTTGAAGAGGAGTTTCCGAAAGTCCCTCTGGTACAGGATCTTGATCGACACGTCGGGGTAGAGCTCCTTCAGACGCCGGACCTTCCGGTTCTTCTTGGTCACCAGCTTCTGACTCATCGTTGTGAGCTCGATATACAGTTCGAACTCGGGCAGGTAGAAGTCGGGCGCGAACGATGCGAGCACGTTGCCGTGCTTGTCCCACTCCAGCGGGAAGGTGGTGGGCTCGTACTCCCATGCGATCCGATAGAAGTCGAGTATCTGCGCGGCCACCCTCTCACTCGGGTGCGCGAACCGCGTGCCGGCGACCTTGTCGGATACCGGCAGGTCGTCAGCTATGGTGTCAAGCGATTCGTCGGTCATCGTGCTCAGTTGACATCCTCGAACGTGCGCGAGACGGCACGTCTCATCATGTGTTCCTTGAGCTCGCCGGTGCGGCGCATGAGCTCGGCGAGCGTCTCCACGAGCTTCTGGCGCGCCTCGGGAGTGCGGTGCCGCATGGCGGGCATCAGGATCTGCTGGAAGAACGCAGCTTCGCGTTCGGCGAACGTCTCATACATGCGCATGTGCCGGGGCTCGATGCCAAAGCGCCTGAGATCCCAACAGGTGTGCGCGATCCTGACGTCCGGCCCGGGGAGTTCGTCACCACGCTCGCCGGCCACGAGCGTCACGATACCGAACGATGCCAGTTCGCGAATGAACGCCGACGGCAGCCCCAGCATATCCGGCGCCCGATCCACCGGAACGGTCTCCGCATCCTCAAGCGGCAGCGAGAGGATCTCCGAGGACTCGATCGCCGGCTTGAGCTCCGGCGGCAGCTTGCCCTTGTCGAAGTCCTCGAGTCGCTCTCGAATGACTGCGAGCGGCATGAAGTGCTCCTTCTGGAGACGCAGCACCAGTTCCAGTCTTTGCACGTCGGCAGGGCGGAACATGCGATACCCGCCGGCCGTCCGCTCGGGGGTGATCAGCTGCTCGTCTTCGAGGAACCGTACCTTGGATATGCTCAGGTCAGGAAACGTCGGCTGGAGTTGCTCGACCACTTCGCCGATGGTCAGATACTCGCGCGCTCGGCGGGCCATGGCTAGGCACCCCCGCTCAGGAAGACCATCCTGAATCGCCCGATCTGAAGCGTGTCACCGTTGCGCAGGACCGCCGCATCGACAAGAACGTCATTGACGTAGGTGCCGTTGAGAGACCCGGCGTCCTCGACCGTCACCACGGCGCCGACGACCAGCAGGCGCGCGTGCCGGCGAGAAACGGTCACGTCGTTGAGAAAGATGTCGCTATCCGGATCTCGGCCGATCGTGAGTTCCGGCTGCTCGAGATGGAAGCGCTCCCCCACCTCGGCACCCTTGCCCACCACAAGTACCGGCACCTCCGAGGTCACGACCTCGACCGTGTCTGGCAGACCCTCCGGCACGGAGACGACGTCGAACGCCGCCGTGGTCCCTTCAAGCGTCGCGCCGCACTCGGGACATGCAGTCGCATCCGGTGCGATCGGGCTCTCGCACGAAGGACAGACGTCCATTCTCACCATCTCCTGCCGAAAGACGCTCGGTCTTCCTAGTCGAGGAAACCGAACTCGCGCGTCTTGAAGGACTGGGCGATCTGCTCCTCGAGCGCAGCGAAGACCTCTGGGCTCTCGAGCACCTTGGCCAGTCGCTCTTCGCTGAGCCGGTTCTTGACGTACGGGTCGGTCAGCGCATCGCTGAGCTTCCGCCCGTTGTGCACCTCACGAATCACATACTCGACGACCCGCTCCTCGACCGCATCGATCGCGATCTCATCGAGGAACTCCTTGATCTTGTCAGCAATGCCCGGCACACGTGCCTCCTTGTCGGTACCACCGCGCGCAACAACCGCGCAGCTGTCACTCTTCCCAGTCGTCATCGTCCGCAGTCACATCGAAGCGCGAAACGCCATGCAGGTCGTTGGCGAGAATCTCGATGAGCCGCTCGATGTCGCCACCAGTGACGACACCCTTCCCGGCCTCCCGGTCCTCCTTGAGACGACGAACCAACTCCGCCCGCAGGATATCGATCTTGCCATGAAGGACCCTGCGGCGGTAGCTGACCTTCTGCTCCTCGGCATACAGCTCATCAAGCAGACTCCGGAGCTCTTCGACCGAGCGTTCCTGCAGGTTCAGCAGACCGTCCTCCGACGCATGCTTGTCGGTCACCACGACCCCTCCGCTCGAGTCAACAAAACGGCTCCTCCAACGTGGCCTCATTGTATCAGACGAGGGTGACACCGGTGGCTGTACCTCCACTCGACGTCGACCGAATCACACCCCTGTCACCCGGACCCCTCATCAGCTCCGTTTCAGTGGTCTGAAAGCGCGAGATCCGCGACCGCCTCGCCCGTCGCTCGCTCTTCGTCCGAAGACAGGTCACCCGCCTCCAGGCGTATCCTGAACACCCGCTCGAAGCCCGCCACGACCGCGGCTTCGAGCACACCGTCTGCGGGGCGGCTCTCGCACGCATCGACGATCGTACGGGTCGTCTTCGCGAGCGCGGTTCGGGCATCGTGATCGAGACGGAAGACCGCAGCTTCGCGCCCGATATCGCGCGTGATCGTGAATGATCCGTGCTGCAGGCAGGAGTCGTGACTCCACACCTGCGCGCTTCCCGAGAGCTTCGCCGCGCCGAGTGAGAGGTCGGCCGGTGTCGCGTGCAGGTAGCACGCCCCCGAGCCGCGCGGACCGCGCGGGCGGGCGGTGAGCTCAGCGGCGATCCCGAGTTCCCGGTACGCCTCTGCCAGCGCTTCACACAGCACACCGTAGCTGCCGCGGACCCCGCGCGGGAGCCCATCGCGCACGCCGGCCACCACCGAGTAGGTCAGCTCATCGTCGTGCAGCACGCCACGTCCGCCGGTCGGGCGCCGGCACACGCCGATGCCGTGCTCGCGGCAGTACGCGAGATCGACGTCCCCGACATCCTGGAACCGGCCCAGCGAGACCGTCGGCAGGCTCCAGCGATAGAGACGCAGCGTCGGTGGCCCGCTTCCCGATTCGTGTGCCGAGAGGATCGCCCGGTCGACCGCCATATTGCGTGCGCCCCCGGAGGGGCCGTCGACTATGAGACGCCAGCTGTCCATGACCTGGCCTAGCCCGGCCCACCCTTCGGCGGCACCCAGGCCAGATCCGGCCGCTTGACGGCAGCCGCCTCGTCGAGCCGCCTCACGGGCGTCGAGTACGGCGCACCCTGCAGCAATCCGGGGTCTTCGGCGGCCTCGGCCGCGATCGTGCGCAGCACCCCGGCGAAACGGTCGAGCGTCTCCTTGCTCTCGGTCTCGGTCGGCTCGATCATGAGAGCCTCATCCACGATCAGCGGGAAGTAGATCGTCGGCGGATGGATCCCGTAGTCGAGCAGACGCTTGGCGACATCGAGCGTGCGGACGCCGGTCTGCTTGCGCATCCGACCTCCCGAGAGCACGAACTCGTGCTTGCACACGCGGTCGTACGGCAGGGGCCACACGTCGCGGAGCAACTCCTTGAGGTAGTTGGCCGAAAGCACGGCCTGCTCGGCGACCTCGGTAAGCCCACTCCCACCCAGCGCGCGGATGTACGCATACGCGCGAACGAGCACGCCGAAGTTGCCGACGAACGATCGCACGCGTCCGATGCTACGTTCCGGCGTCACGAGCGAGAACGCTCCATCAGCGGCACGCGCTACGAGCGGACCGGGAAGGTATGGCGCGAGCGCGCCGCTCACCGCCACGGGACCCGAGCCGGGCCCTCCCCCGCCGTGCGGGGTCGCAAACGTCTTGTGCAGGTTGATGTGCAGCGCATCGAAGCCCATGTCGCCCGGGCGCGACTTGCCGAGGATGGCGTTCAGGTTGGCGCCGTCGCAGTACGCCAGCGCGCCGACCGCATGGACCGCAGCCGTGATCTCCAGGATGTTCTCGTCGAACAGCCCGAGCGTGTTCGGGTTGGTGAGCATGATGGCAGCCACGTCGGTGTCGAGCAGCGTGTTGAGAACCGCGACGTCCACGCCCCCGCGCTCATCACTCGGCACCTGGACGATCTCGTAGCCGCACATCGCCACGGTCGCAGGATTGGTGCCGTGCGCCGAGTCGGGTACCAGCACCCGCGCTCGCGGGTCGCCGTTGGCGGTGTGGTACGCGCGGATCGCGAGCAGCCCGGTGAGTTCGCCGTGCGCACCGGCTGCCGGCTGCAGCGTGACCGCGGGCAGACCGGCGATCTCGGCGAGCAGCTCCTGCAACTCCCACATCACCTCGAGGGCGCCTTGCACGGTCTCGGGCGGCTGGTACGGATGCAGCCCCGCGAATCCCGGCAGACGGCACGCCCACTCGTCGATCTTGGGGTTGTACTTCATCGTGCAACTGCCGAGCGGATAGAACCCGCTGTCCACGCCGAAGTTGGCGCTCGCGAGCCGCTCGTAGTGGCGCGCGATCTCGACCTCGGTCACGTGCGGCAGCACGGGAGGCTCAGTGCGCTGCCGTCCGGAAAGCACCTCGGAAAGCGAGACGTCCGGCACGTCAAGCGCTGGCGACTCGACGCAGCGGGACTCGGGGGCGCCGCGCTCGAAGATCAGCGTCCCGGTGAGCGGTTCTCGTGTCGGCGCGCTCACAGGGCGTCCACCTCCGCCACGAACCGGTCGAGCTGGGCGCGCGTACGCTTCTCGGTCACCGCAAACAGCACACAGCCGGCATCCTCGGCTCTGAAGCGCCCGAGATCGAGGCCGGCGAAGAAGCCGCGCTCGAGCAGGCGCGCCTGCATGGCCGCGACGTCACCGGTGTAGCGCAGCGTGAACTCGTGAGCGAACGGCGCCGAGAAGACGCGCTCGAATCGGCCGGTCTCGACCAGCCGTGACTCGAGGTAGTGCGCCTTGGCCACGCACGCCCGGCCGATGCCCGCGAGCCCCTCGCGCCCCACGGCGCTGAGGTACACGCCCGCCGCGAGCGCGTTGAGCGCATGGTTGGAGCAGATGTTCGACGTCGCCTTCTCGCGGCGGATGTGCTGCTCCCGCGTCGAAAACGTGAGCACGAACCCCGTGCGGCCGTCCACATCCGTCGTGCGACCCGCGACGCGCCCGGGCATCTGTCGGAGATGCTCCTGGCGGCACGCGAAGATCCCGAGGCCGGGACCCCCGAAGGACTGGGGGTTGCCGAGCGGCTGGCCCTCCCCCACGACGATGTCCGCGCCGTAGGCTGCCGGCGGCTCAAGCACGCCGAGGAGTATCGGATTGGTTCCCGCGACGAGCAGCGCACCGGCATCGTGCGCGATCCCGGCGAGTGTCTCGAGGTCGTCAAGCGCTCCGTAGAAGGTCGGCGACGCCGCGAGAACCGCAGCCGTGCGGTCATCGACCAGGCCACGGAGCGCAGCGGCATCGGTGACACCGTCGCGCATCGGACACATCACGATGTCGAGCACGCCGGCTCCCACGTACGTTGCGAGCGTCTCGCGCCACTCCGGATGGACCGCCGCCGAGACGACGACTCGGTGGCGACGCATGACACGGGCGGCCATGAGGGCCGCCTCGGCGAACGCGGTGGCGCCGTCGTACATCGACGCGTTGGCGACATCCATGCCGGTGAGCGCACAGATCATCGACTGATACTCGTAGACCGCCTGCAACGTTCCCTGGCTCACCTCGGGCTGGTACGGCGTGTACGCCGTGAAGAACGCGGGCTTGCTGATCACAGCGTCGACGATCGCCGGCACGTAGTGATCGTAGCAGCCGCCGCCGAGCAGCGAGACGACGCTCCCGGCGTGCGAGTCTGCCGACGCGAGATCCTCAAGGTGTGCTGCAAGCTCAACCTCACCCAAAGGGTCAGGAAGCGCGAGCGGCCGACCGAGACGTGCGGCGGCGGGAACGTCCACGAACAGGTCATCGACAGTGTCCGCACCGACCACACGAAGCATCTCGGCCTGCTCCTCGCAGGTCACGGGGATGAAACGCATGAACTACTCAGCCTCAGCGAGAAACGCCTCGTAGCCATCGGCATCCATGAGCGCGTCGACCTGTGACGGGTCGGAGAGCGAGACCTTGATCATCCAGCCATCGCCGTACGGATCCTCGTTCACGGTCTCCGGCGTGTCGCTGAGCGCGTCGTTCACCTCGACGATCTCACCCGAGACCGGCGAGAACAGCTCGGAGACCGACTTGACCGACTCGATCTCGCCGAACGAGTCACCGGCCGACAGCACGACGCCGGCCGTGGGCAGATCCACGTACACGACTTCGCCGAGTTGGTCCTGCGCGAAGTGCGAGATGCCCATCACCGCGATGCCGCCCTCGAGGCGCACCCACTCGTGCTCGCGGTCGTACTTCAGGTCCTTGGGATACATGGGGTCCTCAAGCTCCTTCCGGGAAGCCTTGGCTCACGAGCCCGATGCCGTGAGCGATGTCTCCTTCACGAACGGTGGCCGGACAACGGTCGCCTCGACCGTCTTGCGCCTGATCTCCATCTCAAGAGCGGTGCCCGGTTCAGCCAGCCCTGCGGGCACGTACGCTGTCGCGATGCCGTGCCCGAGTGTCGGCGAGAACGTGCCGCTTGCCACCTTACCGACCTCGGCACCCTCACGCAACAGGGCATAGCCGTGGCGCGGAACGCCTTCGTTCACGGTAAGTCCGACGAGTCTGTGGGACGGACCTGCCTCGCGTATCCGGGCGATCGCGGCGTCGCCGATGTAGCCCGACTTCGTCTTCGGCACCACCCATCCGAGCCCGGCCGACACGGGATCGACGCCCCGGTCCATGTCGCTCCCGTACAGCGCGTAGCCCATCTCGAGCCGGAGCGTGTCTCGCGCACCGAGACCGCACGGTGTGACCTCGGGAAAGCTCAGAAGCAGACGCCACAACGCCACAGCGTGCGACGTGTGGCAGAACAGCTCCACGCCGTCCTCTCCCGTGTAGCCGGTGCGTGCAACGAGCACGCCGATACCGTCGAGCGTCGCCTCGCCGAGCGAGAACCGTTCGGGCGGCTCCCAGCCAGTCCCGGCAAGCTCGCTCACGACCGCAACTGCGCCTGGTCCCTGCACGGCGACGAGCGCTGTGCGGTCACTCTCGTCGACCGCCTCCACTGCCGAGGGCAGGTGCGATGTGATCCACGCCCAGTCGGTCTCGCGGTTGGCGGCATTGACGACCACGAGATACTCGAGATCCCCGGTGTGATAGACGATCAGGTCGTCGATGATGCCGCCGTCCTCATCACACATCACGGTGTACAGAGCGTGACCGACCACGTCGATGCGGTCGAGATCGTTGGTCACGATGCGCTCGAGCGCCGCCTTCGCGTCCGATCCGAAGAGCCGGAACTCGCCCATGTGCGACACGTCGAAGATCCCGACGCCGGTCCGCACCGCGTTGTGCTCGTCGATGATCCCCCGATACTGAACGGGCATCCGCCATCCGGCAAAGTCCACCATCCGGGCGCCGAGTGCGACATGCTCGTCATGAAGCGGTGTGGTACGTGACGGCTCTGACACGTCGGTAGACTCCTCTCACATCACGAAGACGGGCTCGGCCATGCGCTCGCCGCCGAACAACGTCCGCCACAGTCGAGTGAACCAGATGCCGATGGACTCCCCGAGATCGGGCGCCGGCACGTCGGAGGCGGCCACAAGCGCCACCTGCGCCAGCAGACGGTCGCCCTGGACGACGGTGAGCGTACCGAGACGTTGCCCGGCAACCACAGGCGCGTCGACCTCCTCGATCACGTCGATGCGCGAGGTCACCTCACCGTCGAGGTCGAACACCGGGACCGACACCGTCTGGGCGACACGCGCCGCCACCGTACGATCCAGATAGTCGGTCACGGACACGAGCGCCGCTGTCTCCTCGGCCGATGAGACCGGCGTGAGCGCGTAGTGGTCGAATCCCCAGTCGAGCAGCGTGCGGGCCTGATCGAACCGGTCATCCTCGGAAACCGCCCCGAGCACGACGGCTATGAGACCGACTTCTTCCCTCTCGGCGGAGGCGACGACACAGTAGCCGGCCTTGTTCGTCCAGCCCGTCTTGATCCCCGTCGCGCCTGCGTAGGAGTCCAGAAGCTTGTTGGAGTTCTCGTACACCTTCACCGATCCGCCCGCACTGCGTACGCTCACGCGCGGCTGAGTGACCATCGCCGCGAACCGCTCGTCCGCCATCACGACCGTGGCAAGCGTGGCAAGGTCCGATGCCGAGGTGTAGTGCCCGACCGCGTCGAGCCCGTGCGGGTTGGCGAACGCCGTATCATCGAGACCCAACTCGGCCGCCTTGTCGTTCATGCGCTGCACGAACGCCTCTACGCTGCCAGCGACGTGCTCCGCGAGCGCGTATGCCGCATCGTTGCCCGATCGTACGAGCGTCGCCTCGAGCATCTCACGGACGGTCATCTTCTGACCGGCGACGAGCTCGACACCGGCCTCTCCCACGCTCGCCGCCCGCCGGGAGACGGTCACGACCTCCTCGAGATCCGCCGAGTCGAGGACCACCAGAGCGGTCATCAGCTTGGTGGTCGAGGCCATCGCACGCCGCGCATCGGCGTCCCGCTCCCACAGGGGACGCCCATCGCTCGTCCACAGCACACCCGCCGGTATCGACACCTCGGGGGCTGCCGATGCGAGCACCGGGTCTCCGGCTACCGGCATGCCTCCGATACGATCGGGCTCAGCCGATGACGCCCACGCCGAGGGGACGACCAGCAACACGAGAGCAAGCGACAGCGAGAGCAGCGCGCGCTGCGCGCGAGCGTGTGAGGACACGCGTGACTCCGTTCTGGCGGGATCTGCCGGGCACTCCCGATTGTAGGGGTTGTGCGTGAGACATGCACCGCTACGGCCCCTCGCGGTATCGTACGCTTCAGGGGTGCGGTTCATGTGCCGACATAATCCTCAGCGCGAGTAGTGAGGAGTCGGTGGAAGCGGTGCTTGCCGAACAATGGGGGTCCGGTGGTGAACGGTAGACGGAGCGCGCCGGGGGGCGATGCAGGGTTCACGGCGATCGAGTTGATGACTGTCGCCCTCATCATCGCGATCCTGCTTCTGGTGGCGGTAGCGTCCTATCTGCCGGCCTCCGCGCGAGCCGCTGCCGCCGCGTGCGACCACAACCGCTCCGTGCTCGAACGGGCCGCCGTGGTCGTCGCAGCTTCGTCATCGTCAGGAGCGACGATGACTATAGACAGCCTGGCCTCGTCGGTCCGGGACTTCGAGTCTACATCCCGGTGTCCATCGGACGGCACCCCGTACCTCTTCAACCCGACAACCGGAAGTATCACCTGCCCGAATCATCCGTGACCGTAGGTAACGACCCGCCGTAGGAGGTCCAGTGAAGTACACGTGGTTCGAGGCGATCATCCTGGCGTTCGGTTCGTTGGCCGTCGTGTCGAGCATGCTCATCGCCCCGGGCATCGCGCCACAGACTGCCGAGGTCGTGGCCCAGCTGCTCATCGTGGGCGTCCTCGCAGGCGCTCTGCACTGGGGCCGCAACGGTGGTTTCGTGGCCGCCATCATGGCCACGGGTCTGTACGTGGCGCTCCGCATGCCGCTACTCAACGCCGAGGGCCTGACGAACGACGCGCTCGCCCTCATAGCGATCCGTGTCGTCACGTACGCGGTCGTGGGAATCATCGGCGGCGAAGTGGCTGGCCGGCTCAAGTACGTGCTCGCGGGCCTCGAGAACACAACGATGGTGGACCGTACGACCGGCGCGTACAGTGCGCTGCACGCCGCGCGAGCGATCGAATCAGCGCTGGCCTCGTGGCAGCGGTATCAGACGCCCTTCTCGCTCGTGGTCATGCGGATCGACCCCGGCCTGTACGAGGGGCTGCGGCCCGCCCGGCACCGGACGATGATGCGCCACGTTGCAGGCACCCTACGCGGCGACGTGCGGCTCGTGGATGACATCGCGTTCCGGGGTCAGAACGAGTTCATCGTGCTCCTGCCCAACACGGAGCCCGAGGGCGCCGCTGTCGCAGCCGCACGGCTCCACGAGCTGGCGTGCGACACACTCGGCGCCGACGACTCGACCATCACGACCGAGGTGCTGGCGTGCTCACGCGACGAGGGACGCCTCGCCGCTCTGGTGCAAGAGATCGCACCCGCCCAGATCGCCCGGTCGCTCGGGCGGCGCACAGCCGACGGTGAGCCGGCAGCACAGGGAGCCGAGGCTCAGGAACCCGCCGGGTAGACGTCGTCGGGCCCGAGGACGCGGATCCCGGCCTCGAGCAGGACAGATGTGGCTCGGCCCGGCTCTTCAACGCGGAAGACATCGATCGCAGCCTGCCCGCCCGGCTCGACATAACAGTACGCGTACTCGACGTTGATGCCCACGGCGCCAAGGGCCTCGAGTATGTCGGCAAGTCCGCCGGGGCGGTCCGGCACCTCGACGGCGAGGATCTCGGTCACACTCACGCCGAAGCCGGCCGACTCGAGCGCGCGGCGCGCCGTCTCGGGACGGTCGCAGATGATTCTGACCACCCCGAACTCGGCGGTGTCGGCGACCATGAGCGCCCGCATGTTCACACCCGCGTCACCGAGCACACGCGTCAGTCCCGCGAGCCGCCCGGGACTGTTCTCAAGGAAGACCGTCAGCTGCTTGACCATGGTCTATGCTCCTCCCTCGTTACGCGTATCGAGTACACGCCGGGCCTTGCCCTCCGAGCGCTGGATGGACTTCGGCTCCACGAGCTTGACCGCTATGCTCACCGCAAGTGCCGACGCGATCTCGGCGGCCACGCGGCCGCGCAGCCGCTCGAGGGTCTTGATCTCGTCGAACGGAACGTCGGGACCGACCTCGACGTGGACTTCAACGTGGTCCATGCTCCCCCGCTTCGACAGCACGACCTGATAGTGCGGTGCGACACCGGGGATCCCCGCGAGCACCTGTTCGATCTGGCTCGGGAATACGTTGACGCCGCGGATGATGAGCATGTCGTCGGTCCGGCCGGTGACGCGCTCCATGCGGCGGAAGGTACGCCCGCATGCGCACTGACCCGGGATGAGCCGGGAGATGTCGCGCGTGCGGTAGCGGATCACGGGGATGCCCTCCTTCGTGAGCGTGGTGAACACCACCTCGCCCCGCTCGCCATCAGGCACCGGCTGAAGCGTCGCCGGATCCACGATCTCGATGATGAAGTGGTCCTCGTTGACGTGCAGACCGCACTGGCACGTGCACTCGCTGGCGACGCCGGGCCCGAGCACCTCGGAGAGACCGTAGATGTCGATGGCGGTGATATCGAGCATCTCCTCGATCTGACGTCGCATGTTGTCACTCCACGGCTCGGCGCCGAAGATGCCTGCTTTGAGCGGCAGCGAGCGCGGGTCGATACCCATCTCGGCGGCCGTTTCGGCGATGAGGATCGCGTAGCTCGGCGTGCACGCAAGTATCGTCGTTCCGAAGTCCTTCATGACCTGGACCTGGCGCTTCGTGTTGCCACCGGAGATAGGGATCGTCACGCACCCGAGGCGTTCGGACCCGTAGTGAACGCCCAGGCCGCCCGTGAACAGGCCGTAGCCGTAGGTGACCTGCACGATGTCATCGGCGGTCCCGCCCGCACATGCGATCGTGCGCGCCATCATGTCTGCCCAGCGCTCGATATCGCCCCTGGTGTACCCGACCACGGTGATCTGACCGGTCGTGCCCGAAGAGGAATGGACGCGGACGATGTCTCTCAGCGGAACGGCGAACATCCCGTACGGGTATGCGGACCGCAGGTCATCCTTGACCGTGAACGGGAGGTCGGCCAGCTCGCCGAGGGACGCCACCTGCGGCCGGACGCCGGCCGCATCGAACTTGGTCCGGTACAGCGGAACGTTCTCGTACACTCGCGCGAGCAGGCTGTTGAGGCGCTCGAGTTGCAGCGCCTCGAGTTGCGGCCGCTCCATGGCCTCATACTCCGGCTGGAACACGCGCTCCCCCCTCCGATCAGCGCCCCGAGACTCAGGCGCGACTCCTACGGAGTCGACGTCGGCGACTGCGAGGCCACCGGCTTCGTGCCGACCCTGACGACCTCCTCGACCGCCCGGTAGACCGACTTGAACGTGTCGGTGCGCACAACGGTACCACCCTTGCGCACCGTGCGTGACACCACGATGGTCCGGCCGCTCACACCACGCTCGTCAACGACCTTGCTCCCCACCGGGAGATCCGGATCCTTCACCTCGCGTACAGGCGGGTCCACAAGGTTGGTGAACGGACCTGTCTCGTAGGTCACGTCGTACCCGGGACTCGTGCCGTACAACGATATGGTCACCGACGAGTTGGTATATGAGGTGGCGACGAGTACCCAGTGGTCGGTGTCGTTCTTGAACTTGAAGTCAGGACCGCCCCAGGACACGGTCGCGTCCCGGCCCTTCGGGTAGCTGCTGATGTACTGGGAGTGATTCCGGCGCTCCACGACCGGCAGACCCGAGAAGAACACCGTGTTGAAGATGGTGGTGCCCACCTGGCAGATCCCGCCGCCGAGCTGCGGCACCAGCTTACCGTTGACGATGGCGTTGGCCTCCTGGTAGCCCTTGGCGGCCGTGCGCTGACCGATGGACTCGTTGAAGCTGAAGACCCCGCCAGGTGCGACGAGCGTGCCATTGAGCGCATCGCTCAAGACGTGGATGTTGTTCACGCGCGGCTTGTTCGACGACGCATACTCGGTGGTGAACGTGGCGATGCGCTCGACGATACCCATCGCCTGCGCGTCTTCGGTGGTGCGTGACGCCTCCACCCGGTGCATCGTGAGCTCGGCCTCGCGCGCGTCGCTGCCGGTCAACACGGTCGTCAGACGCTCGGCCAAGCTCTCAGCGTCGGCGGCCAGTCCGTCCTCGGCAGGTACGATCGTCACCTTCCCGGCCGATGCGACGAACGTCGCGTCCTTGGCCGGCCTTCCCACCTGCTCAACCATGGGCAGAACGGTGGCCGATACCTCCTCGGAAACAAGATAGGCTTCGAGCACGACCGAGCCGGTCGACTCGACACGGCGGAAATCGATCCAGTCGCCGATGGCCGAGGCGGCAACCTCCCACCGCTTGTCGTCGTAGTACAGCGTCAGTGGCGCGGAGACCATCTTGAGGGCGGCCTGGTACGCGTCCTCGGTGTCCTCGGTCATCACTTCGGGGGCGATCGGCACAAGTTCGAGCGTGACCGCACGCACGTCGGAGACGAACGCCGCGATGATGCGCTCGGCTGCCGCGTCCTCATCAACCCCGAGACCATCGCGAGGCTCCGTGCGCGTGACGGAGACGCCCTCTACGGCAACGGCCGCGTCGACTGCGGGGATGGTCGTCGCATCCCGTATCGCGGCGAGCACGGTCTCGAGTCCGTCGGTATCGTAGTCGAGCTGCAGAGGCACGGTGACCCCGCCGAGCAGTGCGCGGACCCGCTCGGCCACCGCAGAACCGAACTCTCCGCGGCCGACTGCGAACGCCTCTCCGGCAAGCGCGGTAGCATCGACCGACAGCCCCACCTCGACGGCTCCGACCGACCACGAATGCTCCCCCGCCGCCACGGTGACCGGCTCGGCACTCGACTGGGCGACGTACACGCCAAGCGCCCCGACGGCCTCGTCGACACGCATACCACCGACAGGCAGGTCGCCGACGCGGACACCCGGGTGGATCCGACCCGCCGCAAGCGCCACGTCGACTGCGGCCCCGACCGCGACGACGACGATCACGGTCGCGAGCACGACCGCGGCGATACGCGCAGGCGCGGGCCAGCGCTCAAGCCACGCGGGCCAGCGAAGACCTCGCCGGCGAGGCGTACGCGAGGCGCGCCTCGGGATGGATCCAGACACCTGATCTTCGCTCATGGGCCGCCTTCGTCATACGGAGTCCGACCGGTCTCGTGACCGATATGGCACTTCTCAAGCAAGAATCCGTCCACTGTTCAAACTGTAATCGTACCGCAGGGGAGCCGAAGCGCGGGAATCGCCTCAACGCATCGCACGCGACCGTCCTACCCGTGGGCTATCGCGTCCTCGACCGCCTTCACATAGTGCGCGAGGGTGGCGTTGACGGACGAATCGCTCTTACCTTCCGCGTACACGTGCACGACGGCCTCGGTGGCGTGCGGCAGCACGAGCGCCCATCCGTCGTCCGTCGCCAGCCGGACGCCTTCGACCATCTCGGCCTCTCCGTTCTGGCCTGTCGCCGCCATCGTGCGCATGACGGCACCCTTGCGGTTGAACGGGCACGGGACCGCCTCGTCGCGCAGGAAGAACTCAGGCAGTCCGTCCACCACTTCATCGAGCATGGTGTCGGCACCGTCGAGCATCCTCAGCAACATGCCGAGCGACATGACCGAGTCGAACGCGGTCAGGAATCCCGGGAACACGTGTCCGCCGTGTCGCGAGCCGGCGAAGCCGACGTCGGGCCGTCCGGCGGCGGCACACAGCGCCCGCCGCGAACCACCGGTCCAGACCACGGAGCGTCCGCACTCGGCGGCAAGTCCCTCGATCACGCGCGACGCGGTCGCGGGAACCGCCACGTCAGCGCCCTCCCGTTCGCCGACATGACTGCCGCACCACAACTTCACCATGGCGTGGAGCGCCGTGTCGTGGTCGAGTATGCGACCACTTCCGGTCACCAGCGTCAGCCGCTCGGCCGAGGAGTCCATCGAGACGCCCAGGTCGGCCTGGAAGACATCGACCGCATGGGCGAGCTCCCCGATCTGCGCGTCGCGTTCGGTCGCATCGATCCGGGCCTTCTCGGAGTCGACGAAGGCGCGTAGCGTGATGAGATCGATCTTCCACCGTGCGGCTATCTGCGGCAGCACGAACGACGCAGGGCTCATCCCCATGTCCGCCACTACCCTGAACGACCGACCGACCGGACCGGCTGCATCAAGCGCCTCGCTCATGCCGGCAGTGTAGTACTCGAGCGCGCGAGGTGGGTAGATGATCTCGCCGACCTCCTCGAAGAACGCCCGCCTGAACTCCTGCCGGAAGTACAGTCGCTCAACCTTCTTCTCGGCTCCGGCCATGAGGTCGATGCCGTCCTCGTCGTAGAAGTGGATCTCGAGACTCTGGGGATCGTTGTCCGCCGCGCACAGATGGACACCCCCCGCGCAACGCGTGTCACGCGTCGTGAACCGGGCGACTGACTGTGAGGCGACGCGCAGGTCGCGGACGTGGCACCCGGTAGCGTTCAGCCCCGCAGCCATCGCACGTTTGAGCATCCGCGCCGAGCGGCTCGCGTCCCGGCTCACGACCACGTGCGACTTGCCGGGAAGCAGACTGCCGAAGGCTTGCGCGACCCTGAGCGCGAGTTCAGGCGTGATATCGATGTTGACGAGCCCGGAGATACCATCATCGCCAAACAGAGACCGCACACCACGCGACTCCCAGATCAGCGACGACGTGACCATCGCGCCGGGCTCTATCCGCTTGAACGGATAGACCTGCACGTCGGTGCCCACCGTCGCGCCGTGGCCGACCATCGTCTCATCGCCGATCACAACGCCCTGCTCGATGTGCGCTCCTGCGCGCACATCGACGCCACGGCACAACACGGCACCACGAACCGCGGCATGAGCGCCGATGAAGCAGTCGTCCCAGACGATGGCGTGCTCGGCCTCGGCATCGTAGCCGATCATGCAGTTGTCGCCGATGACGGTGTACGGCCGGATCTTGGCGCCCGCGCGTACGCGCGTGTTCTTGCCGATGACGACTTTGGACGCGACCTCGGCCGACGGATCGATATCCGCGCCCGAGCCCACATAGACGTCGTCTTTGGTCCGCGACCCCGGTACGTAGATCATCGCCTTGCCGTCGAGGATGTCCCTGTGGACCTCCACGTAGCTCTCGAGACTGCCGACGTCGCACCAGTAGCCCTCGACCACGCAGCCGTACAGGTCGTGGCCGTTCTCCATCAACAGCGGGAACAGCTCGGAGGAGAAATCGAACGGACGCCCTTCAGGGATGTAGTCGAAGACCAGCGGGTCGACCACGTAGATGCCGGTGTTGATGGTGTCCGAGAAGACCTGCCCCCACGACGGCTTCTCCAGGAAACGCTCGACCTTGCCGTCCTCATCCGTGATGACGACGCCAAACTCGAGCGGATCGGGAACGCGCTTGAGAGCGATGGTCACGGCCGCGTTCCGCGACCGATGGAACGCGATCACCTCGGTCAGATCGATGTCGGTGAGGGCGTCGCCGGAGATCACGATGAACGGCTCGGTCAGCGCGTCGGCTGCGTTCTTCACGGAGCCGGCCGTTCCCAGCGGAGTCTCCTCGATCGCGTAGCTGATGTCCATGCCCCACTCGTCGCCGTCACCGAAGTAGTCCTCGATGACCTGCGGCATGAACGCCAGGGTCGCGACGACCTCGGTCATACCGTGGTGCTTGATGAGTCCGATGATGTGCTCCATGACCGGCTGGTTCAAGATGGGCACCATCGGTTTCGGGCGCATGCTCGTCAGCGGCCTGAGCCGCGTGCCTTCTCCTCCCGCCATGACGACCGCCTTCATGGTCGCTCCCCTCTCGTCGTCGTGCTACTGACCCCGCCGATCGCGCGACGAGCGATGATCGTGTACTGGACCGCAGCGGAAACGGAAAGCGCGATTCCCACGTACGCGAACCAGATACCGAACACCGCCGACTGACTGCCGAATCCGGGAAGCCACCCGGAGTCGAGCAGTCCGAGCCCCGGCGCTTCCGGCCAGCCGGCGATGAGCGAGCTGAAACCGACGAGCAGCACCGCCGTGGTGAGCTTGCCGGTGTACGTGACCGGCAGGATGACCCGGCTGCGCTCGAGCACGTAGGCACCGTAGAGCAGGTATACGTCGCGCAGAACCAGCACGACCGGCACCCACAGCGGCAGCTCGCCGATCAGGTACAGGCCCACCACGCCGCTGGCGAGCAGCAGCCGGTCGACAAGAGGATCGATGATCTTGCCGAACTGCGTGACGGTGTTGGTGCGCCGTGCGATCTGGCCATCGATCCAGTCGGTGGAACCGGCGATCACATAGATGAGGAACGCCGCCAGACGCGAACGCTCACCCTCGCCTCCGATGAGCACGGTGAAGAAGAACGGGACCATGAGCAAGCGCACGATCGTGATGAGGTTCGCCACCGAGTAGATCGTGTGGTGAACCTCCTCGGCAGCCGGCTGGATATCACGCTCGTCTACCACCAGTCCCTCCTTCTGAAGTACCAGACCATGCCAAGCCCCAGCGAGAGCATGAGCCCGAGTGCGCCGAAGTAGCCGAAACGCCACTGAAGCTCGGGCATGTAACGGAAGTTCATACCGTATATGCCCGAGATGAGGGTCAGCGGCATGAAGATGGTGGCCACGACCGTGAGCGTCTTCATGATCTGGTTCATGCGGTTGCTCTGTGCCGAGAGGTAGATGTCCATGGTGGTGCCCGCGACCTCGCGATAGGTGTCGATCTGATCGGCAACCCTTGCGAGATGATCGCCGATGTCCTGGAAGTACATGTACGCATCCGGCTCGACGAAGGCCTCAAGGCGGGCCAGTCCGCGCACGACATCCCGCTCCGGCCCCACCGTCTTGTGCAGCTGCACGAGCCAGCGGCGGGCAGCGTAGAGACGCTGCAGGTGCCCGGGCCTCGGATCGGCGAGCATGAGGTCCTCGAGCGTCTCCAGTTCATCGGCAAGACCATCGATGATCGGGAAGACCGCGTCGACTGCCTCGTCGAGAATCGCGTGCAACGTCCACTCCGCCCCGCGCTCGAGCAGCATCTTCGCATGGGCGGCCGCGTGGTCGATGGCGTCTACCGGTGAGCGATGGACGGTCACCAGATGCTCCTCGCCGAGGAACACGTCGATCTCGTGGACGGCAAGCCCGTCGGACGCAGACGCCACCGGGACGAGCCAGATGAGGAACGTCGTATCGGGATACACGTCCACCTTGGGTCGCTGCGGCATGTGCAGACAGTCCTCGAGAGCGAGCGGTGGCATCGGGAAGCGTTCGGCCACCACACGAAGCGTCGCCTCGTCAGGGTCGGTCACGTCGACCCACACCGGACCCGCAAACCCAACGGGCAGCGCGGCGAGTCCGTCGGCGTGCATCACGCCATCTGCGATCCACCGTACGACGACGTGCGCTGTCATGGCCCTCCCCCCTCGGCAGGCACAAGCCCACAGGAACAGGATACTCCGCGCGGTGCGATACGGGAGTGCGCCCGCCGGCTAGCGGGCTCCCTGCTTGGCGCGCAGGAACTCGTCGTAGGTAGCCGTGAACGTCTGCGAGCCGTCCTCGCCGGTCAGCACGTAGTAGAGGTAGTCCGTCTCGGGCGGGTTGGCCGCGGCCTGCAACGCACGCAGGCCGGGATTAGAGATCGGGCCGGCCGGCAGCCCGTCATGGAGATAGGTGTTGTACGGGCTCTCGTGCTCGAGATCCGCGTTGGTGAGCGACTGCTTGTCACCCGGCAACGTGTAGAGCACCGTCGCGCACAGCTGAAGCCGCATCGGCCTGGCAAGCCGGTTGTAGATGACCGAGGACACCAGCGGGAACTCCTCGGCAAGCCTGCTCTCGCGCTCAAGGATCGACGCGATGATGACCACGTCTTCAAGATCGAGACCGCGCGATCCGGCGAAGGACAGGTCGAGCGTGGCGATCTGCGTGTCGAAGTGATCGAGCATCATCTCGATGACGTCGCGGGCCGTGGAGCCCTCGGTGACGCGGTAGGTAGCCGGGAAGAGGTATCCCTCAAGCGAGCCGCCGTACGTGCCTTCCAGGTACGGGTGCTCTACCGCGAACTCGGCGGCCCCCGCGGTCATCAGCGCTCTCAGTTCCGCTTCAGGCAGGCCCGTGCGCTCGGCGAAGCGCGTGGCGATCTGGGCCGCCGTGAAGCCTTCAGGGATGGGCACGTCGACGTACTCGATCACGGTGCCCGCGGTAAGCTGTGCGACGATCTGCTCGAACGTCATCCCGGTGGTCATGTCGTATTCGCCCGCCTTGAGCGTGCCGTCCACGCCGGCCCGCCGTGCGTCCCAGCGGAACATCAGTGCGCTGTCGATCACGCCTTCGCTCGCCAGGGTCTCAGCGATAACCGCCGTTGACGAGCCGGGCTCCACGACGATGTGGACGGGCTGACCGGGCGTGACACCGCCGGCAGTGCCCGGCCGGCTCAGCAGGTAGCTGGCCGCCGCAGCGCCGAGGATGCCGACGATCACCAGGACGCCGAGGATGCCGAGAGCGACACGGCCGACGTTCGTGCGTCCCGAGCGCGGCCGAGCCGGCGAGGCAGTCCGAGTCCGGGAGCCACGCTGCACAGGTGCGCGCCGCGCAGGGGTCCGCGAGCGCGAAGCACGCGCGGGACGCGCGGCGTCCTCGCCCTCGGCTGCCGCGAGAATCACCGGTTCGACCGGCGCGGACTGCCGTCGTCGCGTCGGTGAGCTGCGCCTGCTGTGTCGGCCCCTTGTCGAACGCTCGCGTGCCACACGCCACCTCTCGGACTGCGCACGCGAGGGGCCGCGGACTGCTGTGTCCTGGCCCCCCGAATGATCTGTTCGTGCACAGTATACGCGTACCCGGCGAGACTACACGACGGTACCGGCGTCGTCCTTCTCGACCTTCTCGACACGCTCGACGGTCTCGGACCGCCTGCGCGGACTCGCGGCGCGAACCAGGGCGACTATTCCCCACGCGATCAGCGCATAGACGGCGATCGCGACGAGGGCGCTCCACTCGAAGGTCGCCCCTGACACACTCTGCGTTTCGAAGATGGCGTTGAACGGAGTCATGAATATGCCGGACAGGTCGTGCACAAGCTTCACGAATCCAGCCTCGGCGTTGGCGCCAAAGAGCGTGAACACGAAGCGGATGGCGATGAGTACCTCGATCACGCCGAAGAAGAACATCACGACGCGTGAGACCACCGCTTCTATCGGCCGACGAACCTCGGTATGAACCTGGCTGCGATGATCGCTTGAAGCAGTACTGGCGTTTGACATGGCGCGCTCCCTACTCGTGCCGGCTCACAGTCCGATGCCGCGAGCCGACCCTTCGTTTGACCGAGCGTCCGATACCTGTCCGGACGATTCGGCTTCTTAGCCTGACGAGGGCGCTATCTACCCTCGACGACCGGTCACAAGGTTGTACACAAGCACGATCAGTGCAATGACGAGCAGGATGTGAACGAGCCCGCCCCCGATGTTGAAACTGAAGCCGAGAAGCCACAGAACCACGAGAATGACGATGATGGTCCACAACATTTCTATCGCCTCCAAAGGGCGAACGATGACTCGACCGATACCATCCGTTGAGCGCCTGCTACTCGACCTCCCTGGCGTCCTCAACCTGCGCGGCAAGCTCTAGAACGTGCGCCGCCACCTGGGGCGACATGGAGTACTTCAAGATGCCGGCATCAACGAACTCCCGCGCGGCGAACGGCCAGCGGCTCATCGCGTACCGACCCCGGACGCGCTTCTTGAACGGCCCGAGTGACGCGATCACCTGTCGAGTCGTCATCCCGCAGGCATCGGCGATCTCCCCGGTCGTCACCCAGTTCGGCGAGTTCTGCGCAATGGCGGTCAGGATCTGCCTCATCGCGCTCGATGACTCCATGAACATGCGATCGACCAGCGCCGTACTCCAGCCAGCCGGATAGCCTACCTCCAGCACTTGATGACTGGCTGATGGCCTGGCGGGGTCGCGAGCCAGGAGCGCGTACACCTCCTGCAGCCGCTCGACGGGAACAGGCACGTTCACCAGTTCGGGCATCATATCCGCCTTTCAACGCTTGCTATCTGGTCTATACCCATCGTTAGCCGTTGCTAACCGCTGCTAGCATAGCATCACGTCCCTGTCCGAAGTCAGGATGATGTCCCCCTCGTCACCGCACCGCAAGAAGCACGGGACCCCCGCCGTCATCGGCGAAGGTCCCGCATCAGATCGACACTTCCTGCAGACAAAGCGAAGCGGGACCCCTCTCGAGGTCCCGCCGAAGATGCTGGTCGGGCTGACAGGATTTGAACCTGCGACCCCTTGACCCCCAGTCAAGTGCGCTACCAAGCTGCGCTACAGCCCGAGACCGCCGCCCGCAGACAGCGAAGCATCATATTACGGGTCAGAGGGCGCAGGTTCAAGCAACGGTGGCCCGAATCTAGCGCACCATGCGCCTCAGCAGCGGATACGGATTGATGGCGCCTGGCTGATGGACCTCGAAGTGGAGGTGCGGCGCGCTTGCCGACGCGTTGCCGGTGCTGCCGACAGTGCCGAGTACATCTCCGGCCGTCACCGCCCCGCTTCCGATCGCCACGCTGTCCAGATGCGCGTAGTAGTAGCGCGTGCCGTTCTCGGCCTCAAGCCACACGGTGAGACCGCCGAGACCGCTCGTCTTCGACGTCACCGTGCCATCGTGGACGGCGACCACGGGAGTCCCGGTGGCCGCCATGATGTCCGTGCCTTTGTGGCTGCGCCCACCACTGCGCGCGAAGCCCCAACTGTCGATGTACTCGTTCGGTCCTTCTACGGGGAAGATCCCATACGCCTCGATCCGCGCCCGCCGCTCCTCTTCCAGCCGTCGCTCCTCGGCGTTGCGTGCAGCATCGGCGCGATTACCCGCGATCACTGCCGCAGTCCTCGCCGCAGACGCGGCCTTCTCGGCCTCGTCGCGTTCATCAAGAAGCAGGTCGCGATCGGCGTAGAGGGACGTGAGGAGCGTCCGGTCTGCCTTGAGCGCGTCGGTCTCATCGGCCAGAGACGGCGCGAACGCCGCACCGGCGGCCTTGAGCATCGACACCGCCTCCTCGGCGGGACCTTCGGGCAATCGCGCCTCGAGCTCGGCGATATCGTCCAGGACGGACGTCAGCCGCGCCTCCACCTGGCCGAGGGCGGCCGACGCCCTCGTGTGCTCGGCGGCCATGCCGGCCGCCGTCATGCCGGCCGCCGCAACGGCGGGAGCCTCGTTGGCGTGGGCCACGACAGGTACCGCGAGAGCGGCGACAAGCGCAACCGTTGCGATGGACGCAGTGCGTCGTCGTACGTTCATACGCCTCCGGGATCCGGGTACATTCCGGTGCCGCACACGGCGCTGAACGGACGTCCGGCCGCGGGCACAAGGCACAGACTACGCAAGCGGCTTGCCAAACTCGTGCCGGAGGTGTGGAGATGACGTGTATGGAGCGCGGTCCGCGCGTGCGTCTAGCGCGACCGCACGAGCGCGGCGGTGCGGTCGAGCAGCTCGCGCGCGATAGCGCGTTTGGTGACCACGCCCGTACGCTCCACTCCGTCGGCGGTCACGAAGAGCACGCGGTTCTCGTCGGTGCCGAAGCCGAGCGCCGGGTCGCTCACGTCGTTTGCGACGATAAGGTGACAGCCCTTCGCGGCGAGCTTCTCGCGCGCGTTGGTCTCGACATCGGTCGTCTCGGCGGCAAAACCGACGAGCACCGCACGGATGTCGTCACGCGCGCCGAGCTCGGCGAGGATGTCAGGATTCCGCTCGAGCGCGATCGTTTCGGGCGCGTCGGCCTTCTTGATCTTGTCGGCGGCCATGATCGCCGGCCGGAAGTCGGCTACCGCAGCCGACATGACTATGATGTCCGCATAGGTGGCCCGTGCCAGGACGGCCGCACGCATCTGCAGCGCCGTCTCGACGCGCACGACCTCGCAGCCGAAGGGGTCGGGCAACGCGCTCGGGCCGGTCACGAGCGAGACACGAGCGCCGCGCCGGGCGGCCTCCTCGGCGATCGCGAAGCCTGTCTTGCCTGAGGAGCGATTGCCGATGAAACGGACCGGATCGATGGGCTCGTGTGTGCCCCCGGCCGTCACGAGCACGCGGAGACCCGCAAGGTCACGCACGCGCACGAGCTCGGCCTCGACCGCCTCGAGGATGACCTCCACCGGCGCGAGCCGCCCCTCGCCCACGTCACCGCAGGCGAGCTCACCGCTGACCGGCTCGACGATCACAGCACCGCGCGCCCGGAGCGCAGCCACGTTGCCGACGGTGACCGGCTTGCGCCACATGTGAACGTTCATCGCCGGGGCCACGACCAGCGGCGCCTCGGAAGCGAGCGCGGTGGTGGTCAGCATGTCATCGGCGCGCCCGTGCGCGAGCTTGGCGATCACGTTGGCCGTGCATGGGGCGATGACCACCACGTCGGCTTCCTCGGCAAGCGAGATGTGATTGATCTTGGCCTCAGGTCCGTCCGCCCACATCGACACCGTCACGGGCTCGGATGTGAGCGTGCGGAAGGTGAGCGGCGTGACGAAACGGGTGGCCGCCTCGGTCATGACCACCTTGACGCGATGTCCGCGCTTCACGAGCCCGCGGACGAGCTCGCACGTCTTGTACGCAGCGATACCGCCGGTCACGCCGACGACTATCGTCTTGCCTGTCTCGCCCACGTCGCGCTCCTCTCCGCCCTCGCAGTATGCGACAGTGGCGGGGACGGGTACAAACACGAACGTACCCTGCCGTCCACCAGAGGAGGCCCGCCCGTGCCAGCACCCGCGAAGGGCAGCGAACTGCGCGTGAAGATCGGAGGCGAGGCAGGCTTTGGGATCAAAGCCGCGGGACAGACGCTTGCCCGGTCCTTTGTCGCGTCCGGTCTGGAGATCTTCGACCTCACCGAGTACCCGTCGCTCATCCGCGGCGGTCACAACACCTACACCCTCAGGGTCAGCCCGAGCGCGATATCGAGCCATGTCGAGGCTGTCGACGTGCTCGTGGCGCTCAACCGGGAGACCATCGACCTGCATCTCGAAGAACTCGTCGACGGCGGAGCGATCATCTACGACCCGGACGACAAGGAGAACGCCGACTGGCAGGCACCCGAACGCCTGCTCGCCGTCCCGGTGCCGCTCCTGAGTCTGGCCAAAGACGCAGGCGGCCCGATCATGCGCAACACCGTGGCGCTCGGCGCGGTACTCGCGCTCGTCGGTTTCCCTGTCGACCCGCTCGCCGATGGCCTCCGTGCGCAGTTCGCGCACAAGGCACCCGAGATCGCCGAGCAGAACGTGGCTGCCGCCACCGCCGGACACGAGCACGCGGTCGAGGCGGCGGCGACCTTCGGGATCACTCTCGAACCGGTTCCCGACGCCCCCAGACGGCTACTCGTCGATGGGAACGAGGCGATCGGTCTCGGCGCACTGGCGGCCGGTATCGGCTTCTACGCCGCCTACCCGATGACGCCCGCATCCTCGCTGCTGCACTTCATGGCCGCGCACGAGCGCGACGCGGGCGTGGTGGTCAAGCACACGGAAGACGAGATCGCCGCGATGAACATGGTGGTCGGCGCCGCGTTCACGGGCGCTCGCGCGATGTGCGCCAGTGCGGGTGGTGGCTTCGCCCTCATGGTGGAAGCGTTCGGCATGGCCGGCGTGAGCGAGAGTGCCGTCGTCGTCGGCGTGTTCACGCGGCCCGGACCGGCGACCGGACTTCCCACCTGGACCGAGCAGTCCGACCTTCGCTACGTGCTGCACGCCGCCCAGGGCGAGTTCCCGCGCGTGGTCCTCGCTCCCGGCGACCGCGTCGATGCGTTCAACCTCACCTGGCAGGCGTTCAACCTCGCCGACCAGCTCCAGACGCCGGTCGTGATCCTCGGCGACAGCTACCTTTCGGACAACCGGCAAAGCGTGCCGTACTTCGACCTCGACGCCGTCGTGGTGGACCGCGGCAAGCTGGTGGCCGAGGGCGACATCGCCAAGCATCCCGACGCGCTCGGCCAGTCCGGCGAGTACCTGCGCTACAAGCTCGCCGACTACGGGGTGTCGGTCCGCGCGCTTCCCGGCGTGAAGGGCGCCACGCAACTCTGCAACTCGTACGAGCACGACGAGTACGGGCACGGCTCGGCCGGTGAGCCGGCGGCCACGCGCGTGGCGCAGAACGAGAAGCGCATGCGCAAGCTCGAACTCGCGCGCAACCTCGTGCCGCGACCGGCGGTCTTCGGCGCTGAGGCGGCCGAGGCAGACGTGGCAGTGCTCTTCTTCGGCACCACCAAGGGTCCGGTGCTCGAGGCGATACGCTGGCTCGAGCCCGACGGGGTGACGGTGGCCGCGATGCAGGTCGTGACGCTCTGGCCGTTCCCGGCCGACGACGTGGCGGTGTTCCTCGGCGCGGCCAAGCGCAGCATCATCATCGAGGGCAACTACACCGGGCAGCTGCAGGGCCTCGTGCGCGAGCAGTGCCTGCGCGACGTTGACGAGACGCTTCACCGCTACGACGGGCGACCGTTCTCGCCCGAGCAGGTCTACGCCAAGCTCAAGGAGGTGGCCGGGAATGCCTGAGGTCGCAGAGATCCAGCGCGCACTTGCGCCCACCTGGTGCCCGGGGTGCGGCAACTTCAACATGCAAAAGGCGCTCTCCGAGGTACTTGCCGAGTCCGGCATGGGCTTTGAGGAGTATGCGATGGTGTGGGGCATCGGCTGCCACGGCAACGGAGCCGACTTCTATCGCTCGCAGGGCTTCCACGGACTGCACGGCCGGGCCCTGCCGCTTGCCACGGGCATCGCACTCACCAACCCGGACCTCAAGGTCATCGTGGAGATGGGTGACGGCGACGGCTACGGCATCGGCGGCAACCACTTCCTCCACTCGGTCAGGCGCAACATCGATATGGTGGCCATCTTCCACAACAACCAGATCTACGGCCTCACGACCGGCCAAGCCTCCCCTACCTCGGACCAGTTCATGAAGACACCGAGTACGCCGGGCGGCGTGGTCGAGGAGCCCGTGAACCCCGTCGGCGTGGCCGTGGCACAGGGCGCGACGTTCGTGGCGCGCGCCTTCGCTGGCGACGTCGAACACCTGAAGGACCTCTACCGGCAGGCGCTCGCGCACAAGGGCTTCGCCGTTGTGGACGTCTACCAGCCGTGCGTGACCTGGAACAAGATCAACACCTTCAAGTGGTTCCGTGATCGCGTCTACAAGCTCGAGGAGCTCGAGGGCTACGACCCCACCGACCGCACCGCCGCCTTCAAGCTCTCGATGTCCACGTTCCACGAGCTCACGTGCGCGCCCGATGAGTGCAAGATCCCCATCGGCGTGTTCTACCGCGAGGAGGACTCCTTCACGTACCAGGACGGACTCCCGCAGCTCGACCGGCCGATGTGGAAGCGGGCGGTGGAGCCGAGGGACATCGGCACGATCCTCGAGAAGTACGAGTAGGCGGACCCTACAGCATCGTCTCCCACCACTCTGCCAGGTGGTCGGCGTGGTGTCCTCGTACGAGCACGATGTGGTTGCCGAGCGGCGCGCGCAGCAGCTCGCTCACGTGCCCGCGGGACAGCACGATGTCCACCTGCGTCCGGCAGAGGTTCTCGGCGTCGCCATTGGCGGTTATCTCGCCCTCGGCAAGCCACAGCGCGTCCATCATCGAGCCGCCGATGCGCACGAGCGTCACCGGCCCGAGCGGGATATCGCCCTGGATACCGACGCCGAGGCCGGACTCGAAGTGTGAGCGCAGCCGGTAGCGATCCACGAGACCGCGAGGCACCGTGCAGTGCGCAAGCTTGAGGGTATCGGCGCCCTCGTCGAGCTCGGCAGGGTTGGCCATCCAGGGGATCTCACCGGTCACCAGCGATGTCCACAGCAGCCCGACGGTGCTCACCAGATCGCCTTCGCAGCCGGCGATCACGCCCGCGTCGGTGAGCGCCGAGAGCGCGAAGCACCCGGTGGTCTGCCGGTCGAGCACAAGATCGAAGCAACGCACCGTGAGCGCGTCGAGATCGTGGCGCTCCACGAGCGTCTCGAGGGCTGCGTGCACGCGCGCGACGTCGGTGAGCTCCTCGGCCGACGGCTCGGCCACGGCGTCCGCGTCACCGGACAGCGACGCCACGCCGTCGGCGGCCTTCTCGTCCGGCACCGTATCGATGGCGGTCTCGAGCTCCGAGAGCGGTACCTGGACGACCTCGGGACCCCACACCTCGCGGACAGTCATCGCCTCGGGCATGCTCGCCACGAGCCAGTCGGACGGATCGCCGATCAAACCGATCCGCGTCGTGTGGAGGCGCCGCCACACATCCGCGTCGTGGAGCGCCGAATCGAGTGCGGCGAGTCCGGTGGCGTCGTCAGGCGAGCGGAGGAACACGATGCGCCCGCGCACCCCGTCTTGCTGGAGCCGGGCGAGGACCTCGAGCGCGGCCGGCAGTGAGTTGTTCCCGGGATGCGCGATCAGCACGACCGGCTCATCGGCGACCGACTCCTGGCGCGCGACATACAGGTCGAGCACGACGCTCTCGGTCCCGCCCGTGGCTATCAGGAAGCACAGCTGATCGGGCCGGTCATAGTGCGCGAGGTCCCACCGCTCGCCGCCTGCCGCTTCGAGCGCCGCCATGTACTCCGCGACGACCTCCTCGACCTGCCCCGCACCCGCAAACGGCGGTACGACCGGCGTGAACCCGAAGCGTGGCGACATGACTCCTCCTCGGCAGTATCACCAAAGCCCGTGAAGCGGCCCGGCTTTTGCGGACTCGATACTGCTAGCGTACCCTTGAACATCGGTCCCTACCACGGAGGTCTCGTGCGCCGAACGGCTCTGATGGTCCTCGCTTGTGCCGCGCTGGCAGTCACCGGCTGCGCCGTCGGCTTTCCGGCGAGCGTCGTCTACCCGTCGATCACGCCGGGCGTCGGCGAACCGCTCCTGATCGCGCATGAGTTCACGTTCGAAGGCGCGCCGGTCTCGATCACCGTGACGGTGGACGGCGGACTGTACGCGGGGGCGTCGGCTGCCGAGAAGACGGTCACCCGCTTCGGCAACGCGCGCGAGAACGACTGGATCGAGGACTACTACCCGGCGTTCGTCAACGAGGAGCACCAGGAGCCCTTCTACACCGACGTGATCGCGGCCTTCCGGGCCGTGCGCGATGCCCGCGGCCTCGACGCGGACCGCTACGCCGAGTTGCTCACGGTGTTCGCGCAGTCGCTCACGTACCGCACGGACCCGGTGGACCTCTCGCCGAAGTTCCCGGTCGAGACGTTCGTCGAGGGCGACGGCGACTGCGACGACAAGACGCTACTCCTCGGCGCGCTCCTCGCGCGCGAGGGCTACGACGTGGCGATCCTGCTGTTCGAGCCCGAGGAGCATGTGGCCCTCAGCATCCGCTCGGCCACCGGCGGGTATGCGGGTACGGGGTACGACTTCATCGAGACGACCGCACCGGCGTTCATCGGCATGGTGCCCGACTCGTTTGCGGGCGGCATCACGCTCACGAGCACGCCGCGCGTCTTCCGCATCGACGGCGGCACCGCGGCGTTCGGCGCCGGCGCGCAGGTCGCGGCGATACTCGATGGCAGAGCGCAGGCGATAGCGGCGGGTCAGGCCCTCGCCTCCGAGGTCGAAGCCGCCGACTCGGCGTTGGCCGAGCTCGAACGTCAGGTCAGCGCCGCGCGCGCGGAACTCGACAGCCTCAAGAGCGCCGGCATGATCGCCGAGTACAACGCCCGCATCGATGCGTACAACGCGCTGGTCAGCAGCTACAACACGGCCGCATCGGAACGCAACGCGCTCGCGGAACGATACAACGCCCTGAGTGAGGTCGATCGGCTCGTGGTCGACGGCCTCGACGACCGCGTGGGTACGTACCAGCGAGTCATGGCGGCGCTGGACTAGAGCCACCACTTCACCGATTCTTCACGTGGTGTTCGGCACGAATTCACGGGGTCGCTCCATGCTCGGACCGACCCGGTGACACCGTCACCCGCCTGAACCACCCGAATGGAGACCCCATGGCCGAGAAGGCTCCTGCCGCTCCCCGCCGGAGAGCACGCACGGTCCGCTGGATCGTCCTGGCGGCAGTACTCGTGTTCGTCACCGCACTCGGCATCGCCCACCAGCGACTCGGTGTCGGCAAGCCGGTCGGCGTGGACGCACTCTGCCCGTTCGGGGGGCTCGAGACGCTCGGCACGCTCGTCACCGGTGGTTTCCTCGTCCGGAGGATCGCGCTTTCGAGCGTGCTGCTCCTCGGCGCGACGGTTGGCACGGCAGTCGTGTTCCGCCGCGCCTTCTGCGGCCGCATCTGCCCGCTCGGCTTCCTCCAGGAGCTCGCCGGAACCGTCGGGCGGAAGGTCATCGGCAGGCGCCTTACCCTGCCCCGTGCCCTCGATCGCCCCGCGCGCCTTCTCAAGTACGTCGTGCTGGCAGCCATCCTGTGGCTCACATGGTCCGCGGCGGAACTCGTCATCCGGCCGTACGATCCCTGGGTGGCGTACAACCACCTCACCTCGGCGGACCTCTTCGCCGAGTTCGGTGTCGGCGTGGCCGTGCTCGCGATCGCACTTGCCGGATCGGTGGTCTACGACCGCTTCTTCTGCAAGTACGCGTGCCCGATGGGGGCATTCCTCGGCCTCATCTCGAGGTTCAGCCTGTTCAAGGTCCGACGCGACGCCGAGACATGCATCGACTGCAAGCTGTGCGACCGGGCCTGCCCCGTGGGCGTCGCGGTCTCGACGGCGCAGACCGTCACCGATCCCGAGTGCATCGACTGCGGCGAGTGCGTCACTGCGTGCCCTGTCGAGGGCGCACTCGCTACCGGCGCGCGGACGGCCGGCACCACGCGCCGCCTCGGTCCGGTGGCCGTCGCGCTCGGCAGTGTTGCGCTGTTCGCCGCACTCGTGTTGGCTGCCACGGCATCCGGCAGCTTCGCATGGACGATGCCGACCCTCGCCGAGGAGACCGGCAGCGGAACCGACGGAGCGTCGTTCGACACGGCGCTCATCAAGGGCAGCACGACGATGGCCGAGGTCTCCGACGCCGCGGGCATCCCGCCCGAGGTCTTCACCCGGGTCTACGGCGTACCCGCAAGCGAGCAGACCGGGCAGCTCAAGGTGCTCAAGGACACCTACGGCTGCTCGCCGGGAGAGGTCCGCGCCTTCGTGGAGGCGTACCGGACCGACCCGGCTGTCGTGGACTCGTGGGTCCCCGGCACCGCGCACGCCGAGGAGGAGCATTAGCCGCCTCGGGGTATCATCCGTACGTCAGCCGATGAACGGAGGTCCGGCGTGCCGCGCGTTCTCATGGTCATCGCACCCGAGATGTTTCGCGACGAGGAGTACGCCCACCCGAAGGCGGTGCTCGAGGGGCTGGGCGCGACCGTCGTGACCGCCAGCACGCGGCCCGGTGAGTGCCGCGGCAAGCTCGGCATGATCGCCGAGGCCACGCTTTCGGTTGCCGACGCCAGCGCTGCGGACTATGCGGCCGTGGTGTTCGTCGGCGGAGGCGGCGCCGAGGTGCTCTTCGACGACCCGGCCGCGCACGCGCTTGCGCGCACCGCCCACGACCTCGGCCGCGTGGTGGCCGCGATCTGTATCGCGCCGTCGATCCTCGCCCGGGCGGGCCTGCTCGAGGAGGTCAGAGTCACCGCGTTCCCGAGCCAGCACGACGATCTCGTCGCGCACGGTGCGCTGTGGACCGGTGCGCCGGTCGAAGTATCCGGTCCGTTCATCACCGCCAACGGGCCCGACGCCGCCCGCGACTTCGGCATGGCGATCGCCGACGCGCTCGGCCTGCCGTAGAGTCCCTGACACTCGAGGAAGGACGCACCATGCAACTCCGAATCTACCGGTGCCGCATCTGCGGAGAGGTGTACCTCGGCTACGAAGCACCCGGGAACTGCCCGTTTTGCGGTGCGCACGTGGAGTTCCTGGAACCCCCCGAGACGTACCCCGCCGACATCAACGACGTGCAGCTCACCGAGACCGAACGCGCCGACCTCGAGAGCTCCATCGAACTTGAAACATCCAACTGCCGCTTCTACCTCGGCATGGCGCTACGCAAGGACAACGACGTCCTGAGCGCCACGTACAAGCGTCTCGCCAAGGTCGAGGCCGAGCACTGCGAGCTGTTCTGCACACTCGCGCGCGTCGACGAGCCGGCCGATCTCATGACCCCGGGTGAGACGACCGGGTCCTGGGCGAGCGACATAGAGGAGTCGCTCGTGCGCGAGAACCGCGCGGCAGGCCTGTACGCGACCTTCGCCGGGCGCGCCACCAACGACCGGCTGCGGGAGGTCTGGGAGGCGATCGCTGCCGTCGAGACCGATCACATCACGCTCGACGAACTCGCCAAGACGTACGTGTAGCGCGCCGCGAGGCGGCAGGAGCTACAGCTCCCGCCGCCTGAAGACCAGTACCGCAGTGGCCACGAGCAGCGTGGTCAGGGCGAGCGTGCTGCCCACCGGCCAGCCGAGCGCAACGCTCTCCCCTATCACCAGCGCCGTCGGCGCCCCGAGCAGGCCGGCCGGAGAGTACTCCACCGCGGGAGCCCACAAAGTCGCGATGCCGATGGCGATGAAGCCGAGGAAGCCGAGCCCTGCCGCGCCTGCCTGCGAGTCCATCGCCGAGGAGAAGAGCTCCATGAGCGCGAGGAACATCAGACCGAGCGCGAGCCACGAACCGGTCGCCTGAACAAGCGGCGCCACCGGAGCCTCGGCGAAGATCGCGTACGTGAGTCCCCACGTGAGCAGGGCGCCAACCACGACGCTCGCGATCAGCAGCAGCGCCTGCGAGACGTACTTGGCGAGCACGAACGCGGTCCGCGACAGTGGCTTGGTCAGCACGAGCGCGGTCGTCCCCGCCCGCTTCTCGGCCGATACGATGCCGCCGAACATGATGATCACGGCGAAGAGCACGAGCTGCTGCAGGTTCTTGGTCCACTGCAGGTAGGCGTCAACGTAGGTGGGGTCCGGCAGCTGGATGACCATGCCGGTCTGCTCCGAGTTGACGAACGTGCCGAGAAGCTCGGGCGTGAACTTGGCCAGCGGCGGGCCGGAGAGCGCGAAGAAGAGCACGATGCCCGGGAGCACCCAGATCCGCCACGTGCGGAGGATCTCGCGAAGTTCCTTGGCGAGGAACGCACGAAAGCCGCGCATCACCGACCACCTCCCACAAGCTCGACGAAGACGTCTTCGAGCGAGACCTCGCCGGTCTCGAAGCGCGTGAGACCCGCCCCGGCGTCGGCCACGAGCGCCGGCACCGCGCGCCGCGCGAGATCGAGGTCCGCCACGGTGATCTCGAGGAAGCCGTTCTCCTTGCGTGCGACGTCACTCGCCCACTGCTCGCCCGCCAGACGTTCGGCAAACGCATCCGCATCCCCGGTCACGCCCACCACGATGCGGCTCGTGGCGTAGCGCGCCTTGAGCTCGGCGATCGGCGCCTGCGTGACCACGCGGCCCTCGTGCAGGATCGCCACCTGGTCGCAGACCCGCTCCACGTCCGAGAGGATGTGCGTGGAGAAGAAGACGGTCGTGCGTCCGCCGAGCGAGGCGATCATGTCGAGCACCTCTTTGCGCCCGATCGGATCGAGCGCCGAGGTGGGCTCGTCGAGCATGAGGAGCTTCGGCGCGTTGACGAGCGCCTGGGCCACGCCGAGCCGCTGCTTCATGCCGCGTGAGTAGCCGCCGACCTTGGTCGTGACGCCGGCGAGCCCCGCCAGATCGAGCAGCGCCTTCACGCGCTCCTCGAGCACGCTCCCGCCGAGACCGAAGAGACTGCCCGCGAAGCGCAGGAACTCGGGCGCCGTCATCCACTCGTAGTAGCCGGGCACGTCGGGCAGGAAGCCGATATCGGAGCGGACGTCGTTGGTGGCGGTCACGACGTCGCGGCCGAACACGCGCGCGGTCCCGTCGGTGGCGTGCGCCAGCCCGGTGAGGATGCGAAGCGTCGTGGTCTTCCCCGCTCCGTTGGGGCCGAGAAAGCCGAAGACCGACCCGACGGGAACCTCAAGATCGACGCCGTCGAGTGCGCGCTTCTCGCCGTAGACCTTCGTGAGTCCGGTGATCTCGATGGCCGCCGTCACGAACCCTCACCGTCCCGCGTCCCGTAGAGCACCTCGGCGGCACGTGTGGCACGATCCTCGGTTTGCGTCCCGCCGTCACGCGCGCCCGCTCCCGCGAGCGGGTCGTCCGCGGGTGCCGCGGTACGCCCGACGGCGAGGAAGATGATCGCACCGATCAGGTTCACGAACAGGATGATGATCACCCACGGCCACTTCTTGCCGAACACGAGCCGATCGTCGGGTGTGCGGAACAGTCGCACCAGCGCGTAGATCTCAACGCCCAGCTGCACCACGATGTACACCGCGAGCACGGCCTGCAGCCAGCCCGGTATCGATGACAACTCGTCGAACCCATTCATCATGCGTCTCCCTTCTCCTGTCCCAGGCTATCGCGCCACTCGGCACGCATCCCGAGACGCATCGGTACGTACAACAGCAGGAACGCGGCACAGAGCGCTCCCGCGATGATCCCCAACGCCCACACACCCGACCTGCCGCCATCGGCATCGACGATCGTCAGGCCGATGATGCCGGCGCCGAGTACGGTCAGCAGGCCGAGTGCCGAGGCCGACAACACGCGGGTGCGTGTCGGCGTGCCACGGCGAAGGATGCGTGCGTAGGTCACCGCGACCGGGAGCACCGTGATCGCCACGAGGGCACCGAGCGCCAACCACTTCGGGGCCCAGTCATCGGGCGCACCTGACGACCCCCAGTGGACCGGCACCTCGGCGGGCAGCGACGCCCAGCTCGCGGCCACCGCGACGAGCGCGCCGAGTGCGAAGAGCGCGGGGACTGCGAGCGCGGCGCGCACGACGCCGTCCGGCACGCGCTCGTAGGACTCGTCGCCCGCGTCGTCCGGACGGATCAGGCCGAGCTTGACCGCCACTGCGCCGAAGTTGAACGTCCACCCGATGCCGAACAGCCGCGGCATGAAGATCCGCGGGTCGGCCGGGTTCCACATGCGCTCGGCCAGTCGCGTGGCGTTCGCACCCCGGAAGTCGTACGGCATGCCGAAGATGCGACCCTGCGGCTGCGGACCCTCCCGGTCGCCCGTGAGCGCGAGGCGGATGGCCTTGGCGTAGTTGTTCGGATAACCGAGGTCCTCGATGGCGGCAGCCTCGCCGCGCCGCTCGGCATCCGCGCGCAGCAGCGACTCGAGCTCGGCGAGCGCATCCTCACGGACGCGCGTCGGGACATCGGCAAGCGCGTCGCGGACGACAGCCACGTACGCATCGATCGTGCGGACCTCATCCACGGACGCTCACCTCCTTCAGCAGTGTATCGATGGCAGCGGACAGATCGCGCCACGACGCCGTCATCTCGGCGAGTTCGCGAGTGCCGGCTTTGGACAGCCGGTAGTACTTACGTGGCGGGCCGACGGGCGACTCCTTCCACGTAGTGTCCACGACTCCCGCCTTCTTGAGGCGGCTCAGCAGCGGATACACCGTGCCCGAAGTGGCCTCGAGGCCTGCGCGATCCGCGAGCCGGTCGACGATCTCTACGCCGTAGAGTTCCCCGTCGGCCAGCAGCGCGAGGATCACGAGTTCGAGCGCCCCCTTGCGGAACTGCGAGACGCGGCTATCGCGCTCGGTGGCCATCGATGTGTCCCCGCCCTTCAACCGTACTTGTATGACCTACTACCTTGTACCACATGCTAGTTGGCGGTGCAAGGTAGTGTTGCTACGAATCGATCCGTGGGGCGATGCCGTCCGGCGCTTACTTCCCGAGATACCGCTTGCGCAGGTCGTCAGCGGTGAAGTAGCGACCTGCATCGATGTCGGCCTCGCCCTGCCGTATCTCCTCGAGGACGTCAGGCGCCAGGGCGGGCTCCAGCCGGTCCAACACCTCCGCGTACGCGCCGAGTGTGTGTGGATCGTAAAGCACGAAGGTGACTTCCGTGACGGAGACGGCCTCGTCGCGCAGGAAGTCCGTAACCGTACCGAGCGCCGCTTCGGCGGCGCGTGCCACCGGGTAGCCGAACGCACCGGTGGAGATCGACGGAAACGCGATGGTGGCAAGCCCGTACTGCTCGGCAACGCGCAGGCTCTCGCGGTACGCGCTCGCCAACGTCTCACCCTCCCCTGCCCCACCGCCCTGCCAGACGGGGCCGACCGTGTGAATCACATGGCGCCCGGGCAGCCGGCCTCCGGAGGTGATGACCGCCCGGCCAGGCGGCAGGGGCCCACGCTGGTCCACGATGGCCTTGCACTCGTTGTAGATCACGTGCCCGCCGGCCCGGTGGATAGCGCCGTCAACGCCGCCCCCACCGAGCAGTCCCGAGTTGGCCGCGTTCACGATGGCGTCGGCCTCCACGCGCGTGATATCGCCCTGCGTAAGCAGCAGCAGCCGCCTGCCGATGCTGATTGACTCCACGTGTCACCCCCTTGCGACGATCATGTCCCGAGCGACGCCGGATCGAACCCGTCATCGAAGGGGTCCACGAATCTCACACCCTCGCAGACCGCGCCGTCTTCGAAGTCCTCGCTCACGATCGAGGCGACACCATGCACCCGGGCCGTTGCGATGAGCTGGGCGTCCCAGAACGAACGTCCCGTGCGCTCTGCGACGCCGAGAGCGTCGGCGATCACCGCCGGCGTGACCGGGAGGATGCGCCACTTTCGGCTGAAGTCGAGCACGGCGCCGATGAGCTCCTGGCGCGTGGGTCCTTGCGGCACACGCTCGCTCGTGACGCGCGCGAACTCGGAGAGAACCTGCTGCGAGAGGACTCCTCGGCCGGTCTGCTGGAGTGATGCCATGACAGCGATCGCCTGCAGCCGCTTCACCGGTTCACGCGGATCGAAGAGGTACACGACCACGTTCGTGTCGACGAGCACCCTACCAGCCACGACCGGGCTTCCCGGGACGGTCGTAGATCTCCTCGCGCGTCCAGTCGCGCTTGCCGGGGAGCGGGCCCTTGGCGGCTTGCCGCTCCGAAAGCTCCATGATCCGCGCCCAGGCGGCGTCACCCTCCTCGCGCGCGATCTCCGTGAGGTAGCGATCCAGCGCATCGCGCACGAGCTCGGCCTCGGTGACGCCACGCTCCTTGGCGTAGCGCTTGAGGGCGGCCTCCTGCTCGTCGTCTATGTAGAGTTGCTTGCGCACCATGCGACCCATGATGGCACCACGCCCTTAACCGAATGTGACCTGCTAATACATCGGGCCTACCACCGATGATGTATAAGTATACATCGCAGACGTGCCGAGTGGCGGTGCGACGCGCCGCTCGGCCTACCCGCCCGTCACGTCGCGCACCCACGCGCGCGCCCAGTACACCCAGAACCCGGGGATCTCGCGCGCGACGAGCGCCGGTGTCTTGAGGATCGGGCGGCTGCGCTCGGCAGGCACGGTGTACACGTTCCAGCCGACCGCCCGGTACGCCATCTTGATGCGCGGCAGGTGGTAGAACTGGCTCACAACGAGCACGTCGCGTGTGCCGTCGGCTTCGAACATCGCCACGGTATTGGCCACGGTGCGGTCAGTGTTGGCGCCGCCCGTGTCGCGCACGATCGCGGCGGCGGGGACGCCGAACTCGATGGCGCGGTCGCGCATCGCGACCGTCTCGTCGTAGCCGCTCTCCCCCACCCCGCCCGACATCACCAGCCGCGGCACCAGCCCGGAGGTGTAGAGTCCCGCCGCGGTGCGTGTGCGGTCCTCGGCCGAGGTGGTGAGCGCGCCATCGGCGTACACACGCGCGCCGAACACGACCGCCACGTCGGCGGGCCGACGATAGTCGGTGGTGCCGAAGGTGTACACGTGCGCCAGCGGGAAGAGCGCGGCGATCACGAGCGCCACGAGGACCGCGCCCGCGAGTTCCCGGCGAGAGGACGACTGCGGGCGTGGCGTGACTGTGGACGTGCGCGCCACGACCCACGCCACGAACAGGAAGCCGAGTGCGATGATCGCACTCAGCGGCACGGGAACCTGCGGGACGATGTCGGCGGCGCGCCAGGCCGAGTAGAACGCGGCCGCGTTGCTGGCTGCCACAAGCGCGAGCGCCAGACTCACGGCGGCGGTAGCCGTCCGGCGCCATGAGCGCATGGCAGGCGCCACGGCGAACGCCACCAGCAGCCCGGCGGCCAGCCAGAGTGCGGCGGTGAACCATGCGGGCAGAGCGCTCACGTCGACCCACCACAGATCCTCCGTGCGACCGGTGCGGAGCGCCACGGCGGCGTTAGCCAGCGAGAACAGCCCGAAGAAGAGCGCGATGCCCCGGGCGGCCAGGCGCGCGGCCACCGTGCGGAGTGGCGCCGCGGTGGCAGCGGGGACGTCTTGGCGGTTGCGGCGTGGCGCGTGCGTCTGGTCCATCGGCAGCCCTTCGCGGCACGGACATGGTGACCTCACGATAGCGCGAAGCGGTCCTCGGGAGCACTCACCAATCTGGGAAGCGCTCGAGTGCCCTGACGCCCTGGATCCGGGAATCACCACTGTACCAATTGTGGTACACTCCTTGCATGAGCGGATCCCGTGACAAGCGGCCCATCCTGTCGGTGCGGTTCTATCGCGCCGCCTCCGGAGGCGAACCGGTTCGGGAATGGTTGCTCGGACTCGCGAAGGACGACCGGAGGGCGGTCGGTGAGGACATCAAGACGGCACAGTACGGTTGGCCTCTCGGGATGCCGCTCATCCGAAAGCTCGAGCCGGATCTGTGGGAGGTCCGCTCGCACATCGCGGTGGGCATCGCGCGGGTACTCTTCACTGTGGACGGGCCGATCATGATCCTCTTGCACGGATTCGTGAAGAGGTCCCAGAAGACGCCGGCATCCGATCTCAAGACCGCACAGCAACGTCTGGCGGACCTCAGAAGGGAGTGAACATAGTGGACAAGAAGCATATCGGGGCCGACTTCGACGACTTCCTCCGTGACGAGGGCATCCTCGACGAAGCTGAGGCTGTCGCAACCAAGCGGGTCATCGCCTATCAGCTGACGCAGGAGATGGAGCGCGCCAGTATCTCGCAAGCGGAGCTGGCCCGCCGCATGAAGACGAGCAGGTCTTCGGTGGAGCGTCTGCTCGACCCTACGAATCCGTCCGTCACGCTTGTTACGCTTGAGCGCGCGGCAAGCGCCGTCGGCAAGCGTCTCAAGGTGCAGTTGACGGCGTAGGGAGGGCGTTCTAACAAGGTTCCCAGCCGACTCACGCACGCACTAGGTGAACTGATGCCGCTCTCGCGCGGCTGAAGCGCTGGACGTTAGGGCTATCGATGGCCAAAGGCGCCGAGCGTGGAACGACGCCGAGTCCGCGCAGCCGTCGTCAGGTGCGCGCTCCGTCGGGATCGATGAAGTTCACCGGGTCGCCCACGCAGTACGCATACGCGTTGAGGCTGAGCGGGTCTCCTGCAGAAGGCGGCGCAGGGTCGGGCGACAAGAACCGCGCCGTGGCCGGATCGTAGTAGCGAGCCGGGAGGTAGTAGAGGCCTGTCGCGGCGTCATGGTAGTAGACGCGGTAGCGATACCCGTCTCTCAGTGTCAGGAGTCTACATCCCCTTCCGCCATCAGCCACCTCAGCCCGACCGTCAGGACCCATGCCATCTGGAGCAGGAAGACGAAGAGCATCGCCGCAATCACCCAGAGGAACGACTCGCCACGCAACAGCACCTGTGGGCCAAGCAACGCCAAGACCATGAGGTCGGCAGCGACGCCGAGGCGGACACCCCAGTGCGCGGCAGCCTTCAGCGGATGCATGCTATCGGACTGCACTGCGGAGCGAGCGATTCGCGATCCCCACCACAACCAGAAGAGATACAGTGCACCGGAGACGGGTCCGGTCACCCCCATCAGCACGAGAAGGCCTTGCTCACTCACGACTGACACTCCTTACCTCGGCGTGTGCCATCGTAGGATACGGAAGCATGGTGACCTACGGGAGCCTCTCATTGATCCTCGTGCACGGAGGCGCCGAGGAGTACGAGTATCGGACCGGCGAGCGCTTCTTCTTGTAAGGTAGTCCACTCCTGAACCGACCGGACCGCAACGCACCCGCCCCTATCCCTTCGCCACTCGCTCGAATGCCTCCGCATATCGTGGCACGAGCGCCTCGAACGTGTACATCGCCCCCAGTGCCCTGGCGGTGCCGGGCTCGGGCCGCTCCAGAATGAGACCTCTCAGCCGCGCGACAAGCTCCTGCCCGTTGCGGTAGCGCATCTCGGCCGGGTACAGCTCGGGATACGCGAGCCGGTCGGGCACGAGCGGTGCGCACCCCGCGTAGCACGCTTCGATCATGGCGAGGCCAAAGAACTCGTTGCGCGCGGTGGACACGGCGATATCCGAGCTTGCCAGGAGCCGCGCGTATGCATTTCGCGACTCCGGTTCGCCGAGATGCACCAGCCTGTCTCCGAGCGCCGAGGCGGCCTCGGCCACGAGCGCCTCGGTCTCGCGGAACGACTGGCCGGCGACGGCCACCTCGAAGTCGAGTCCCTCGGCAGCAAGCACGCCCACCGCAGCGAAGAACGCCTCCGGATCCTTGTCGTACTCCCAGCGGTGCGGCCAGATCACGCGCGGGCGCGAACCGCGCGCGGGCGGCGCTGCGTCCAGCGGCGCCGGGTCGAACGGGGGCGCAAGGACCTCGGAGTGCTCGGCGATGCGTTCGGCCACGCCCTGCGGCTGGTGGTCGGGAAACGCCTTCAGAAACCCGGGGATCTCGGCTACGAAACCGTCGAGGTTGTAGCGCGTGTTGAACAGGCACGCATCGGCGACCAGCGCGCTCGTGATGTTGGTGAGCGGGAACTGGAAGTCCCACTCGGCGGTGTGCCGCACGGGATAGAGCAGCTGGTTCTCGTGGAAGTAGACGATGCGCGGCACGCCGGCCACGGCCTCGCCGGCGAGCGCGACGAACTCGGCGAGGTTGATGAAGGTGGACGCGAAGATGAGATCCCAGCGCGACCCGGCGTCGTGCAGCGCGCGCGCCTGCTCGGCCATCGTGATCGCGGCCCCACGCATCCGCCACTTCCACTTGCGGGGCGGCAGCGTGAGCAGGTCAAAGGAGTAGCCGAGCGGCGTCATCCGCTCGACGAGGCCGTCGAGAACCGCGCGGTGGGAACCGCCGTAGTAGGGCTCGAGCGCGAGGATGCGCAGACTCATCGCGGACTGCGCTTCTGCGCGCGGGAGAAGTCGACACGCGTGACGCCGGCGAGTGCCTCGGCCACCAGACCCTCGACGTCCAGTGGAGCCTCGGCCTCGGCGAGCATCTCGGGCGTGGCATGGGTCTCCGGCCGCCGCGGCATGAACAGCGTGCAGCAGTCATCGTCGGTTGCGGTGGAGAGTTCGAAGGTGCCGATGGCGCGGGCCTCGTCGATGATCTCCTGCTTATCCGAGCCGATCAGCGGACGCAGGATCGGCATGGTGGCCACCGCATCGACCGCAGCCACGTTGTCGAGCGTCTGCGACGCGACCTGCCCGAGGCTCTCGCCGGTCACGAGCGCCCGGGCGCCCTCGTCGCGGGCGATCGCCTCGGCAATGCGGACCATGAACCTCCGGTAGAGGAGCACTCTTAAGTCCTCCGGACCCTCCAGCGCGATGCGGCGCTGAACGTCGCCGAAAGGCACCGTGTAGAGCCGGGCCATCCCGCCTGTGCGATCGAGCACGCGTGCGAGTTCGAGCGCATAGTGCTCCGAGTGCGCGGATGTCTGCGGGCGACCGGAGAAGTGGACGCCGACGATCGTGGCGCCTCGCCGCATCACGCGCCAGGCGGCCACCGGCGAATCGATGCCGGCCGACATGAGCGCGACGACCGTGCCCGAGACGCCGACCGGCAGGCCTCCGGGACCCTCGAGGCGCCGGGCGTAGACGTAGGCGCGCGCCTGCACGACCTCGATGCGGCACGTAAGGTCCGGGGCCGACAGGTCGACGCCGAGCCCGGTCGCCTGCTGTACGGTCGCGCCGACGCGCCGGCTGATCTCCATGCTGCGCTCGGGATAGTTTGTGGCCGAGCGCCGTGACTCGATGGCGAACGTGCGCACGGGCCCGAGCGCATCGGCCTCCCGGCGCGCGATCTCCTCGGCGATTACGGCGAGCGCGGCCTCATCGATCGCCTCCGGGGTCCGGTCGCACACGATGGCGTAGCCGAGGTACGACACGCCGGGAGTGCGCGCGACAGCCGCCAGCAGCTCCTCGGCATGCGCGGAGTCGGTCACCGGCACGAGCAGGCGGCTTGCGATGCGGCGGACGCTGCCTTCGGTCAGGCCCGCCACGGCACGGCGGAGGTTGGTCTCGAGCCTGCGCTCGAAGTCACCGCGATTGTGGCCCTTGAGGCCGATCTCGTGATAGTGCACGAGTGCGGTGCGCTCCGCCATCATGTCCCCATCCACACGTGTGCCCCGGGCCGACGACGCGGCTCGGGGCACCGTCACGGCCCGATCTTGGCCGATGCTACTTGTAGCTCTCCTTCACGCGCTCGAAGCTCACGTCACCCGACGCGATCTCGTCAAGCGCAAGCGTGAGCGGCTTGGTGCTCGTGATCTGGGCGATCTGCGGCGCCTGCATGGTGAGCAGCGCCTGGTCGCGAACGCCGTGGATCATGTCGTTGATCTGGCGCGCCCGCTTGGCGGCCACGATACACAGTGTGTACTTGGAGTCGACCGTGGAGAGCAGGAGGTCGACGTCGGGTTTGATGACCATAGCTACGACTGTCCTTCGGTTGAGTGGAGGGATCCGATGATGTCCACGAGCTCGTCGGTCGCCCGGGAGACATCATCGTTTTCTACCACATGGTCGTACGTTCCCACAAGTTCGAGCTCGCCAACGGCGGTGGCAAGACGCGTTCTCACCTGCTCGTCCGTCTCGGCCCCGCGCTTGCGGATCCGGCGCTCCAGCTCGTCCATCGACGGCGCGATGATGAAGACGAGGACCGCCTCGGGCATGAGATCCTTCACCTGCAACGCACCCTGCGGGTCGATCTCCAGGATGACGTCGCGCCCCTCGGCCAGCCTGTCCTCAACGGAGGACCGCAGGGTACCGTACCGGTTGCCGTGCACCTCGGCCCACTCGAGGAAGTCGCCGGACTCGATGCGCTGGCTGAACTCGGCCGGCGTGAGGAAGACGTAGTCCTCCCCGTCCACCTCGCCCGGGCGCGCGGCTCTCGTCGTTGCCGAGACGGAGACCCACATGCGAGGAACCCTGGCCACCAGACGGTCGACCAGAGTTCCTTTTCCGGCACCCGAAGGCCCGGAGATGATGACCAGCGCGCCTCTCGGCATCACGTGGTCGTGACGCCTTCAGCCAAGGCGCTGCATGAGCATCTCGCGCTGGCGGGCGCCCAGGCCCTGCACGCGGCGGCTCGGGGAGATCTCCAGCTCGGTCATGATCTTGGCCGCTTTCGCCTTGCCGAAGCCGGGAAGGCTCTCAAGGAGCGTTGCCACCTTCATGCGCGCGACGATCGGGTCATCCGACTTGCTCATGACCTGAGCGAACGTCGTCGATCCCGCCTTGATCTTCTGGCGCAGTTCCGCGCGCGCCTGGCGCGCCTGTGCGGCCTTCTCCAGGGCCTTCTTGCGATCGGCCTCGGAAAGATTGGGCAGAGCCATGGTTCCTCCTCGCTTCTCGTACCGTGGTGCGTAGCGGATACCATCTCGGGGCGCCCCACGCGCACACCCCCTACGCTGCAACAGACTCGATGTTACCCCTGACCTGCGAGAATGCCAACCCTTACTTACCCAAGACGCCGACTGCCCGGTGAATCGATGGGGATTCCGGACGCGCACAGCGGGCACGAAACCGGCTCCATAGACTCGACCTCGAGTCGAAGCAGCGGCAGATACTCGGCGTCGAAGGCCTTCTCTCCCCCGCGGTCGATGATGGAGGTCACGGCAACCACCTCAGCCCCCGCCGCGCGGACAAGGTCGATCACCTCGGCGACGCTTCCACCCGTCGTGACCACGTCCTCAACGACGAGCACGCGCTCACCGGGCGTCACAGAGAAGCCCCGGCGGAAGGTCATCACACCGGCCTGACGCTCGCTGAAGATGAACCTGACCCCGAGTGCCTGCGCGACGGCGAACCCGATCATGATGCCGCCGACGGCCGGCGCCGCCACGACATCGATCCCGCGGTCCGCCACCGCCTCGGCCATCGCCCGGCCGAGGTCTGTCGTGAGCGCCGGGTCCTCGAGAACGCGTGCGCACTGGACGTACGTGTCCGAGTGCCGGCCGCTCGTGAGCTGGAAATGACCGTGCAGGATCGCGCCCGCACCTCGAAGCTCGTCGAGTATCTGTGCCTCGGTGAGACTCATGCGCTGAGCTCCTTCACGATGCTCCGGGCGGCAGCGGCCGGATCCGGCGCTCCGGTGATCGGACGCCCGATGACGAGATGCGACGCCCCGGCGGCGATGGCCTGCTCGGGAGTGGCGGTGCGCGCCTGGTCGCCGGGATCCTCACCGGCCGGCCGGACACCCGGCGTCACCACGAGCGCGTCGGCGCCGAGCAGCTGGCGCATCGCGGCCGCCTCGTGCGGCGAGCACACAACACCGTCACAGCCGGCGTCTTGCGCAAGCACGCCGAGCGCGGCGACCTGCTCGGCAGCGGGACGGGCGACTCCGATCTCGGCAAGTCCGTCGTCGTCGAGGCTGGTGAGCACCGTCACCGCGATGACTGCGGGCGTGCCGGCCCGGAACTTGGCGGCCGCCTCGGCAGCTCCCGCGACGGCAGCTTCCATCATGGCGCGACCGCCCGAAGCGTGCACGGTGAACATGTCGGCGCCCGCCCGCGTGAGGGTCCGCGCGGCGCCGGCGACCTGGTGCGGGATGTCATGCAGCTTGAGGTCGACGAACACCTTGAAGCCGAGCGAGCGCATCTCGCGCACGATATCGGGACCCGCGGCGTAGTAGAGCGTCATGCCGATCTTCACCCACCCGACGTGCCCCTGGAGGGTGCGCGCCAGTGCGCGTGCGCTCTCGGCATCGGGCAGATCGAGCGCGACGATCACCGCGTCCCGCATACTGTCCTTCGCGCCGGCGCCGGGCGCCGCGGGCCGTGCCGTACCTACGTGTTCGTCACTCACGAATCGCTCCCGTCAGTTCGGCCACGCGCGCGATCCCGCGCTGTGCGCAGAAGCGCTCGAGGCCCTCGATGATGTGTACCGTCGCGGCCGGATCCACGAAGTTCGCGGTCCCCACGGCCACCGCGCTCGCACCGGCGAGCATGAACTCGGCGGCGTCTTCGGCGTCCATGATACCGCCCATGCCGATGACCGGGACGCCCACCGCGCGGGCGACCTGCCACACCATGCGCACGGCGACCGGCCTGATGGCCGGCCCGGACAGTCCGCCCACGCCGCGGGCGAGCTTCGGCCTGAACGTGCGCGTGTCGATCGCCATGCCGAGCAGCGTGTTGATGAGGCTCACCGCGTCGGCGCCCTCGGCCTCGACAGCCCGTGCGACCTCCGCGATATCCGTGACGTTCGGGCTGAGCTTCACGATGAGCGGCTTGCTCGTGGAGGCCCGGACGGCCCGCACCACCTGCGCGGCGGCCGCACACGACGTGCCGAACGCCATGCCCCCCTCGTCCACGTTGGGACACGAGATGTTGAGCTCGAGCGCCGAGACCGCATCCTCACGCTCGAGCCGCTCGGCCACCGCGACGTAGCCCTCCGTGCTGTGACCGACGACGTTCACGATGACCGGCACGTCACGGCCCGCAAGCCACGCCAGGTCCTCGGCGCAGAACGCTTCCACGCCCGGGTTCTGGAGGCCGATGGAGTTGAGCATGCCCGAGGGCGTCTCGGCGATACGCGGGCTGTCGTTGCCCGCCCACGGCTCTGTCGAGACCCCTTTCGTGACGACCGCGCCGAGGCGCGACAGCGCGACGAAGTCGGCATACTCGCGCCCCGAACCGAAGGTGCCCGAGGCGGTCAACACGGGAGTGCGCAGCTCGAGCGAGCCGATGCGCACGCGCATGTCCACGACGCTCACGAGCGCACCTCCGGGTCTTCGGCCGGGTCCCAGACGATGTCGGCCGCATCGAAGACCGGGCCGTCCACGCACGCGCGCTTGCGACCGTGCACCGTGGAGACGACGCACGAGAGGCACGCGCCCACGCCGCACGCCATGAGGCGCTCGAGCGAGACCTGGCACGCCACGCCGGCCTCGGCAGCCTGCGCCGCGACGATCCGCTGCATCGGCTCGGGGCCGCACGTGTAGATGACGTCCGGCCGGTCCGTCGCTATGAGCTCCGGCGTGAGCGTCGTGATGAACCCGCAGGCGCCCTCGCTGCCGTCATCGGTGGCGTAGGCCGTGCGGCGGCACACATCCTCGAACAGCTCGCGGGCGAGCAGGCGGCCCGCCGAGGGAGCGCCCTGCGCCAGGGTCACCGCCACGCCGTCACGCGCAAGGCGCTCGGCCAACATGCCGAGCGGCGCCACGCCAAGACCGCCGGCGACGAGCAGCGCGTGCGCGACGCCTTCGGGGGTCTTCCACCCGCTGCCGAGCGGGCCGATAAGGTCCATCTCGGTGCCGGGTCCGACGGTTGCCAGCGCGCGCGTCCCGCGGCCGAGGGTCTGGTAGAGGATCTCGATCCGCCCGCCGCCCGCGCGGAAGACCGAGAACGGACGGCGCAGGATGAAGTCGGCGCCCTCGGCTATGCGCAAGTGCACGAACTGGCCGGGGGCCACCGAAGAGGCGGTCCGCGCCGCGGCGAGCGCGACGAGCCACACGCCCTCGGCGACCCGCGCGTTCGCGAGCACGGTCGCCCGTTCGAGCGCGGGTGAATGCGCAGGCGCGCGACTCACGACATGCCACCCCCGAAGTCCTGCAGCGCGATGACGCCGAGGTCCCCGCGCTTGATCGCCTCGATCGCCTGGACGCTCGCCTGCGCCGCCGCAAGCGTGGTGATGTTGCTCACGCCATGCTGCACCGCGGCGGTTCGGATGTGGTAGCCGTCCGAGCGCGTCTCGCGGCCGAACGGGGTGTTGATCACGAGCTGCACGTCGCCGTTGACGATGGCGTCGGCGATGTTCGGCCGCCCCTCGTGCACCTTGCGGACCTCCTCGACCGGCACGCCGGACGCGCGGAGCAGCTTGGCGGTGCCGCGTGTGGACAGGATGCGGAAGCCGAGACTGTGCAGGTGGCGCGCCACCGGTACGATGGAGCGCTTGTCACGGTCGCACACGGAGATGAACGCCGTGCCCTCGGCAGGCAGCGAGTAGTCGATCGCGAGCTGCGACTTCGCATACGCCGACGGGAAGTCGTGGGCCACACCCATGACCTCGCCGGTCGACTTCATCTCGGGCCCGAGTATGCTGTCGGTCCCGGGGAAGCGGCCGAAGGGCATGACCGCCTCTTTCACGTGGTAGCGGCCCAGATCGCGCCCCTCGGGCGGCAGGCCCATCCCAGCGAGCTTCTCCCCCGCCATCACGCGCGCGGCCACCTTGGCCAGCGGCACGCCGGTCGCCTTGCTCACGTACGGCACCGTGCGGCTGGCTCGCGGGTTGACCTCGAGCACGTAGACGGCCTCGTCCTTCACGGCGAACTGCACGTTCATGAGACCGCGCACGCCGAGTGCGAGCGCAAGCGCGCGCGCGTGATCCGTGATGCGCCCGGTCGTCTCCTCGCCGAGCGAGAACGGCGGGATGCAGCACGCCGAGTCGCCCGAGTGGATGCCCGCCTCTTCGATGTGCTCCATCACGCCGCCGATGTAGACCGTCTCGCCGTCGCAGACCGCGTCCACGTCGACCTCGATCGCGCCCTCCAGGAACCGGTCGAGCAGCACCGGGTGGTCGGGCGAGACTTCCGTGGCCTTCTGGACGTACTTGAGCAGATACTCCTCGTTGTAGGCGATGACCATCCCGGCGCCGCCGAGCACGTAGCTCGGCCGGACGAGCAGCGGGTAGCCGATGCGAGCGGCGACCTCGACAGCCTCGGCGAGCGTCCGGGCGGTGCCCGCCGCCGGGTACGCTATCCCGAGGGAGTCGAGCACCTCCGAGAAGCGCTGACGGTCCTCGGCCAGGTCGATGGCCTCGGGCTTGGTGCCGAGGATCAGAACGCCCGCCTGCTCGAGCGCGTGCGCGAGCTTGAGCGGCGTCTGGCCGCCGAAGGTCACGAGCACGCCGTCTGGCTGCTCGAGATCGACGATGTCCATGACGTCCTCGAAGGTCAGCGGCTCGAAGTAGAGCTTGTCGCTCGTGTCGTAGTCGGTGGAGACGGTCTCGGGGTTGCAGTTGACCATGATCGTCTCGAGGCCGGCGTCGGAAAGCGCGTAGGCCGCGTGCACGCAGCAGTAGTCGAACTCGATGCCCTGGCCGATGCGGTTGGGACCGGCGCCGAGGATCATCGCCTTGGGGCGGTCGGAGCGCACCGCCTCGTTCTCCTCCTCGTACGTCTTGTAGTAGTAGGGCGTGCTCGCCGCGAACTCGGCGGCACAGGTGTCGACCGCCTTGAAGGTAGCCGTCACCCCGAGGTCGAGCCTTCTACGCCTCACATCACCCTCAACCGATGATGTAAGGTACGCGATCTGCACGTCGGAGAGCCCGTGCTGCTTGGCTTCGCGCAGCTCAGCGGCATCGATCTCGTCGAGCGACCTGTCGCGCAGGCCTGTCTCGACCTCGACCATACGTCGTACCTGCTCGACGAACCACGGGTCGACGCCGGTCATCTCGGCCAGGTCGGCGACCGCTCGCCCGCGCCGGAGCGCCTCGGCGATGTAGAACGGACGCTGCTCGTTGGGTACGGCGAGATAGCGGTCGAAATGGTCCTCGTCGAAGTGGTCCTTCCCGTCCGCACCGAGCCCGCCGCGCCCGTTTTCAAGCGAGCGCATCGCCTTGCCGAACGCCTCGGCAAAGGTGCGCCCGATCGCCATGACCTCGCCCACGCTCTTCATACGCGTCGTAAGCGTGGTGTCCGTGCCCGGGAACTTCTCAAACGCCCAGCGGGGCACCTTCACGACGGTGTAGTCGATGGAGGGCTCGAAGCACGCGGGCGTCTCCCGGGTGATGTCGTTGGGTATCTCGTCGAGCGTATAGCCCACCGCGAGCTTGGCCGCGATCTTGGCGATGGGAAAGCCGGTGGCCTTGCTCGCCAGCGCCGATGACCGTGAGACGCGCGGGTTCATCTCGATGACCACGAGTCGTCCGTCGGCCGGGTTGACCGCGAACTGCACGTTGGAACCGCCGGTCGTCACCCCGATCTCCCGCATGATCGCGAGCGACGCGTCGCGCAGGACCTGGTACTCGCGGTCGGTGAGCGTCTGCGCGGGCGCCACCGTGATCGAATCCCCGGTATGCACGCCCATGGCGTCGAAGTTCTCGATGGAGCACACGATCACCGCGTTGTCGTTGACGTCGCGCATGACCTCCATCTCGTACTCTTTCCAGCCGATCACGCTCTCCTCCACGAGCACCTCGCCCACCGGCGAGAGCGCGATGCCGCCCGCGGTGATATCGCGAAGCTCGTCTACGTTGTAGGCGATGCCGCCGCCCGCGCCGCCCATCGTGAAGCTCGGCCGGATGACGAGCGGCCAGCCCACCTGGGCGACGAACTCCTCGGCATCGGCGATAGCATACGCGTAGGCCGAACGCGGGACGTCGAGGCCGATACGCTCCATCGCCTCGCGGAACAGCTTGCGGTCCTCGCCCTTCGCGATGACCTCGCGCGTCGCGCCGATGAGCTCCACGCCGTACCGCTCGAGCACGCCCGCGGCGGCAAGCGCCATCGCGCAGTTGAGTCCGGTCTGCCCGCCGAGGGTCGGAAGCAGTGCGTCGGGCCGCTCGACCGCGATGACCTTCTCAACGAACTCGACGGTGATAGGCTCGACGTACGTGCGGTCCGCGAACTCCGGATCGGTCATGATCGTGGCCGGATTGGAGTTGACGAGCACGACCTCGTACCCGTCCTCCCGCAGCACCTTGCACGCCTGGGCGCCCGAGTAGTCGAACTCGCACGCCTGACCTATCACGATAGGTCCCGAGCCGATGATCAGGATCTTGTGTATGTCGTCTCTACGTGGCACGCGTCGCCTTTCAGTCGGCTTACGGGACGATCATGACGGGACAACTCGCCTGCCTGAGCAGCGTCATCGACAAACTGCCGAGAAGCATCTCCTGCACGGCGTTGCAGCCGCGCGTGCCGACCACGACACCGGTGGCCCGCCGGTCGTCGATCTCGGCAAGGACCGCTCTGGACGGCGCTTCATGGCGGATCGAGACACTCGCGGTGAGCCCCTGCTGCGCGCACATCGCCTGGAGGTTGCGCAGGTGGAACTCGGCACCCTCCTCGGCGCGTCGCAGCTTCTCACCCTCGAGTGCGGGATCGATCGCGTGGAGCAGGAACACGTGCTTGACCGTTCCTGCGGGCAGGCCGACGACGCACATGAACGCGCGCGCCGCCGAGAGTGAGAAGTCGATGGCCACCACGAGCTTCTGGCCGAACGTACGCATGAGCGCCGACGGGTCGTCCATGTTGCGCAGCAGATCGAAGCGGGCCACCAGCTGCGGCACATCCGCGTCGCGCACGAGCCGCTCGGAGACCGAACCGACGAGCAGCTGATCGGCGATGGACTTCGCGTGGGAGCCGTACACGGCAGCGTCCACCTGCGACTCGGCCGCGATCGCGCCGAGCTCGTCGACCGGGTCGCCGACGCTCACCCTCACCTCGACCCCGAGTCCCGCCTCCTCGAGCGTGGCGCACATCGCCTGCATCGCGGCGCGCGCCTCATCAACGCGCGTCCCTGCGGCGACATCCCCGCCGGATTCGACCACGTGCGCCAGCACCACCCGTCGCACGCCGAGCGCCGGAAGCCCGCGCGCGAACGCCGCCACCAGGCCGGTCTCTTCCGTGAACTCGACCGGCAGCAACACGGTCCTCATCGTCATCGCACGTCGCCCCTCTCGGCGAAGATGTCCTCTTCCCCGTCCATCATGCGCGTGAACGCCCCGAACAGGTACCGCGCGTCGTGCGGGCCGGGTGCCGCCTCGGGGTGATACTGCACCGAGTACGCCGGCATCTCGAGCGCACGCAGACCCTCGACGGTCATGTCGTTGACGTTCACGTGCGTCAGCTGCACGGGACCGAAACGCTCCGAGCGGACCACCGGCGCGACGCCCGCACGCACCCAGGCGCCGAGGTCGCCGACATCGTGCGCGAGATCGCCCGAAAGCTCCGGCAGGAGCGGCCCGATCGAGCCGAAGTCCACGCAGAAGCCGTGGTTCTGACTCGTGATCTCGACACGCCCGGTGAGCAGGTTCTTGACCGGCTGGTTGCCGCCGCGATGGCCGTACTTGAGCTTGTACGTCTCGCAGCCGAGCGCGAGCGAGAGCATCTGATGTCCGAGGCATATCCCGAAGACGGGCTTGACGCCGAGGATCTCGCGGAGCGTCTCGTACAGGTACGTCACCGCCGCCGGGTCGCCGGGACCGTTGGCGAAGAACACCCCGTCCGGTCCGAGGGCGAGCGCCTCGGCCGCGCTCGTCGTCGGCGGCACGACCGTCACTTCGCAGCCGACCTCGGCCAGCCTGCGCAAGATGTTGTACTTGATGCCCGAGTCGAACGCCACCACGCGGTACCGGGGAGCGGCCGGCAGCACGCCGGTATCCACCGGAAGCTCGCACTCGGGCGGCATCTCTGAGCCCCACGTGAACCGCTCGCTCACCGCCACCTCGGCCACGAGGTCGCGCCCGACGAGCCCGGGAGCGGCGCCGGCCTTGGCCGCAAGCGACGCTGGATCGAGGTCCACCGTCGAGAGCACCGCGCGCATCGCGCCCGCCTCGCGGATGTGGCGCGTGAGACGCCGCGTGTCCACCCCCTCGATGGCCACGATGCCGAGCCGCTCAAGGAAGCCGCCGAGTGTCTCCTCGGCACGCCAGTTCGAGGCGACATCGGAAAGCTCACGGACCACGAGGCCGGATGCGAAGACGCCGCGCGACTCCATATCCGCGGCGTTCACACCGTAGTTGCCGATGTGCGGCGACGTCATGGTCACGATCTGTCCGGCGTACGAGGGGTCGGTGAGGATCTCCTGGTAGCCGGCCATCGAGGTGTTGAAGACCGCCTCGCCGTGCGCCTCACCCGTCGCGCCGCACGCCCACCCCTCGAAGCACGTGCCGTCCTCGAGAGCGAGCAGCGCGCGCACCCGTATCGACGTCGCGTCTGACACTAGCCGACCACCTTCCCCTTGCGAAGCGCCCACACGCCACCGACGAGCACGTCGGAGGCCTTGCCAAGCAGACTCGCGCCGACGAACGCCGAGTTGCGGCTCTTGCTCACGAACCACTCCGGCGTGACCTCGACGCGCGCCTCCGGGTCCACGATCGTCATGTCGGCAGGATAGCCCGCTTCGAGGCGCATCTCGGGCAGACCGAGCGCGGCACGTGGCCCGTGGCACATCAGACGCGAGACCGCCGGCCAGCCGAGCACGCCCGTCGCCACCAGATGCGTGTTCACGAGCGACAGCACGGTCTCGAGTCCGGTGGTCCCGGGCGGCGCCAACTCGAACTCGAGCTCCTTCTCGTGTGGCGCGTGCGGTGCATGATCGGTCGCGATCGCGTCGATCGTGCCGTCCAACAGTCCCGCGACGAGCGCCTCGCGATCCTCAGGCGTCCTGAGCGGCGGGTTCATCTTGAGGTTCGTGTCGTAGGTGGTGAGCGCATCCTCGTCGAGGAACAGGTGGTGCGGCGTGACCTCGCAGGTCACGTCCACCCCGCGCGCCTTTGCGGCGCGCACGAGCTCGATGGAGCCGGCGGTCGACAGATGGGCGAGATGCAGCCTGCAGCCGGTGAGGGCCGCAAGCGCGATGTCTCGGGCGACCATCGTCTCCTCGGCCTCGGCGGGCTGACCGGGAAGCCCCATGCGCGTGGAGACCACTCCCTCGTTCACCACGCCGCCGGCGGCGAGCGATGCGTCCTCACAGTGGGCCACGTACGGTGCTCCGAAGCGCTTGATGTAGTCCATCGCGACCCGTACCATGCCGGCCGACTGGATGCCGCGCCCGTCGTCGGAGAACGCCACGGCGCCCTCGGCGATCATGTCGCCTATCTCGGCGAGCTGCTCGCCCGCCTGTCCCGCGGTCACGGCGCCGATCGGGTAGACGCGCACCCCGCCGGTGGCTGCGGCACGCTCGACGACGAAGCGCACGTTGGAGCCGCTGTCGCAGACCGGATCGGTATTGGCCATGCACGCGACCGCGGTGAAGCCGCCGTGGGCCGCGGCCCGCGTGCCGCTCGCGATCGTCTCCTTGTACTCGAAACCGGGGTCGCGCAGATGCACGTGGATATCGGCCAGTCCCGGCAGGATCACCTTCTCGGCGCATTCGACCGTCTCGCCGCGTTCGATGGTGAGGTCCTCGCCGACGCCGACGATCAGGCCGTCTTTCACCACGATGTCGAGTACGGCGTCGATCCCGGCCGCCTCGTCGACGACCCGGCCTCCCTTAAGCAGCAGCGCCACTGTCGGCACCTCCCAGCAGCAGATACATGACGGCCATGCGGACCGCCACACCCGACTCGACCTGACCCAGGATGACGCTTCGTGCCGAGTCGGCCACGTCGGCCGATATCTCCACGCCGCGGTTCATCGGACCAGGATGCATCACGATGGCGTGCGCGGGCAGCTTCTCCATCCGCGCGAGGTTCATGCCGTACAGCGTCGCGTACTCGCGGTTGGACGGGAACGGCATCCGCGCGGCCCGCTCGAACTGCACGCGCAGGAGGTAGGCCACGTCGAGGGTAGGCAGGACCTCATCGAGGTCGTAGGCGACCTCGGCGCCTAAGATGTCCGGCCGGGCCGGCATGAGCGTCGGCGGGCCGATGATGATCGGCACCGCGCCGACCTTGCGAAGCGCCGGAACGAGCGAGCCGGCCACACGCGAGTGGCAGACGTCACCGACGATGCCCACGCGCAGCCCTTCGAGCCGGCCGAGCGCCTGGCGCATCGTGTAGAGGTCCAGCAGCGCCTGCGTCGGGTGCTCGTGCACGCCGTCGCCGCCGTTGACGATCGAACAGTCCATCGCCTCGGCGAGCATCTGCGGCGCGCCGGCGTACTTGTGGCGCACCACCACGAGGTCGCAGCTCATCGCCGCGAGCGTCTTGGCGGTGTCGCGCAGCGTCTCGCCCTTGACGGTCGCAGACGCCGATGCCGAGAAGTTGATGCCATCGGCCGAAAGGCGCTTGGCGGCGATCTCGAAGCTCGTGCGCGTGCGGGTGGAAGGTTCGAAGAAGAGGTTCACGACCGTTCGGCCGCGGAGCGTCGGCAGCTTCTTGATCCTGCGCTGGTTGACCTCGGAGAACGACTCGGCGGTGTCCAAGATGAGCGCGATCTCCTCGGCGGAGACGTCGTCCATCGTCATGAGGTGCTGGCTTGCGAGCATCGGCGCTTACTCCCCTTTCCCGTCGTCTTCCAAGATGACGACGGCTTCGCGCCCGTCGAGTTCTTCCAGGAGCACCTTCACCCGCTCGCGACGCGCCGTCGGCACGTTCTTGCCGACGAAATCGGCGCGTATCGGCAGTTCGCGGTGGCCGCGGTCCACGAGCACCGCGAGCTGGATGGCGGCCGGGCGGCCGTAGTCCATGATGGCGTCCATCGCCGCCCGGATCGTGCGGCCGGTGTAGAGCACGTCGTCGACGAGCACGATGGTGCGACCCTCCACCGGGTACGGGATGTCGGTCGTGTGCACCTCGGGTGAAAGGCGGATGGAGACATCGTCGCGGTAAAACGAGATGTCGAGGCTGCCCACCGGGACCGCGGTACCCTCGATGCGCTCGATGCGCTCCGCAAGTCTGCCGGCCATGTCCACCCCGCGGGTCATGATGCCCGCGAGCGCAACGTCGCCGCACCCCTTGTTCGCCTCGAGGATCTCGTGCGCTATCCGCGTCAGTGCACGGTCGATGGCCTCGGCGTCCATGACCTCGGCCTTCTCGGAAAAGCCCACCTTACCGCACCTCCCTCGTCACTCGCCTGACACTACGCCCGCGCGATCGGGCATACGAAACGCCCTCTCGCGGCTGGCAAGAAGGCGTCTGCTGCGGCTCGGCGTCCGCGGTACTCGTGCGGCGGACGGGCGGGCTATGCGATTGGCTCCTTGCCGGCCTCACGGGACCGGTATTAAAGGTCTCACCGAGGGTAACAGGACGCGACAGGTCCCACAAGCCGTTGTCGCGGCCATCAGACGAGCGGTCCCTACGACGGCCCCGCAAGCGGCAGCCGGAGCACGAACGACGCCCCGCCGAGGTCGCTTCGGTGCACGCCCACCGAGCCGCCGTGCCGCTCGACGATCTCGCGGACGACCGCAAGACCGATGCCGAGCCCGCCACTGGCGCGCGAGCGCGCCGGGTCGGCGCGCCAGAAACGCTGGAAGACGCGACCCCGATCCTCCTCGGCCACACCGGGTCCGGAGTCCGCGACCTCGATAACGGCTTCGTCTCCATCACGCAGGACGCGCACGCGCACGGTGCTGCCCTCCGGCGCGTAGCGCGCCGCATTGGCGAGCAGGTTGCCCACGGCTTGAGTGAGGCGGTCGCCGTCGCCAAGGACGACGAGCCCCGTTTGCACCGACTCCTCCAGCGTGTGCCCTGTGGACTCCATGAGCGCACGCGTGCTCTCGATGGCGAGTGCCGTCGACACGCCCACGTCGATCGGCGCGAGGGTCATGTGCGCCGCCCCGGTCTCCAGCCGCGAGAGCTCGAGGATCGAGCCGGCAAGGCGGCCGAGGCGCACCGTCTCGTCGTGGATCAGGCCGAGCCGCTCCTCGTCGGTCGGAAGCACGCCGTCCTGCATCGCCTCGACCGTCGCCTGGATGGCCTGCAGCGGCGTGCGGAGTTCGTGGGCCACGTCGGCTGTGAGCTGCTGCTCGAACCGCCGCTCGGTCTCGACCGCATCGGCCATCTGGTCGAACGTCGCGCCGAGCTCGGTGATCGGATCGCCGCCGGTCATGCCGGTGCGTGCCGAGTGGTCGCCACGCCGAAGCGCTTCGGCGGCGCGGGTCACGGCCTCGATCGGTCGCACGATGCCGCGCGCGAACGCGACTCCTGCGAGCGTGGCCAGCCCGACGGCGATCAGGGCCGCGAGCCCGAGACCTGCAAGCGATACCCGTTGGAACCATATGTCGCGCTCGGTCAGGAGCCCCCCGGGCGCGTTCTGCGCCACGAGCGCCTCGCCTACCACCTCGCCGGCGACCACGATGTCGGCGCGGGCGGTCACCTGCGCGCCTTCAGGCGGCGTGCCCTCCATCGTCATCCGGCCCTGCCGGTCGGCGGTGTAGGCGACCAGGTCACCCTCGGCGTCGAGGATCTGGATGCGCAGGTCGGGCGAGAAGCCGATGTGAATGAGGTCGAAGAGCGTGATCGCTTCCCAGCTGCCGGCGCGCTCGTACTCGCTGGCAAACACCGTGGCGACGGTATCGGCCCGCTCCTGCACGCCGCGCTGGACGTACACCTCGAACTGCCTGCGCCACGTCACCGTGATGACGAACGCCGCGATGAGCGCCGTGGCGACAGCCACGACCGCGAAGGCGAACGCCAGCCGGAACGTGAGCCCCCGGCGCTTCACGAGGGGTCCACCGGCGTCTCGAAGCGGTACCCGACGCCGAACACCGTGTGGATGAAGCGCGGGTCCTTCGGATCGTCATCGAGCTTCGCGCGGAGGTTCTTCACGTGGCTGTCGACGGCCCTCTCATAGCCCTCGAAATCGTAGCCGAGCACCTTCTCCACGAGTTCCATGCGTGAGTAGACGCGACCGGGGTAGCGCGAGAGCGTCGTCAGCAGCTTGTACTCGCTCGCGGTCAGCTCGATCTCGGCGCCGTCGACGAACACCTTGTGGCCGGCGAGGTCGATCACGAGCGGGCCGAACTCCGCCCGCGAACGCTGCGGCTCGGTCTCGGCATGTGCGCGGCGCAACAGCGCCCGCAGCCGCGCCACAAGCTCGCGTGGGCTGAACGGCTTGACGAGGTAGTCGTCGGCGCCGAGGTCGAGTCCGGCGATGCGCTCCTCCTCGGCACCCTTGGCGGTGAGCATGATGATCGGCACGTCGGAGACGTCGCGGATACGGCGGCAGACCTCCTCGCCGGGGATCTTGGGGAGGTTCAGATCGAGGACGATCGCGTCGTAGCGGTGTGCGCCGAACGCCTCAAGCGCCCGGGCGCCATCGCCGACCGCGGTGACCCAGTAGCCGTCGCGCTCGAGGTACGCCTCGACCACCGAACGCGTCTGCGCTTCATCCTCTACGAGCAAGATCCTGCGTATGTCCACGAACACGCCCTTCTGATGACCGACAGGTCAGAGGATACCGCGCGCCCGCGACGGGGTCGCGCGGAACCTGTGGAGGTCGTGTGGAGACGGCGTCAGGGGCCCGCAACCGGGATGCGGACCGTGAACGTGCTCCCCTCGCCCGGGCGGCTCTCTACCTCGATGGTGCCATCGTGCGCGCGAACGATCTCGCTCACGATGAACAGGCCGAGTCCGAGGCCACCGAACTCCCGGGTCGAGGACATATCGGCCTGCGAGAAGCGTCCGAACAACCGCCCCTCCTCCTCGGGCCCTATACCGATGCCGTGGTCGCGAACGGAGATGACCGCCCGGTCGTCTGCGACACCGAGCGTGACCTCGATATCGCCCCCGCCGGGCGAGTACTTGACGGCGTTGTCCACCAGGTTCGTCACCACACGGGCGACCCGGTCGCTGTCGCAGACGACCTTCGGCATGTCCGGGCCGATTACGACGGTGACCCGGTGCTCCGCGTCGTGGAACACGCTCTCGGCCGAAAGCCGCACGACTTCGCCAAGGTCGACCGGCCGTAGCATCGGCGTGACGCCCTCGGCCACGATATCGTTGACCTCCAGCAGCTCCTCGACCAGCCCGCGCATACGATCCGCATTGCCGCGCAGCCGCTCCACGATCACCGGCGTCTGCTCGGTGAGACGCTCGCCGGACATCGCGCCGAGGAGGTCCACGAAGCCGATGATGCTCGTCAACGGCGTTCGCAGTTCGTGAGAGACCGTCTGGATGAAGTCGTCTTTCAGGTGTTCGAGCCGCAGGCGTTCGGTCGCGTCCACGCCGAAGACGTTGTAGCTCACCGGCTCGCCGTCCTCGTCAACGCCGCACGTGATGACACACTCGATCACGTGCGGCTCGCCGCTCGCAGCAGGTACCTCGACCTCGCAGCGCCAAACCTCTCCCGCCGAGAGCGACTCGAACGCAGCGGTGAGCACGTCGCGCGACGAGGGCGCAAGGAGTTCGTCTTGCGCTGATGCGCCGATGAGGTCGCGCGCCGCCTTTCCGCTGATCCGCTCGACACCGCTACTCACCAGCGTGATGCGACGGTCACGGTCAAGGATGCAGATAAACAGGTCCGCGTACTCGAGGACGCCCCGGGTGAAGTCGCGCTCGTGACGCAGTTCGGCCTCGGCGCGCTTCCGTTCGAGCACGTCTGCGTGGAGCTCCTCGATGAGTCCCTGCTTGACCGCGACCTCCTGCTCGAGCATCTCGAGAGCCGCGCGAAGCTCGGCGTTCGCACGCTCGAGACCGCGGGCTTTCTCATCGAGTTTGTCGACGAGCCGCTCGCTGTACTGCCGGAAGACGACGGCCTCGTCCGTGAGTTCCGGCTGCCGGGCGGTCGCCGAACCGCTGGTGCCGGCAAGGGACTCGGCGGCCTCGATGAGGGTCTGCGGCTCCATCGGTTTGCGCCAGAAGGCGTCGGCGCCGAGGCCGTGGGCAAAGGACTCGTCGGCCTGCCCGGTATATGACGCGGTGTAGAACGCAAGCGGGATCCCCGCGGTCCGTTCATCGGCCTTCCACGCGCGCAACAGCTGGTAACCATCCATGCGCGGCATGAGGATGTCCGAGATGACCAGGTCGGGAAGGTCCTCCTGCGCGAGTTGGAGTGCCTCGAAGCCGTCGGTCGCCGTGCTCACACGGTGACCGGCCGAGCGCATGATCGACTCGTTGAGATACCTGCTCGCAGCGTCGTCGTCGACGACCAGTACGTGCAACCGACCCCACCCCCAACTCCGGGGTTATCCTGCGCCCATCATACCGTCAACCCGTCGGAAGCGGGCCCGCCTACGGGCACGACGACCGCGAACGTCGATCCCTCGCCCGGCGTGGACTCCATCTCGATCCGGCCGCCGAGCAGGCGCGCGAGGCGCGCGCTGATCGCGAGGCCGAGGCCGGTTCCCTCGATCGGCACAGGGTCGTCGCCCTCGAGCCGCACGAACTCGCGGAAGATCGCCTCGCGTTGTTCCGGCTCGATGCCCGGACCGGTGTCGGTCACCGCGAAACGCGCCTCTCCTTCGCTCACGGTGACGGTGAGATCGACCGACCCGGTCCGCGTGTACTTCACGGCGTTTCCGGCGAGGTTGGTGATGATCTGCTCGAGGCGCCGCCGGTCCGTCACGATCTCCAGGTCGGGCTCGGCAGGACCGCCGGCCGACCACGCGAGTCCCTTAGCGACGGCAAGCGGCGCCATCGTCCGCTCAACCGAACTGACGATCTCGGCGATCTTCACCGGCCCGGACTCGATCTCATCGCGCCCGGCCTCGATGCGGGACAGGTCGAGGACGTCGTTGATGAGCGCGAGCAGATGACGGCCCGCGTCCCGGACGATGCCGATCTGCATGCGCTGCTCCTCATCGAGCGGCCCCGAACGCCCATCGGCAAGCAGGCTCGTGAATCCGATGATCGAGTGAAGCGGCGTCCTGAGCTCATGGCTCATGGTCGCGAGGAAGGCACTCTTGGCCTCCGTTGCCGCCGTGAGACGCGCGTTGGCGTCCTGCAGCTCGGAGGTGCGGTCGGCGATGAGCGCCTCGAGCCCCTGCTGGTATCGCAGCAACTCCTCACGCGCGTCGATCGCCTCGGTCACGTCACGCGCGAGGACGAGCTCGCCGCGTCGTCCGTCGAACCGGGTGACGTGTGACGTGATCTCCACCCATCGGAGCTCGCCTTGCTTCGTTTGGTGGCGCCACAGACCCGCGAGGTCGATCCCGCCGATCGCACCGTCGCGGACGGCCTCCACGCTGGCAAGCAGACGGCCGACGTCTTCCTCGGGCCGTATGTCGCTGATGCGCATGGAGAGGAACTCTTCACGGGAGTAGCCATACCTGGCGACCGCCGCGTCGTTGACCGCGAGGAAGCCGAGCGTCTCGAGGTCGTAGACCCACATGGGGTTGGGATTGCTGTCGAACAGATCGCGATACTCACGCTCCCGCGCCAGAGTGCGCGCGGCGAATCGGCCGACGAGGGCATAGAGGGCCGCGCCGGTGACGGCGACGAACCCGACCCCTTTGAGAAACGAGTACGTGGCGATCTGCTCGGCCGAGAAGCCGAGCATGAGAAGGGTCGCGTCGGAGAACAGCAACCACGCGACCGCCACTACCATGTAGATCGATGCCAGTCGCCGCGCACCCATCGGTCACCCGCTTCCCACGCGCCGGACGACTCTCGTGCGGTCGTACACGTGCAAGCGTAGCAGAAGGCCTCGGTCAGAGGCCCATGACGACCGGCACGACCTCGTCCCCCGCGGCAGTCCGGCCCATCGACTCCGGCTCGAGCGCGAGCAGGCGCTCGGCAAGCTCGGGGGGAAGCGGGTCGGTGAGGTCGATACGCTCACCGGTGCCCGGGTGGTCGAACGCGATGCGGTAGGCGTGCAGGAACTGACGGCCCAGGCCGAGATCGGCCTTCGGGTGGTTGCGGCCGTAGAGCGGGTCGCCCACCACCGGGTGGTCGATGTAGCGCATGTGCACGCGGATCTGGTGCGTGCGGCCGGTGTAGAGCTTGCACTCGACGAGCGAGTAGCCGTCGTCGAAACGCCCGGCCGCGAACCTCTCCAGCACCCGGAACGTGGTCACAGACTGCTTCGCGGACGCGTGGTCGCTCACGGCCATGCGCATGCGGTCCTTGGGATTGCGCCCGAGCGGCGCATCGATGATGCCGGTGTCGGGAGCGATGTACCCGTGCACGAGCGTCACGTAGCGCCGCTCGATGTTCCGAAGCCGCAGGGCATCGGAGAGCGCCACCTGGGTCCAGTCATCCTTTGCGACCATCATGAGACCCGAGGTGTCCTTGTCCAGCCGGTGCACGATGCCGGGACGCCCCTCTCCTGCCTGCGTGCCGAGATCGGCGGTGTGGCCGAGCAGCGCGTGGACGAGCGTTCCCGTGGCGTGGCCGCGCGCGGGGTGCACCACGAGTCCCGCGGGCTTCGACAACACGATCAGGTGCGCGTCCTCGAACCTGATGTCGAGCGGGATCGACTCGGCCTCGAGCGTCGTCTCCTCGGCCTCGGCCGGGTACACGTCTATCCGCTCACCGGCCCGAACGATATGCCGCTTGGACGCGATCTCACCGTTGACGCGCACGTAGCCACCCTCAAGCAGGCGCTGCGCCGCCGAGCGGCTGGGCAGGATGTCGAGCTGCCCGAGCAGTACGTCCAGGCGCGCACCGGCTTCATCCCCGCGGACGTTGTGCGTATGACGCTCGCTCATACGGCCGACGCCTCCCCGGACGTGTCGCCGGAGGCGGGCGCTTCGCGATGGTCGCGACTGAACAGGAGCCACACGACGATCAGGACCACACCGATATCGAGCGAGATGTCAGCCACGTTGAACACCGGCCACCAGCCGAGGTTGAAGAAGTCCGTCACGCCGCCGAGGAACACCCGATCGATGAGGTTGCCGATCGTACCACCGGTCACGAGGGCGAGGCCCCAGCGAACGAGCCACGACTCGGGACGGACCCGCGCAAGCGTCCACGCGATCACCCCGAGCACCACGAAGGCCACGCTGATGAGCAGCCACTGTTGGCCCCGGAACATGCCGAAGGCCGCGCCCGTGTTCCGGACACGCGTAAGCCAGAACACGCCGTCTATCACCGGGATCGAGTCGTTGAGTGTGAGTGAGGCGCGAACGATGGCCTTCGTGACCTGGTCGATCACGACCACGGTGGCCACGGTCACGGCGAACGCGAGCGCGCGAGCCCGCGTCACTACGAGCTCTCCTCCCGCTCCTTGCAGCCGATGCAGAGCTCGGCGGCAGGCACGGCCTCGAGCCGCTCCTCGGCGATAGGATCGCCGCAGCGCAGACAGATGCCGTACGTACCCTCGCCCATACGCGCGAGCGCACGCTCGACCTGCGCAAGGTTCTCTCGCGCGCGCTCCTCGAGGGTGGCATCGAGCTCACGGGCGAACGTGGCCGTGCCCTGGTCGGCCATGTGATCGCGGTAGTTGTTCTCGCCGGATACGTCCGAGAGGGTCTCCTGACCCTCGCGCTCGTACTCGGCGATCTCCTCGATCAGGCGCGCCTGCTCGGCCTCGAGTGCCGCCTTAAGACCATCTCTCAGTGCAGTGTTCATGCGACGTGCTCCCTCGTACGGGGTCATGTATGTCGAAGCGCCCCGCCGAGGGGGCGCCCGATCTCATCCTGTCTAGCAGTATATACCCGCCGCACGACGCGAGGCAGGGGCAGGTCGGTCAGAGAGCCGAGACGACGGTGGAGCAGCGCGCGCACAGCCCATCGGCGCCGAGCTCGCGCCAGTTCCAGCAGCGAGGGCACTTCGCACCCTCGGCCGCCTCGACGATGACCCCGGGCGCTCCGGCTTCGGCCTCACAGTCATCGGCAGGTTCGAGCACGACCGCCGAGACGATGAACATCTCGGCCAGCGCCTCGGCCCCGCGCGCTTCGAGCACCGCACGGTCCTCCGGCACCGCGCGCACACGCAGCCGGGCCTGCTGGCTCTTGCCGATCTCGCCCGCGTTGCGCGCGTCCTCGAGTGCCTTGGTCGCGGCGTCTCGCGTGGCAAGTACGACGCCATACGCGGCGCGAAGGACCGCAGCGTCCGCACGCTCCTCGGCCACCGGCCAGCCCGCCAGGTGCACGCTCACGACGCCGTCGCGCAGCGGCTCGGCGGCCGACTGCCAGACCTCCTCGGCGGTGAAACTCAGCACCGGCGCGACGAGACGCACGACATCGCCCAGGACGGCGGCGAGCACCGTCTGCGCGCTGCGACGCGAGTGCGAGCCCGCGGCATCCGCGTACAGGCGGTCCTTGAGCACATCGAGGTAGAACGCCGAGAGTTCCACGACGCAGTAGTCGTAGACCGCGCGATAGACCGTGTGGTACTTCCATTCGTCGTATGCCTTCGTCACGCGGGACACGAGGTCGCCGAGAGAGACGAGCGCATACCGATCGAGTTCGGGCATCTCCTCGTACGGGACCGCGAGCGACGGCTCGAAGTCAGCGAGGTTGCCGAGCAGGAACCGGAACGTGTTCCTGATGCGGCGATACGCCTCGCTCGTCCGCTCGAGGATCTCGTCCGAGACGCTCACGTCCTGCGAGTAGTCCGACGACGCCACCCACAGGCGGATGATATCGGCACCGTACTTCGACACGACGTCGAGCGGCGAGATCACGTTGCCGAGTGACTTGGACATCTTGCGGCCGTCGCCGTCGACGATGAACCCGTGGGTGAGAACCGCCGAGAACGGCGCCTGGTCGTATGCGCCGACGCTCGTCAGCAGCGCCGATTGGAACCAGCCGCGGTGCTGGTCGGAACCCTCGAGATAGAGCTCTGCCGGACGGTGGAGTTCGGGGCGCGCCTCGAGCACGCTCGTGTGCGAGACCCCGGACTCGAACCAGACGTCCACGATGTCGCTCTCGGCCTTCAACTCCGAGCCGCCGCACCGGGAACACACGGTCCCCGCAGGCAGATATTCGGCGGGCTTCTTCTTGAACCAGGCGTCGGCGCCCTCGGTGGCAAAGAGATGCTCCACGGCGGCGAACGTCTCGTCTGTTGCCACGGTCTCGCCGCACGCGACACACGCGAACACGGGGATGGGAACGCCCCACGCACGTTGTCGGCTGATGCACCAGTCGGGACGATCGGCCACCATGGAGCCGATTCGATTGACCGACCATCCGGGCACCCACTCCACACCCTTCATCGCCTGCAGGGCGGCGTCTCGCAGTCCGGTGGCATCCATCGAGACGAACCACTGCTCGGTGGCGCGGAAGATGACCGGCTTCTTGCAGCGCCAGCAGTGCGGATAGCTGTGCGAGGTGGTGCCCGCATGCACGAGCGACCCCTGCTCACGAAGCCACTCGATGATCACCGGATTGGCCTTCTCGACGTGCATCCCCGCGAAGGGGCCGCCACCCGCGTCGAACACGCCATTGTCGTCGACCGGCATCAGCGACGGCAGGCCGAACCGCTGGCCGACGAGGTAGTCCTCTTCGCCGTGACCGGGCGCCGTGTGCACTGCGCCCGTGCCTGTCGAGAGCTCCACGTGCTCCCCGGTGATGATCACGCCAGTGCCGTCGGTGTGGACGGGAAGCGCGTAGTGGAGACCCGCAAGTGCGCCGCCCTTCACACGAACCGGCAGCACGTGGTAGTCCTCCCATCCGGCGATTCCCGCGACGCTCTCGACGAGCGCCTCGGCGAGAACCACGATCTCGTCGGCGACCTGCACGCCCACGTAGTCGGCGTCGTCGGCCAGGGTTACGGCCACGTTGGCCGGTAGCGTCCACGGCGTCGTCGTCCAGATGAGTACCGAGACAGGCAGATCCTCGGCTGCCCACGGCTCGGGCACATCGGTAAACCTGAACTTGACGTAGATACTATGCGACGTCTCGTCGCTGTACTCGATCTCAGCCTCCGCCAGTGCCGTCTTGCAGCGATAGCACCAGTGGATGGGCTTCGAGCCCCGGTAGACCATGCCGCGCCTGAACATCTCGGCGAAGACCTTCACGTTACCGGCCTCGTAGGCCGGGTTCAGCGTCAGGTACGGGTCGTCGAAATCCCCCTGCACGCCCAGGCGCTGGAACTCCGCCGCCTGCACGCCGACGAAACGCATCGCATAGTCCCGGCACAGTGCGCGCAGGTCGGCCTGCGAGATCTCCTTCATGCGCTCCGGGCCGAGGTCCTTCTCGACCTGGTGCTCGATCGGCTGCCCGTGGCAGTCCCACCCGGGAACATACGGGGCGTAGTAGCCGCGCATCGACTTGTACTTGACGACGAGGTCCTTGAGCACCTTGTTGAAGGCCGTGCCCATGTGGATGTGGCCGTTGGCATACGGCGGGCCGTCGTGAAGCACGAACACCGGTCCGTTCTCATTCGCCTCGAGGCACCTACGGTAGATATCGAGTTCGTCCCAGAACCGCAGCCACTCAGGCTCTCGTGTCGCCAGGCTCGCCCGCATCGGGAACGCGGTATCCGGCAGGTTCATGGTCTGCTTGTAGTCGACCTTCTCGGTCATCGGCCCATCCTCTCGCCTCTCGCGGCTACCTCGAGGCAACGACAAAGCGCGCCCGTCCTCTTCTGGGACGAAGCGCGCCTCGGGGGTTCAGGTGCTGCTCCGCGGTACCACCCAGCTTGCGCGCACGTCCATCAGGACGACGCGCCACTCGGTCGCCCGATAACGGGGGCATCCGTCGGCGCCTACGGGGCATCGCTGCCGTTCGGGCCGAGGCTCGGAGGTGATCTTCGGCTGCGCCTTCGCCTGCGGGCTTCCACTGTCCCCGCTCGCTGCCGAGGCGGTCTCGCGCCTACTCTTCCTCGTCACAGCCATCGTCATGCTGTCGCGCGACCCTCGGGCCGCGTAGGTGCGATGGTAGCGCGCGGAGCCGACAGGGGTCAACGCACGAAGCACGCCCGTCTCAGAACAGCCCCCCCTGCGGCGTGCCGAACGCCGCACGCGCCTCGGCCTCCCCCACGCCGTCGACCTCGAGCTGCTTGTGGCGGCTCGCTTCCCCACGCACCACACGCACTGCGCCTTTCGGCACGCCGAGTGCGGCGGCGATCACCCTGCATGCGGCTGCGTTGGCCTTGCCACCCTCCGGCGGGGCAGTGACCCTCACAGACAGCTCACCCCCTCGCCAGCCCGCGACTTCGTCGCGACCCGACTTGGGGGTGACGTGAACGGCGATCCTCAACGGAAGCGCCGCCTAGTCGATCTCCTCGATGTCGACGTCGTCCTCGCGCTCGCCGAATCCGAACTCGGCCACGTCGAAGGAGACGGTGTCGTCCGGCCGGAGCCCTGACTCGGCGACGTCGCCGAGGTGCAGGCTCGCCACGAAGCCGGCTTCAGGTGGCTCCTCCGCGATAGGCGCGTCGGCCGCGGCGGGAGCCGGCGGCTGAACGACCGGAGGCGCAACGTCAGTGGGGACCACGATCGTGGCGGGACGCGGGGCGACGCGGGGAGCGCTCACATCGGCATCCGCGATCGTCTCGTCGCCGGCCGTGCCGACCATGAGCGTCACGTCTTCGGGAAGCGATACCTCGGCGATGCCGCGCAGGTGCGTCTCGAGCATCCGCCGGAACTCGGCGCGGAACGCCTCTTCGGCCTGCTTGATGCGCGTAAGGTCGCCGACGGCCTTCTGCTTTGAGGTCAGTGCACTGTGGATGACCTCTTTGGCCTTGACCTCGGCATCCTTGAGCACCGCAGCGGCTTCCTGCTGCGCCTTGCCGATGATCTCGTCAGCCGACTTCTGCGCGCTTACGAGCGTGTTGTGCAGCGTGCGCTCCATGTCCTGGTAGCCGCGGACCTTCTCGTCGAGACCGTCGATGCGCTCGGAGAGGTCGATGTTCTCCTTGAACAGGCGCTCGAGCTCATCGGCGACCTGGTCGAGAAAGGCGTCGACCTCGGCCTCATTGTAGCCGCGGAGCGCGTGTCCGAACTCCTTGTGGTGGATATCGAGCGGGGTGAGCTTCATCGGTCCGTCCTTCCCGACCGTGTGCGAGTTGTCCTCTTGCGGGATTCTAACGCAAGAACCTGACGAGTGCGGACGCGATGAGCGAAAGTGCGATCATCGCGACGATCGGCGATATGTCTATCATTCCCATCGATGGGATGATGCGGCGGAAGATGCCGATCCACGGCTCCACGATGGTGCCGAGCGTGCGGTAGATGTCGAAGAGCAGCCCGCGCGGACGGATCCACGACATCACCACGTAGACGATGATGAGGATCTGGTAGAAATCGATGAGGCGAACGATGATGCCGACGGGCGTCATGAGCCGAGCTCCTTCGCCCGTCGCACGGCCGCCTCGACCGCATCTGATACGGCTGTCCGCAGACCGCCGGCCTCAAGAGCCGTGATCGCCGCGATCGTCGTGCCTCCGGGGCTTGCAACCCCGTCGATGAGCTCCTGCGGGTGCATCCCCGTGGCGATGAGCAGCTCCGCCGTACCCTTTACCGTCTGCACGGCGAGTGTCTGGGCGACCTCGCGGGTCAGTCCCTGGTTGACGCCGGCCCTCGCGAGCGCGTCGATCATGAGCGCGATGTACGCCGGGCCGGAGCCCGAGATGGCCGTCGCCGCATCCTGGTTGCGCTCATCGATCACGACCGCCTCGCCGAGCGACTCGAACAGCGTCCTGACCTGTTCGATCTGTGCTTCGGTCGCCGAGCCGCCACCACTCACGACGGCCATTCCCGCGCCGACCATCGCCGGCGTATTGGGCATGACCCGCACGACCGGCGTGTCGGGCCGGAGCAGTGATTCGATGCGCGCTGTCGTGATTCCCGCCGCGATCGACACGACGACGGCGCCCACCGCGACATCATCGGCCAGATGCGCGAGAACCGCGTCGAAGACCTGCGGCTTGACGGCGACCAGCACAAGCTCGGCCTCGCCGACGATCTCGTGGCCGTCGCCTACGGCAGCGATACCGTGCCGGGCGAAGACCTCACGACGTGCGGCGTTGGGCTCGGCCACGGCGATGGACGCCGCAGCAAGGGCTCCGGACGAGACGAGCCCGGCGGCGATCGCCTCTCCCATCCGGCCGCCGCCTACGATCGCGAGCGTGTAGCGGGCGGTCACGGACACCTCATCCATCGACACTGAACAGGCCCCGGTCCCGCAGAGCCGCGCGCTGCGCGTCGCTGACGGTCACGTTGGCGGGTGTGAGCATGAAGACCTTGTCGGACACCTTCTGCAGTCCGCCATTGAGTCCGTAGGTAAGCCCCGAGGCGAACGCAAGCAACTGCCGCGCGATGTCGGGATCGGTCATGGTGAGGTTCATGATCACGGACATGCCGGACTTGAACCTGTCCGCGATGGCCTGCGCCTCAGCGTACGCCCGCGGTTCTACGATCTGCATCTTGACCTGTGGAACGGCCTGCATGCCGGGTCCCGGAGAGACGGTCCCGTGCCTGCCGGCGTCGCGCGCACGGTCGAGATCCGGCTCGCGCCTCACGCGACGGATGCTCGTGGGCGGCTCTTCATCGTACGGGCTGCGATAGGCCGGCGGGGCGTCATAGCCCTCGGCCCCCTCCTCGGCCTCTTCGTAGTCGTCGTACTCGTCGTAGTCGTCGTCTCCGAAGCCGAGCCTCGCTTTGATGTCACGCCACACGCCCACGCTCGTCTCCTCGCATACGTCGGATCGGCTACCGGCCGAAGATCGCGCGACCGATGCGTACGATGGTAGCACCCTCTTCGATGGCGACCTCGAGATCGTTGGTCATTCCCATGGAGAGTTCCGTCATCTCCACCCCATTGAACCGCATAGCGGCAAGGGATTCAAACAGCCCGCGCAGGTCCCGGAAGACCCAACGGATCGACTCGGCACGCGACGCGAACGGAGCGATGGTCATGAGACCCCGGACATCGACAGCCGGCAGCTCGAGTGAGCGTGTGAGCACGTCAACGGCCTCGTCGGGGGTCATCCCATGCTTCGAAGCTTCATGCGCGACGTTGACTTGGAGCAGCACCGGCTGCACGACTCCCATGGCGCTGGCAACGCGGTCGATCCGCTCGAGCAGGTGCGCGGAGTCTACCGAGTGTATGAGGTGCGCCTTGCCAACCACGTGCTGGACCTTGTTCGTCTGGAGCGTCCCGATGAAGTGCCACCGCACGTCCGGGAACAGGCCACGCTTGGCGACGAACTCCTGGACACGATTCTCGCCGAAGTCGGTCACGCCGGCCGCGATCGCGTCGCGCACCTCCGGCGGCCCGACCGTCTTGGCTACCGCGACGATGACGATATCGTCGGCATCGCGACCGACCGCGTCCGCCGCATCGCACACACGGCGGCGAACGGCGTCGTATCGCTCGGCTACCTGGCTCACGAGTCGGGTGTGTCCGTCTCCTCGCCGGTCGTGTCAAACGCCTCGAACTCGCCGGTCACCATGTACACGAGGCGCTCGCCGATGTCTACCGCATGGTCCGCGATCCGCTCGAGATAGCGTGAAGCGAGCACCATCTGGCTCGCCCACTCGATGTCTTCTTCCTCCTGCAGGCGGGCGAGTTCGCGGAAGAACTGCTTGAAGAGGTGGTCGATCGGCTCGTCCATCTCCTTCAACTTGTACGCCAGCTCGAGGTCGTTCTTCTCGAAAGCCTCAAGCATCGCCTCGAGAACACGGTGCACGAGGTTGCCCTGGGCCTTGATGAGATCGTAAAGCGTCTGCGGGCCACGACGGCCGGCGGTACGGCGGGCAGCCTTGGCGATGTTCACGGCCAGATCGCCCATGCGCTCCATGTGCATGCTGATATGGGCGAGCGAGTGGAGCAGGCGCAGGTCACGCGCAACCGGGAACTGCGTCGCGATCGTCTCGAGCGTACGCTCCTCGAGCGCCAGACAGCGCGTGTCGATCTCGTCGTCGCGCGCGATAACGGCCTCGGCGAGCTCGATGTCGGCTTCGACTAGGGACACCGCCGCGTCGCGCGAGACCGCTATGATCAGTCGCCCGATATCGACGACCTCGGCCTTGATGGCCTTGAGTTCCTTGCGATAGCTCTCACGCATCACGGCTCGCTTCTCCTCGCCTCGTGGTCGCCGCCCGGTCGTCTGGCCATTATAGCCGCGACCGGCACGGCGCATGTGAAACGCCCGTTACAGTCTGCCTACCCGAAACGCCCGGTGATGTAGTCCTCGGTCCGTCGGTCGCGCGGGCTCGTGAAGATCTCGGCGGTTCGTCCGAACTCGATGAGTTCGGCGGCCTCACCCTGTTTCTCCTGCAAGAAGAACGCTGTCTCGTCGGAGACGCGCGCAGCCTGCTGCATGTTGTGCGTCACGATGATGATCGTGACCGAGTTCTTCAGCTCAGCCATGAGGTCCTCGACCTTCTGGACGCTCGTCGGGTCGATCGCCGAACACGGCTCGTCCATGAGCAACACGTCTGGCTGGACCGCGAGCACGCGCGCGATGCACAGCCGCTGCTGCTGACCGCCGGAGAGCGTCAGACCACCGCGGCCCATGATGTCCTTGACCTCTTTCCAGACGTTCGCACGCACGAGCGCCTTCTCGACGATCTCGTCGAGCTCGGCCTTCTTCGTGACACCGTGCAGGCGAGGTCCGAACGCCACGTTGTCGTAGATCGACATCGGGAACGGGTTCGGCTGCTGGAAGATCATCCCCACGCGGCGACGCAGGTCGACCGGGTCCACACCCGAGCCGTAGATGTCCGCGCCGTCGAGCGTGATGGTGCCCTCGAGGCGCGTGCCGGGGATGAGATCGTTCATACGGTTGAGGCACCTGAGGAACGTCGACTTGCCACACCCCGACGGGCCGATGAACGCCGTGACCGAATTCTCACGCACGTCGATCGTGATGCCCGTCAACGCGTGGAAGTCACCGTAGAAGAACTCAAGGCCACGAACGCTGAACCTCGGGTTCCCGGTGAGGGGTTCGGTGGAAAGATGTGAAACCGGCGGGGAGGGGTTCATCCCTGGAGCCTCCTGTTCCGGGCTGCAAGCCAGCGTGCGCTGAGGTTGAAGAAGAGCACCATCACCATGAGCAGGAGCGCTGTACCGTACGCGGCGTCCATGTTGATGCCCTCCATGGCCAGCATGTACAGGTGCACGGTCATCGACCGGCCGGAATCGAGCGGCGAGATCGGCAGATACACGGCCTGCCCCATCGTGAAGATCACGACCGCAGTCTCGCCGACCGCACGACCCATAGCGAGGATGATGCCGGTCAAGATACGCGGCAGTGCCGAGGGCAACACGATACGGCTCACCGTCTGCCACTTGCTCGCGCCCAGACCATAGGCGCCCCAGCGGATGTACTTCGGAACTGCCCGGATCGCCTCCTCGGTCGCTCGCATGACTATAGGCAGCATGAGGAAGGACAGCGCAAGCGCGCCGGAGAGCACCGAGAAGCCGAGCCCCATCACCTCGACGAAGAGCGCGAAGCCGAACAGACCCATGACGATCGACGGCACGCTGGCAAGCGTGTCCGCGGCGAACCGGATGGCGTCCACGAGCCTGCCCTGCACCGCGTACTCGGCGAGGTACACGGCGGCCAGAACCGCAATGGGCGTGACGATGAGCATGGACAGGCCGGTGACGTACATCGTCGCGATGATGGTCGGCCCGATACCGCCCTCGGCATTCACGCCGTGCGGCTTCGTGAAGATGAACTCGGGCGTGATCTGGCCGACCCCCCGCACGAACACGTACAGGATGACGGCACCGAGGATGGTCACCGTGGTGATCCCGCACAGCCATAGCACCCCGAGTGCGATCCGGTTGGTCCAGCGCTTGCCCATCGCCTATGACCTCTTCGCGTTCAGCCGCGAGAGAGCACGCACGATCGCGACGAGCCCCATCGAGATGATGAACAGGATGATGGCCAGACCGAACAGCGCTGTTCGATGCGTGCCCGACGCGTAACTCATGTCGATCACGATCTGACTCGTGATAGTCGCGATCGGCGCACCGAGTCCCTCGAAGAACTGCGGTGCGTTGCCCGCCACCATGACCACGGCCATCGTCTCGCCGATCGCCCTGCCCATGCCGAGGATGATCGCGTCGAAGATGCCGATCTTCGCAGCCGGGACGAGCACCTTGTAGATGGTCTGCCACGTCGTCGCGCCCATGGCGTAGCTCGCCTCGCGAATCCCGGGCGGCACCGAGCGAAGCGCGTCCTCGGTCAGCGTGGCGATGGTCGGCACGATCATCACCGCCAGGATCAGCGATGCTGTGAGGGGTCCGAAACCCATGCTACCGGTCAGCTCGGCCACGAACGGCCGCACGATCACGAGGCCGAAGAACCCGAACACCACCGAAGGCACGCCTGCGAGAAGCTCGACAGCCGGCCGGACGATACCGCGCACGGTAGGCGTCGCGATCTCCGAGAGAAAGATCGCCGTGCCGATGGCAAGCGGCGCGCCAAAGACAAGGGCGCCGATCGTGACCACGAGGGTGCCGGTCACGAGCGGACCGATCCCGAACTTGCCGAGCGTGGAGGACCACTCGGAACCGAAGAGGAACGCCGCCAGACCCGGATCTTCGATGACCGGCCATCCCCGGAATCCGACGAAGAAGAAGATGAGCGCCACACCGGCCACGGCCGCGATCGCGCAGGTAAGGAACAGGTTCTTGAGCAGCGCCTCCTGGATGTAGGTGGCACGAGACATCATCTTGAGCGTGCGGGAAGCACCCGCCTCTGGAGCGCGCTTCGGCTCGAGCGGCTCAGCCACCGTGGACCTCCTTGGCGGTGATCGGGATGAAGCCGGCATCACGGACCACGGAGTCCTGGACTGCGGGCGACAACACGTACTCGATGTACGCGACGGCAGACTCGCTCACCTCTCCGTGTGTGAAGAAGTGCAAGACGCGCTGGATCGGGTAGTCCCCCGCGACCACGGCAGCCTCGGAAGGCTCGATGCCATCGACGGCAACCGCGCGCACATCATCGTTCACGAAACCGAGCGAGATGTACCCCACCGCGCCCGGGATGTCGGAGACGACGGCACGTACCTGCCCGGTCCCGGGGAGGATCACCGCACCGAGGTCGAAGCGAGCATCGCCCATGACGATCTTGGAGAACGCTTCGCGAGTGCCGGAGGCCTCGTCGCGGTTGACCAGCCCGATCTCCAGGTCCGGTCCACCGAGCTCGCTCCAGTTTGTGATGACGCCGGCAAAGATCGAGCGGATCTCGAGGGTGGTCAGCTCGCGCACCGGGTTGTCCGGATGCACGATGACGGCGATAGCGTCGTACGCGACCGGCGTGTCGGTCAGGCCGAGGTCGTACTCGGCCTCCTTGAGTTCGCGCGACGACGTCCCGATGTCCGACGAACCGGTCGAGACACTCTCGATGCCGGCCGACGAGCCCATTCCCGAAACGAGGATCGACACGCCCGGGTGAGATTCCCCGTACATCTCCCCCGCCACCTCGGCGATCGGCAGCAGCGTGGTCGAGCCGGACACGACGACCTCGTGCCGGCCCCCGTCCCCGGAGCAGCCCGACATGAGCAGGATGGACAACGAAAGAAGCGTGATGAGTGCTAGAGAATGACCGCGAGCGCACCGTGACGGCCTGTGCGGCCCTCGGAACGGTACGAATAGAAGCGATCGGTGTTGTGCGCGGTACAGATGCCGAGGTGCCACTGGCGCTCTTTCGGGACTCCTGATCGCTTAAGGTCCTGGGCGACCGCGGCCCCGAGGTCCAGGCGGGGCGTGGCCGCGGTAATCGTAACAAACGCGTTGTCGAAATGCGACACGCACTCGGGGCCTACTTCGTAACAGCACTGTCCGATGTGCGCACCGATGAACGCGGTCAGATCCTCCTCGCCGGGGAGCTCGGCGAGTGCACGCGCGGCCGTACCCACGATTCCGCCCGCCGCACCCCTCCAGCCTGCGTGGACCACCGCGACGGCAGGCACCGACGGACGAGCGAGTATGACCGGGACGCAGTCGGCGTAGAGCAGGAGCAGAGGCACGCCGGGCGTCCGCGTCCAGAGCGCATCGGTGTCGGCAAGCGGGAGTCGGTCGCCGTGGGCGAACGAACCGGAACCCGCGTTCGCGAGCGTGACCTCGCACGACGCCGTCCCATGGATCTGTCCGGCCGTCGTGAGCCGGTCGCGCAGCGGGGCGATGCCAAGTGCCGAGAGCAGACGGCCACGGTTGATATCAACGGCTCCCGGATCGTCACCGACGTGCGATGCGAGGTCGAGGGACGTATACGGATCGATGCTCACGCCACCGGATCTCTCGGAGAACGCGACTCCGATTCCGGACTCGGCGAAAAGCGAGGGTACGACGTGCATCGCGACCCCGTCACGTACGACACGCTCGAACACGGCTGTTCCCTCCGCTCGGCCCTGGAAGCCCTGCCCAGTCTGATGCTGGCAAACCCCACAGTATTACGTCACACTCGCAGAAGCGATGCGCGCACGCGCCATCGCCATGGTGTTACCACATGGCTGCTCGCTGAAAGGGGGTGACACGACTATGAAGCGGTCATTCTCGTTTGTCTCCTCGCTCTCGGTGGGCACCCTTGCCTTGCTTACTGCGGCGCCCGCCTTCGCGCAGGACTACTACAGCACGGGCGACGACGTCGCGGCGCTGGCCGGACTCGGCATATACGCGTTCTGCTGCCTGGTCCCCGGCCTGCTCCTCGGCATCTTCAACCTGTGGATGCTCATCGACGCCATCATGCGTCAGGAGCACGAGTACCCGAATTCAACGGGCAACTCAAAGCTCATCTGGATCCTGTTGCTTGTCTTCGTCGGTATGATCGCCGCGATCGTGTACTACTTCATGGTGTTCAGGAAGATCAAGCGCGGGAAGGGCGGCCCGCCCGCTGCCGGTGGCTACCAGGCCCCGATGGCACCGCAGGCTCCGCCGATGGCACCGCAGGCTCCGCCGATGGCACCGCAGGCTCCGCCGATGGCGCCACCCGCACCACCTGCGCCACCCGCGCCACCCGCTCCACCGGCACCGCCGGTCGAGTAGAGCGCGACCGCCGCACCACGGCACGAAGGCCTGTCGCAGCGATGCGGCGGGCCTTCGTGCATGCCGGACGCCCCCACACGTACCCCGGGAATGCGGACCGCCGCGTGACGGAGCGTTACGCTCGTCACACGGCGGCACCACTGCAACGGGTCCGTACGAACGACCCGTGGTCTTCTACAGATTGCGTCGCTTCAGAAACGCGGGGATATCGAGATCCTCCTCGCCTGCGCTCGATGGCAGGTCGAACGTCGGGATGCGCGGACCCTCATCCTCGGCCGTCACCGCGTCGAACTCCATGGTCTCCTGACGGCGCTTGGCGCCGAACCCGGTCGCGATGACCGTCACGCGGATCTGGTCCATCATCGAATCGTCGATCACAGCGCCGAAGATGATGTTCGCATCCGGGTGCGCCGCCGCCTGAACGACTTCGGCCGCCTCGTTGACTTCGAACAGCCCGAGGTCACTGCCGCCGGAGATCGAGAGCAAGACCCCGTTGGCACCCTCGATGCTCGACTCGAGCAGTGGGCTTGCGATGGCGGCTTTGGCAGCCTCGTGCGCACGCGTATCGCCGGTTGCGACGCCGATACCCATGAGCGCCGTGCCCGCGTCCTTCATGACCGTGCGCACGTCGGCGAAGTCGAGGTTGATGAGACCGGGTACCGTGATGAGGTCGGTGATCCCCTGACAACCCTGCCGGAGCACATCATCGGCGATCCGGAACGCATCGAGGATCGACGTCTTCTTCTCGGCGACCTGCAGCAAGCGATCGTTGGGAATGATGATGAGCGTGTCCACGAACTCCCGCAGCTTCTGGATGCCCTCTTCCGCCTGGATGGCCCGCTTGCGGCCCTCGAAGGCGAACGGGCGCGTCACAACGGCGACCGTGAGAGCACCGATCTCCTCCTTGGCGATCTGCGCGATGATCGGTGCAGCGCCCGTACCGGTGCCGCCACCCTCGCCGGCGGTGATGAAGACCATGTCGGCGCCCTGCAGCGCCTCCTTGATCTCGCCGCGGTTCTCCTCGGCGGCCTGCAGGCCGACGTCAGGATCCGCTCCCGCGCCGAGGCCCTTGGTCAGGCCGACACCGATGTGGACTTTGTAGTCGGCGTCAGACATGAGCAACGCTTGATTGTCGGTGTTCACTGCTATGAACTCGACACCCTTGACCCCGGCCTCGACCATCCGGTTGACCGCGTTCGTACCGCCGCCACCGACGCCCACGACCTTGATCACTGCCAGGTAGTTCGCCCCCGTATCGAGCATCTTTTGCCTCCCGGAGCTGCCCGTTGTGCCAATAGTCTAAACCTATACTTGACGTTTACTGTGTTCGGGCAAAGGTCAATCTTCACACGAACCTTATACTAAACGCAAGGGGTTTGCAACGAGTTTTTCCGCGAGTTGCTTCCGAGCGCCCGGGCATGCACCGCGCCGCTACCGATCGAGCCCGCGCGAGATAGGCCGGTCGATGGAACGCACGTCTATGAAGACCACATCCTGGCCCTGCTCCGCCATGATGCCAAGCGCCAGCGCGGACTTCTCCGTAAGCTGGACCGCCTCCCCCACCATGACCTCGATACTCCCGTCGGTAATGAGGGTCGTCTCGTGGGCCGACGCGGCCGAGACCGCACGCACGCGCGACCTGAGGTCGGGCGACACGCCGGCGAGGACCTGAAGGGCGTTGAGAAGAGTGACGTCCTCGGTGACCTGATCCGCCACCGGTTCCAGCCCCGGTACGTCGCGTATCACCGGCAGGGGTGAGTCCGTCGTGTCCAGTGATGACTCCCCAAGGAAGCGGCCGTCACCGTCGACGAACCAGAATGTGACACCGGTATCGAGCAGCGCTGCCGGGACCCGCTCGTCGATCACGATCGTGAGCGTCGACGGGAAGCGCCGCCTTACCCGCGCGTGCGCGATCCACGGGTCGGTCTCGAGGTCAGACTCTATCTGCGCACGCGGGAACCTCAGCAGCGTGGCGTCGTCCGGGAGCGCCACGCGAGAGCGTACGTCCTCGACCGAGAGCGTGCTCGTCCCGGTCACGTCCACTGTCTCGATGGCGAACAGCTGCGAGCGATACACCGCACCGCCCAGCACAGTCACCACGATCAGGACACCCGCGATGAGCGCACCTCTCAGGCGGAGTACCCGGCGCTGCTCGGCCCGCTTCGTCTCGCGCTGCTCGCGGCGTGCCCGCGCTGCCGCGGATTCGTGGCGCGGCGGACTCCCGCGCCGTCCGTCTCGCGACCCGCGGGCGCCACGCGATCGGCCCGCCTCGGCCGTGCCCGCAAGGTGCGCGCCAGTCTCGGACGACCGGTTTCGGACACCCGTGTCGATATGGACCCGCTTACGCGATGTCGAACGAGCCGAGGAGCCGGATCTCTGGTTCGAGTTCGATGCCATGTGTGTCCCTGACCGCTATCTGTATCTTACGCATGAGCCCGAGGACGTCTGCCGCCCTCGCCCCTCCGTCGTTGACGATGAAGTTCGCGTGCACCTCCGAGATCCGCGCACCACCCAGTCTCGTACCCTTGAGACCGGCAGCCTCGATCAGGCGGCCGGCCGAGAAGTCCGGCGGGTTCTTGAACACGCTTCCCGCACTGGGCATCCCGAGCGGTTGCGTCGCTTTCCGGCGCTGCAGGCTCCGCTCCATCTCGGCCCGGATCCTCGCCTTCTCGCCCTGCTCAAGCATCACTACCGCCTCGACGATGATCCCCGCCGAGGCGAGCCCGCTCGTGCGGTATCCCCATGCTATGTCTGTTCCCGCAACCCGTCGCAGCCCCTCGCCGGGAACGTGCAGGGTCACCGACTCGACCACCGAGTCCATCCACACGCCGCGCGTGCCGGCGTTCATCGCGATCGCTCCGCCAACCGTCCCCGGGATACCCACGGCGAACTCCATCCCCGCCAGACCCCGCGAGAACGCCTCACGTACCACGTACGCCAGAATGCATCCTGCGCCGCATGTGATTCGCGCACCGGCCACAGAGTGGGCCTTGAACTCACGACCGAGCACGAGTATCGCACCACGGTATCCCGCATCGCCGACAAGCAGGTTCGAGCCTTTGCCGATGACGGTCGACTCGATCCCCTCTTCGGCAAGCACGCGCTCGGCCTCGGCAAGATCGGTAACCGTGTCGCACGTGACGAGCAGGTCAGCCGGTCCACCGATACGGTACGTGGTATGCCGCGCCATCGGTTCGTCGGTGCGGACCTCTCCGGCGATGACCTCGGTCAGGCGCGAAGCCGCACGACCGACGCTCATGACGCACCCGGTGACGCCGCGGCCGCGAGAGCGCGCACCAGTTCCCCGCCGATCGTCGTGACGTCCCCGGCACCCATCGTCATCACCAGATCCCCCGGGCGCACGCGTCCGACGACGTAGCTCTCGATGTCGGACCGGTGAGGAAAGTAGGCCACCTGACTGCGAGGGTCGTGCAACAGCAACTCGTCGAGGACCGTCTTACCCGATACTCCGGGAACGGGGGCCTCCCCGGCTCCATAGACGTCCATGAGCACGACATGGTCGGCCAGATCGAACGCGGCGCCGAACTCCGCGCCCAGAGTGCGTGTGCGGCTATAGCGGTGCGGCTGGAACACGGTCCAGATCCGTCCGAACCCCGCGTCCTTCGCCGCCTGTAGCGTTGCGCGGACCTCGGTGGGGTGATGCGCGTAGTCATCGACGACAGTCACGCCCCCGACCACTCCGATCCGGTCGAAACGCCGCCGAACGCCACTGAATCGCTCAAGCGCCTCCGCGCCGGCCTCCACGTCGAGTCCGAGCGCCCACAGGGAGGCGAGCACGCCGGTGGCGTTCACGACGTTGTGCGTACCGGGCACCGCGATCCGTGCCACGAGTCTCGCGCCGCCGGGCAGAATGACAGCGAAACGATGTCCGAACCCGTCGCGCTCGAGCGCTTCGCAGCGCACGTCCGCCTCCGTGTCGAGCCCGTACGTCACCACCCGCGCGGCAGCCACCTCCCGGGCAAGCGCCACAAGCCCGGCATCATCGGCACAGACGACCACCGCACCATCCGGTCGCGTCTTGCCGATGAACTCCCGGAACGTCTCGAGGATCGCGCCGAACGAGCCATAGTGGTCGAGGTGGTCAGCCTCGATGTTCGTCACAAGACTCAACGTCGGCTCGAGGTAGAGGAACGAGCCGTCACTCTCGTCAGCCTCGACCACGTAGTAGCCCCCGCGACCGCACCGGGCATTTGCGCCCATGTCGTTCAGCTCACCGCCGATGAGGAACGTGGGGTCTGCTCCGATGGCGTCCATCACCGTCGCGAGCATGGAACTCGTCGTCGTCTTGCCGTGGGTCCCGGCCACCGCCAACGTCGCATCATCGCCAGCGAGGTGTGCGAGCATCTTCGCACGGGGCCACACCTCGAGGCCCCTCTCCCGCGCGGCGACGAGTTCCGGGTTGGAATCCGGGATGGCCGACGATACGACCACGACCTCGGGGTCACCGAGGTTCGCGGCGTCATGTCCGACGGACACGGGAACGCCGGAGTCTGCAAGCGCCCGGGCATACCGGGAGGCCTTCAGGTCCGACCCGGTCACCGTCACGCCACGATCATGGAGCACCTTGGCGATGCCACTCATCCCGGCTCCGCCGATGCCAATGAAGTGCGCGTATGCGGCCTTGCTCACCGCGTCTCCTTCCGAGTGCGGGCGGAACCGAGCGCAAGTGCGACGACGCGCTCCGTGGCGTCGCGGCGAGCGAGAGCCGCCGAAGCCTGAGCCATCTCCGCGCGCAGCGGCCCGTCGGCCACGAGTGCCATCACCACATCGTCGAACGCCGGACCGTCAAGGTCCGCATCAGCCACGATCCGGGCGCCGCCTGCACGAGCCACCGCATGCGCGTTGCCCGTCTGGTGGTCGTCGGTCGCAAACGGGTACGGGACCAGGATCGCCGCCCGACCCAGAGCGGTCAGCTCGGCGATCGACGTCGCCCCCGCCCGCGCCACTACCAGATCGGCAGCCGCTATCGCGTCACCCATCCGGTCGATGTAGTCCACGACGCGGTACCGGTCACCCTGCTCGCCGAGGGCCGCCGACACACGACGGGCCACCTCGGCGGCCTCAATCGTACCGGCCACATGCACCACCTGCAACGACGGGACGGCAACGAGTGTCGGCGCGAGACGGACCATCGCCTCGTTCAAATGCTGCGCCCCCCTGCTGCCCCCGAAGACGAGCACGACCGTCGCATCCGGGTCGAGTCCGAGCGACGCACGCCCACGCGCAGACGACGCCTCCAGGACCGCGGAGCGCACGGGGTTCCCGGTGACGACAGCGCGCCCGGGATGCACCAGGGCGCCGAGCGAACTCTCATAGGTCACTCCGACGGCGCGGGCCCACCGTGAGAGCACCTTGTTGGCCAGACCCGGTACCGAGTTCTGTTCGTGCAGCACGAGCGGCACCCGGGCGAGAACCGCGGCGAGGCCGACCGGCAGCGACACGTATCCGCCAAAGCCGATCACCACGTCGGGGCGCTCCCGATTGAGCAGCGCCAGCGACGCGATCACCGACGCGACAGTGATGCACGCAGAGGTCAGGAGCGTGAGCGGGTTGCCCCGGTCGAATCCCCGGGAGCGCACGGCATGGAAGGCGATGCCCGCCTCGGACACAAGGCGGGCCTCCAGGCCGTCCGGCGTGCCGACAAAAGCTACATCATGCCCCTCGGCGAGTAGCCGGTCGGCCACTGTCAGCGCCGGGTAGATGTGACCGGCTGTCCCTCCCCCGCTCACCAGAACTCGCACGCGCAGACCCCCTGGATGTCGTCTTTCGCACGAGCTTCACCCGTGCGCCGCCACTGTGGCGGGATACCGCAAGAATCAGGCCGACGCTCGTAAGCGTCAGTACCAGCGACGATCCGCCGGCGCTCACGAACGGGAGCGGGATGCCGGTGATGGGCATCAGACGGGTGACGGCAGCCATGTTCATGAGTGCCTGGACAACGATCATCGACGTGAGACCGCCGGCCATGAGCCTGCCGAACGGATCCTTGCACTCGATGGCGATGCGCATCCCTGCGTAGGCGAACGCGGCGAACGCGGCCACGACACACAGGGTACCGACAAGGCCGGTCTCCTCACCGATGATCGCGAAGATGAAGTCGTTGTGCGCCGCCGGGAGATAGAAGAACTTCTGCCGCGACAGACCGAGGCCCACGCCGAACAGCCCACCGGAGCCGAAGGCGTACAGCGACTGGATGATCTGATACCCGCTGTCAGCAGGGTCGGCCCACGGATCGAGGAATCCGGTGATCCGCTCCATTCGGTAGCCAGCCTTCCAGATCAGAAGGGACACCGTGGGCAGGCCGGCAGCGAGCATGGCGGCGAACCAGCGCGCCCGAAGGCCACCGAGCCACAACATGACGACCGTCACCGCAACGATCGACATCGTCGTGCCCATGTCAGGCTGCAGCATGATCAACACGATGACGGGCAGCAGTGCTGCCGAGACCCTGAAGGCGAACTGGCCACCGGTGATAGCGCCGCGCCGCCACTGCACGATGAGCACGGCAACGACCAGCAGACAGCCGACCTTGGCGAACTCGGACGGCTGGATGAAGACCGGGCCGATGTCGATCGATCGCGTCGCGCCCCACTTGCCCACGCCGGCGATGTCGACCGCGAACAGCCCAACCAGCGACGCGCCCCACACGGCCCAGGCGACGACGGCCGGGCGCAACACCGAGACCGCGTTGCGCCGCTGCCGGAAGTCCCAGCGCGACGCCATTACAAGCGCGACGATGCCTCCCAGCGCGTAGATCGCCTGTCGCTTCGCGTAGTAGGCGCTGTCGCCGAACTTGACGTAGTCGGAGACCGCGGACGCCGAGTAGACCATCACCACGCCGCCCGCGACCAGCAGCGCAACGGCGATCAGCATGATGTAGGCCGAAGAGGTCAGCGACTGTCTGCGGGGAGCGGTCACGACAGATCACGTCCCGCCAGCTCGGCCACGATCGCCTTGAACCTGCGACCTCGCTCCGCGTAGCTCGTGAACTCGTCGAACGAGGTGCATCCGGGGGAGAGCACCACCACGTCGCCGGGAGAGGCCATCTCGCTGGCGGCCCGCACGGCCGATTCGACGTCGGGCACCTGCCGACGCTCCACGTCGTAGCGCACGAGCGCCTCGGCGAACTCGGACGCCGCCTCTCCGAACAGTACGACGGCTTTGCATCGCCCGGCGACCAGCGCCGCCAGCGGAGTGAGATCGACGCCCTTGTTGCGCCCGCCGAGTAGGAGTACGACCGGACGATCCTGGAAGGCGGTAAGCGCCTTGGCCACCGCATCCGGGTTCGTCGCCTTGGAGTCGTTGAAGTACTCGACACCGTCAACGACTCCGGCAGGCTCCAACCGATGCTCGAGCGGCGCGAAGGAGCCGAGTCCCCGGCGGAGCGAGGCGATATCCGCGCCCAGGGCTGAGACAGCTGCGGCGGCGGCGAGCGCATTGCTGATGTTGTGGTCGCCCCTGATCGCGAGTTCCGCTACCGGCAACACACCAGTGACCGACGTCCCGTCATCGAGCACGAGCACCCCCTCCCGCACGTACGCACCGGGAGAGGGCGAGGACATGCGGCTCACGCGCAGGACCGACACCCCCTTCGCCTCGGCGATAGGGACCATCGCGAGCGCTCCGGGGTCATCCACGTCGATGACCGCGACATCCCCCGAAAGCTGGTTGGCGAAGATCCGCGCCTTGTCGGCCGCGTACGCCTCCATGCTGCCATGGTAGTCCAGATGATCGGGCGTCACGTTCAGCATGACCGACACCGTCGGATGGAACGACTCGACCGCGGCGAGCTGAAAGCTCGACACCTCGGCGACGATGATCGCCGCGGCGCCTGCCTCCTCGGCCACCCGCACCGCGGGAGGACCGATGTTGCCGGCAGGTTCGGCGACGAATCCTGCTTCCCGTAACAGGTGCACGACAAGCGCTGTCGTCGTCGTCTTGCCGTTGGTGCCGGTGACCGCGACCCACGGCGCGCGGGATATTCGATACGCGAGCTCGATCTCGGAGATGATCGGGACGCCAAGGCCGCGCGCGGAGCGCATGAGCGCGCTGTGCGGCGGGATCCCCGGCGACGCCACGATGAGATCGGCTTCGGGCAGCTCATCGCTCCCGAGCAGTACCCGCGCGCCGCGCGCACGCAGGCGCCCGGCACGCTCGGCGAGCTGGCCGGCCGTGCCCGAGTCGACCACGGTCACGCGGACAGGTGCGCCCGCCTCGGCTTGCCCGAGCGCCCACTCGGCGGCGGCCTCTCCCGAAGCACCGAGTCCCAGCACGAGGATGTGTCCGGCCCAGTCGCGCATTCTCAGCGTCCCGGTGACGTGACGAACCACAGGGCGAAGCCGGCGCCGGCCATGATCCCGGTCACGATCCAGAACCGGACCATGACCTTGGTCTCGCTCCAGCCCTTCATCTCGAAGTGGTGGTGCAGCGGCGCCATCCTGAAGATGCGCTTCCCGGTGAGCTTGAACGACGCCACCTGGAGGATCACCGAGAGTCCCTCGGCCACGTAGATGCCTCCGATGAGCGGTGCAAGCAGCTCGGTCTTCGTGACTACTGCCATGGTCGCGATGGCCGCGCCGAGGCCGAGCGACCCGGTGTCGCCCATGAAGATATCTGCCGGGTGACTGTTGTACCAAAGGAACCCCAGACATGCACCCGCCACCGACGAAGCGAGGAGTGCGAGCTCGAGGTTGTCCTGCATGAATGCGATCGCGGCGAACGCCAGCATGACGATCATGACGGTACCAGCAGCCAGACCGTCGAGCCCGTCGGTCAGGTTCACCGTATTCGAGAACGAGATGACCATGAAGAACACGAGCGCTATGTACAGCCACGGAAGCGTGATCGTGAACCTGCCGACCACGAGAGTCGAGGAGAGCGCGCCCAGATCGAGCATGCCGCCCCACGGAACCACGACCTCCGGACTCACGTGCGCCCAGTTGACCGCGAGCACACCGATAGCGAAGGCGATGAGCGCTTGACCGGCGATCTTCGCCTTCGGCTTGAGCCCGAGCGAGCGCTCATGGACGACCTTGGCGTAGTCGTCGATGAAGCCGAGCAGCCCGCAGCCGAGCAGCCCCACGAGCGCGATGATCCCCGGCCGTCCGACCTCGCCGAGCGAGAGGTAGACGGTGGCCACTACGAGCAGGATGAGCACCCCGCCCATGGTCGGTGTCCCCTGCTTGACGAGATGACCCTGCGGACCGTCCGCGCGCACCTGCTGGCCTATGTTGCGGAACCGCAGCACGCGGATCCACAGCGGGAACAGCGCACCCGCAAGCACGAGCGCAAGCACCGCGGCAACGAACACCTGGTAGGTGGGGTAACGTCCTATGTCAGGCAGAAGGCTGAACACGCGGATCCATGATCCCTTCCACGACGGTTTCCAACTCCATCACTCGCGACGCCTTCACGAGCACCGTGTCACCCGGCTCGAGCAGGTCGTCAAGCACCTCCGAGGCCTCCTCGGCACTCGCACACGGCCGTATCGCCGCGTCGTCGAAGCCTGCGGCCCGCGCACCGTCACCGATGTGCCGCGCACGCTCACCGACGACGATCAGCACGTCGACCGCCGACTCGACGACCCTCGTACCGAGTTCGAAGTGCGCAAGCTCCGCGAGCGAGCCGAGTTCCGCCATATCGCCGAGGACCGCGATCCGCCGACCGGCGACCGGCACATCGTCGAGTGCCGAAAGCGCGGCGGCCATCGAGGTCGGGTTCGCGTTGTATGCATCGTTTATGACGATGATGCCCGACGCGCTCTCGAAGGTCTCCATCCGCCACTTCGAGAACGTGGCGCCTTCGAGGCCCGCGACCACATCTTCGAGCGACATCTCGAGGTACAGACCGACCGACGCGGCAGCCAGGGCATTGTACACGTTGTGGCGACCCGGCAGCGGCAGACGAACGTCACTCACGCCCTGCTCGCAGTGCATCACAAAGCACGGACGACCGTCTTCGCCCACGGTCACGTCAGTCGCTTTCACCTGGGCGGTCGGACCGAGTCCGTACCGCGTCACCCCTGCAGACGCCCCCGACTCGAGCGCATCGCTCCAGCCGTCATCGCCGTTCAAGAACACGCGCCCCGTCTCGGGAATGGCCCGGACGAGCTCGCCTTTAGCCGAGGCGATGGCCTCCTCCGAACCGAGAACCTCTACGTGGCTGATGCCCACATTGGTCACGAGCCCGGCCGTGGGCCGCGCGATCCGGCAGAGATGGTCGATCTGACCAGGACCGCGCATCGCCATCTCGACCACGAGCGCATCGGTCTCGGTACCGGCGTCCATCACAGTGAGCGGCACACCGAGTTCGTTGTTGCGGTTGCCGGTCGTGGCGACGACACGCATACGCGTCGCGAGGACGCTGCGCATGAAATCCTTGGTGGTCGTCTTTCCGGTCGATCCGGTGATCCCGATGACGGGACACATCAATCGGCCCCGGTGCCACGAGCCGAGCGCCTCGACCGCCGCGCGGGCATCTTCGACGAGCACGAGCGCAAGCTCGGCTCGACCGGCCTCCTCGATCGCCGCGCGGATGCCGACATCATCACGTGTGATCAGGACCGCCCGGGCGCCGGAGGCCAGCGCGTCGCCGACAAACGCATGTCCGTCTGTGTGCTCCCCGACAAACGCCACGAACGCGGCGCCCGGCTGCACCTCGCGTGAGTCGATCGCAAGCCCGTTGACCATGGTGACCGTCGGCCCCACGAGCAACTCACCGCCCGTGATCTCGACAAGCGTCCCCACCGACAGTGTCAGCACAGCTTCATCAACTCCTCGCGCGCGACCTCGCGATCGTCAAAATGGATCGTGTGATCCGAGAAGATCTGATAGTCCTCGTGCCCTTTGCCCGCGATCAGCACCGCGTCTCCCTCGGCGGCCATGCCGAGTGCCCGGGCTATCGCCGCGCGCCGATCGATCTCGACTGCATGGGAGGCCCCTGTCGGCCTCAAGCCATCCTCGATCTGCAGTACGATCCCCACAGGATCCTCGCTCCGCGGATTGTCGCTCGTGACCACGATCTCATCGGAACCCTCGCCCGCCGCGCGACCCATCAATGGCCGCTTCTCCGGATCTCGATCGCCACCGCATCCAAACACGGTGATGACCCGTCCGGGCGTCACGGCGCGGACGGCGGCCACCGCCTTCGTCAGACTATCGGGCGTGTGCGCGTAGTCTACGAACACCGCGAACCGCTGACCCTCGTCTATACGCTCGAGACGCCCGGGCACCTGAGGCGCATGCTCCAGGCCCGCGGCGACATCCTCCAGCCGGATGCCGAGCGCGAGTGCCGCGCCCGCGGCAACGAGTGCATTACTCACGTTGTAAGCCCCCGGCAGCGGCAGCTCGACCTGAACGTCCCCCCCGGGTGTCACGAGCGTGAACCTCGTTGAGAGCGGACCCGGTGACTCGTGTTCCGCACGCACCGCGGCGGCCGCATCTCTGCCGATTGTCCAACGCGCACCGGTCTCGGCGGCCAACTCCTTGCCACGAGGATCGTCGATGTTGACCACGCGTTCGGCCACGTCCAGCTCGGTGAACAGCCGGCGCTTCACGGACCAGTACTCTTCCAGCGTGTGGTGGTAGTCAAGATGGTCCTGCGTGAGGTTCGTGAACGCCGCAACCGCGAAGTGGACGCCATCGGCACGGCTCAGGTCGATCGCGTGCGACGACACCTCCATCGACACCGCGGAAACGCTCGCACCAAGCATACGCGCGAACAGTTGCTGCAGGTCGGCCGACTCCGGCGTCGTGCGCGACGACGGCAGCCGTTCCTCCCCGACACGGGTCTCGACCGTCCCGATGAGCCCGGTCCTGCGCCCCGCCGCGCGGAGAATGCTGTCGGTGAGGTAGGCCGTCGTGGTCTTGCCATTGGTGCCGGTGATACCCACGACGTCGAGCTGCGAGGTCGGATCGCCCCAGAAGCGGGCCGACGCAAGCGCCAGCGCTCGTCGCGTATCGGTCACCTTCATCTCAGGAACCCCGAGCGCGAGCGAGCGTTCGCACACGAGCGCCACCGCACCGCGGGCCACTGCGTCTGCCGCGAACTCGTGACCGTCGTGACGAAACCCGGAGATGCAGAAGAAGGCGTCGCCGGGCCGCACGCGATCCGAGCGGTATTCGACCCCCGAGACGGGGACATCGGCGCCGGTGAGGACCGCGCTGGTGTCATTGCTCAGTACGCTGCTCAGTGTGTTCGTCTCCACCCGGTCCCTACCGCCTCGAAGCTGCAATATTCTAGCATCCACACATCTGCGAGACTCAGCCGTCATCCGACTGTGGCTCTTCCGTGACCGGCCGTCCGGGCGGGACCTTCAGGTGCTCCACCGCAAATGCCGCCACCCGGCTGAAGACCGGCGCCGCCACCGTACCGCCGTAGATCGAGCCCGACGGCTCATCGATGTTCACGATGATCAGAACCCTCGGGTCATCGGCTGGCAGGAACCCCGAGAATGACGCCACGTACTTGCCCTGCGCGTAGCCGGGGCGCCCATCGGTCCTGGCCTTCTGCGCGGTGCCCGTCTTGCCCGCCACGCTGTAGCCGGCCACCGCGGCAGCCGAGCCGGTGCCGTCGACCACCACGTCCGCCAGGACGCTCCGCATCTGAGCCGCGGTACCTTCGCTGATGGCCCGCTTCTTAGGCCACGACAGCGCCAGCTCTGGCGTGTCGGGAACGTCCCTGAGGAAGTGTGGCGTCACAAGTTCGCCCCCGTTGGCGATCGCCGCAAGTGCGCGCGCAAGCTGCAGCGGCGTGACCGAGATACCCTGCCCGAACGGGATCGTGGCGACCGACGAGGCAGACCACGTCTCGACAGGTGGAAGCGCTCCGCGCACCTCTCCGGGGTAGTCGACCCCGGTCTTCTCGGTAAGCCCGAAGCGCGAGAAGTAGTCGTAGAGCCCCTGCTCGCCAAGGGCCTGACCGAGCTTGACCGAACCGACGTTGGAGGACTTCGTGACGATCTCGGTGAGGGACCAGTTCGCGATCGGTCGCGGGTGCGCCTCGCCGATCGTGCGGCCGCCGACTTTGATGGAAGGCGGCAACTCGAACATGCTGTCCGGCGTGAAGAGGCCGGCGTCGATAACGGCGGCCGCGGTGAGCGACTTGATCGTCGACCCTGGCTCGTAGGTGTCCACGATAGGACGGTTCCGGTACGACGCCGAGTCGGCCTCCCCGAACCGGTTGGGGTTGTACTGCGGCACTGACGCCATAGCGAGGATCTCACCGTTGGTGGGGTCCATCACGACGATGGAGCCTGCAGCGGCTCCCCACGTCTCGACCGCCTCGGCGAGCGCCACCTGCGCCTGGTACTGGATGTCCTTGTCGATGGTCAGGACCACGTCCTTGCCATCGATAGCCTCCTCCTCGAACGCCACGCCTCCGGGGATCGGTCTCCCCTGACGGTCGCGCTCGCCGATGAGAGCACCGGGTTCGCCTGCCAGCAGGTCGTCGTAGTAGAGCTCCAGGCCCGAGAGGCCCTGGTCGTCGATGCCGACGAACCCGAGCACCTGACACCCGAGTTCGTTGCTCGGGTAAACGCGCCGGGAGTCATCGTGGAAACCGAGACCGGTCAGGCCGAGCGCCTCGAGCTCGGCGGCGCGCGCGGGGTCGGCCTTGCGCGCCACATACGTGTAGGTGCCCTCGCCGCTGATGCGCTCAAGATAGTCGGTGTAGTCCCCACCGAGTGTGTCGGCGATCGCGCGCGCGGTCGCTTCCTTGTCCGTGATCGTTGCCGGTACCGCATACACGGTGCGCGCAGGGACGGTCTCGGCCATGACCTCGCCCTCACGATCGAGGATGAAACCGCGCTCGGGGTTCAGTATGACCTCGCGGGTCCGCTGCTCGGCCGCGGCCTGGGCATACTGCGGACCTTCGACGATCTGGATGCGCACGAGCTGACCGGTCACGGCAAGCAGACCCACGGCCAGCGCGACCAGCAACAATGAGAAACGCCCGGTCGGGGCCGAGCGCCTGGGTGCGGCCGGGTCGGAGCTTTCACTCCGATCTCGCCGGGAACCGCTCATCGTCCGAGACCAAGACCCATGTCGCCGACGAGCAGGACCTGCGCCTCACCGGCAGCCAAGTCGACCAGGGTGGCAAGCATGCGCGAGACGGCTCCGCCCCCTGATTCGGTGGTACTGTCCGCGAGCAGTGCTCCGGAGGCGGGCACCGTGTCGCCGTCCTCGCCGACTCCGTTCGAGGAATCGGGCAGCTCGAGGTAACAGACTTCAGCAGGGCGATCCATGTTCAGGGTCTCGCACGCGAGAACCTCGATGCGCGACGGCGCCGCAAGCGAGCCGCGATCGGCCTCCAAACCGCGCGTCTGCAGACGCGCGGTCTTCAGTTCGCTCTTGAGTTCCCACGCGTCCACGGCGGCCTCGGCTGCCTGGGCGGCAAGCGCAACGCGGGCAACACCCGCAGTCGCAAGGATCAGGAAGCACACGATCGCGATGCGGAAGGCGCTCGCTGCAGCTGCCGAGCGCGCACGCGTACGACGGCCGCTCGCTGGGACGAGCCACAGCGAGGGCCGCACCGGTGCGGCTGTATGCGCGAGTCTGCGTGCCGCTGCGCCCACTGGCGTGGGCCTCCTTCCGCTCTTTCCCCACCGGGATCCGGCGGGGCCCCTTGGCGTCTATCGCTTCTCCGCGACCCGCAGCCTTGCGCTTCGGGCCCGCGGGTTACGCTCGATCTCCTCATCCGTCGGCACGACGGGCTTCTTCGTGATGATGCGGACTACCGGCTCCCTCTCGCACCTGCACACGGGCAGGTCGGGAGGGCATACACACCCCGTGGAAAGTTCGCCGAACACATCGCGGACGATCCGATCCTCGAGCGAGTGGTAGCTGATGACTGCTACGCGTCCGCCTGGCGCGAGCCACGCTATCGCGCTACGCAGCCCGCTCTCGAGTACCTCGAGTTCACGGTTGACCTCGATGCGCAGCGCCTGGAACGTGCGCCGCGCGGGGTGCCCGCCCTTTCGTCGCGCAGCGGCCGGTATGGCCGCCTTGATGATCTCGACGAGTTCCCCCGTGGTGGTGAGCGGGTGGTGACCTCGCGCGGCTACGACGAATGCTGCGATTCGCGAGGCCCACCGCTCCTCACCGTACGCGCGAATGACACGCGCGAGATCGGCTTCGGCGTACGTATTGACGATGTCAGCCGCGGTAGGCTGCGTCGATGAGGCGTCCATGCGCATATCGAGCGGGACGTCCTCCTGGTAGGTGAAACCGCGGCCGACATGGTCGAGCTGGGGAGATGACACGCCGAGATCGAACAAGATCGCGTCCGCGTAGGGGATCCGCGCTTCGAGCAGCACCTCGTCGAGGTCGCCGAAGTTCCCTTTGAGGAGCACGGTGGTGGCAAGTTCCTGCTGGCCGAGGCGTAGTGTGTCTGCTGCTGCGGCAAGTGCGGCGTCATCTTGATCGATGCCCACCACGATTCCGGTGGGACCTACAAGCTGTGCTATCAGCTTCGTGTGTCCTGCCCCGCCTAAGGTACAGTCAACGAAGATCGCGCCATCGTGTAAGGTCAGCTGCTGCGTGACCTCGGCCAGCAAAACTGGGGTGTGCCGGTATTCCATTCTCAAGGTCCTAGAGGATGCCGAGTTCGGCGAGCTCGCTCGTCACTTCCTCGATCCGGGCTTCGGTCTCACCGTTGTACGCAGCCCACGTGGCCGCATCCCAGAGTTCGATGCGATCCCCGTTGCCGATGACGGCGACATCGCGGTCGAGCTTCGCGTACTCCCGCAAGACCACCGGGATACCCATGCGCCCCGCCGTGTCGAGCTGATCCTCTTTGGCCCCCGCGGTGAAGAAGCGGCGGACCTGGCGGAACTTCGGGTCGAAGTCGCCCTTCTCGGTAAGCTGCTTCAGGAACCGCGCGTAGTCTTCTGACGAGAAGACGTACAGACACCCCTCGAGACCCTTCGCCACGACGAGGCTGCCCGTCATCTCGCTGCGGAACTTGGCAGGCAGCGACAGGCGCCCCTTGGCGTCCAGCGTGTGCTGGTACTCGCCGAGAAACATCCCATCCCCTCCCACTCTCGCTCCTCGGGGCGACCCCACGGGCCCCCGCATGTCACAACTCTATGACACACTATCCCACTTTGCAACACTTTTTGGGCTGTTGCCCCACTTCTGCAGCACCTGGTGCCACACTCTCCCCCGAGCGCGGATACATCGGGACGCCGAGCGGGGGCGATACCCGGGGGTCGGCGAAGCCCGCCGTGCCGGCGCAACTGCGCCTGAACCCGGCGCGGCCAGGTCCCGTCATAGTGACGACAGGCAGGAATCGGACCTTGACAGTGGAAGAACGCTCATGACGGCCTCAACCGGTGTGGTTGCCCGCCCGGCGTGGCCACGGTAGAATCGTCACCAGTGCGTGGCTACGATGGAGGTGAGCAGCCCCTATGTACGGATGGTTCCTTCTCGGAAACAACGTCGCCGGCATCATGTTCAACATGCTCGTGGTCGTCTTCTTTGCCGTCATCGCGATCTCGATCGGATTCCTCGTCTACGCTGCCAAGCAGCTGAAGAAGGCCGAGGAGACGATGAAGAAGGCGGAGTAGCCGCCCCCGAGAGTCTTAACCGCTGTCACGACCGAGCGTCCCGGGCCTGTCACGTCAGGCATGCGGGGCGTTCGTGCTTACCAGGGCATGTGCGCCGGAAGGAGGGCACGGAGATGAGCACCCACCGCCGCGCTACAGGAGTCACGATCGTCGCTGTCGCTGTTGCACTCGCGCTAGCAGGCCTCACGGCTGGCTGCGGCGTCGTCGGCACGGCCACCAACGAGGACCGCGGTGGGGGCGAGCCCGCTTATGCTCCGGTCGCCGCGCCCGAAGAGGGTGTCTCCGACGGGGAGTTGGCCTATGACGAGAGCACGGGCGTCAAGGGCGACGTGGCCACAGGCGTGGCCGAGACCGACCGGTTGATCATCCGGTCGAAGACCGTTCGCCTCGAGGTCGAGAGTACGACCGATGCGGTGGACGAGATCCGAGCCCTGGCGCGAGCGAACGACGCGATCATCACCGGCCTCCAGGTAGCCACTGACACCGAGGGCCCGATCTACCGCTACGACGCTCAGGGCTACTCGGTCGGCGATGGCACCGGCCTGCGCGGCTGGGTGACCGTTCGCGTACCGGCGGCGAGCTTCGAGGCGTTCGTCGAGAAGGTGACAGAACTCGGCACCGTCAAGTATCAGGCCGAAGACGCCGAGGACGTCACGCAGCAGCATGTCGACCTCTCGGCACGGCTCGAGAACCTGCGCGCCGAGGAAGCGCGGTTGCGCGAGTTCTTCGATGCGGCGACCAAGGTCGAGGAGATGCTCTCCATCGAACGCGAGCTCGCCCGGGTAAGAGGAGACATCGAGAGCCTCGACGCCCAGGTCACCTACCTCGAGCGGCAGGCTGCCATGGCCACCGTCACGATCGAGCTGACCGAACCGCAGCCGATCGTCCGGCCCGATGGTGACACCTGGGGCTTCAGCGAGGCGATCACGTCCGGCATCAGAGGTGCAGCCAACGTGGTCACCTTCGGCATCGCGCTGCTGATCGCCACCGCGCCCCTGTGGCTCATCGCCCTGATCGCGTTCTTCATCATCCGCGCGATCGTTCGGCGCAAGCGCCGCGTGCAGACGCCGCCATCCGGGACCGGGAGCACGGCCGACGACGACAGCGCGCGGGACTCCGGAGCCTGAGGGGTTGCGCCCCCGAATCCGCCTACCACTCGTCGCGGCGGCCGGGATCCCGGCCGCCGCGTACGCACTCCGCAGTCTGATCCGCGGCAGTCTCGCTCCGGACATGCCAGGCGACGCCGTCGTCTTCGGCCTGGTGGCCGTCGCGTTACTCCTGGGCGCTCGCTACGGTTCGGCCGCGCAACGCCGCCGCGACGAGCTGTCCGCTCAGATGGACGACCGCCACGCCGGCGCCGGCGAGGACCGGGAGCACGACGAGGTCTGAGATCGGGTCGAGCCCCTCGATCCCCGGCGCACCGCTTCCGCCGACGAGCGTCAGCCAGCCGCCGAGCGCCACACCGATCATCACACCGACGCCCCACGTGAGCGACCAGAAGAGCGCCTGCCCCGCACGAAGACGCCCTCCTTCAGGAGCGATGAACACGGCGCTAGCCCTTCTTGTAGGGTTCGCCCACCGCGGCAGGCGCGACCGCGCGTCCGATGACACCCGCAAGCACGATGACGGTCAGCACGTAGGGAAGCATGAGGAAGAACTGCGGCGGCACCGTGATCACGTCGCGAAGGATCTGCAGCTTGATCTGGAGTGCATCGGCAAAGCCGAAGAGCAGCGATGCCAGGTACGAGCCCACCGGCGTCCAGCGGCCGAAGATGTTGGCCGCAAGCGCGATGAATCCCCGCCCGTTCGTCATGTTCTCGGTGAACGAACCGACCTGCTCGATCGTCAGGTTGGCCCCTGCCAGACCGGCAAGCGCACCACTCATCAGCACGGCGACCCATCGGCCCCGATAGACGCTGACGCCGACGGTGTCCACCGCACGAGGATGCTCCCCGAGCGCTCTCAGGTGCAGTCCCCACTTGGTGCGGTACATCGCCCACTGCGCGACTACGGCGAGAATGATCGTGAAATAGACGATCGGCGTGTGCGAGAACACGATTCCGTTGACCCAGCGCCACGCCTCGGCAAGGAAGCCCCCACCTGGCGAACTGAAGGAGAAGATCGGCCGGAGTACCTGGATCGAAGCCGTCGTTCCGGGATGTCCGTACCACAATTCCATCAGGAAGCCGGTCACGCCGAGCGCGAGCAGGTTGATCGCGGTGCCGGAGACCACCTGGTCGGCACGCAGGTTCACGGAGGCGAAGGCGTGGATGGCCGAGATGGCGACGCCCGAGAGCATCGCCGCGCCAACCCCGATCCAGGGGTTACCAGTTGCGAGCACCGCCGCCGTGCCGAAGAAGGCGCCGGTGAGCATGATTCCTTCAAGGGCGATGTTGACAACGCCCGAGCGCTCGCACAGTGTCCCACCGATCGCCGCAAGCGCGAGCGGCGTGGCCATCCTGAGGGCGGACGCGAAGAGGTCAGGCGTGATGATGTCACCCAGCATGGCTCATCGCCTCCTTCTGACGCCGACGGACGAACCACAAGATGATCTCCTCGGCAGCCACGAAGAATATGACGAGCGCCTGGATGATGAGGATGATCTTCTGAGGCACGTGGGCCTCGAGTTGCATCGTGCCCGCGCCGGCCGACAGCGCCCCGAACAGCAAAGCCGCAGGAATCACACCCAACGGGTGGTTCTTGGCCAGCAGCGCAACGGCGATGCCGGTGAAGCCGAACCCTGATGAGAACTGATCGAAGATCCGGTGGTGGACACCCATGACCTCGACCGAACCCGCGAGACCCGCAAGCGCACCGGAGATGCACAGCGCCTTGACGGTGGTCCACTGTACCGATATGCCAGCGGTCTCGGAGGCAAACGCGTTGAAGCCGACCGCGCGGTTCTCGTAGCCGAGCGTCGTGTACTTGAGGATGAGCCACACGATGGTCGCCACGATGACCGCCACCGCGATGCCGAGGTGGGCGCGCCCCAGGTTGAGGAACGGGAACGCCTCCAAAGCCCCTTCCGAGAAGAGACCCTGGATCCGCGGCAACTGAGCTTCGGGCATGAGTGCTGTGGTCTGCGGAATCTGGCCCTCGGCCTTTAGGGGTCCGACCACCAGCCACGAGACGAGGTAGCGAGCGATGTAGGTGAACATCATCGTCGTGATGACCTCGTGGGCACCGATCCGCGCCTTCAGCAGCGCCGGGATGAACGCCCATGCCGCGCCTGCCAGCGCCGACGCGATCAGAAGCGCGGGGGCGACAAGGATCCACGGCTGGCCCACGAGGAACACGCCGAGTGCAGCAGCGGCGAGACCGCCCATGAACAGCTGACCCTCGGCGCCGATGTTGAACAGCCCGGCACGGAAGCCGTACGCGACGGCGAGGCCGGTGAAGATGAGCGGCGTCGCCCGCAGGATCGTGTCACCGATCTGCTTGGGGCCGCCGAACGCGCCCTTGAACAGCGCGGCGTAGGCGGCCGGCGCGTCGTAGCCCGAGATCCACATGATGAACGAGCCGATCGCTATGGCGAGCGCAGCAGACAGGATAGGCGTACCTATCTTCTGCACGATCGCCATCCACGGGCGCTGAACGGGGATCTCATCCCTCGGCTCGCTCACCGGACCACCTCGCCTTCGGATGGCGCCTGCCCGGCCGCCTCGGTCTGAGCACCCTCATCGAGCTTGCTGCCGCCACCGCCGGTCATGTGATAGCCAAGCGTCTCGGCGTCAGCCTCCCCACCCACGAACTCACGCACGATGCGGCCTTCGTACATGACGAGGATGCGATCCGCAAGCGAGAGAACCTCTTCGAGCTCAAGGCTGATCAAGAGGACCCCCTTGCCCGCCTCGCGCGCCGCGAGGATCTGCTTGTGCACAAACTCGATGGCGCCAACGTCGAGACCTCGCGTGGGCTGCGCGGCCACGAGCAGCTCGGGATCCCGACCGATCTCGCGGGCGACGACGACCTTCTGCTGGTTGCCGCCGGACATGCTCGATGCGAGCACCTTCTCGGACGGCGTGCGGATGTCGTAGTCCGCGATCCGCGTGCGTGCCATCTCAGCGACGACCCGTGGCTTCATGAACCCGTGCGATGCGTAGGGCGCGGACCGGTGGTCACCGAGAACAAGGTTCTCAGCGAGGTCAAACTCGAGGACGAGACCCCGGCGGTGACGATCCTCCGGGATGTGGGACACGCCTGCCTCGATCGATGCGCGGGCGCTTGCGTGTGTGATGTCTGCTCCCTTAAGCGCGATGCTCCCGGCCGATGGAGCGCGCAGACCGACGATCGCATCGATCAGCTCCGACTGGCCGTTTCCGCTCACGCCCGCGATGGCCACGATCTCACCGCCGCAGACGTTGAACGTGACGCCGGCCACGGCGTCGAGCCCGCGATCGTCCTTCACCTGGAGATCGACCACGTCGAGCACCGTGTCGCCGCAGGTCGCCGCGCCCTTCTCGACACTGAGCACGACGTCGCGGCCGACCATCATACGGGCCAGCCCGACCGCGTCGGTCTCGGAGGGGCGTGTCTCTCCCACGACAGCGCCACCGCGCATGACGATGATCCGGTCGGCGACAGCCATGACCTCCTCGAGCTTGTGGGTGATGAAGACCACCGAAAGACCCTCGGCCACAAGCGACTTAACGACCGCGAACAGTTCGCGTACTTCCTGGGGCGTGAGCACGGCGGTCGGCTCGTCGAGAATCAGCACGCCCGCGCCCTGGTAGAGCGCCTTGAGTATCTCAACGCGCTGCTGCATCCCGACGGAGAGATCCATGATGCGAGCATCGGGATCGATCTTGAGCCCGTAGCGCTTGGATAGCGCAGCGACCTTGGCGCGCGCATCCGAGAAATCGATGATCCCGAACCGACCCGGCTCGCGACCGAGGACGATGTTCTCGGTCACGGTGAGGGGCTCGACGAGCATGAAGTGCTGGTGCACCATGCCGATACCGTGGTCGATCGCCTGTCGTGGCGAGCGGATCTTGGTCGGCTCCCCATCGAGGAGGATCTCGCCGTGGTCGGGAGACAGCAGGCCGTAGACCACGTTCATCAACGTGGATTTGCCAGCACCGTTCTCGCCGAGCAGTGCGACGATCTCTCCACGCTCGAGCGTCATCGACACCCGATCGTTGGCGATGACACCCGGGAACACCTTCGTGACCTCGCGCAACTCGAGCACGGGCATCGGCGTCTCCCCTTCCCGAACGAGCGCTGCCATGAACAACCAGGAGAGGGACGGTCGGCTGCTCACCGGCCGTCCCTCTCAGTCTAGCGCACGAATGAGTCTCTGTGCGCCACCTGGCTAGCCATGTGTCCCTTAGGACTCCGGGACCACGATGGTACCGGCGATGATGTCGGCGCGTGCCTTCTCGACCGCGTCCTTGATCGCCTGCGGAACCTTGTCCTCGAAGTCATGGTACGGCGCGAGATCGACGCCACCCTCGGCAAGACCGAAGACCTGGAGCTCGCCACCAGGGAACGAACCGTCGATGACGGCCTTGATGGTGTCGTAGACCGCGACATCGACGCGCTTCATCATCGAGGTCAGCATGACGTCGCCCGAGCCGGGAACCGTCAGATACTGGTCGGCGTCAACGCCGATGAACAGCGCACCGCGCTCCTGGCACGCCTGGATGGTGCCGGAGCCCACGGCGCCGGCTGCCGCGTAGATGACGTCAGCCTTCTGCTCGATGAGCGAGAGACCGAGTTCCTTGCCCTTTGCCTGGTCCGTGAAGTTGCCGGCATACAGCGCGATGACCTTGACGTCCGGGTTCACGGCCTTCGCACCAGCCGTGAAGCCAGCTTCGAACTTCTTGATGAGCGGGATGTCCATACCTCCGACGAAGCCGATGACGTTGTCACCGTTGAGCTTGTCGTCAAAGGTGTCGAGCGTGGCGAGACCGGCGACGACACCGGCGAGGTAGCTGCCCTCCTGCTCCTTGAACAGCAGGCCTACCACGTTGGGCGGTACTTCCTCGAAGAACTCGTCAACGCCACCGAACTGTGTGTCCGGATACTCGGGAGCCATCTTGGCCACAGCGTCCGTCATCAGGAATCCAACGGCGAAGATGGGGCTGTACCCAGCACTCGCCAGCTGATCGATGTTGCTCTCGTAGTCTGTGATCTCCTTGGACTCCAACACCTGGATCTCGACGTTCAAATCCGCCTCGGCCTTCTTGAGTCCCTCATACGCCAAGTCGTTGAACGACTTGTCTCCGAGCCCACCGACATCGGTGACCATGGCGGTCTTGAGCACGGGCTCAACCGGCTCCTCGGTTACGGGCTCCTCGGCCGGCTCCTCGGCCGGCTCCTCCTGCGCGCATGCGGGCAGGAACGCCACCACAAGCATCAGTGCCAGCAGTACAGCCACTAACTTGCTCATCTTACTGTTCACGCTGCGATCCGCCTCCTCATACAGAAACTGGGTACACCGTATTCATCTTACCCCCCTGGACGCCGGTCTACCACGTTAACGCGCGGTGAACTGACGAGCGTGGGCGCGCGATCGGGGTCGACACGACCACGCGAAGTCGGTGTCGAAACGAGGTCGGCCGGGGACTACACGCGCGAAGCCGAGCCCTAACGCAGACGGGCCCGCGGATGCGTGGTCATGTACTCCTCGCGCACGTGGGTGCGGTCCACGTGCGTATACACCTGCGTCGTGGAGATGTCGGCATGGCCGAGCATCTCCTGCAAGGCGCGCAACTCGGCTCCGCCCTGCAGCATGTGCGTAGCGAACGAGTGCCGCAGCGTGTGGGGATGGAGATCGAGACCGACGCGGCCTCCGTACGTGCGAACGATTCCGAAGACGGCCTGACGCGTGAGACGTCCGCCCCGCACGTTCACGAACGTCGCCGACGGGTCCTGGCGCGTGCTCGACTTCTTCGCTCGGAGGAACGGTCGTCCGTGCTCGAGATAACCGCGCAACGCCTCGGCGGCCACAGTGCCTACCGGCACCAGCCGCTCCTTGTCACCCTTGCCGCGAACACGCACGTAGCCAGCGTCAAGATCGGCATCGAGCATGTCGAGTGCCGTCAGTTCGCTGACGCGCAGACCGCAGCCGTACAGCATCTCGAGGACGGCGCGGTCCCGGTAGCCCACCGGACCCTCGGGGAACGGCTGCGAGAGCAAGCGCTCCGCGTCGTCGATGGTGATGACCTCCGGCAGACGCTCGGGAACCTTCGGCAGCGCCACATCAAGCGTGGGGTGGTTCGCGGTCAGTCCCTCGCGAACCAGAAAGGCATGGAAACTCTTGACGGCGGCGACCTTGCGCTCGACCGTACTCGGAGCCATGCCCTGCTCCTGAAGACGGCGAACGAACGCGATGACGTCATCCCGGCTGGCACCGAGCGGCCTCGCGTGCCTGGCCGACAGATGCCTAAGGTACGCGCGAAGATCGCCTCCGTACGCGCTGATGGTGTGCACCGACGCCCCGCGCTCCACGGCGAGATAGCCCAAGAAGTCATCTACCAGTTGCTCACCCATACGCGCGATGGTAGCAAGGTTCGGAGCGAACGGCAGGTATGTTCCGACGAACGGTCAATTGGTGCACCCGTCACGATGACGAGACACTATCTCATGCCCGTCGCGCACACGCCTCCTCGGCGGCTACCCGGCCTGCCGCAGCCGCGGCATGGAAGAAGGCCGGGTCGTCTTCCGGGGAGCGTCCCATCGTGCGGATCGCCACTCCTCGCATGTCCGGCAACGACACATCCGCCACGAGTCGCCGCAGGTGAAGGTTCCATACGCCTGCGCCCTCAAGAGCGCTCTCCACCGCGAGAGCGCGGGCGGGATCAAGCGCGGGCACCGCGACAAGTGCCGGCGCCAGCGCGACGTCGGCGAGCGCCGAGAGCGTCTGATGGCTCACCGGTACGTGACGCGGACGCTCGTCGGCGAACGAGAGCCTGAGCGCAGCGATCGGCACGCCATCAAGGACCGCGGCCGCGTTGACCGCCTCCCCCTGCGCCACGCCACCGTGGCCGAACGCCGTCGCCGTGCCGACGATGCCCGGGCCTAGGGAGATGATCGCGACATCGGCATGAGCGACATGCCGGGCGGCCAGGAGCGCCGAGTGTCGGCTGACGGCCTCGAGACCACCGCCGAACGCCTGTCCGCACGTGATCGTCTCGTCCAGAAGCCCTGCGGCCACAAGCTCGGCCACGAGGCGCGAGACGGCGATCGGCAACGCTCCTTCGTCGGTCATGACGTACGCGATCCTGAGCGACGGGTCGTATTCCTTGATCGCGGCGGCCACGAGCGCGATCTGAGAGTGCAGACCACAGCAGACCACCGGCATCCGGTCGAGCGATCGCGCCTCGGCCATCTGCGCGTGCGTGCCGCCAGCAACCTCCTCGACCACGGTGACATCGCGCTGCAGTGGGGTGTAACGCAGCTTCATCACGTGACCGGGCACGGGCTCGTCAAGCGCGACGCCCTCTCCCGCCCGCGCCACCACGAAGTGCTCGCCTCCCGTGCCGAGATCGAGGTCGACCGCGGTCGTGTTGCACAACACGCGCTCTCCGACCGCGCAGCGACCGGCGAGATCAGGGTACGAGACCACCGAGTCGGGCACGTCATCCCCGTCGAGGAGCACCATAAGGCGCTGGATCGCCGGAGCGTCCTGCCGGATGGATGCGACCGTGCCCCAGACGAGACGCATCGCACTAGCCGCCGGCGCGGCGCGCGACCGCGACGAGCAAGTCCGCGAGCCTGTCGAGTTGTGCGATCTCGATCTCCTCGTCGGTCGAGTGCACCTTGCTCATGCCCGAGGACAGCACAAGCGTCGGCACTCCGTGCGCCGCGAACACGTTGCCGTCGCTCCCGCCACCGGTGGCGAAGCATCGCGGCTCGATGCCGATGTCCGCGCACGCCCCTTCCACAAGCGAGAGCGCGGCGCTGCCGGGCTCGAAGGAGAACCCCTCGTACTCGAGGTTCCACGAGACGTCGACTTCGCCGCCGTGTTCCGCGGCGGCGTCTCTGAGCGCACGGTCCATGTCGGCACGAGCCTGCTCCACCCGGTCCCGATCGAGCGAGCGACACTCGCCCGTGACGTCGCAGCGCGGTGGCACGACATTGGTGGCGCTTCCGCCGACGATCGCACCGATGTTGGCGGTGGTCCGCTCGTCGAGCCGCCCGAGTTCCATGGCCTCGATCGCCGCCGCCGCCATGCGGATGGCCGAGACGCCCTTCTCGGGCTCCACGCCGGCGTGCGCCGCCCGGCCGGAGAACGTCGCCTTGAACGTGTAGTGCGTGGGAGCCGCCGTGACGATACCGCCGACCTCGCCGTCGGCGTCGAGCACGAGGCATACCTCGGCGGTGCACTCGTCGCGCGACAGCGCCTTGGCGCCCAACAGTCCGCACTCCTCGGCTACCGTGAGCACTGCCCGGATCTCGGGATGCGGGGCGCCACTCTCGCGCAGGCGCCGCATCGTCTCGACGATGACGGCGAGTCCGATCTTGTCATCGCCGCCGAGAACGGTCGCGCCCGCCGGACGCACGACGCCGTCGGCGATCACCGGCTCCACGCCCTCGCACGGCTGAACGCAGTCCATGTGAGCCGAAAGCGCGATGACCGGTCCCGGCGCTGTACCGGGCAGACGCGCGAGCAGGTTTCCCGTATCGGAACCGGTGACGGCCTGCGACTCGTCGACGCGGACCTCGCACCCGGCGCCTTTGAGTGCAGCGGCCATGTACTCGGCGACCCCGCGCTCATGTCCCGTTGGACTGTCGATCCGGACGAGGTCGAGGAACGTCTCGAGCAGACGGCTCACGCAGCTCAGTCCTTCCGCGCCGCGCGACAGGCGACGGCGGCCCCGATGAAGTCGCGGAACAGCGGCGCCGGGCGGGTGGGACGGCTCTTGAACTCGGGGTGACCCTGGTTGCCGACGAACCACGGGTGGTCTGCGATCTCGATCATCTCGACGAGCCGATCATCCGGCGACACGCCGGAGATCACGAGACCGTTGTCGATGAGCTGCTGGCGGTATGCGTTGTTGACCTCGAAGCGATGACGGTGACGCTCGTAGACCACCTCGGCACCGTACGCGGCATAGCCCTTCGTCCCGGGCACGACCTTGCACGGATACGACCCGAGACGCATCGTGCCGCCGATATCGTCCACATCGTGCTGCTCGAGCATGAGATCGATCACCGGGTGCGGGCTGACCGGGTCGAACTCGGCCGAGTTGGCGTCCTCGAGCCCGGCTACGTGCCTCGCGTAGTCGACAACGGCGACCTGCATGCCGAGGCAGATGCCGAGGTACGGGATCTTCTTCTCACGCGCCCATCGGGCGGCGCGCACCTTGCCCTCGATGCCGCGGATGCCGAACCCGCCCGGGACAAGGATGCCGTCGAAGTCGGCGAGCCGGCTTTCGACCTCCTCGGGAGAGAGACTCTCGGCGTCGAGCCAGGCCACGTTCACCTTATGGTCGTGGAAGATGCCCGCGTGATCGAGCGCCTCGGTGACCGAGAGGTAGGCGTCGGGGAGCGCGACGTACTTGCCCACAAGCGCGATATCCACGGTCTGCGCGAGCGAGCGGCTGTGGCGCACGAACGCCTGCCACTCGCCGATATCGAGGTCCCCGCACTCGAGTTGGAGCCGGTCGATCACCATCGCATCAAGCCCCTGCTCGTGCAGCGTCAACGGTACCTCGTAGATCGAGGCGGCATCCTGGGCCGAGACGACCGCCTTGGCGTCCACATCGCAGAACAGCCCGATCTTGCGGCGAATGCCCGCGTCGATCGGTCGCTCGGAGCGGCAGACGATGAAGTCCGGCTGTATACCGATGGAGCGCAGTTCCTTGACCGAGTGCTGCGTGGGCTTCGTCTTGAGCTCGGATGAAGCTGCGATGTACGGCACGAGCGTGACGTGGATGTAGCAGACGTTGCGATAGCCGACGTCCTTGCGCAGCTGGCGGATCGCCTCGATGAACGGGAGCGACTCGATGTCGCCGACCGTGCCGCCCACCTCGGTGATGATCACATCGGGCTTGGTCTGCTCGGCCAACCGCGTGATGCGGTCCTTGATCTCGTTGGTGACGTGGGGAATGACCTGAACGGTGCCGCCAAGGAAGTCGCCCTTGCGCTCCTTGTTGATCACGGACTGGTAGATCGAGCCGGCCGTGACGCTGCAGTCGCGCGTGAGCGACTCGTCGATGAACCGCTCGTAGTGTCCGAGATCGAGGTCGGTCTCTCCGCCGTCATCGGTCACGAAGACCTCACCGTGCTGGAACGGGCTCATCGTGCCGGGATCGACGTTGAGGTAGGGATCCAGCTTCTGGATGGTCACTTTGAGTCCACGGCTCTTGAGAAGCCTGCCGAGTGACGCGGCGGTGATCCCCTTTCCAAGGCCTGAGACGACTCCTCCGGTAACGAAGATGTGCTTTGTCATACGCGCGTCTCAGTCCTCTCGTCTCGCCGCTTCCTCGTCCGAATGGTACCTCACGGACGGCGCCCGTGCCTCGCCGCCCGGCGACTCCGGAGTCGTTCTCTGCTCGCCATGGTGACGTCCGAGCCGATCGAGCCACGCGAGTGGTGGCGTGGCCTCGATGACCCGCGTGAACGACACCCGCTCGGAGGTGACGTTAAGCGCAAGGAGCACGGCCGCGACCGCGGCAAGCCAGCCGAACGGCAGGACTGCGGTCAGCAGATACCCGACGATCGCACCCATCGTGTTGGCCCCGGCATCTCCGAGCATGCCCTGCTCAGAGACATCGTAGCGCCACACCGCGAACACCGGACCGAGAAGCACCAGCACTACCGCGATCGCGGTCGCGGTCTCCTCGGACGAGGTGAGCGCAAGCCCGCCGATCTCTCCGGCGAACGGCTCGACCTGCAGCGCGTAGGATTCGATCGCCTTGACCGAGAACGCGATCGCGGGGCCCACGACCACGGCACCATACACCTTGAGTGCCCGCCCCGGGCGCAGATCGAGCAGGTTCATGAGGTTGGCCGAGAGCGCGATGACGCTGGCGGCCGTGAGCCACGTCCCGACGAAGCGCCAGCCGGAGTACGCGGCCTGGCCGGTGATGCCGGAGCGCTCGAGTATCCCGCTGGCTGCAGTGGCTCCGTAGAACAGTGCCAGTCCGCAGATGCCGAGAAGCTTGACGAGCCCGGTGGTGAGCTCCCCGCGCCGCAGCCTGCCGAGATGACCCCTGAAGCCCTTCGGACCGTCGGCGCCGAAGGCGTCGTCAGCGAGTCCGAGCGCAAAGGCGCCTGCCACCAGCAAGAACGGCACACCGAACAGCGGCAGTGCGAGCGGCGTCGACGCAACGCGCTCCAGCGCCTCGGCGACCGGGCCGGTGGGGGTCATCGAACGCGACACCACCTCCAGTAGCACCTGCCCGACGAGGAGCGCGACCGCCCACACGATCCAGACAAGGCCGAGCGTCGGGGCCACGTCCACGCCGCGATAGTTGGCTACCCGTATCCGCGTGCCGCTGAGACCGCGAGCCAGGTACCGCATCGCGAGCCAGGGAACGACCGCCCCGAATGTGGCGGCGAACGACAGTGCCACGGCGATGGCAGCGACCTCAGTGTTCATCGGCGCCTCCCTCCGGTTCGAAGAACGCGGATGCGAGCGCAGCCGCCGGGAAGAGCATGACGAGCGCGGAGAGCGCCACGCCCGAGTCCTCGGTCAGCAGGCCCACGACCGCCGCTGTCACGGCCCCGACGAGCGCTGCGGCGACTCCCCGCCGCCGTCTTACGATCTCACCAAGCGGCCCGACCCGCTTCACGAGGACGTACACGATCGCACCGATACCGAGCGGCAGCAGCACGACAGCCGGTGTCGCCGTCATGATCTCCAGGCTGAGCTCGGCCTTGCGCGCCAGCATCGGCCCGAGCCCTCCCGAGCCGCCGAGCGCCCGGCCAAGATGCGAGCTGCCCGAGGCCATGCGGTCGATGAGCGCCGCCATGCCGACGACCGCTGCGGCCCCGATGACCGAGGCGATGCCGATCTTCCAGTCAAGGCGGCGACCCGCGCCCGCCAGGTAGGCCGCAACGAACCCTGCCGTCCCCCACGCAGCCACGCCGATGTTCGCACCGAGGACCGGTACGACCGCGACCACGACGACGAGGCCACCGAGCCACAGGTACTCCCGCGCACGCGACGCACCGAACGTGTCGATCCGGCTCCCGACGGCGGCGAGCGCCGCGCCCGCAAGGACGGCCGCCCCCTCATTGCCGAGGCCGTAGAACCGTGTTCCGAACAAAGCCGAGTAGCTGAAGGCGCTGCCTTGCGCCGCCGGTCCGCCGAGCAACTGGTCCATGAGAACGATAGCCACGGTAAGCAGCGACACACGCCCAAGCGCATGGCCCGGACCGCGCGACTTCCAGACGCCGGCGGCGACGACGATTCCGATGCCGAGCACGATACGGGTCCACGCGGCCGAGGCCGTCTGCGGATAGCCGACCGCCTGCGCGACGAGGGTACCCGCCGGCACCGAGCATGCAACGACGAGCGCATACGTGGCAGATAGACGCACCGTGCGCGATGGCCACGCTCCCGGTCTCAGGACCGCCACGAGCACGAGTGCGAGCAGGACGATCGATATGCCGACCATCCCCGCCCACACCGGGGCCCTCGTCGACTCGAGCGCGCGGGCCACAGCGTCGATGCGCGTCATCGCGGCCAGGCGTTCGGCCCGGTCCTGGTCCTCGGCCACGATGAGCAGCGGCTCTCCGGTCACCGACGTCGGCACGTCAAGAGCAAGCGCGTGAAGCGCGGTTGCCGTTATGTCCGGGAGCGTGACGATCCCGTCGCGGTGCGTGCCGGGCGAGTGCAGCACGCCCGGACCGGCCCCGTACAGCAGCACGGGGCCGAACCCTGCCGGTCCGGCCGTCGAGTACTGGCCGGTGGACACGACGATGAGCGCCCCTTCGGACGGCAGCGAGCGCAGCGCGATGCGTACCGTGTCGTCGATCGTGCCCATGGCCGTGACGCGCGAAGACTCCCATGCGACGTCGGACCTGAGCGCGGAGCGCGCGCGCTCCGCATCACCGGGATCGAGAACGACGAGGTGCGGACCCGCGTCACCGGGCTCGCCGCCCGCCAGAGCGCTCCGATACGCGACCTCGAGCATGTCGAGGTCGGTGACGAAGCCCGCAGGCGCCAGCGAGTCCGTACGCATCATGCGTGCGGACGTTTCAGCGAAGTCGACCGTGCCGGTGGCATCCCGCGCGACGATCCACGCAGCGGCGGCCGATGGAGACAGCGCCTCGGATGGCGTCGCCGCCGAGGTGCCGACAGCCGCGGTCCGGCCGCCGGCCTGACGCACGGCGGTCCCGAGAAGTCCGGCGGCCGCGCCGGACGCATCCGCCCGGGCGTCGGCCGCGGTCACGTGCTGCCCGGCCGCGAGCACCGCCGCACCCCGGAACGCGTCCGGAGCCGACGCCACGGACCCGGCGATGACGCTCGCGTTCCCGAGCGCCGCGTCCTCGGCCAGGCGCCACAGCGTCGGCGTACGCGTCGCGTCGATGTCATGCCACGTAAGGTAGGGTGCCAGGACGATGACGACCGTCGAGAACGTCGGGGGCGCACTGACCGCCGATGCGGGGAGCGTGGTGAGCGCACAGGCGGCAAGTGCCGCGAGTATGGCACGGGCGACGCGTCTCATGGGCCCCTCCCCGTCCGCGTGCGGACGTGCGTCATCAGACAGACACGATCAAGGGGCCGGTCGCAGCGACCGGCGCGGCGCGCTATCGCGTACGCGGTGCCCGCGTCGGAGTATACCAAGCGGTGACTGATGTGCCAGGCGACGCAGTGTCGCAAAGCCTGGTCGGCTACACTGTTGCGGTCACCTCACACTCGGGAGTGCACCATAGTCAGGCCATCGATAGCCCGCTCGACCGCGTCCATGTCCGTGTCCACCCTCGTCTCGAGGATCACGGGCTTCGTCCGCACGTGGGCGATGGCATACGCGCTCGGCGTGACGGCGATCGCGGACTCATACGACATCGCGAACAACCTGCCGAACATGGTCTTCGAGCTCCTGGTCGGCGGCATCCTGTCGAGCGTGTTCATCCCGCTGTTCCTTGAGCGCAAGCAACACGTGGGCGAAGAGGACGCGTGGCGCTTCGCGAGCTACGTACTCAACATCATCGTGCTCGTCTTGGGCGCGGTCGCGCTCATCGCCACCTTGTGGCCGGATCCGTTCGTGCGCTCCCAGACTCTGACGGTCCCCGCCCGGCAGGCAACGCTCGCCATATGGCTCTTCAGGTTCTTCGCCGTACAGATCGTCTTCTACGGCATGTCGATCGTCTTCACCGGCGTGCTCAACTCGTACCGCAAGTTCACCGCACCGTTCATCGCCCCCGTGTTCAATAACCTGGTCGTCACGGCCACCCTGCTCGGCTTCTACGTGCCGTTCCGCGATCGCGACCCGCAGCTCGCGCTTACGGGACTCGCGGTCGGCACCACACTCGGCGTGCTCGTGATGGTCATCGTCCAGGTACCGAGTCTGATCAAACTCGGAGTCCGCTACACGCCGAGGATCGACTGGCGGCACCCGGGGCTGCGCAAAGTGGCCGCAAAGATGGCGCCGACACTCGTGTACGTCGTGACCAACCTCATCGCCGTGACGGTTCGCACGAACTTCGCCGTCGCCACCGGTGAAGGCGGTCAGGCCGCGCTGCGCTACGCATGGCAGTTCTACCAGCTGCCGTACGGGATCTTCGCGGTCGCGGTTGCGACGGCGATCTTCCCGGAGCTCGCGGAGCGAGCGAACTCGGGGGACATGCCCGGGTTCGGCGCCATGTTCGGGCGCGGCCTCAGGGCCACCATGGTGCTCGTCCTCCCGCTCGCGGCACTACTGGCTGCACTCGCCACACCAGTCGTGACGCTGTACCGCGCCGGAGGCTTCACCTCCAACGACGTACCGGTCGTCGCCGGCGTCCTCATGTGGTGGGCGCTGGGACTCTTCTTCTTCGCCTCGTATATGTTCGTGCTCAAGAGCTTCTACTCGCTCCAAGACACGAAGACGCCGATGTACACGAACATCATCGCGACGCTCGTCCACATCGCCCTCTATGCGGTGCTCACCACCGGCTTCGCCGACTGGAACGGCCTGGGCATCATCGGCATACCCATCTCCGACGGCGTCTTCTTCTTCGGCCACGTCCTCGTTCTGCTCCTCATCCTGCACCGCAGGGTCGGCACCATCGACGGTCGCGCGCTGGCTTTCACGCTTGGCAAGGTCGCGGTCGCCTCTGCAGGCGGCGCAGGAGTCGCGACCCTGGTCATGCGCAGCACCGGGTCGCTTGCCGGCCTCCCGGGCGGCTTCCTCATCCAGTTGCTGGGCGCGGGCCTCGCCGGAGTCATCGCGGCCTATGGCCTCATGAGCGTACTCAGAGTGCCCGAACTGGCCGAGTCGACCGGTAGGGTACTCGGCCGATTCGGGTTGAACCGCCCCCGCCGGTGAACGTCGTCGCGCTCATACCCGCCCACGACGAGGCGGATCGCATAACCGCGACGGTCACGGCTGCGCGTTCTGTGCCTGGGATCGATCGCGTCGTGGTCATCGATGATGCGTCCGGCGACGACACGGCGGCCCACGCGACCGAGGCAGGAGCCGAGGTCGTCAGACTGGCCCGGAACCGGGGCAAGGGCGGGGCACTCCAGGCGGGACTCGAGCACATCGCCGGTGCCGCGGATGTCCTCGTCCTGCTCGATGCGGACCTCGGGGAGACGGCGGTCGAAGCCAGCGCGCTCCTCGCGCCGATCGTCGATGGCCACGCCGACATGACCGTCGCGGCCTTCCCCCGGCCCGATCGTCGGGGCGGCTTCGGACTTGTGAAGGGTCTCGCCCGCGTCGGGATCAGGGCCCTGTCAGGCTACACGGCAGACGCGCCGCTCTCGGGTCAGAGAGCACTGACGCGGAGCGCCTGGACGGCGGCCACGCCCTTTGCCCGAGGCTACGGCGTCGAGGTCGCGCTCACCGTGCGGATCAGCCGTGCGGGCGGTCGCGTCATCGAGGTACCCACGACGATGCGGCACGCCGCCACCGGGCGTGACCTGGCAGGCTTCCTTCACCGGGGCAGGCAGTTCGTAGCCGTAGCCGCGAGCCTCGCACGACTTGCGTTCGAGCGTCAGTCGACGGGCAGCAGCGGAGGATAGAACCCGTCAGCCCCGTCGCCGGCACCGAAGTACCCGTCGGCGAGGTCGGCGAGTACCCACACGAGCGACAGTCGGCCCTGGGCGGTCGTCACGTGCGCGACGGCCGACAGACCCGCATCCGCGCACGCCTCGGCCAGCGCGCCCGCAGATGTCGCCGCTTCTGCACCCACGCCGGCGCCCCCGGCGTCAACCATCGCCCGGCCGACCGCAAGGGCGAACGGGTCACATCCGTCGGCAGTCGCAGACATCAGGACCACGGCATCGACGGTGTCCGTGCCATTCGTGCTCTCCACGGAACCGAGAAGGCCGGCTTGCGTAAGAAGATCGGACAGCGGTCGTTCTCCGCCGGATCGTAGCTCCTCAACGAGCGAGAAAGCGACCTGTCGTTGCAGTTCTGCGCCTGGCGCAGCCATCTCGATGTCCCGGCCGTGGAAGTACCCGGCCAGGCCTTCCGGCTCGGTGGTATCCAGACCGAGTCCCTCGACCGAGATCGGCACGATCACCGTTGTGCCACCCGCCGCGGCCACCGCCTCCTCGACCGCCCCGCGCCCATCGGAGCGGCCGGTGCCCACGAGCACCGCGACCCGCATGCCTTCGAGCCTCCCCGCAATCAGCGTATCAGCCGCATCCTCGGCGAACGCACGGTCACGCGCAAGACCGTCGCGCAGCTCCGCGTTAGAAGCGTCGATCTCGTTGAACCGGGCCTGGAGATCGGCAACGAGGGCACTCGACTGATCCGTGATCATCCCACGCTCGGCGACAACGGTGCCGAGCAGCAGGCCGACCGCCAACGACAGAAAGACGGCCACGAGCGATGCGACGTGATAGCGGAGATTGTACATGTGGTTGGCCCCTTAGAGTCCGACTGCGGCACGCACGCCGAGCAGCAGCAGTGCGAGGAACGACCTGACCGGCGGCGATATCGAGATCACGACCGTGATGACGGCGAGCGCCGCCCCTACAAGCACGAGTAGCTGGCTCGGCTTGACCGACGCCCGGTACAACCGGCTCACGCCCTTGGCGTCCACAAGGCGCGGGCCTAAGCGGAGCCGCACGAGGAAGGTCGACGCCATACCCTTGCGGCCCTTGTCGAGCTGCTCGAGTAGATTCCAGTGCGTGCCGACGGCGACAATGAGATCCGCACCCGACTCGCTTGCCAGCAGCAGTGCGAGGTCCTCGCTCGTCCCCGGCGCGCGCCACTCGGTCGAGCTCACGCCGAGGGTCGCCAGCCGCTCACGACCGGGACACGTACCATCAGGATAGGCGTGTACCACGAGTTCCGCGCCGCTTCCGAGCGCAGCATCGCTCACGGAGTCCATGTCGCCGACGATCAGGTCGGGGCGCAACCGGTACTCGAGGAGGGCATCCGCGCCGCCGTCGACCCCGATGAGCACCGGCCGTGTCTCCTTGATGTACGGCAGTAACGTCCGAAGATCATCCTTGTAATCGTACCCGCGCACCACGACGAGCACGTGGCGGCCGTCGATGCGGGTCCTCAGGTGCGGAACGGCGACCGCGCCCGTCAGCAGCTCCCGCTCCTTCTCCACGAACTCCATCGTGTTGCGAACGAACGCGTCGAGTTGGTCGTCGAGCGACTTGGTGGCCTCTTGGAGAGCCTCTTCCACCGCGTCGACGGTCAAGCGGACGCCCGAAGCCACGACCGCGCCTCCGAGCAGGACATCTCCACCGAAGATCTCGATCTCGTCACCCTCGACGATTCGCTCGAACACCTGCTGACCGACGTTGTCGATAACGCGAACGCCGCCCCGAAGCAAGATCAGCGGGCCAAGATTGGGATAGGCGCCGGAGATCGAAGGGGCGGCATTGATGACCACCTCGACGCCGGTGTCGAGAAGCGACTCGGCGCTGACGCGATCGATGTCGACGTGGTCGATGATGGCGATATCGTCGCGACTCAGTCGCTTGACGAGATCCTTCGTCTTCCTGCCAAGGCGTGCGCGTCCCGTGGTCTGCACCGACTAGCCTCCCGCTCTACGTTCCGAGGCGGCAGAGGTGAGGAGTTCGCGTGCGTGCGCCAGCCCTGCCTCGGATGCCCCACCGGCAAGCATACGTGCGATCTCGCCCTCACGCTCGTCCTCGCCGATGGTGCCGGCGCGTGTCACGGTCCGTCCGGACTCCTCGGACTTGGAGACGACCACCTGCGAGTCGGCGTATGCCGCGACCTGCGGCAGGTGGGTGACCACCAGTACCTGGTGGCTCTCGGCCAGCCTGGCCAGACGCTTGCCAACCGCAAGTGCGGTCGCTCCGCCGATGCCGGCGTCGACCTCATCGAAAGCGAGGACCGGGACCGCGTCTGCCGCGCCGAGCACGCTCTTGAGCGCCAACATGACGCGCGAGATCTCTCCACCGGACGCGACTCGCGCGAGGGGACGCGGTTCCTCACCGGTGCCGGACGCGAAGAGGAACTCGACACGCTCGGGGCCGTCTGCGGTCCAGGCAGTCTCGGGAAGCGGGGTGCGGGCCACGGCGAACGTGGCAGTCGGCAGTGCCAGATCGGCAGCAGCGCCGCGCAGCCCATCCACGAACGCGTCTTCAGCCCCGTCGCGCAGGACTACGATCGCCTCACCGGCCGTCACGAGTCGCTCACGTGCCTGCGCTACCGCCGCCCGCGCCTGCTCGATGCCGACCTCACCCGAGTCCAGGAGCTCGATCTCTTTGGCGGCCTCCTCACGTGTACGCAACACGTCATCGAGAGCCGGACCGTACTTGCGCATCAGGTCGCCAAGCTCGTGCAGACGGCGCTCCGTCCCATCGAGTGCCGCCGGGTCGTGTTCGACACTCTCCGCGTACGTGCGAAGCGAGGCCGCTACCTCTTGTGCTTCGATGTCGAGCCTGCCGACCGCGTCCGCAAGCTCGTCGAGCGCAGGGTCGAGCCCGCCTGCCGCCGCCAGCGCGCTCGTTGCGGCGGTGAGCCCCTCGGAGACACCGCTCTCGCCCTGGATCGCCGCGTGCGCGGACGCCGCGGCAGCGGTAAGGCGCTGCCCGTGCCGCAGTCGCGGAAGCAACGCGGTGAGTTCCGCATCCTCCCCCGCCCGCGGCGCTGCGGCGTCGATATCCGCCACCTGAAAGCGCAGATAGTCCTCTCGCCTACCTCGGTCGGCGAGAGCATCCTCGAGCGCCTGGAGCGCGCGAGCAGCGTCTCCGACCTCGGTATATGCGTCCCGATACCGCTCGAGCGCCTCAAGTGCCTCTGCGCCGATGAACCGGTCGAGATAAGCGGCATGCCGCGCCGCTGAGAGCAACGCCTGATGCTCATGCTGGCCGTGCAGATCGACCTGCCCACCGAGCAACTCGGCAAGCATGCCGACCGTCGCCATCTCACCGTCGACGGTGCACCTCGACCGGCCTTCGGCGCTCACGCGACGCCGCACGAGCACCTCACGGCCGTCGATGACGAACCGCCCCTCGACGAGCGCCTCCTCGGCGCCCTGCCGCACCATCGCGGAGTCCGCACGCTCACCGAGGAGCAGCTTGAGCGCCTCGACGAGCACGGTCTTGCCAGCGCCGGTCTCACCGGTGAGCACGGTCAGGCCCGGTCCGAACTCGAGCCAGACGTCCTCGACGAGGGCGAGATCGCGTACGTGGAGCTCGGAGAGCACGTCATGCCCCCAGGAACGTCTGTGCCAGGACGTCATAGAAGTCGCGCCCGTCGAGTTTCATGAGCCGCACGTCGTGATCGCCGACAGTCACCTCGACACTGCCGAGCACGGTGCGGCACGGCAGCTGATCCCCGTCAACCGACACGCACGCCTCGGCGCGGGCCGGATTGGGGCACGTGACGCGCACGACATCGCCCGGTCCGAGCACCATCGGCCGCACCCCGAGCGCGTGAGGGGCCACCGGCACGAGCACCATGCCACGGACGTCGGGAGACACGAGCGGCCCGCCGGCCGAGAGCGCGTACGCCGTGGACCCGGTCGGAGTCGCCACGATCACGCCATCACACACGTACCTGCCGACGGTGACGCCGTTCACCGCGAGCTCAAGCTCGACCCCGCGGGAACCTCCACCGCGGCCGATGAAGACCTCGTTGAGCGCCCGATAGGTGCCGACCGCCCTGCCGCCGATCTCCAGTGCCACCTCGATCGTCTGTCGGCGCTCGACGCGTGCCTCCCCCGCCAGCGCGGCATCGAGCGCGGAGTCGAGATCGTCGCCGTCGGCTCCGGACAGGAACCCGAGCCTTCCGAGATTGATGCCGAGCACCGGCACCTCGGAGACGCCGAGCATGTGGACGGTCTTGAGCATGGTGCCGTCTCCACCGAGCGCGACGGCCATCTCCGGTTCGCCGATCTCTGAGCGCGGCACGCCGAGCTCGGGCACACCGCATGCCTCGGCATCCGTGGAGACCAGTATCGGCTCGTAGCCCAGCGCGATCAGACGCGCGGAGACGACCGCGACCGACTCCACGGATCGGCGGTTCGCCGGATTCGGTACCAGCAATATGCGCAACTCAGCCTCCCAGCGCCTCGTGCGCGGCGACGACCACCGCGCCGGGCTCCTCGTCAGTCGGCTCCCCTGTCGGCGCCATCCACATCCAGAACTCGATATTACCCTCGGGGCCCGTGATGGGCGACCATCCCAGCCCCCGGACCACCCAGCCGGCCGTGTGCACGACAGACACGACCGACGTCAGCACGTCTGCGTGCACCGCCGGATCCCGCACCACACCCTTCTTACCAACCCGACCCTTACCAGCCTCGAACTGCGGCTTAACGAGCGCCAAACACCCTCCGTCGGCGGCGATCAGCGGCAGTACCGTAGGCAGCACCTTTCCGAGGCCGATGAAGGAGACGTCGACAACGGCCAGGCCAAACGGGCCGCCGAGTATGGACGGGTCGACGCTTCGGATATTCGTCCGCTCGAGCACCCGCACGCGAGGATCGTTACGCAGCGACCACGCGAGTTGCCCGTAGCCCACATCCAGCGCGGTCACATGGGAGACACCGTGCTGCAGCAGGCAGTCAGTGAACCCACCCGTCGACGCGCCGACGTCGAGCGCCGATAGTCCCGACGGGTCGATACCGAACCGTTGGAGCGCGCCGGCGAGCTTGTCGCCGCCTCGCGACACGTACCGACGCCCGCCGGCGACCTCGATGACCGCGTCCGGTCGTACCGGGGCTCCGGCCTTGGTCACCACGACACCGTCCACCGTCACGTGTCCGGCGAGCACGGCAGCGCGGGCAGCCTCCCGGGAGACCGCAAGGCCGCGGCTAGCGATCTCGACGTCTATCCGGCGTCCGGCCATGGCTCCGCATGTCGTCGGTGTCACGGATGTCGAGCATGCGGCCGAGTACCGCGGACCGCACGGTGTCGGGTGTCAGCCCCGCCTCGACAAGCAACTGCTCGGTGCTCCCGTGCGTGATGAAGCAGTCGGGTATCGCCAGTCGCAGGACCGGCACCGTCGCGCCGAGATCGGCGAGCGCCTCGAGGACGCCCGCACCGAAGCCACCGACGCCGCTGTTCTCTTCGATCGTGACGACGAGCCGGCGCTCGGCCGCAAGGCTCACCGCCTCGAGATCCATCGGCTTGATCCAGCGCATGTTCACCACGCCGGCGTCCACGCCGTCGGCGGCGAGCAGCGCAGCGGCATCCTCGGCAACGCCCACCATACGGCCCACCGCGAGGATCGAGACATCCGAACCATGCCGTCGGACCTCGGCACGACCGGCCTCGAGGATCTCGGGCTCGGCCGGGAGCGCGACACCGCGACCCGTACCGCGCGGATAACGGATAGCCACCGGACCATCGGCGTGCAGCGCGGTGTGGAGCATGTTCACGAGCTCGGCCTCGTCAGCGGGCGCCATGATCATCAGGTTCGGCACCGCGCGCAGGAACGACAGGTCGAACACCCCGTGGTGCGTCGGGCCGTCCTCACCCACAAGGCCGGCGCGGTCGATGCAGAAGACTACGTGGAGGTTCTGAAGCGCCGCGTCCATGATCACCTGGTCGTACGCACGCTGCATGAACGTCGAGTAGATCGCGACGACGGGGAGAAACCCCCCGTGGGCGAGACCCGCAGCCAGTCCGACCGCGTGCTGTTCGGCGATCCCGACATCGTAGAACCGGTCGCCGAAACGCTCCGCGAAGTACGAGAGCCCGGTACCCGCCGGCATGGCCGCCGTGATGGCCACGATGCGCTCGTCCGTCTCAGCTTCGGCCACAAGCGCCCTACCGAACGTCTCGGTGTAGCTGAGCGTTCCTTCGGCAGAGCCGTTGACCTTACCGGTATCAACCGAGAAGGGGCTGATGCCGTGGAACGCATCCGGACGACTCTCGGCGTAGCTGTACCCCATACCCTTCCGGGTCACTGCGTGGATGATCACCGGCCCGTCGGCGCTCGCGGCCCACGTGACCGCGTTCTGCACCTGTGCGACGTCATGACCGTCGATCGGACCGACGTACTGGATGCCGAGCTCCTCGAAAAGCATGCCCGGCACAAGAAGCTGCTTGACCGACTCCTTTGCCGCCTCACCCGCCGCGACCATCGCCGCGCCGATCTTCGTCCGCGCGAGCACGGACTCCACGTCGTCGCGCAGCCGACGGTACCGCCGGTCAAGTCGGACGCGCGCCAGATAGCTCGAGAGCGCTCCCACGTTGGGCGCGATGGACATCTCGTTGTCGTTGAGCACGATGATCAAGCGGGTGCCAAGATGACCCGCATGGTTGAGCGCCTCGAAGGCCATCCCTCCCGTGAGCGACCCGTCGCCGATGACCGCCACGATGTTCTCATCACCGCCGCGAAGGTCCCGCGCCACGGCGAGACCGAGCGCGACGGAGATCGAGTTGCTCGCATGGCCCGCGTCGTGGACATCGTAGGGGCTCTCTGAGCGCTTCGGGAAGCCGCAGACGCCGCCGTACGTGCGCAACGTGCCAAACCGCTCGCGACGACCGGTGACCAGTTTGTGAACGTACGCCTGGTGGCCGACATCCCACACGATGCTGTCCGTCGGACAGTCGAGGGCACGGTGCAGGCCTAGTGTGAGTTCGACAACCCCAAGGTTGGGAGCGAGATGGCCTCCGGTCTGGGCCACGGTGGCGACGAGCGTCTCGCGGATCTCCGCCGCAAGCTGCGAGAGTTCGGCGGCGTCGAGCGCTTTGAGGTCGCCCGGCGCGGCTATCGAATCAAGGATGCGTATCTCACTCAACGGCAACGGCACACTCCCTGGCGCAACGCCGCATACTCGTGCGGCTCCGAGTCTGAATCGTATCACGCAGCCCCGGGCGGGCGCGGCGCACGGTAACCTGGCCGTTACAACGCCCGATCAGTCCTCGTCGCGCCCGACAGACGGCTCGTCGATCTCCACGTCGTGTGCATCAGAGCCATCCTCATCAACGCGATCATCGGAATCGACGTCGTGGGCGTCAGGCTCCTCGCCCGTGCCGTTCTCGGCGATCTGCGCCCCGACAACGTGCGTCTCCCCCACCGTGTCTGCTCCCTGCGGAGCATCGGATACCGAGACCGTGACCCGCGCATCGAGATCGGTATGGTCCACAAGCTCCGTGCAGATGTTGGCGAGCCGCACGCCCTCCTCGAGCAGGTCAAGACTCCGCTCGAGGGAGGTGTCCTTCTTGCGGACCTCGGACGCTATCTCCTCGAGCCGGACCTTCGCCTGCTCGAACGTGAACTTCTCGTCGGCCATCGCTCGTCAGGCCCCTTCCTTCTCGTCTGCGGGCGGGTCGACGGGATCCGCTGTGTCTTCCGGCACAGCGGGGACGTCCTCCTGCGCGGCGTGCACCTCGGCTATCTTGCCAAGCACGCCGTTCACGAACTTCGAGGAGTCATCGCCCCCGTAGACCTTGGCCATCTCGACAGCCTCGTTGATCGCGACCGACGCGGGCACATCGTCCTCGAAGAGGATCTCGTAGACAGCCAGACGCAAGATGTTGCGGTCCACGAACGGCATACGCATGAGCGACCAGTGCTGCGAGGTCGCCTCTATCTCGGCATCCACCGCCGCCTGATGGGTCTCCGCGCCGAGCGCGAGTGCGCGACAGTACTCGGACGGCTCGCCATCCTCGGTACTGTATGTGCCCGCTCCGAGGATCTCAGCGACCGTCTGTTCGGTGATCTCACGCTGGTAGAGGATCTGAAGGGCCTGTCTCCGGGCCCGTGTGCGCTCAAGCATCGCCGTGTGCGCCGATCGCCGAGTCCATCACTGTTCGGGGAATACCACACCGTCGACGAAGACGTCGACGGATGCGATGGACTGGCCGGTGTGGGTCAGCAGCGCGTCGATCACGGCACGCTGGACGTCACGGGCGACCTCTCGGAGCGGGCGGCCGTAGGAAGCCTGGATACGCACGGTCGCCACGAGCGAGCCCTCGCCACCGACCTCCACGCACACGCCGCGCGTCGTGCCCTTCTGTACGAGCCCGGCAAGCCCTCCCGGACCGCAGGAGACCTCAGCCACGCCATCGACTCCTTGAGCAGCAACAGTCGCAATGGTCTCGAGAACGCCCGGGGCGATCCCTATGCCATCAAGTGTGATCTCCTCAGACATCCGGTTCCTCCTCACCCACGCGCTCTCCGCTGTGGAACGCAGCGAAATCGCCGGGGTCGACATGGCACTCGACGTAGTCAGTATAGACCTCGCCGCGCGCGAAGTGCTCCTCCTCCACCACGAACTGGTGGAATGGGATGGTGGTCGGGACTCCGAGGATGATGAACTCGTCGAGTGCACGACGCGCCCTGGCGACCGCCTCGGCTCGCGTTTCGCCCCAGACGATGAGCTTCGCGAGCAACGAATCGTAGTGTTGGGGGACCACGTACCCGCTGTACAGGTGGCTGTCCACGCGGACGCCAAACCCGCCGGGCGGGTTGAACACCTCGATGCGGCCGGGATGTGGCCTGAACCCATGAAAAGGATCCTCGGCGTTGATACGAAACTCGATCGCATGACCGCGGAGCTCCACCATATCCTGGCTCGCGTGCTTCATCGGCATGCCGCCGGCTATCCGTATCTGCTCCTTGATGATGTCCACACCGGTGATCTGCTCGGTCACCGGATGCTCCACCTGGACGCGCGTGTTCATCTCCATGAAGTAGAAGCGGCCATCCGTGTCGAGCAGGAACTCGACGGTTCCGGCGTTGACGTAGTCCACCGCCCTCACGGCGGTGAGCGCCGCGACGCCGATCGCCTCCCGCAGTTCGGGCGTGAGCGCGGGGCTCGGCGCCTCCTCGATCAGCTTCTGATGGCGGCGCTGAACCGAGCAGTCGCGCTCGAACAGATGGATGGCATTGCCGTGGGTGTCCGCAAGCACCTGGATCTCGATGTGGCGTGGCCGGGCCAGGTACTTCTCGATGTAGACGGTATCGTTGCCGAAGGCGGCCGCCGCCTCGGTCTTGGCGGCCGTGAGGTTGCGGCCCAGCTCACTCTCGTCGGCCGCGACCCGCATGCCCTTACCGCCGCCGCCGGCTGCTGCCTTGATGAGCACGGGAAAGCCGACCTCCCGGGCGAATGAGAGTGCCTCCTCCTCGTCGGCAACGGGACCGTCGCTCCCCGGCACGCACGGCACACCGGCCGCCATCATCGTGGTGCGTGCGACCGCCTTGTCCCCCATGCGCTCGATGGCGTCCGCCGAAGGACCGATGAAGACGAGTCCGGAGTCCACACACGCACGGGCGAATGCCGCATTCTCGGCGAGGAACCCGTAGCCGGGGTGGATCGCGTCGGCGCCGCTAACCAGTGCGGCGGAGATGACGTTGGGCATGTTGAGGTAGCTCGCGGCCGAGGACGCCGGGCCGACGCAGATGGCCTCGTCGGCCATTCGGGCGTGAAGCGAGTCGCGATCCGCTTCCGAGTAGATGGCGACCGAAGAGACGCCCATCTCCTTACAGGCACGAACGACCCTGAGCGCGATCTCGCCGCGGTTGGCGATCAGTACTTTTCGAAGCGGCGCCACCCTAGAGCACCGGTTCGTAGTAGAACAGCACCGTGCCGTACTCAACGGCGCTTGCATCGTTCACGGCGATCTCCTTGATGACGCCCGCCTCCTCGGCGGCGATCTCGTTCATGAGCTTCATCGCCTCGAGGATGCACAGCGTCTGACCCTCGGCCACCGTGTCTCCGACGGCGACGAACGAGTCGGCGTTCGGTGACGGAGCCGCGTAGAACGTGCCGACCATCGGAGCGACAACGGCCTTCCAGGACGCCGGACGGCCCGGCGACGACGCGTCCGTCACCTGGGGCGACTCGGGCGACAGGGGCATGGCTGCGGGCTGTGCGGCCGGTGCGTGGCCGCCATGGTGATGCTCGCCGGAGCTCGATGTCCCGCCTCGACGAACGACGATCCGCGTGTCGCCTTCCTCAACGATCACCTCGGTCACATCCGAGTCCTCGACGAGCCTGACAAGCTCGGCTATCTGGTTGACGTTCACCTCGTCGCCCTCCCTCATAGTCTCGATCTCGGCGGCCATCATGAAGACAGAGCCTTCGACGCCGGTGCGATGCCGCTCAAGGTACTCACGTGCCTCGTTCGGGAACAGGGCGTACATGAGTACGTCCTCCTCGCTGCCGGCAAGATCACCGATCTCGGCAGCGACTTCGTCGTAGGTCGTCGTGATCAGTGATCCGGGACGCACGTCCGCGGCCAGGGGGACCTCGCCGCCAAGGATCTTCTCGACGATGTCCTCGTCGAGCGGACCGGGCGCCTTGCCGTACAGACCGCGGAGGTAGTCCTTCATCTCGGCGGGGACCATCGCCCAGCGCTTGCCTGTCAGGACGTTGATGACAGCCTGCGTGCCGACGATCTGCGACATCGGCGTGACGAGTGGCGGATAGCCGACCTCCGCGCGCACCTTGGGGATCTCGGCGAGCACGTCAGGCAGCCGCGCGCTCGCGTTTTGCAGCTCCAGCTGGCTGATGAGGTTGCTCATCATGCCACCCGGCACCTGGTGGCTGAAGACCTCCATGTGCAGCAGCGACGTGACGCCACGCTTGAGCTGTTTGCTCTCGCGGATCTTCTCCCAGTACTCGGCGATCGCGAAGAGCTTGTCGAGGTCCAGGCCACTGTCGTACGGCGACTCTTTGAGCGCTGCGACGATCATCTCGACGGCCGGCTGGCTGTTGCCGAATGCCAGGGCCACCACGGCGGTGTCGATGATCTCGGCACCCGCCTCGGCGGCCTTGAGGTAGTTCATCGGCGCCATGCCGCCGATGTAGTGGCAGTGCACGTGGACCGGCAGACCGATCTCGTCGACGAGCGCCGCCACCATCTTCTCGGTACGGAACGGCGTGAGCATACCCGCCATGTCTTTGATACAGATCGTGTCCGCGCCGAGCTCCTTGAGCTGCTGTGCGTAGGACAGATAGCTGTCGAGCGTATGGACCGGGCTGACGGTGTAGGAGATGGCGCCTTCGAAATGGCCGCCGCACTCCTTGACCGCACGGGCCGCCGGCTCCACGTTGCGGATGTCGTTCAGGGCGTCGAAGATGCGGAAGACGTCGACGCCGTTGCGGTGCGAGGCGTGGACGAACCGGCGCACGATGTCGTCACTGTAGTGCCGGTAGCCGACGAGGTTCTGACCCCGCAAGAGCATCTGCAGGGGAGTCTTAGGGCAGTGCTGCTTGATGATGCGAAGGCGGTCCCAGGGGTTCTCGTCGAGGAACCGCAGCGCGGCATCGAACGTGGCACCACCCCAGACCTCGAGCGACCAGTAGCCCACCGAGTCCATCAAGGGCAGGATCGGCAACATGTCCGCGAGCTGCATGCGGGTCGCCCACAGCGACTGGTGAGCGTCGCGCAGCGTCGTGTCCGTGATCTTGACCGGTCGCATCGCACCGTCCTTGCGTACGGGTAGCCGTGAACCCTCCGGCCGGGCTGTGACCCAGGGAGGCGGTCGCAACAGTATAGCGGAGGCTAGACGCGGGTGATATAGGAGCCGTCACGCGTATCGATCTTCAGCGTGTCACCGGTCTCCACGAACATCGGCACCTGGACGATCGCGCCCGTTTCGAGCGTTGCCGGCTTGGTTCCACCCTGGACCGTGTCGCCCTTGAAGCCCGGGTCGGTCTCGGTCACCGCAAGCTCGACGAACATCGGCGGCTCGACGCCGATCATCTCTCCGGCGGCGTAGACCACCTGCACCTCATCGTTCTCCTTGAGCCACTTGGCGCCATCTCCCATGAAGTCGGCGCCGATCTCGGACTGCTCGTAGCTTTCGGTGTCCATGAAGTGGAACGCCGAGCCGTCCGAGTAGAGGAACTGCAGACGCTTGGTCTCGACGCGGACATCCTCGACCTTCTCGCCAGCACGGAACGTGATGTCGACGACCCGACCCGTCTTGAGCTCCTTGAGTTTGGTGCGTACGAACGCGCCACCCTTACCCGGCTTGACGTGCTGGAAATCGACGATCAGCCACAGCTTGTCGTTGTAACTGATGCACATGCCGGTCTTGAACTGGTTGGTGGAGACAGCCATCGGTCGACCTTCCTAGATCAGGGTGAGTTCCTTCGGCGCGGTGGTCAGGATCCGGCACCCGGCCTGCTCGACCACCACAAGGTCTTCGATTCTAACACCCGCGAAGCCGGGCACGTAGACCCCGGGCTCGATAGTGATGACGTTGCCCGGCCTGAGCGACTGCGTACTGCGCGGCCCGACGGTGGGCAGTTCGTGGACGTCGAGTCCGACGCCGTGACCCAGGCCGTGAGTAAACAGTTCGCCGAGATCACGCGCGGCGAGTACGTCGCGAGCTGCCCGATCGACGTCGGCACACGGCATCCCCGCTCGCACGGCGGCCAACCCCGCCTCGTTGGCCTCCAGCACCGCGGCGTAGAGGCGCTGCTGCTCCTCGGAGACGCGGCCCACCCCCACGGTACGCGTCATGTCCGAACAGTACCCGCCGACACGTGCGCCAAAGTCGAGCACGACCAGGTCGCCCGACTCGATCTGACGTGCGCCCGGGATCGCATGCGGGCGGGCACCGTTGGGCCCGGACGCGACGATGGGCTCGAACGGCATCCCTTCGGAGCCGCTTCGGCGCATGAAGAACTCGAGTTCGAGGGCGACCTCGGCCTCGGTCACGCCGGGCGCGATCGCGCCGCAGATGTGCTCGAAGGCGCGATCCGCGATCGCCGCTGCCGCGGCGATCCGCTCGATCTCCTCCGGCTCCTTCATGTGCCGCAGATCCTCTATGTGATGATCGACGACGCGCACGGCGCCGCTGAACTGCTCGGACAGGAACGTGAACCTCCCGTAGGGCACCGAAGACTCGAGCATGAACGACTCGATCCCCTCGGCTTGCAGGTCCTCACACAACTCCACGTAGAGGTTCTCGCGCTGGATCCGGACCTCCCACGACGTGCCCTCGGCGGCTGCAACGGCTGCGTCTGCGTACCGGTTGTCCGTGTAGAAGCGCGCGTAGTCATCGGTGATCACGCACGCGGCATTGATGCCGCCATCTATCACGCCGTCGAACCCGGTGAGGTACAGCACGTTCGATCTGACCGTGACGACGATAGCCGGCTCGCTGTCGAGCGCGAGCTGCTTTCTCAGGGCGAACAGGCGTGCGGCGGTGTTCATCGGCCCTCCTCACGCAGGTAGGACACGAGCCTCTCGAGGCCGACGAGGTACGACTCGGCGCCGAGTCCGGCGATCTGAGCAAGACAGACGGGGGCGGTCACGCTGACCGCACGAAAGTCCTCGCGTGCGGTGATGTCGCTCAAGTGCACTTCGACGGTCGGAAGCGATGTGGCGACGATCGCGTCCCTGAGCGCATACGAGTAGTGCGTGTACGCGCCCGGATTCAGCACCACCCCGTCGTGCGAACCCATCGCCTCGTGGTACCGGTCTATCAAGCCGCCTTCATGGTTCGATTGGAAGAAGCTCACATCCACCCCGAGCGCAGCAGCCCGTTCGGCGATCATCGCCTCGATCTGCCCGAGCGTCAGCATGCCGTACACATCGGTCTCGCGCGTACCGAGCAGGTTGAGGTTCGGCCCGTTCATCACCAGCACCCTCAGCATGTCACGCCTCCCTCAAGTTCTCCGATCCACCGCTCCAGCGCGTGAAGCAGTGTCGCGTCATCAACAGCAGCCACGCGCCACACACCGGGCTGCTCCAGCATCACGAAGCGGACCTCGCCCGCGCGCGACTTCTTGTCCGCCTTCATCGCGGCGAGTACCGCATCGGGCGCGAGCGCCGAAGCCGCCGGCCGAAGCCGGCGAGCTGCCACGGCAGCGCCGGCGCCGATGCGCTCGAGCAACGCACCCGTCCGCTCCGTCAGCCCGGGCCCGGCGCCTGCCTCGGCCTCCGCAAGCCGGGCGGCGAACCGGATGCCCTCGGCCACCGCGATCCCGTGCGGTATGGCACCGTAGCCGACGAGGGTCTCAAGCGCATGACCGAGCGTGTGACCGAGGTTGAGACACTCACGCCGATCCGCTTCACGCATGTCGGCCGAGACGACCGCCGCCTTGAACGCTGCTGCGTCGCGCACCATCACCGCGACAGCACGCGAGTCGCGCGCCGTCAGGTCGTCGAGACCGCCCTCGAAGCGCTCCAGGACGTCGCCGCCTGCGAGCAGCGCCGCCTTCGCCGCCTCGACCAGACCGTTCGTCCACTCGGCATCCGGCAACCCCGCGAGCGTGCTGGTGTCCGAGAGCACGAGCCGCGGCGGCCAGAACGCGCCGGCGAGGTTCTTGCCCGCACGCAGGTCGATCGCGGTCTTCCCGCCGATCGAGCTGTCTACCTGAGCGAGCAGCGTCGTCGGCACGTGAACGAGTGCGATCCCCCGCATGTACGTCGCCGCGCACAGGCCCGCGAGGTCACCGACCACACCACCGCCGAGCGCCACCACGCACGAGGCGCGGTCGAGACCTGCCGCGGCGATCTGCTCGAGCAGATCGCCGGCCCGCTCCCACGACTTCGACTCCTCACCCGGCGGAACCACGTGATCGCTCACACGGATGCCGGCGCCCTCGAGCGACGCCCTGACGCCAGGACCGAACAGGCTCCACACGGTCTCATCGGTCACAAGTGCGGCGGACCTGGCATCGACCGTCTCGGCCACTCGCGCGCCGACGCTGGCAAGCAGTCCCGCGCCGATGAGGATGTCGTATCCGCCATCACCGCCCGGCTCTGTCACGCGCACGAGATCGGGCGTCGCACGCACGTCCAGCGCCACACGCGCGGCCTCGGCTACCTCCTGCGCGCTCCGCCCGCCGGTGTCCACCACGTGGTCCGCGGTGGCCGCGTACAGTGCCAGGCGCGCGCCGAGGATGGCGCGGGCGGCCGCAAGGCCACCATCGGCGAGCAGCGGCCGATCGCCCGCGTCGCCGAGTCGGGCCATAGCCTCCTCGGGCGTGACCGCGAGATAGACGACCGGGCCGAGGCGCTTGAGAAGAACCTGGTTGTCCTCCCGCAGGACGACACCGCCCCCCGTAGCGATGACCGAGGGCGCCGAGTCGGCCAACGCCTCGAGTGCGGCGTGCTCGGCGTCACGGAAGCCTGGCTCCCCACGCTCGGCAAACAGCGCTGCGACGCGCATGCCCTCGCGACGCTCGATCTCCGCATCAAGGTCGACGAACGGATAGCCGAGCATGGCTGCAAGCAGCTGCCCGACAGTGGTCTTGCCGGCGCCCATGAAGCCAGTCAGCACGACGTGGTTCACCAGGCGATCCTCGCTGTGTAGGACTCGTATGCCGTGCGCATGTCCTCGACACACCCGCCGCCGAACAGATCCTGATAGGCATCGGCGAGCACGAGCGCCACCTCGGCCTCGGCGACCACGGCCGCAGCCGGCACCGCGCAAACATCCGAGCGCTCCCGCGCGGCGTCGGCGACCTCGCCGGTGGCGAGGTCGATGGTCGAGAGCGGACGCATCAGCGTCGGGATGGGTTTCATCGCCGCGCGAACGAGCACCGGTTCGCCGTTGGTCATCCCGCCCTCGAGACCCCCCGCGCGGTTCGTGGCACGTCGCAGGACACCAGTGGCATCCAGCACGATCTCGTCGTGGACCTCCGAGCCCGGCCGCGTGGCGCATGCGAACCCGTCGCCGAACTCGACGCCTTTGACCGCGGGGATGGACACGACTGCCGCGGCCAGTCGCGCATCGAGACGCTCATGCGCCTGTGCATAACCGCCCAGTCCGGGGACGAGTCCTTCGGCGACGACGACGAACACGCCGCCCAGACTCTCCCCGACATCTCGTGCGGCGTCGATGGCCGAGCGCATGTCCTGCGATACGGCCGCATCCGGGCACCTGACATCGCTCGCCTCGACCACATCGGGGGCAACCGCGTCGGGGACGCGCGGACCGGTGGATGCAGGGCCGATGGCCTCCACCCACGACCGTACGACCACACCGAACTCGGCGAGGAGCGCCTTGGCGATCGCACCCGCAGCGACCCGGGCGGCCGTCTCGCGAGCACTGGCGCGTTCGAGGATGTCGCGCACGTCGCGTGCTCCCGTGCGCTGGCACCCCGGCAAGTCGGCGTGACCTGGCCGCGGCGCCGTGACGGGTTCCACGCCCTCGTCGCTGCCCCACGGGTCCATGATCGCTGACCAGTTGGCCGCATCCCTGTTCTCGATGAGCAGCGTCACCGGGCTGCCGATCGTACGGCCGAAGCGCACACCGGACAGCACGGTGACCGCGTCGGACTCGATGGCCATGCGGCCGCCTCGACCGTAGCCGCGCTGTCGCCGGGCGAGCTCGAGATCGATGGCGGTCTTGTCGAGTTCCAGGCCGTGAGGCACGTCGGACACCACGGTGATGAGCGCCGGGCCGTGCGACTCGCCTGCTGTGGTGTACCGCACCGGAAGCCCTCCGTTCCTCAGCCGTTCTCTCGATTCTAGCGCACGCACTGAAGCGCAGACGCGACGGGCGCCGCATCCGCGGCGCCCGGTGGCTCACTCACGTGCACTGCACCACTACTTGAGGATGCCCTGCCCGATGCCGAGAGTCACCTGGACATCGCCGTAGAGCATGGTGACCTGTGTGCTCGAGATCCTGAGCACCTCCCACGGCGTACCGGAGATCCCCTCGCCGACCGCGAGCGTGTAGGTGGAGTCGCCCAGGGCCAGAACAGCCTTCAGCACCCCATCCTCGGTCACGATGTCGTTCAGATACAGGGTACCGTCGGTCGTGGGCGTATCGGTGTCCGGATCCGTCGTCGGCGTCGTGTCACCGGACGGCTCTGGCGGGGGCTTGAGCAACGGATCGAAGATGTCCCGGAACGTGAACACCGCCGAGTTGGGCAACGGAGCTGCAGGCGCCTCGGCGGTAGGGACGGTCTCGGTCGTTCCGGCGGACGCCGGTGCGGTCGGCTCCCCCAGGGGCTGGACCAGCAGGTCATCGGCCGCATCTCCCGCGAACACGAACAGGACGATCGCCACGGCGATCCCGGCGACGAGACCGAGGACGCCCAGCCCGACCACGATTCCCACGATCCTGCCGGTCGGCGTGGCGAAGTAGCCCTTCTTCGGGGTCTCGGGACCGGGCACGGACTCCGGCGCGGTGCCGGTCATTCCCAGGTCGTCGGACATGCTCTTCGCCTCCTTCGGGTGATCGCAGCTAGTTGGACGTAGCGTCTGCCGGAGCCGTCGGCGTGGTGCCAGCCGCGGGTGACATCATATACACCTCAAGGACGATCGTCCCCTGGACCATCGCGAGGGTGGTCTCGGTACCCGGCACGTAGGCAAACGTCGAACTGGTCACCCGCACACCACGCTCGAGCTTGGTGATGCGATGCTGATACTCGACGAGGTCCGACCAGTCGCCTCGCAGGGAGATCGTGATGGGCAGCACGTGATAGCTTGCCGGCGTCCCGTCCGGCGCCACGGGTCCCTGGCTCACCGCACCAACATTGATCTGCGGGAACTCGAGACCAGAGGCGTTGGCGACATCCTGCAACTCGATGATGACCGAGGGGAGCTGCGGCGAATCCGGAACGCGGTTGGCGATCCGCATGAGCTCGACCTCGTTGGCGGCCGACTGCGCCTTCGCGCTCTGCCTACGCGCCACAAGTGCCTGGGCCGTCGCGAGGTTCGACTGCTCGGTCGCGATCTGCGCGTCGATCTCGGATGCCTCGCTGAACAGCGGCATGATGCCGAGGAATACCGCAACGGCCGCCAACACGACGAGGACGGCGACTGCGATGATCATCTGGTTCTGCGCTGACAGTCGGCCCATGGCTAGCACCCTCCGCTATGGGGCAGGCGTACTCGGCGGGGCAGGCTCACCCTCCGCGGATGGTTGATGATGACTGATCGGCTCACGGCGTCTCCCCCCCGGCTGCGGGGCTTCCCACCGAAGCGGTGATGGTGAACTGGATCGCGGGCTGCTCGGCGAACGTCTGCTTGGTCGAAGCGGTCAACCAGATGTCGTAGAGGTCGCTCAAGTCGGCGAGCCGCACGAGCGTCTTGGCGATCGACTTGTGCCCGGCATCCGGGGAGTCGTTGCGCACGTCAACGGCATAGCCGCTGATGGACAGACCGTTGGACTCGCTAGCGACCATGGTCTGCAGCCACACGTCGGATGGAAGAACGAGTGAGATCTCGTCGAACAGCTTGCCCCAGTTACGCCTCGAGCCGAGGGCGAGGTCCGCGGTGACTTTACGTCCCTCGAGTTCGGTGGCACGCTGCTCGAACACTGCGAGCTGCTCGGCCTGGGCCTGGCTGGCCTGCACGAGCTGCTGAACCTCGGCCAGTTCGTCCTTCTTGTCCTGGAGACGGAAGTAGCCAAAGGCCCACACGCCCGCAAGGATGACTGCTACGCCCAGCGCTGCAAGGACGACCCACCCGATCCGTCGTTCGGCCCGGCGGCGCTCCAGTATCTCGGGAGGCAGGAGGTTGATGCGCATCATGACTGCAGCCCTCCGAGTGCGAGACCTATCGCCGTGACACAGCCCATCCGGTCGTCATGCACGGCCTGCTGGATGCTCGATGCCACCTGGACCCTTGCAAGCGGATCGCCGAGCGTGACCTGTTGCGCCTGCAGCCCCTTCTCCAGATAGTGATCGAAGTTCCGCAGCTGGGCTCCGCTGCCGGTGAGCAGGATCTTGGTGATCGTGCGCACCTGTGATGTCTGCGTCAGATAGTAGTCAAGCGAGCGCCGCACTTCGGCGATGAACTTGTTGACCTCGCGCTCGATCGACTGGTGCACGACCTGCACGTACTCGGGATCGACGCCTGAGACGTCGCCGCTCGCGCCGGTGTCGATATCGGGAAGACCGACGCGGATCTTCAAATCCTCCGCTTCGTCGAACGTCACGTTCAGGACGTTGGCGATCGCCTGGGTGAACGTACTCCCGGCGAGCGATGAGATGCGGTTGAACCGCGGGATGCCCCGCTCGACGACGGCGATGTTGGTGATGCCCGACGAGACGTGGACGATCGCGGTGGCCTCGCCCTCGCTCTCGGGTAGAACCTCGAGGCTGTCGCCCATGAGAGCCCGCACGATGGCGAACGACGATACGTCGACCCGGGAGAGCTTGAGGCCCGCTCCCTCGACCGCGCTCACGGTGTTGCCGATCATCTCACGATGCGCGGCGACCAGGAGCACCTCCATCATGTGCTCGTCGCTCGGCGTCATGTAGTCACCGATGATCTGGAAGTCGAGTATCGATTCCTCAACGGCCATCGGGATGTAGTCCTGCGCCTGGTACTGGATGGCGTTCTGGAGCTCGCCGCGCTCCATGAACGGAAGATCGATCAGGCGAACGATGACACGCTGGTTCGAAACGCCGGTGGAGACTTCCTTGCCACGGACGTTCGATACGCGCCAGAGTTCCTTGATCGCCGCCGAGACAGCGGCGCTGTCCACGATCTCGCCGTCGGCAACAGCCCCCATCGGCACGTCGACACGACCGTAGCCGGTCAGCACGAAACCGGAACCGGTCTGCTTGACCTGTGCTACGCGAACGTGCTCGGTGCCGATGTCCAGACCGATGCCGGTCTGGCTCGAACCGAAGGAGAGGGAACCCAACGGTGTCCTCCTTCTTCTGCTGCTACGACAAGGCTACGACTGCTGGTGCGATTGCGACGTTCCCCCGGGCTGAAGTGCATGTTCCAGGCCTTGACAACGGATAAGCGAGCACTTGCTCCGAATCATCGAACCGCAGATGGCGTGCGGTTGTCAATAGCGGGGCAGATCAACCGCCAGCCTGTATCACCCCCGGCTCCACAGGCCAGGCGTCAGCAAACCGGTGCCGGCGCCGGGAAGCGAGTCCGGCAGATAGGTCGGAAGCAGCGGGTTGGTGATCAGCAGGTTGTTGTTCTTGTCGAACTTCATCTGGCTCGACAGGACGGTTCCGCGGATGAGCATGTTGTTGTTATTGAAGTACGCGGTACCTCCAACGTAGAACGCTCCCGCGTAGTCAGCCGCCAGCTCACGAAGTGATTCGCGATCCGACGCGCTCGTGCCTGCCATCGGATTGTTGCCCCCGGCGTTGAAGTTCGTATCCCCGGGCGTCACGATACCGAGCGCCCACCTGTTGTTCTCGCCCTGGATGTTCTTGTTGGCGATGGCGTCCGTGTAGTACGGCACGATCGATCCGTTGAGCGTCACGTCACCATTTGCCACGATGGTCCCGTTCCCGACGTACTTGATGTTCTGCGCGATAGTGAGCGGGCCATCGACGAACACCGTGCCGTGGATGTAGAGGATCTTGGCGGTATCGTCGTACGCGAAGTCATCGCGCTGACCGGCCGGATAGCCTGTCGACCCGGGAGGTCCTGCCGCAAGGCTCACCCCGTCGGTGGTCGTCGTCGATCCCCACGCGCCGAAGCTTCCCGTGCCGCCGATCGTGAGCGGCGTGGCGCCGTTCCCGATGGTCTGGATCACCCCGGACGGATCACCGATGAACTTGTACGGCAACGACGCTGCGGCCACGGCCGTCTGCGCTTTGCGGCGCGTCCAGGTCGTCGTGCTCGGCGGCTGCATCGTCACGTACGAGGTCGCGTGTCCGTCGCTCGACTCGAGGTTGGCCACCGCGGTCCTGCCCATGATGTTGTCTATCGACTCGTTCTTGGCCGTCGTCGCCCACTCTTCCAGCATCTCCTGTGTGATCGCCGGAAGCGTGATGTCCGGGACCGACCTGATCCTGTGGCTGATATAGACCCCGGTGCCCTTACCCGAACCGTTCCCCTCGTTCTCGGGGATGGCCTTGTCGCAGTAGACCTTGATCGGCTGCCCATAGAGTCCCAGCCAGATGTTGGTGTTCTTCAGACTGATGTCACCGTTCTTGACGAACAGCGGACCCTCGATGACGGCCATGTTCGCCTGGATGTTCAGGTCACCCTTCATGTAGAACGGCCCGACGATGCTCGACGTCCCGTTGAGAGCCGAGGAGCCACTCATCAGCGACGACGAGCCGGCCGAGAAGTTCATTTTCCACAGATCGATGAAGTAGAACTGCTGGCGAACCGTCTCGGTAGCGCCGTCGGTCTGCGTTCCGACAGACGTGAGACGCCACTCGCTGTTCCCGAGGTCCTCGGCCGTGACCACATACGTCCCGTCAGGTGTCGAACCCGTTTCCGGCCCGCTTTCCATCATCGCCTGCGCCCCGGACTCGCTGAACGTCGAGAGCACGAGCTCGAGGCCGCTCGAAGCGGCACGGAACGCCTGGGTCTCGTTCTCCACCCGCACCGACTCATGCAACGCCTGGGTCGCGAGAGCGTACGAACCGATCGCCAGTACGGTTATCACGAGCATGACGCCGAGCACCGTCAGTAACGCGACGCCCTCGTCATCCCGATGCAGCCGCTTGAGCTTCGTGAACATCGCGCTCTCCTCCGTCTACCGGTTCCGCAGAAACATCTCTCGACCGTCTTTCAGGCGCGTGCCGTCATGCTCGGTCACGATAGTCATCACGATCCGCTTCGCATTGCCGGGCAGATCACCCATCGAGGTGATCTGCGTGCCGTGCATGTCGTAGTAACGGAACAACGGCTCGCCGGCAGCAAGGTTGGCGTTGTGCTCGGACCAGACGACCTGCCGTCGTGGCCGTCCGCCGCCTTCCTCCTCAGAGGTCACGAGCAGTCGCGTCCCGACGACCTCGATCACGTAACGCTCGCGGTTACCGTCGCTGTCCTGGTCCGTGTAGAACGCGAAGCGGTTAGGGTTGAGCCCGGGGTAGCTCGTGTCGAAGTCGAACGCCTGCGTGAGCACCCGATCGGCAAACTCGAGTGGCGCACCGACCTCACGGCTCAAGTACGCCTGGCGGTCACTCATCCTGCTGCCGCTCGCGGCGACACTGAAGCCGGCGTATGCGATCCCGAGCACCATGCCGAGAAGACCCACCACCACGATGAGTTCGGACAGGGTGAACCCGGCGTCTTCGCGGGCGTGGGCCATCGTCACCACGTCCCCTCCGCGAAGGTGTAGGTGCCATCGCTGGCCTGATAGACCGTGCTCACGGTGTTCGACACGGACGTCTGCTGGGTACCGCCCCCGATGCCTGCAGGCGTATGCGTCACCACCACCCGGTAGGAGCGCACCGGGAAGTTCGTTTCACTCGGGTTGACGTCGACCTGAACGATATCGGTACACGTCGTTGATGTTCCCTGCTGGATCGGCGTCGCCTCGGTGCCCCGGTAGAACGCGTACGTCGTCGTCCCGGTCGTCGGAAACGCCGGCGGCGTGACGGACAGGTTCGCGGTGACCTTCCAGTACTTCGGGTTGCCTGTCGACTTCTCCACGACGGCATACGTGCCACTCACGAGCGGCCGCGACATGAACGTGGCCTCGGTCCAGTCGGAGGTGAGACCCCGGGGAGAGACCGCGCGGACGCGTGCGGCGTAGCGGCTGAACGGCGCTGTGGCGGCCTCGTACGTCAGCGTGGCGTTGGGGTGCTCCGCGGCGTTCAGCCAGGTGTACGTTCCGGCCGGGTTCCAGTACCCGAACGCCGGATCACTCACCGAAGTCTGCGTCATACCCTGACGGACCCACTCCAGATCGTACGAATCGGCCCCGAGGTTGCCGTCGGCGGCCCTGTCCCAGACGACAGGTACGCTGTTCGCCTTCGCCACGCCTGCGGCAATCGAGCCGGGCGTCGCGGGTGCGAAGTTGTCGAGCAGCAAGAATCGCTCGTCGGTGTCATCGATGCCGGCGTCGTCCACGACCCAGACCTTGAGCGTCCCCATCCCGTCACCGAACAACCGCGTGTCGACGAAGACGCCCTCCTCCACTTCGATCGGCTCGAACTGGTTCGTGTTCCAGGCGAAGAGCGCGCTCGTGGATGTGAAGGTCTCGGTCCGCGGCTCCCACAGAGCCGACAGCGGCGGCAGACTCGCGTCCTCACACAGGATGGAGTTGAACGAGACCCTGACGATCTCGATCACGCGGCCCTCGGACGCCTCGGCACTTACATCGAGATAGAGCGGGCCGCCGGACCACTCCGAGTCCCAGACGACCGTACCGCTGGGGGGCGTGAGGCCGATGAACTCCGCTTTCGGATCCGTCAGCGGATCGCGCTTACCCTGGGTCATGAAGTTGCTGCGATCACGCACGACGACCGTGGTCGAGTGCGTGGAGCTGACCCCTCGCGCGTCCGTGACAGCGATGTCGACCTGCAGGTTCTTGACTGAGGTGTTGCCGGTGACCGTCGTTATCGTGGGACGGATGACCACCGTATACCCACCCACGGTCTGGGAACTCTCCTCGGGGAGGATGCCGCCGTCATCGACGAGATCCACATCGTCGAACGGAAGCGAGTGCACCCACTCGATGTACGCGTTCAGGGAGTTGGTCATGACGTTCTTCTCTTTGGCCTGCACGCTCATCATCGTCGTCTGGACGACAAGACTGAGAACGCCCGTCAAGATGATGAACATGATGGCCGCCGAGACCATGATCTCGACGAGCGTCATACCCTCGTCGCTAGACAGCCGCCTCACTATGCCCCTCATGCTTCCAACTCCCTAGCCATGCCTGAACAGGCGCAGCACGCGCGATTCGCGCCACTGGTATCCGTATCGGCACATCCGCCAGATTACTTGACGCCCATATCCGCTGCTCAATGGCATCTTAACACCGGCTCAGACGAGCCCCACGAGACGCAGATACCACGCCCAGATGGCCGGGCCGTGAAGTGCCGTGATCACCGATCCTGCAGCAAGCCACGGACCGAACGGGATCCGCTTCTCCGAGAGCCTCACGCCCCTGCTTCCGCTCAGACCGACAACCATGCCGATCACGCTACCGAGGAAGATGCTCAAGAGCACGTACGGGCCGAGGACGAGGCCGAGCGCCCCGAGGAACTTCACGTCGCCCATGCCGAGCCCGCGTCTCTTGCGCACGACGCCGTACAGCAGCGCCGTCCCGGCCGATACCCCGGCGCCGAGAACGGCGCCGGCGAGCGCGTTGGCCAGCGGTCCCGTGAGATATCCAGACGCCGGGACGTGATACGTCAGCGGGCCGACGAGCGGCGAAGCGTACTGCGAGGCGAGTGCGGCCAGCAGACCGAGTGCAGCAAGCACCGCCACGAGCGGGTTGGGCAGGCGCAGGTGGTCGAGGTCGATCACCGAAAGCACGAGCAGCAACCAGAAGACCGCCGCCGCCACGACCGCTCGCACGCCCACTCCGTAGGCCAGCGCGGCGGCGACGAACAGCGCACCCGAAGCGAGCTCCACGATCGGGTAGCGTACACGGATGCCCGCGCCGCACGACCGGCACCGTGCCCTGAGCACCAGCCAGGAGAGGACCGGGATGTTGTCGTACCAGGCGATCTGCGTGCTGCACGCAGGACAGTGGGACCCGGGATGCGCGATCGACTCACCCCTCGGGACTCGCCAGATCACGACATTGGCGAAGCTGCCGAACAGGAGGCCGAACAGCCCCATCGACATGGTGAAGAACCATGACGGCATTCGCTTCGCCTTCCATCATCGGACACATCCACTGGCACGCAGTTCTCGAGGGAGAGCATGAACGAACCGCCGGGATATGAGAAGCCCGGCGGCCTCATGACCGCCGGGCTTCTCCGTAAGTCCCGCTGAACCCTAGTGGTGCTCATGCCCGGTGGCCGATGTCCAGACCGCAGGCACCGGATCCCCGGCCGCCAGATCGTCGGCCGTGACCGTTCCGCTCGCGTCGACACCATAGAAGAGCGTCTCCGCATTCGGACACCGCGGCGGCGCCAGGAGGTACGGCGCCGCTGGATCGGTCAACGCATCCGTCGCACCGTCGATCACCTGCGCGCTCCACCACCGTGCCGGATCACCCGCGATCCACTGCTGGACCGCGCCCTCGATCGTGCGCTGGTTCGTCTGGCACGTCCGTTCCGCTGCCGTTCGAGACGCGGCCACGAATACCGGGATCGCGATCGCAACCAGGATGCCGATGATGAGGACCACCACCATGAGCTCGACCAGGGTGAATCCCTTGTCCCTCGCGAACATGGCTGTCGCCCGCTTTCTTCACCCCTCAGGAGTGCGCCCTGCCCCGAGCGCGCGCGTCACGCCACAAGATGCAGAGACGAACCGCATCAGGTGCCCGAAGGCCGGAGGCGATGCCCCCGGCCTTCGATCGCACTCACTGCAGAAGATCCTAGAAGTGACCGTGGTTGAGAGTACCGTCGACCAGCCACGCCGTGCTGCCGTCGAAGGTGATCGTCCCACTGGTGTTGGTCGCGTAGAACTGGGTGGCGGTCGCGATCGGGCACTGCGGAACGTCCTTGATGTAGGCACCATTCAAGGTCAGCTCGTCTGCTCCGTTGATCAGCTTGGGCGTCCACACGTTCGTGGGGCTGGCGGCCAGCCACTGCTGGATCGCGCCCTCGATCGTGCGCTGGTTGGAGTGGCAGGTGCGCTGACGCGCCGTACGGGACGCTGCGTTGAAGACCGGAATCGCGATTGCAACAAGGATACCGATAATAAGAACGACGACCATGAGTTCGACGAGGGTGAAGCCCTCGTCCTTCCTGAACATCCGCATCGATGTTCACCTCCCTTTCCCTTACGGACATGCGCGGGCATCCGCCCGCTCACTACGTGTTATCGGCCTTTGCGGGCCGTACTTTACATGCAGTTTCAACTAGTTCACGAGCGTGATGACCTGGAACATCGGCATGTAGAGCGCGATGATGATGCCACCGACGATGACACCGAGCGAGGCCATCATGATCGGCTCGATGATCGAGGTGAGGCTGTCGACCGCCACGCGAACCTCTTCGTCGTAGAAGTCCGCGATCTTGTTGAGCATCTGGTCGAGCGCACCGGTCTCCTCGCCCACCGCGATCATCTGCACGACCATCGACGGGAACACCGGCGACTCGCCCAGCGGCTTGGCGATCGTCTCGCCCTCCTTGATGGCGGCCCGCACCTTCTTGATCGCCCGCGAGACGACCTCGTTTCCGGCAGTGTCGGCAACGATGTCGAGTGCCGAGAGAATCGGGACACCGGCAGACACGAGTGTGCCGAACGTCCGCGTGAAACGCGCAAGTGCCGTCTTTCGGTTCAGCTCTCCGGCGACTGGCATCCGCAGCTTCACACCGTCCCAGATGAAGCGTCCCGATTCGGTCCCTACCCATGCCTTGAACGCGATGACTCCCGCGATGACAGCGCCGACAACGGCAAGGCCCTGCCAGCCGCGGGCACCCTCGGAGATCGCCACGAGGACCTGCGTCGGCAGCGGCAGCTCGCCGCCCATGTCCGAGAACATCTTCTGGAATGTCGGTACGACGAAGACCATCATCGCGACGAGCACGATCATCACGAGCGCGCCCATGGCGATCGGATACGTCATGGCCGACTTGATCCTCGCCTTGAGGGCGGCATCGGCCTCGAACAGGTCCGCCACACGCAGCAGCACCTCGTCGAGCACACCGCCGGTCTCGCCGGCACGGACCATGTTGTAGAAGATCGGCGGAAAGACCTTGGTGTGCTTGACCATCGCCTCGGACAGCGACTGCCCGGCCTCCACGTCCTTGCCAAGCTGGCTGATGATCTCGCGAAGCTCCTTGCTATCCGACTGCGCACCAAGGATGCTCAGGCACTTCGTGAGCGAAAGACCGGCGTTGATCATGGTCGCAAACTGGCGCGCGAAGATCGTGACGTCCTTGGTCTTGACGCTCGTTCCGAAGGTGATCTTGTTGAGTCTGGCCAGACGATCCTCGTCGAGGTCGAGGATGATGTAGCCCATCTGGCGGAGTTTGGTGGCGACCGCTTCGCGGTTCTCCCCCTCGAGCTTGCCGCTGACGACCTTACCGGTCTTATCGCGGACGTTGTACTTGAAGGTGATCGTCGCCATCTGCGCACCTCTCATACGATCGTGTCGTGGTGAACATACTACAGGGTCGGCATCGAGCGCCACGGACTGTAGCGCAATGCGGCCTAGACGATGACCCGCGCGATCTCCTCGATGGATGTCCGACCCATGCGGACCTTCTCGAGGCCATCCTGCTTCAGGGTGAGCATGCCCTGCTGACACGCCACGTCACGGATCGCCTCGGCGGTCGCCTCCCTGACCGTCAGGTCGCCGATCTCCTCGGTGATCAGCATGACCTCGTGAACGCCAAGCCGCCCCCGGTACCCGGTCCCGCCGCACTTCTTGCACCCTTTCGCACGCCATAGCGACTGGGGCAGAGCGTCCTCGGCGTATCCCGCATCCAGTAGGACCTGTTTCGGCGGCTTGTACTCGTCTTTGCAGTCGGGGCAGAGGCGCCGCGCGAGCCGCTGGGCCAGGACACAGTCGACCGCGGACGCGACGAGGAACGGCTCGACGCCCATCTCGGTGAGCCGGGTCACCGCACCGGCCGCGTCGTTGGTGTGAAGGGTCGAGAGCACGAGGTGTCCGGTGAGCGCAGACTCAATGGCGATCTTGGCAGTCTCCTGATCGCGTATCTCACCGACGAGGATGATGTCCGGCGAACAGCGCAGGAACGAACGCAGCGCACGGGCGAACGTGAGCCCCGCCTTGACGTTGGTCTGCACCTGGTTCACGCCCGGCAGCCGGTACTCCACAGGATCCTCGGCGGTGAGGATGTGCTTGCCGGGGTCGTTGAGGACGTTGATCGCGGCGTAGAGCGAGGTGGACTTGCCCGAGCCGGTGGGTCCCGTGACGAGGATCGCGCCATACGGCTTGCGGAACGAGGACTCGAAGCGCTCGAGCGATCCGGGCAAGAAACCGAGGTCCTCGAGGCGCAACATGATGCTGTCCTTGCGCAGGATGCGAAGCACGACTCGCTCTCCATAGACGGTCGGAAGCGTCGAGACGCGGAAGTCCAACTGGTGCCCGCCGATGGTGAGCGCGGTATGCCCGTCTTGGGGTTTGCGGGTCTCGGCGATGTCCATATCGGCCATGATCTTGAACCGCGACAGGATCGCCTGCTGCGTGCTCTTGGGGCTGCGCATCATCTCATGGAGCACGCCGTCCACCCGATAGCGGACGCGAAGATCCTTCTCCTGCGGCTCGACGTGGATGTCGCTTGCCCGATCGGTGACCGCCTTGTTGATGATGTAGTTCACGAGTTTGACGATCGGCGCCTCGTCAGTGACCTCGGTCATGTCCGCAAGGGACACCGTCTCGAGCTCGTCGGGGCCCCCGAGATCGTCTTGATCCATGGTCGTCGCGACCTTGTAGAACTCCTCCACGGCCGCGACGATGCCGTCTTTGGTGGAGATGGCCGACGTGATCTCGTACCCCGTGATGATGCGGAGGTCGTCCAGCGCGAGCACGTTCTGCGGGTCGGCCATCGCCACGACGAGCTGGTCGTCGACGATCTTGACGGGCATCAGCGTGTATCGAACCGCGAGATCCCTCGGCACGACGGCTATCGCGTTGGCGTCCGGGCGCGTCTCGGAGAAGTCGACGTACTGGATGCCGATCTGCTTGGCCATGACCGAAAGGATGCCGCCCTGCGTGGCATAGCCGAGATCCACCAGGACGCGGCCGAGCGGACTACCGGTGGCCTTGTGGACCTCCAGGGCGTCTGTGAGCTGACGCTCGCTTATGATGCCGGCGCGCAGGAGCAGTACGCCGAGTCGTTCCCCCGCCTCCGCCACTCACACATCACTCCATCGATAGTGCGGATGCGCGCTCGTCTGGCCCGCAGCACGATAGTACGACACATGCGCGCCCCAGTGACAGAATCGGACCGTGCGGAACCGGGCGCGTCCGCCTTACCAGCCGCGCGCCTTCCTTAAGTCGCCGAGAAGGATCGAGGCGAGCCTCTGGAACTCGTCGTACGTGCGCGTGCCCGCCTTGACTCCGACCCTCGCTCCCCCACCGGTGAAGTGGAGCTCGACCGGTGCGACGAGATGGTACCCCGCGTCACCTTCGGAGCCGGTAGCCGTTGACGTCTCCACAGCGTGCGACGGGACGGCGGGGTCGACAGCGGGCAGTCGCCCGGCTGCGGGAGGCACGGGTGCACTCGACAGCGCCTGACCGAGAGATGGCACCGGTGCAAGCGGCAGGAACGCCGAGACGTCCGGAATCGGGTCCGCCTCATGGACTGAGGGTGGGTGCGATAGCGCGCGCTCGTGCTCCTCGGGTGTCAAGAGCATGGCTGGCTGCGCGGCGGCGGCCATGAGCCGCTCGAGATCCTCCGCAAGCGAATAGACGTGCGCAGCCGGAGGGTTCGGGGGCGCGGCCGGCGGCGGTGTCAGCGCCGGCTCAGGTTCCGGCTCCGGTTCGGGCTCGGGCTC
>DDXA01000003.1:569198-628971 GCA_002347725.1 Actinobacteria bacterium UBA2272
GGCTCCGGTTCGGGCTCGGGCTCGGGTTCGGGTTCCGGTTCGGGCTCCGGTTCGGGTTCGGGCGGCGCGACCGGCTCGGCCGGAACCGTGATCTCGGCGACCGGCGCATCCCGGTACACCGGCGGGATGTCGCGCTCGTCGAGGCGCGGCCTCGTGATCTCAGGTTGCGGCTCCGCTGCCACGTCCCCGCCGTCTTTGCCGGAAGCATCGCCCTCCCCCACCCTGACCGCGAAGACGTCATCGGCCTGCTCGGCCGCGTCTCCGAGGTACGCCTCGCGCGCACCGTCATCGGCCATGGACGAGGTCTTGAGCGCCTGCCGCACGGCGCGGCGATACCGCGAGAACGCGATGAGGACGTAGAGGGCCAACGCCAGCAGCACCAGGGCGATCGCGCCGAGCATATAGAGCCGTGCGTCCACCCACTCAGCCCATACTGTCGAGGATGCGATAGAGCAGGCCGAGAAGTACCGCCTTGACGCTCTCCTTGTCGCGCGCGTCGACCGGCAGGAGCGGCGTGTCGTCCGAGAGCCCGATCGAGGCACGCACGGAGCGCAGCGTCCGCACGTCGGTTGGCGGCACCTTGTTCGCCGCCACCACGAACGGGACGTCGGACATGTTGCGGAAGAACTCGATCATCGACTTGGCGTCCTCAAACGACTCGGGATCCTCCGCGTCTACGAGTAGGACGAAGCCGAGCATACCCTCGGACAGCGTTTCCCACATGAACGAGAACCGTTCCTGGCCGGGGGTACCGAACAGGTAGAGAACGACGTCATCGGCGATGGTGATCCGGCCGAAGTCCATCGCCACCGTGGTCTCGCCGGAGCCCTCTCCGGAGGCATCGGAGACCTGACGCTCCGTCGACAGCACCGTGATCTCGCTGACCGCTTTGATGAAGGTCGTCTTGCCGGCGTTGAACGGTCCGGTCACCACGACTTTGACAGACTGCATGCGCGCTCCGTCCTTACAGGTTCTCGATGCCCTCGATGATCTTCTCTATGAGCGAACGGTCCACCATCTGATCGCGGTGCAGCACGATCCCCTCGCCCGGCTCGGGGATCTTGGAGACCGTCGCAACCGGCCGGGAACGTCCCGTCCCCCCGCCGGTGAGTGCGGTCAGCTCGTCTCCGAGTCCGGACGACAACTCCATCTCCGAGTCGAAATCCGCAAGGAACGCGTCGGTGGAGATCACGCCAGCGCCGGCCGGCTCCTCGGCTCCGTAGTCAGTGCCCGAGGAGATCACGCCGCCGAGCTCCCCGTCGGCGTCGAGCGAGCGTATGAGCTCGTCCAGGTCGACGCTCTCGTCAGGGATCGCGTCGGGCGCCGGCGCCCCTTCGACGGCGGGATCGGACAGCGACATCGGTTCTTGGGGGAACTCCAGCGACGGTGGCTCAGGGGCTTCGTAGACCGGCTCCGTCTCGGGTTGCGCGAGCTCTGGCGGCAACTCGCCAAGGCCGAGCGTACGCAGGTCCGCCTCGAAGTCGCCGGTTGGGACGAAGCCCTCCGGCATCTGATAGGTCTCGGCTACCGGCGGCGCAGGGATGCCTTCGAGGTCTGCGGTGGTGAGCGCACCAACGCCAGAAAGCGGGTCGAGCGGACCCTCTTCTTCGGACTCCTCGTACGGCGTCGGTGCCACCGGAACGAACGGCGTCTCAAACTCATCCTCGACCGGCGCTCGCGGGGCGGGCGGCTCCGCTGTGGGGACGATAGGTGCGCCCTCGTCGGAGGATGGGGCGAGGACCGCGCCCATCATCTGCTCGAACATCGCCATGTCATCAGCTGACGGAGCGACGCCGGGGGCGGACAGGAACTCCGGCTCCTCACGAGGACTCTCGTCGGCGGGAGCTTCCGCAGACTCGACCGCAGGCCCCACCAGGTCCGGGCCGGGGACCTGTCCGGCAGCCGTCGGCGACTCCGCCGAAGGGCCGGGCACAGGGTCGAGCGCCGAGCGCCTCTCGTCCCGACGCGCCCGCTCGGCACGCAGGCGCTCGACCTCCTCGTCGGAGGGCACTTCGAGCAGACCGGCCGAGAACAGCCCGTAGATGACCCGGGCCACCTCGAAGTCGGTGCGGTGCGTGGTGTGCGCGAGTTCGCTCACCGAGCGCGTGCCGTCGAGGAGCAGCAGCAGATTCCACTCCACGGGCTTGAGCGAGATCTCGAACGTCCCCTCGCCCGGTGCCGTGGCCATCTTGAAGACCATGTCGGCGGAGGGCACCTTCTTCTTGATGCGATTCCACTCTTCGAGCCTGCGGCTGCCCTCCATCACGATGTTCTCGACCGAGACCGACAGACCGATGTCTTCGTGGACGACCTCGGGCAGCACCTCGAAGTCGAAATCACCCGCATCCCAACGCATCAGGTCGAATATGGTGTCCTGGATCTGCTCCTGGACGAAACTCTCAAGGACCTGTTGCGTGATGTAGCCCTCGTCCACGAGGATCTGCCCGAGTCGACGCCCGGCGTCGCCCTCGGAATCCCGGATCTGAAGCGCGCGGGTGAGCGCTGGCGGCGTGATGCGCTGCGCGGTCACCAGACGCTCGCCGAGGAAATCGCGCCGCCAGTTCGACTGCGCGAAGAAGACCTCTCCGTCGCGGAACCAGATGCTCCCCTCGGCGCCGTCGCCAACAATGCGCAGAACCCCCGTCTTCCCGCTCAGTTGCACGAGCTGGAAGACGTCAGGAAGGCTGAAGTCCTTGAGGTTACCGCGCAGTGCCATCGGTTGGAACCGTCACCCCTCGGCGCGTCGTCGCGTCCGTTGCCGTGCGGCGAGCATCAGCCGAGTATCTGGCCGATGCGGTCCGCCGTCGCCTTCATGTCGTAGATCACGAGTCCGAGCTTCGCGCTCGGCTCGGCCATCGCGGTGAGCACCGCGCGGTCGCCCGCGGCGATGAGCAGCACGTAGCCGTTCTCTCCCTCGATGAACACCTGCGAGAGATGTCCCCTCCCCAGCTCGGCCGCGGCGCGCTCGCCGAGTCCGAGGATCGCGGCCGACATGGCGCCGACGCGGTCGGCCTGCATCCCGGCAGGAAGCGCCGAGGCCATCGTGAAGCCGTCGAGACTCACGAGGGCGGCCGCCTGGATGTCCGGGTCCTCGCGCATCAGTTCATCGAGCGCGGCGGCGAGTTGCTCCTCGCGCGTCGCCTGCCGCATCGTCGCCTGCGGACGCGCGGGCTCGGCCACAGACACGTGAGCCGCTACCGCGGGCTGAGCGCCAACCTGCGTCGGGCCCTGGGCCGGAGCCGGAGCCTGGACCGGAGCCGGAGCGACAGACGCGGGTGCCACCGGAGCCGACTCGACACGGGGCTGAACCACAGGGACGACCACGGGCGCCCCGAGGAGGTCGTCGTCTGCGAGCGACTCGTCGTCAGCGTCGCTGATGAAGTAGTCACCGATGCCCTTGTCCACCATCGTCCATCCACCTCCGAGTGGTGCGCACTGTCAAGCCGGGCCGGTCGCATGGCGCACGCCAACGACCCCGACCGGGGGTAAGCGATTTCAGTCTCTCACGTCGCAGAGGGCGAAACAACCGCGAAAACGCAGGTCGCGAGCGTCAGACGACCACGCGCATGATCTCCTCGATGGACGTCAGACCTGAACGGACTTTCTCGAACCCGTCGTCTTTGAGCGTCCTCATCCCCTGCTCGACGGCGATGCGTCCGATCTCGTCACCCGAGGCATGCTCGACGCACGCCCGCTCGATCTCCTCGCTCATGGTCATCACCTCGTGGATGCCCATGCGGCCCTTGTAGCCTATGTTGTTGCACTTGGAGCAACCGACGGCGCGGAACAACATGGGCGGGTGCCCGGGTTCGAACGGGAAGCCGATGCGCGTGAGCGCCTCTTCCTCGGGGGTGTACTGCTCCCTGCACGCGGTGCACAGACGCCGGGCGAGCCGCTGAGCGAGCACGCAGTTGATGGCCGACGCCGACAGGAAGGGCTCGACCCCCATCTCGGTCAGCCGGGTGAGCGCCGAAGGGGCATCGTTCGTGTGCAGGGTCGACAGCACAAGGTGACCGGTCAGGGCCGCCTCGATGGCGATGGTGGCGGTTTCCTTGTCACGGATCTCACCGATCATCACCACATCGGGGTCCTGCCGAAGGATGGAACGAAGGGCCGACGCGAAGGTAAGGCCCGCCTTCTCGTGCACCTGGACCTGCGACAGTCCTTCGAGCCGGTACTCAACGGGATCCTCGACGGTGATCAGGTTGACCCGGGGGTTGGTGGTCTTGTTGATCGCCGCATAAAGCGTGGTCGACTTGCCCGAGCCGGTGGGGCCGGTGACGAGCAGCGCGCCGTACGGCTTCATGATCGCTTCCATGACACGCTCCATGGGCTGCTCCAGGAAGCCGAGGTCCTCGAGCGACATCATGATCGCGTCCTTACGCAGGAGTCGCATGACCGACATCTCGCCCTGCACCGTCGGCAGTACCGCCACGCGGAAGTCCACCGACTTGCCGTCGAGCACGACACCGAAGCGTCCGTCTTGCGGTATGCGCTTCTCGGCGATGTCCATGCCGCACTGGATCTTGAGGCGGCTGATGAGCTGCCGGTGGATCTTCTTCGGGCTGCGAAGAATCTCCTGGCACACGCCGTCGATACGGTACCGGACGCGGAGGTCATGCTCCTGCGGCTCGATGTAGATGTCGCCGGCGCCCTGGCGGATGGCCTCGGTGACCACGTGGTTCATGATCTTGGCGACCGGCGCCTCCTCGTCAGCGGCCAGGTCCTCGTCGCGCCCCGACATCGCGGAGCTGAGGTCCTCGATATCGCCGACCATCTGATCGACGTTCTGCTGCATGGCCGCCAGCCTGTCGATGGCCTGCAACAGGTCGCTCTCCGAAGCCACGACCACTCGGATCTCGAAGCCTGTGACGATGCGCAGATCGTCGATCGCGAAGATGTTCGCCGGATCGGACATCGCGACGATGAGCTCGTCATCCTGGACCTTGATGGGGAGGCAGCTGTGCCGCCGTGCCAGGTCTATCGACAGCATCGTCGCCGCAGTCGGGTCGATATCGATAGCCTGCAGGTCCACGAAGGCCAGACCGAGGCTTTCCGCCACGGCCTGTGCGATACGGGATTCGTCGGCGATACCCTGGGTCACCAGCACACTCGTCAGCGTGTGATCACCCGACTCTGCGAGGGCCGCGTCGAGCTGCTCGGGGGTGATGACGCCGGCCTGCACGAGCACGCGGCCAAGCCTCTTCCCGGACGCGGCGGTCACTGCGCGCCTCCCGGGTCGCCGATCGCACGCTCGTTCATCTGCATCTCGGCGGCGTCGCGCATGACCTCACGCGGGGCACGGGACTGGGATCGCTCGCTACCGGCCCAGATGTCGATCGCAAGCGCCCCCTGGGCTACGAGCATGCCGAGTCCGCTGAATGCCCGGGCGCCGACCGCCCGCGCCTCACGCACGAGCGCGGTGTCTCCCGGACGGTACACCATGTCGTAGACGACCTGCCCTTCGCGCAGCCACGCCGTGGGTATCGGGCTGGGATCGTCGGTCCCCATGCCGACCGGGGTGGCGTTGATCACCAGATCCGCGTCGCGCACTGCGGATGCAGCACTGCCGTCGAGCGCATGGACGGTGACCGGCATGCCCCTCAGGCGGTTCTCGACGCGCTCGAGAAGCTGCTCGGCTCGGTCGACATCCCGATTGACCAGCGCGAGGCTTCCCGCCTTGGCCAGGATGAACGCCGTGACCGCCGCTCCCGCCGCGCCGCCCGCGCCGATCACGGCGACCGAAGAACCGGCCGGATCGAACGACGCATCATCGGCGAGGGATTCGAGCAGTCCACGCCCGTCGGTGTTGTAGCCGATGAGCCGTCCGTCCACCGAGTGCACGGTGTTGACCGCGCCAGCCATCTGGGCGAGTGTGGCGACTTCGTCGCACAGCTCCGCAACGGCCTGCTTGTACGGCATCGTGACGTTGAACCCGATGATGGGCACACGGCGTGCGGCCTCCACGAACGCGAACAGCGCGCGCTGGTCCGGCACGCCGATCGGCACACAGACCCAGTTCAGTCCCATGGCTTCGTACGCCGCATTGTGCATGGCCGGCGACAGCGTGTGCGCGATCGGCCAGCCGATGACCGCTGTGGCCTGCGTGTGTCCGTTGATGCGCACGCTATCCCTGCCTCCCCGGGGCGAACCGCGTCAGGATGTGGGCCGCCTACCCGCCATTATGACCCGCTCGATGCGTCGCAACACAAGCGTATGCGGCAGATCGGTTGAAGACAGCGGGCAGACGAGCACGGTGGTAGCGCCGGCGAGACTGCCGCCGAGAACGTCGGTGAACACCTGATCGCCGACGACGGCACACTCGCGCGTGCGCACCCCGAGTGCCCGGGCGGCTGCGCGGAACCCGAACGGAAGCGGCTTGGCCGCCCTGGCGATGACCGGAAGGCCGATCTCGTCGGCACGCGCGTGGATGTGCGCGTGCCAGTTGTTGGAGACGAGGTACGCCCCAAGCCCCGCATCCGGCAGCGACGCGATCCATGCCGCGTACTCGGGCGAGAGGCCCGACCGATCGAGCGGGAGGAGCGTGTTGTCGATATCGAGCAGCAGCGCCTTGACGCCGGAAGCGACGAGGGCGACGAGGTCGATGGCCAGCACGTCGCTCACATAGTGGTCTGGACGAAGCAGCTCTATCGCTCCCTAGTGGTCGGGCACGCCGTCATGATCGTGGTCGTGATCCTCCTCGTCGAGCAGGTCGCCCGCCTCCTCATCTATGCGCTCAAGCTCTGCCTGCACGAGTGCGTCCAGATCGTCCCGACCGCCGGCACGGAAGATCGCGCCGAGGATCGGATACGCATTGTGCTCCTCGACGGCATCGGTCCAGACCATCTCGTCTTTGTTGTCCATGAGCGACTTGGCCATCTCGACGGCGCCCTCGAGATCGTCGCCGAACAGCATGCGCAACTGCGCCGCATTGGTACGCAGGATGCCCGACTGCGGGTTGTGCTCGACGCCGCGCTCGGCCATGGCGAGCCCGTCGGCCACCCGGTCGTTGCGCACGAGGACCCACGATCCGACGTAATACGACTGGACGGCGCCTGGATCGAGCGCCTGCACGATGGCGATCGTGCTCAGGATGAACCGCTGCTCGGAGAGCCCGGCTTCGCGGTAGTACCCGTGGTAGATGACGTCGATCCGGTTCCACAGGATCGCGGCGCCAAAGACACGGATGCCGGACAGGTACGAGGAGGCCGCCCGGCCGACCGCCTGACTGGTGACCTCCGCCGAAGCCTCGGGAACGAGCGAGTCGGCTACTGCCTGCCCACCGAACATGAGGGCCAGACACAGCACGATCGCGGCGACGGTCATCGCCCGACGGTCTCGGTCCACGGCTAGAGGTCCCGTCTCGAGAACAGGATGCTGCCGACGATGAGCGACAGCCCTGCCATGCCGACGAAGACGGCGACCATGCTCACAAGGTAGACGAGCGGAACCCCGCTGCCGTGGGCCACCGGATTGACCACATTGAACGCGTCGAGCGACGGGTAGAAGGGGCTGAGATCGAGAGCCCCTTCGCCACCGAGAAGCGTGCTGCGCGAATGGCCGATGAACAGCGCGGCGAGCGATGCGGTCACGACGACGACCGGTCCCGTGATCGCGGAGACCGCGACCGCAAGCGCGGCGACGACGCCCATCTCCAGCCAGACCGCGAAGGCGCCCTGCCACAGCTGCCACATGATCTCGCCGTACGTGATGTAGCCCACGACCTGTTCGATGATCGTGAAGGCAGCCATCGCGCCGCCCGCGACCATGAAGACGCCGAGCCACGTGCCGAGAAGGTACTCGGGGCGGCTGACACCCTTGGCGACCACGTTATACACCGTCCTGCGCTCGACTTCGGCAGGCACACGGTTGGCTGCAAGGGAGAGCGTGACCACGAGAGCCGTGACGTAGGCCAGCGCGAGGGCGACCTCGCGGAACACGGCGCTCTGAACGCCGAGACCGTAGTCGGGAAGCGACGGGATCGCGAACGCGAGTAGCGCGGCAAAGACGAGTACGACGTAGACGACCTTGCGCCTGAGGCTGTCGGCAACGACCGCCGAGGCGATAGGCAGGATCCGGCCCATCATCGCGACCCCACCTCCCCCGCAGTCATCGCGAGCAATCTGGCGAAATAGTCCTCCAGTGAATCGCGCATCGGCATCACCGAGACCACCCGTCCACCTGCGTCGTCCATGGCGTCCACGACGAACCGTACTGATTCGTCGGGCACAGAGAAGACCCACAGCCCTCCCGATACCGCGATGCTCTCGGCACGCGAGGCCACGGCCGGCGGAAGAGCGTCACCCGGGACGCGTGCGCGCACCGAGGTCCGGCCCTCGATGTTGAGCAGCGAGTCGAGGACGCCCTCGGCAGCCACCCGTCCCGCATTCATGATCGTGACATCGTCGCAGACCGTTTCGACCTCGGAGAGCTGGTGCGAGGAGAGAAGCACCGTCACACCCGCGTCACGCAGCGCGAGCATGAGATTCCGCACGTCGCGCTGACCGACCGGGTCGAGGCCCGAGGCCGGCTCGTCGAGGATGACCACCTGCGGCTCGTTGATGAGCGCCTGCGCTATGCCGAGGCGCTGCAGCATGCCGCGCGAGAAAGTATCGAGCGTCACACGATCGCGTCCCGCGAGGCCGACCCTCTCGAGCAGCGCCGAGGTACGCGAGGCGATCTCGCCTTTCGGTACGCCCGACAAGCGCGCGTAGAGCCTCAACGCATGAGCCGCCGTGAGGTGCTGCGGGAAGTACGGCTGTTCGGGCATGAAACCGACGTCACGACGGCCCGCAGGCCGGGTCGAGTCCTCGCCCATGATCCTGAAGGTGCCGGCGGTCGGCTTGACCAGACCGAGGAGCATCTTGAGTGTCGTGGTCTTGCCGGCGCCATTGGGTCCGAGCAACCCGTGGATCGTGCCCGGTGCGACACGGATGGTCACATCACAGACAGCATCGCGTGAGGGGGCGCCGACGATCGGCCGGTACGCTTTTCGGGCGCCCTGTATCGCGATGGCCGCTGACGTGTCGTCACGTGCGTCGCTCACGGCGTCACCTCTCTCGACTTCTCCTTGGCGATCAGGAACTCCTCGTACGTCTCGGCGAACGTGTGCGACCCGTCGGCACTCGTGAGCACGTAGTAGATGTAGCTGGTCTCCGCCGGCGCAGCGGTGGCCTGGAGCGAGGCGAGACCCGGGCTTGCGATCGGGCCCGGCGGCAGCCCCGCGTTCTTGTACGTATTGAAAGGACTGTCGATCTCGAGGTCGCGATTGAGCAGCCGGGGCCGGTTCTTCTTGATCACGTACTCGATCGTCGCGTCGATCTCCAGGAGCATGCCCCGCTCGAGCCGATTGTAGATCACCGACGCGACGACGGGACGCTCATCAGCAACGCGCGCCTCGCGCTCGACCATCGAGGCGAGCGTGACGAATTCGTTCAGATCAAGACCCCTGCCGGTCGCGTACGTCATGTCTACGGCGGCAAGCTCCGCATCGAACTGGTCGAGCATCATCTCGATGACATCGGCAGCACCCGAGCCGTGAACGACACGGTACGTCTTCGGGAACAGGTAGCCCTCGAGCGAGCCGTTGTAGACATCGACGAGGTACGGGTGGTCCTCGGCGAACAGAGCCGCCTGGCCGAGTGCCATACCAGTGAACTCGTCTGCGGGGATACCGCACGCCTCCTCGACCCGCGCGGCGATCTGCTCGACGGTGAAGCCCTCCGGGATCGTGACGGTCGCATACTCGAGGGGTGGACCAGCAAGGAGCCGCTCGACGACCTCACCGAAGGACATCCCTGTCGTCAGTTCGTACGTGCCGGGACGGAGCTTGCCGTCGATGCCGTCGAGCCGGGCCCGCAGCCTGAACATCGCCGCATTGTCGATGACACCGGCCTCGGCCAGCACGCCTGCGATCTCGGCCGTGCCGACCCCGGATGGCACCTCGACTGTCACGGTGACGCCCGGTGTGACATCGGGAAGGTCGGGCGCAACGAACAGCTGCCAGGCCGCGTACGCCGGCACGATGACCAGCATCACGACCGCAACGAGCAGAAACACCACTCCAAGCGTGCGCCGACGCGAGCGCGCGTCGGCCGGACGCACGCCACGGTTCGAGCCGCGCCCGAAGCGCGGGCGCCGGGGTGTCTGGCCGCTCATCTGCCCTCCCGCCCCCGGCGACCGTCCAGCCATCCCTGGAGCACGATCGCCGCGGCCACCTTGTCGAGTGCACCGCGCTGTTCCTTTTCGCTCATGCCCGCCTCACGCATGACCCGACGCGCCTCTGCGCTTGAGAGCCGTTCGTCCTGGTACTCGAGCGGCAGGCCCAGCACACCTGCGAGCCTCTCGGCCTCGGCGCGCACGACCACCGCCTGCGGGCCCTCGTCACCGGCCATCGTGAGGGGCATGCCGACGACCAGGCGCTCGGCCTCGTAGTCCTCGACGATGCGTGAGAGCATCCGTGTGTCCCGCGCGAGCTCGCGCGCATCGAGCACGGCGACCGGCGACGCGACCTTGCCGTCCCGGTCGCAGACCGCGACTCCGACCCGCACCTCACCGATGTCCAGGCCGAGTACCCGCACGGGCTACTCCACTCCGAGTACGTGCCGCGCCTCGGCGAGCGCGGCGTCCACGCCGGCAGCGTCCTTGCCGCCAGCCTGGGCCATACGCGGGTTGCCGCCGCCGCCGCCGCCGATGTGGGGACCCATCGCGCGGATGAGGGCACCCGCGTCGAAGCCGGCATCGACCGCCGGGTTTGAGCCGGACGCCAGCAGCAGGACCGCGTCGGCCGCCGTGCCCACGAGGATGGCCGCGCCGCCGTCTCCGCGCGCCTGGTCGGCCACGGAGCGCAGGACGCCCGCGTCAGCACCGTCGATGCGGCCGACTTTCACGTGATAGCCTGCCGGTGTCTGCCATGTCTCGAACTCATCTATGCCCGCCGAGGCGGCGCGCGCGTTCCTGGCTGCCTGCTCGGCCTCCTTGACGCGCCGCTGAAGCGCCTCGACCTTGGCCGGGATCTCCGCGGGGCGTGCCTTGAGCATCGCGCCGGCCTGTGCCAGCGCGTCCTCCTGGGCATAGACGTACGCAAGCGCGTCGTAGCTCGTCACGGCCTCGATGCGCCGCAGGTTTGCGCCGACCGAACCCTCCGAGACGATCTTGATGAACCCGATCTCACTCGAGCGGCCGACGTGCGTACCGCCGCAGAGCTCCTTGCTGAAGTTGCCCACCTCGAGCACACGGACGATATCGCCGTACTTCTCGCCGAACAACGCCGTCACGCCCATCTCGCGCGCTGTGGCAAGCGACGTCTCGTAGTTGCGGACAGGGTGGTTCTCCATGACCTTGTGATTGGCCATCTCCTCGACCCGGCGGAGCTGATCGGGGCCGGGGGCCTCGAAGTGCGTGAAGTCGAAGCGCATGCGGTCCGGTGCGACGTGGCTACCCGACTGATGCACGTGATCACCGAGAATGAGTCGGAGCGCCCAGTGCAGGATGTGTGTCGCCGTGTGATTGCGGCGGATGCGCTCACGGCGCCCGACGTCGATGGCGGCCCGAACGTTCTGACCCACCGTGAGTTCGCCCGACTCCATCCGGCCGAGATGGGCGACAAGCCCGGGCACGGGATAGCGCGTGTCCGCCACGGCGAAGACCGCATCGCCTGCGGCGATGATGCCCTCGTCGCCCACCTGGCCGCCCTGCTCGGCGTAGAAGGGGGTGGACCTGAGCATCACCTCAGCCTCCGCGCCTGCCTCCACACGCTCGACGCGCTGACCGCCGACGACGATGCCAACGACATTCGTCTCGACGTCATCGGTCGCGTAGCCCACGAACTCGCTCGGCCCGCTCTCTCGCACGATCTCGTCGAACGCGCCGCCGAACGAGGACCAGGACTCGTCTTTCACCGCGGCCCGCCCGCGCTCCTTCTGCGCCTGCATCGCCGTTGTGAACGCATCACTGTCGACCTCGAGGCCGGCCTCGGCCGCAATCTCGGAAGTGAGTTCGAAGGGGAACCCGTACGTGTCGTGAAGCGCGAACGCCTCGCCGCCGTCGAGCACCGAGACTCCGGCGGCCTTCGTGCGCTCGATCGCACCGCCGAGGAACGCGAGACCCTGGCGCAGTGTGGCGCCGAAACGCTCCTCCTCGGCCGCGACGATGCGACGGATGAGATCCGCGTGCTCCTCGAGCTCCGGATAGGGCGCGCCCCAGCGCTCGACCACGGTGTCGATCAGGCGCACCATGAACGCGTCCTCGACGCCAAGGAGTCGGCCGTGCCGTATCGCGCGACGGAGTACGCGGCGGAGCACGTAACCGCGACCTTCGTTGGACGGCAAGACGCCATCTGCGATAAGGAACGCCACCGCACGCGCGTGATCGGCAAGGATGCGAAGCGAGATGTCGGTCTTCGGCCCCGCACCAAGCTCCACACCAGAGAACTCCTCGGCCACCGCCACGAGCGCGCGCAGATCGTCGGTCTCGAAGTTGGTGCGCACGCCCTGCATGATGGCGGCCACGCGCTCGAGTCCCATCCCGGTGTCGATGTTCTTCTTCGGCAAGTCGACGAGCGTGCCGTCCTCCTGGCGGTCGTACTGCATGAAGACGAGGTTCCAGTACTCCACGTACCGGTCGCAGTCGCAGCCCGGCGCGCACTCGGCGCTGCCGCAGCCGACCTCGGGGCCTTGATCGTAGTAGAGCTCCGAACACGGCCCGCACGGACCGGTGGGGCCCGCCGACCAGAAGTTGTCCTTCGCCCCCATGCGAACGATGCGCGCCTGCGGCACGCCGACCTCGTCGCGCCAGATGGCCTCGGCCTCGTCGTCGTCCTCGTAGATCGAGAACCAAAGACGCCCGGGGTCCATGCCTAAGACAGCGGTCGAGTACTCGTAGGCCCACGCGCACGCTTCGCTCTTGAAGTAGTCGCCGAAGCTGAAGTTGCCAAGCATCTCGAAGAAGCTGTGGTGCCGGCCGGTGGTGCCGATGATGTCGATGTCGGTCGTACGCGCGCACTTCTGGCAGGTGGTCGCACGCGTGAAGCCGAGGTCTCGCGCGCCGAGGAAGACCGGTTTGAACTGCACCATGCCGGCCGATGTGAGCAAGAGCGACGGGTCGTCGGGTACGAGCGAACTCGACGGCAGCCGCCGTGCACCCTTGCTCTCGAAGAAGGACAGGAAGCTCTCTCTGATCTCGGCTGACTTCACTTACTCGGTCTCCTCGGATGTAGCAATCTCATCGGACGTGGCGCCGTCACCCGGCGGACACTCGCACTCATCGGGTTTCTTCGAGCGGAACAGCGCGCCCTCAGCCGACGAAAGCTTCGAGTCCGTGTACTTCTCGAAGTAGTAGACGAACAGTCCCTTCGCCACGGCCGCAACCGGTATCGCGAGCAACAGCCCGACGAATCCGAATAACGCGGCACCTGTGAGCAGCGAGAATATCACCAGAAGCGGGTGCAGGTCGACCTGTTCGGACATCACCCGGGGCTGCACGAAGATCTCGGTCAGCTGCTGCGCAGCAACCGACGTGCCCACGCCCGCGAGAATGAGCCACGGGCTCACGAACGCCGCAGAGATTCCTGCGATGACCGCCGTCAGTGCAGGGCCGACCCAGGGGATCACGTTGAACAGGCCGGCGAGCAGGCCGATGACGAGCGAGTACGGAACGCCGAAGGCGGTCAGCCCGATCGTGACGATGATCGCCGTCGCGCCTGAGAGGATCAACTGACCCCGCAGGTAGCCGCCGAGTACGCGCGACACCTTCTCCGAGACGATCCGCGCCTCGTCCTGCCGCTTCGCGCCGGCGAGCAACAGCGTCTCCCGGTTGATGGTCGGGAGATCCTTGAGGATCCAGAATCCCACCACGAGGGCAAGGACGCTGTTGGCAAGCAGTTCGACAGCCGTACCGCCCACGCTGAAGATCTCCTTGGCGAGCAGTGCCGACCACTCGGCCGACTGTCTCGTCAGCGTGTCCTGCATGTTGAGTAGTGCGTCCCCGAGCCACGGCGGCACTACGAGCGCTTCGTAGCGGTTCTGGTACTCGAGCAGCATCGTGCTCGCCCGCTCGTAGTACGTCGGGAAGGCGACGATGAACTCGCGGATCTGGTTGACGAGCGGCGGGATCACGAACGCAAGCGCGATTCCCATCACGGCAAGCCCGACGAGGTACCATACACCGACCGCGAGCCCACGCTTCCATCCCCGGCGCTCGAGGGCGGCCACCGGTCCGCGGAACAGGTAGACGATGATGACCGCAAGACCGAACGGCACGAGGGCGCCCGAGATCCTACCGAGCAGCCATCCGAGCGCCGCGAGCAGCAGCCCGATGCCCACAAGCGCCCACGCGATCACGAGAACCCGCACCCACGCGTCCGGCGCCTTCACCTCGCCCATGCGCATACTAAGCGCCTCCATCCGTGGACGCTGGAGCCTCGGCCGACCTGTCGGCAGGGCATGCTTTGGAACGCCTGGCCGGGAAGAGCACCCCTCCGTCGGTGCGCACGTCGCGCCCCGACGACTTCTCGTAGTAGTGTACGAACACGACCGTCAGCACCGCCGCTACCGGCACGGCGAGCAGCATGCCCGCAAGGCCGAAGAACGCAGCCCCGATCGTCAGCGACGCGATCACCAGTGCGGGATGGATGCGCACCTGGTGCGACATGACCCTCGGCTGAAGAGCAAGCGACTCGGTCTGCTGCACGACGAAGACCCATGCGATCGTCCAGAACATCAGCTGCGGGCTGACGAACGCGGCCGACACCGCCGCAACGGCACCTCCAACGAAAGGACCGACGTACGGGACCAGGTTGGTCACCCCAGCGATCAGGCCGATGACCGCCGCGTACGGCACGCCGAGCACCGCCAGTCCGACGCCGGTGATGACACCGACAACGGTCGCGATGATCAGCTGGCCTTTGAGGAATCCCTCCAGCACGCTGACGACCTCACTCGCCAGCCGCACCCACTCGGCACGGCGCCCGGGACCGGCAAGCGCGAACAACTCGGTCTTGATCGTGGGCAGGTCTCTCAGAACAAAGAACGCCAGCGCTATCGCGAGGAACAGGTGGACGAAGAAACCGAAGAAGCGACTGCCGAGCGTCACGACGAGCCGCGCCGTGGAGCCTGAGAGCTGAGTCGCCCACGAGACGATCGTCGCGCGCGAAGACAGCAACACTTCGCCGACCCACGCCGGCCACTCGACCGCCGCGTACTCGCCCTCGAGCCTGGCCCACAGCCCGACGACCGCATCGTAATAGCGCGGGAACGCCTCGGCGAACGCGGCGACCTCACGCGCCACCACCGGCACGACGAACAGGGACGCCACGGCCACGATGACCGCCGACACCATGTAGCACACGACGACCGCGAGCCACCGTGCGATCCCGCGCGCCTCGAGCGCCGCCACAGGACGTCGGAGCACGATGACGACGACGAGCGCCAGCAGGAACGGTGTCAGCACGGGTGCCGTGCGCCCGAGCAGCCACAACGCACCCGCCACAAGCAGCGCGACTCCTGTCAGCGCCCAGGCCCGAGCACCGAGCCGGACCCATCGGTCGTCGAGAAGTCCGTGCGGTGCCGACGACACTAGACCTCCCCGGCCACAAGGTGCTCGCGCATGGCCCTGAGCGTCTTGCGCAGCATACGTGACACCTGCATCTGCGAGATCCCGAGCGTGGTCGCGATCTCAGTCTGCGTGAGCCCCTGAAAGAACCGAAGATAGAGCACGTGCTGCTCCTGGGGCGTCAAGTGCTTGAGCGCGGCGGCGAGCGTGGCGCGATCGTCGACGACGGCCAGCAACTGATCGTCCTCGCCGATGTACTCGAGGATGCTGAAGGAGTCGTTGCCATCAGAGTTGCGATCGTTCTCGAGCGAGACGAAGTTGTACGCCTCGGAGGTCTCGAGCGCTTCGAGGACTTCTTCGGTCGTCACGTCGAGGTACGCCGCTATCTCGATGATGGTCGGTGATCGCTGGAGCTTCTGGGTCAGGTGATCGACCGCCTGGTTCACGCGGAACGAGAGTTCCTGCAAGCGGCGCGGTACCTTGATCGCCCACCCCTTGTCACGGAAGTAACGCTTGAGTTCGCCGACGATCGTCGGCGTGGCATAGGTCGTGAACTCTACCTGCCGGTCCGTGTCGAACCGATCGATGGCCTTGATCAGGCCGATCGTTCCCACCTGGATGAGGTCGTCGATCGGCTCGCCACGATTGCGGAATCGGCTGGCCAGATACTTGACCAGGTTGAGGTACATAGTGATGAGCTCGTCGCGCGACTCCTCGTCGCCATGCGCGCGGTAGTGCAGGAACAGCCGCCGGGTGTGGGCCTTGTCCCAGACGAGCCTGCGCTCTTGTCGGTGTGCGGGCCTAGGCAACGGTATCGCCCGGAAGCGCAGCCGTCGCACAGGTGAGGCGTAGCACGCACTCGCCCGCGACGTGTTCGACGGAGAAGTCGTCGCAGACGGAGCGGAGGATGAACTCAGCGTAGTTCTCCGACGCCGCGCCGGCTTGTGGCATGCAGCTGGTCGGCAGCGGGCCGACGCGCACCGAAAGTGTCGACCCGGTGATCTCGAAGTCGAACGTGATCTCGGCCGTATCGGCAGCACATTCGCAGGCGTAGACGAACGCCTCCTCGGCGGCTATCCGCACGTCGTCGACCTGGTCATAGGACATGCCGATCCGGCTCGCGAGCTGCGCGGCCGTCATCCGGACCGTCTTGGCGTACTCGCCGCGTGCCGGCACCGTGAGTCTGATGGAGTCTGCGTGCATGGATCCTCCTCGCGAAGCGTCCGTGGTCTGACGCTACCGCTTTCCGAATGCGCGGGCGATCCGCGCAATGCCCTGGGCTGCCGAGTTCACGGGTGAACGAATGAAGTCGCTCGCAGTCGAAACGGCGCTGCCGACCTCTTCGGCCTGAGTGACGATCGCGTCGACACGAAGCAGCTCGGCGTCGATCGCGTCGATCGTGATGTCCGCCTTCTCAAGGAGCGGCACGAGCCGGCTCCGAACGTCCTCGAGCGCGATCCGCGCATCCTTGACAGCCACGACCAGCACGAACACCGCGTAGGTGGCTGCGGCGGTCAGGATGATCAAGACGATGGTGAGCGTGATGCCGAGCGCCCCTGCGATATCCATCGCACACCCTTCGGCCGCCGACGAGACGTACCCACCTAGTGTAGCAAAGGGCGCACCTCGGGCGGCACCGCGCTCACCGCTCCTCTTCCGGAGCTTCGCCCGCGGCGGGCGACTGCCCCCGCGGCCGATAGTAGCGCTTGCCGGTCAGCCCGTCGGGCAGATACTGCTGTTCTACCCACGCTCCCGGATGATCGTGCGGATACGCATACGCGGGGTAGCGATCGGCACCGGGCCGGTGCCGATCACGCAGGTGGTCGGGAACCTGCCGCGCGGTACCCTCGCGGACATCAGTGAGCGCCTCGTCGATCGCGATGTAGGCAGCGTTGCTCTTGGGCGCGAGCGCCAGATAGACCGCCGCATGCGCCAGATTGATGCGCGCCTCGGGCCAGCCTACCGACTCGGCAGCCTTGAACGCCGCATGCGCGACGAGCAGCGCATCGGAATCGGCCATGCCGACGTCCTCCGAGGCGAAGATGAGCATCCGTCGCGCGATGAACTTGGGGTCCTCGCCGCCGTGGATCATACGAGCGAGCCAGTACACGGCCGCATCAGGATCGCTCCCCCGCATCGACTTGATGAACGCCGAGATGACGTCGTAGTGGACGTCGCCGCCCTTGTCGTACGGCAGCGCACGCGTGGCTGCCGCGCGGAGAACCTCGTCGGCTCCGACTCGCGCGATACCTCCCTGATCGCGAGGCGCCACCTGGAACGCCAACTCGAGCATGGTCAGTGCGATCCGCGCATCACCGCCCGCGAGCGTCACGATCCGGTCGACAGCCGCCGGATCGAGGACGACCCGCCCTCCCAGACCGCGGGCGCGGTCGGCCGACGCGCGCTCCACGATCAGCCGCACCTCGTCGTCGCCCAGGGGCAGGAACTCGATGACCCGGGAGCGGCTGATAAGCGGAGCATTCACCTCGAAGAACGGGTTTTCGGTAGTCGCGCCGATGAGAGTGACGAGCCGGTCCTCGACGGCGTGAAGGAGCGCGTCTTGCTGCGACTTGCTGAAGCGGTGGATCTCGTCGATGAACAGGATCGTGCGCGTACCCGTCATCTTGAGACGCTCGCGCGCCTGATCGATGACCGCGCGGACCTCCTTGACCCCCGCACTGACCGCAGAGATCTCGGACACATGGGCCTCGGTCATCCCGGCGATGACCCGGGCCAGACTCGTCTTACCGGTGCCGGCCGGGCCGTAGAGGATGAGCGACGAGAGGGTGTCGTCTTCTATCGCCGAGCGCAGAACCGTGCCTGGTCCGAGTACGTGATCCTGACCGACGAACTCGTCGAGGGTGCGCGGTCGCACGCGCGCGGCCAGAGGTGCGGCCGCCGTGAGCGCCTTGTCCGCCGCTTCATCGAACAGGTCGCGCATGGCTACTTGGTAGCGCGCTCGACCTCACGCTCGATGTAGGCGCGGTCGACGTAGCCCTTCCAACGCCACGTGATGAAGCCACCCTCGTCAACGACGATCAGGTATGGCGTGTTGAGAACGCCGAGCTCGGAGGCGTAGACGACCGCACGCTTGGCGGAATCACTGTCCGCGCTGCCGCCGACATCGAACGTCACAAGGTCCACAAGCCCGCGGTAGTCCTGCATGACCGCGTCGACCTCCGGACGCAACGTCCCCGTGACCTGCTGCGCCGGATCGAAGAAGAGGATGACCATGGCCCGGCCGGCTGCGATCTTCTCGGTGAAGACAGCCGGGGTGTCCGTCGACGTGAACGACGGGAACGGTGTCGGATCGAGGTCGTTGTCGTTGGCCGAGCGGTCCGTGACGTACTCCGGCTCGACAACAACCGGCTCCACGGGAGCGGGCGCGTCCGCCGGAGGCGCCTCGGCAGGCTCGGCGGGCTCGCCTCCACCGCCGCAACCGACAAGGACGAACGCGAGAACTGCTATGACGAGTGCTGCGATGAGTCTGCGCATGTGTCCCTCCGCGGACGCTGTTGCAAATGCACCCCGCCCTGCGTGGTCGGCCGGGTGAACCTGCCGTAGCAGGTGGGTGCCCGCACCGCGGCTCCGCGCTTCCCCCTAAGGGGATACCACTTCCCCGCGAAATGTAGGGCTCCCGGTCAAGAGGTGTTGGCTCAACCGCTGACACCGATACCACGCAAGGCAAGGCACCATCATGGTAGCACCACCGCACGGCGCACGTCATCACGTGATCGGTCCGCCGTGCAGCGCGCGCTCCCGCTCAGCAAACGTCATCCGGCGGAGCGGTGAGCTCGATCATGCGTGCGGTGAGCCGCCGGTAGAGAAACGCGTAGCCGACGGCAAGGACGACTCCGCCGAGCAAGACGGCCCCCGCGACAACCGGTTCATCGATGCGGCTGTACGCCGCTACGCCCGCGATGCCCAGCACGCCGCAGACACCGATGACCTGCTGCCACCGGGCGTAGCCGGGAGACGAGAGGTCCCACCTGTACACCGTGCCGACCGCGACGAACGCGAGCGACGAGACGATCACGATGGCGGCTGAGGCGAGAAGCGTGGGAGACATCGGAATTCCTGCCTTAGTCCCTCTTGAGGTGCACGTCGCGCAACTGCCGCGCACTCACGGCATCCGGTGCGCCGGTCAGGGGATCTGCCCCGGACGATGTCTTGGGAAACGCGATGACGTCACGGATAGAACCCGCACCCGCGAGCAACATCACGAGCCGATCCAGACCGAGGGCGATGCCGCCATGCGGCGGCGCGCCGAACGACAGCGCATCGAGCAGGAAGCCGAACTGCGTGCGCGCGTCCTCTTCCGAGTGTCCGAGGCGCGACAGCACCCTCATCTGCAGGTCGGCGTTGTGGATACGTAAGGTCCCGCCACCTATCTCGTAGCCGTTGATGATCAGGTCGTAACTGTACGAACCGACCTCGAGCGGCGCAGTCTCGATCTTGTCGACGTCGCCTTCAAGCGGCATCGTGAACGGATGGTGATTGGCCGCGTAGCGATCCTCCTCGGCATCGTACTTGAACATCGGGAAGCCAACGACCCACAGAGCGTCGAAGCCGGTGCGCTCGATCCCCAGTTCGTCGGCCATCTTCAGACGCAGGACACCGAGGACCTCGTTTGCGAGATCGTGCTCGTCGGCGATCATCAGCGCGAGGTCACCCGGCTCGATGGCGAGCGTCTCGCGCAGGCCCGCCATCTCTGCCTCGGTGAAGAACTTCGTAATCGGTGAGCGCACGTCGCCCTCCGTGGGGAACGCGACCCATGCGAGGCCCTTAGCGCCGGCATCGAGCGCGACTTGGTTGAGCGCGTCGATCTTGCCTCGGCTCCAGTCACCGGCGCCCTTGGCGTTGATGCCCTTGACGCGGCCACCGGACGCCAGCGCGCTCGCGAAGACTTTGAACTCACTTGCGGCGAAGACGCTCTTGAGGCAGTGCAGCTCCATGCCGAATCGGGTGTCCGGCCGGTCGGAACCGTAACGGTCCATCGCTTCGTAGTACGACATGCGGCGGAGCGGCACCGGAAGATCGACCGCAGCCTCCTTCATCACGTCGTGCATGACGTCTTCCATCAACTGAAGGATGTCGTCTTGCGTGGCGAAGGACATCTCGATGTCGACCTGCGTGAACTCGGGCTGACGGTCCGCGCGGAGGTCCTCGTCACGGAAGCAGCGGGCGATCTGGTAGTAGCGCTCGATACCCGCGACCATGAACAGCTGCTTGAACAGCTGCGGCGACTGGGGCAGCGCGTAAAACGAGCCCGGGCTCATGCGGCTCGGCACGATGAAGTCGCGTGCGCCCTCAGGCGTCGACTTGCCGAGGATCGGCGTCTCGATCTCCATGAAGCCGCGGCCCTCCAGAGAGCGGCGGAATCGCTGCGTGACCCGGTCGCGCAGCGCCAGGGCTGCGAATACCTCAGGGCGCCGGATGTCGAGATAGCGGTAGCGCATCCGCGTGACCTCGTCGGTGTCGATGCCCGGCTCGATCTCGAACGGCGGTGTCTCGCTTGAGTTGAGCACCTCTGCGGCGTCGACGATTATCTCGATCTCGCCGGTTGCCATGTTGGGATTCTCCGTGCCCTCGGGACGACGGCGCACCGTCCCGCTCAGGCTGACGACCCACTCGGGCCGCACGCGCTCAGCAGTAACGAACGCTTCGCCGGAGGTATCGGGATCGAAGGTGCACTGCACGACGCCGCTGCGATCGCGCAGGTCGACGAAGATGAGGCCGCCGTGGTCGCGGCGCTTGGCCACCCAGCCGGCGAGCGTGACGCGAGTGCCTACTTCGGCGGCGGAAAGCGCGCCTGAGGTGTGCGATCGGATCGAGTAGCGTGCATCGAACATGTAGGTGGTCCCCTCCTAGCCGAGCGCGGCGATGACGGCGTCGACCGCGATGCCGAACGCCACGCGTGTCTCTTCTTTCGTGCCCATATCCCGGAGCGTGAACTCGCCTTCAGCCAGCTCATCGGGTCCCACGATGACGACGAAGCGTGCGCCGAGCCGATCGGCCTGCTTGAACTGCGACTTCAGGCTCCGTGCCTGGTGGTCCATCTCGGCGGCGATGCCTGCCTCGCGCAGGTGTTGCACGAGGCCGAACACCTCGGCCGTCACCGTGTCGTCCACGCGCGCGACGTACACTTCGGCACGCGGCGGAGCGGGGATCCCCACGCCGGCTGCCTCCAGCGCGAGTAACGTGCGCTCGAACCCGAGCGCGAATCCCAGACCCGGGGTCGCGGGGCCGCCGTACGCTTCCATCAACCGGTCGTAACGACCTCCCCCGCCGATGGCGTTCTGCGAGCCCAAGCCGGCCTCTACCTGGATCTCGAACACGGTGCGCGTGTAGTAGTCCAGTCCGCGCACGAGCGACGAGTCCTCGACGTACGGTATGCTGAGTGCGTCGAGATGCGACTTCACTGCCGCATAGTGAGACGCACACGCCTCGCACAGCTCGTCGCGCAGCAGCGGCGCTCCAGCCATCACCTCACGACATGCCGGGTTCTTGCAGTCGAACGCACGCAGCGGGTTGGTCACCGCACGGCGGTCGCACTCGTCGCACAGATCGGCCGAGTGCGCGCGGATGAAGGCGGCGATACCGTCCCGGTACGCCGGCCGGCACGCGTCGTCCCCCATCGAGTTCAGGAGCAGCCGCATGCTCTCGCGCGGCAGGCCAAGCGCCTCGAAGTACCCCCAGAGCACGGCGATGACCTCGGCATCGGCTGTGGGCTCGGCCGCGCCGAGCACCTCGATGCCGATCTGCCAGAACTGCCGCATTCGCCCCTTCTGAGGGCGCTCGTAGCGGAACATCGGGCCTGCATAGTAGAGCTTGGCCTGGGCGCCGTTTGCCGTCAGGTTGTGCTCGAGAGCGGAGCGCACGACGCTCGCGGTCCCCTCGGGACGGAGCGTGATCGAGCGACCGCCCTTGTCCTCGAAGGTGTACATCTCCTTTGAGACGATGTCGGTGGCCTCGCCGATACCGCGCGTGAACACCTCGGTGTGCTCGAACAGTGGCGTGTAGACCGGCTCGTAGCCGTAACGGGTGAAGAGTTCCTGCGCGACGCGCTGCAGGTGCTCCCAGGCGCGCGCCACGTCGGGCAGCATGTCGGCGGTGCCTTTGGGTGCCTGTGCATTCAACGGGGCGGCCTTTCGGGCGGGTGTCCTGCGGGTACAGAGTGTAGCGGATGCGCCGGTCACGGGCTACGCGCCTCACGATGTCCCGCGCAGCCGTCTACTCCCCCGCCGGAGTCTCGATCCGGCGCTTCACGCGCCGCCACAGCGCCACACCAAGAACGACCGCCGCCACCTCGACCACATGCTTGACGGCGATCGCCGGAATGAGATCGCCGCGGATGGCACCGAGATCATGAGTGTTGAAGAAGATGACCCGCGGGATGCCGCCCAGCACGATCCACGCGAGCGCGCCCTTGGCGAAGCGCGTGAGCACCGGGTAGGCGCGTGCGAGGGTGGCAAGATCGGCTGGCGCCCCCACGCGAGCCTGCCGCTCGAGCGCTGCCATGATCACAGCGGCGGCTATGAGCACGGCGGTGGCCACGTCGTGGAAGTAGTTGTTCATGATGATGAGGATGTCGAGCACGCTGCCGCCTCTACGCTCGTGGGAAGAACGGGTTCACGCGACGCTCGCGCCCGATCGTCGTCTCCGGGCCGTGCCCCGGATGGACGCGCGTCTCGTCCGGAAGACCGGAAAGACGTGCGATGGACGCGCGCATAGCCGACATGTCGCCGCCGGGAAAGTCGGTGCGCCCGATGCTGCCCGCGAACAGCGTGTCGCCACTCAGCAGATGACCCGCTCCGAGAAGGCAGATGCCGCCGGGCGTGTGCCCCGGCGTATGGAGCACGGTCAGCACGGCGGTGCCCGCCTCGATCGTATCGGCCTCCTCGACCGTTCGGTCCGCGGGCGGCGAGAACGCATCGAACCCGAACATCGCGCCCCCCGTCCCGGTAGCCGACGTGATGTTCCCGGCGTCCGCCCCATGGACTACGAGCGACGCACCTGTTGCGGCCACCAACTCCCGCACGGCGGCGAGATGATCGAAGTGACCGTGCGTGAGTACGATCGCGGCCACCTCGGCCCCGTCGAGCGCTGCAAGGATGGACGCAGCCTCATCGGCCGGATCGACCACGAGGACCGGTCCGCCCGCGCCGTCATCGACGAGCCAGCAGTTCGTGTCGAGCGGGCCTAAGGTCAGTCGCCGGACTCTCACGACGCACCTCCCCGCTTCCTGCCGCCCTCGGGCATCGTCCGGCGCGCATCGAACACACCATCGACGCCGCGCACGGTGGAAAGCACCTTCTGCAGCTGTTCCATGTTGCCGAGCTCGAACAGGAACCGGAGGTACGCAACGCCCTGTTTGTCGGTCGAGACCGCTGCCGAAAGCACGTTGACGCCGGCGTCGGCGAGCGCGATCGAGATGTCCTGGAGGAGCCGCGTGCGATCGAGCGCCTCGATGAGTATCTCGACCTGGTAGGTCGTCGATGTCGCCGTATCCCACTCGACCTCGAGCATGCGCTCGGGACTCGAGTGCGTGAGCTCGCGAGCGTTTGGGCAGTCATCCCGATGCACGGACACGCCTCGGCCCCGCGTCACGAAGCCGATGATGACGTCGCCGGGTACAGGGTTGCAGCAGTGCGCCAGCCGTACGAGCACGTCGTCGATTCCCTTGACCTTCACGCCGGTCGCGCTCTTTCGGCGTCGGGCGGCCCGTGACGGCTGCAGGATCGGCGTGGGGATCTCCGGCTCGGCCGGCATCGTGACCGTGGCGTCCTTGGCCAAGATCTTGATGAGCTTGGTGACTACCTGTTTCGGACTCTGTTTCCCCGAACCGATGGCAGCAAGCAGGTCATCGGCCGCCTGGAGGTTCATGTCCGAGGCCACCGTCTCGAGTGCCTTGGAAAGCGACGACCAGCCCACGCCAAGACCCTGCTTGCGCAGAACCTTCATCAGCTCGTCCTTGCCGTGCTGGAGGTCGTCCTCACGTGACGCCTTGGAGAAGTGACTGCGGATCTTGCTGCGTGCCGAGGAGGTCTTGACGATGTTCAGCCAGTCTCTGCTCGGCCATGAGTTCTTGTTCGTGAGGATCTCGACCCGATCGCCCATCTGGAGTTCGTAGTCGAGCGTGACGATCGACCCGTTCACCTTGGCGCCGACACAGTGGTGGCCGACCTCAGTGTGGATCATGTAGGCGAAGTCGATGGGTGTGGAGCCGCGCCTGAGCGAGATCACGTCGCCTTTGGGGGAGAACACGAAGACCTCGTCTTCGAACAGGTCGATCTTGAGCGCCTCCATGAACTCACGGGGGTCCTTGAGCTCGGTCTGCCACTCGAGCATCTGACGCAGCCACGAGAGCCGCTCGTCGAAGGCCTCGTCGGCACGCCCGCCCTCCTTGTACCGCCAGTGCGCGGCGATGCCGTACTCGGCCGTGCGGTGCATCTCCTCGGTGCGGATCTGGATCTCGAGCGGACGGCCGGCCGGACCGATGACGGTGGTGTGCAGCGACTGGTACATGTTGAACTTCGGCATGGCCACGTAGTCCTTGAAGCGCCCGGGCACCGGCTTCCATATCGAGTGAACGGTACCGAGCGCGCCGTAGACGTCCTTCACCGACTCCACGATCACGCGAAGTGCGATGAGGTCGTAGATCTCCGAGAAATCCTTACCGCGGTGCGTCATCTTCTGGTAGATGCTGTACAGGTGCTTCGGCCTACCCGCGATCTCGCTTTCGACACCGATGGCTGACAGTTCGCCCGACAGTTGATCGATGACCTGGTGCAGGTACGCCTCGCGCGCCGCGCGGCTCTCGGCCACCATCTTCTGGATCTGCGCGAACTTGCGCGGCTCGAGATAGTAGAACGCGAGATCCTCGAGCTCCCACTTGATGCTCGAGATGCCGAGCCGGTGTGCGAGCGGCGCGTAGATCTCCATCGTCTCGATCGCCTTCTGGTGCTGCTTCTCCTCGGGAAGCGCGGCGAGCGTTCGCATATTGTGGAGACGGTCGGCAAGCTTGATCAGGATGACCCGGATGTCCTTGGCCATCGCGATGAGCATCTTGCGAAGGTTCTGCGACTGCGCCTCGGCAAGCGAGTCGAACTTGATGCGACCGAGCTTGGTGACGCCATCCACGAGAACGGCCACCTCATCGCCAAAGCGCTTTCTGATCTCCTTGAGGCTCACCGCGCTGTCCTCGACCACGTCGTGGAGGATCGCAGCCATGAGTGTGGGGGTGTCCAGGTTCAGCCCCGCGAGGATCATCGCGACCTCGAGCGGATGGCTGATGAACGGCTCGCCGGACTTGCGCATCTGCCCCGCATGGTGCTCGAGGGCGAACGCGTATGCCTCCTCGATCCCTCGCAGGTCGGCGGAGGGATTGTAGGAACGTACCTGCGCCTCTATGCCTTCGAGGGTGACGGACAAGAATGCCTCCGGCCTTACGACGTGTCACGCATGGGTCGTGTGGGCAGGATAGGACGATTGAAGGCGTGCAGCAACTCATCGGCGGGTGCCTCGAGCGCTCGCACGCGAAACGCCTCGAACTCCGCCATCTCGTCGAGTCCCTCGGCGTACCGGACCGAACTCGCGAGATCGAGCCTGGACTCTGGCGCCGGCAGCATCGTCAGGCGCCGGTACGCGCCCGTACCCTCGCTCGACACCAGGCCAAGTTCGCGGAAGACGCCGATCCCGGTGGAGACGCCCTTCTCGTTGAGTGTCGCCTGCGGGCGGCGACGCTTCACGCGCGCGGCCAGGTCGGCGTTGGTGGTCTCGATAGTCCCGCCACCCTCCCGCGCGATGTCGGAAAGCGAGAGGTACAGCGCTCCCAGGTCATCGCGCGCAGGCGCCGCGGACTCGAGGATCATGCGGTTCAGCCGCGCGTCGGATGGTCCGAACATGAGGTGGACGCGGGCCTGTCGGCCGTCACGTCCGCCGCGGCCACACAGTTGGTTGAACTCGACCTCCCCCATCGGCAGGTGATAGAGCACCACGTGGCGCACGTCGGGGATGTTGACCCCCTCGCCGAACGCCGTGGTCGCCACCACCACGGCAAGATCGCCGTCGCGAAACGCACGCTCGACCGCATGCCGTGACTCGCGCGTCATCCCACCGTTGTAGAACGCGACCCGGTGGGTGAGCTCGGCCACCCGCTGCCGAAGCTGCCGGGCGAGCTTGACCGAGGTGTCTCTGCTGTTCACGTAGACGATAAGCTTCTCGCCCCGCGCCGCCAGCGCCGCGATCGCGGCTATCTTGTCGCCCACACCGCGACGATCGACGACCCCGAGATTGTCGCGCACGACCGGGTCGAGGACGACCGCTTCGATCCTGAGGTCGTCGCAGACGGTGACGGCAACCTCATCCGGCGCCGTCGCGGTCACTGCGAGAACCACCGGCGAGCCGAGGGTGGCGAGCGCTCGTCCGAGCCGCGCATACGCAGGCCGGTGTCCGGCGCGCGCGAGTCCGACGTGGTGCGCTTCGTCGACGACCACGAAGCCCACACGGCCTGCCGAGGCGAAACGCTCGGCATGGTAGTCCAGGAACTCCGGGGTCGTGAGTACGGCGTCAAGTGAGCCGTCCGCAAGCGCAGCAAACGCTTCGTCGCGCGACCCGGGAGAGGTCTCGCCGGTCACCGTGTGCATCGTGCAGCCGATCTCGGCGAACCGTTCCTCCAGGTGGAACGCCTGGTCGGCCACGAGCGCACGGAGCGGGTAGACGAACACCGACGCTCGACCGTTCGCGATCGCTTCGCGGGCGGCGTGCAGGTGGAAGATGAGCGACTTGCCTCGTCCGGTAGCCATCACCGCAAGCGTCGAGCGCCCGGCCCCGAGATGCCCGAGTGCCTCGGCCTGCGCGTCGTGCAGTGGCAGATCGCCGATGAAGTGCCGCGTGAGCTCTTCGAGGAGCGCGTCTCCAGGCAGCGCCGCCAGGGCTGCACGCCGCTCGCCGGCACGGCGCGCGGTCTCGGCGTCAGCCGCAGGTGATGCTGCCCGCCGGAAGACGACGACGTTCACGCCGAGACTCTCTCCCTCGGCGCCGCCCGTGATGTCCGCCACCTCGATGTCGTACTCGACGCCGGCGTCCATCACCGGCGCGAGTACCGCGGCCAGGCGCTTGTTGAGGAACCCGACCTGCACCCCGTGCGGATCGTAGGCGGCGCACGCGTTGGCGTCGTACTCGTTGTCCGGTCGGCGCTCGAGCCGAAGGGGCATGCCCGGCGCGAGGCGGGCGACCACCTCCTGCCGGCCCTCGAACGTGACCCCGGCAAGCTTCGTGTGGAAGCGCTCGGCCTCGCCGATGCCCGCGTACTCGCCGCGAGCGAGGATCTCCTCGGCATGCTCGAACAGGTCGTCCACCAGGGCACCTGCCGGCGCGCCGGCAGGTGCCCGACGCACTCGAACGTCCCGCGCGAGCATCTGGATACGCTCGACGCCCCGCCACTCGTCGCGATCCAGTTCGAAGGCGACGTCGACCGCGGCGTCGGCGGTCATGAGTCCCTCGATGTCGGGCGCGCGAAAAGCGATGGCCGGGATCTCGGCCACCCCGTCGTACGCCGTGAACTTGAGGTGGTCCTCGGACTTACCGACACGCTTGCGACCGGTCATGAAGACGCCGCGTGCAGCGAGAAGCGGCCGACGGTTGCCAAAGCCGAACGGGCCGAGAAGCACCAGCTCCGTCGCCAGCTCCCGCGAGAGGGTGTCGAGCGACACCTCGGCATCGATCGCAAGACGCGCGATGAACGTATCGTCAGACAGCCCGGCCAGGCGCGCCGCCAGACAGTCGCGGAGCTCCCCGAGCCGGGCGGCAGGCAGCGTCGCTCCGACGGCCATCGCGTGCCCGCCGAAGCGCGTGAGCAGGGGCGCGAGTGACTCCAGCGCTGCGTGGAGATCGACGCCCTCGATACTGCGACCCGAGCCCTGCGCCTCGTCGCCGTCGACGCAGAAGACGAGCGCAGGAACGCCGAAGCGGGTGACCAGTCGCGATGCAACGATGCCGCGCACGCCTTCATGCCAGCCTTCTCCCGCGACGACGAGCACCCGGTCGCCGGCCGAGAAGAGACGCTCCGCCTCGACCATCGCCCGGTCGAGCAGGTCCGCTTCGGCCACCTGCCGGAACCGATTGTGCTCATCGAGGGCCGCCGACAGGTCGGTCGCCCGCAGCGGGTCGTCGGTCATGAGCAGTTCGAGCGCCAACGCGGGGTCAGCCATGCGACCTGCGGCGTTCAGACGGGGCGCGAGTCCGTACGCGACCTGGTCGGCCTCGATCGTGCCTGTGGTGATGCCGGCCACCGCCGCAAGCGCTGCGACGCCCACCCTGGCTGCCGCCCGAACGCTGGCGATACCCTCGGCTACGAGGGCGCGGTTGGGACCGGTGAGCGGGACCACGTCGGCAACGGTGCCGAGCATCGCGAGATCGACGTACTCTCGCCATGCATCGGGCCGACCGAGGAGCTCGCCACACGCACGCACGAGCTCGAGCGCCACACCCGCACCGGCGAGCGCAGGGCCGCCGTCTTCGGCGAGCTTCGGGTCGGCAACGGGAATCCCGGAGGGTACGTCACCTCCCGGCTCGTGGTGGTCGGTCACGACCACGTCGATGCCGCTCGCCCGAAGGTGCGCGACCTCACTGGCGCTCGATATGCCGCAGTCGACGGTCACGATGAGGTCCGGCGCCATCGTGATCAGTCGCGCCACGGACGCGTCTCCGAGGCCATAGCCTTCGCGGAACCGATGTGGCACCGTGCCGTCCACAGTGCCACCGAGTCCGCGCAAGCCGAGTGTGAGCAGCGCCGCCGACGAGATACCGTCGAGATCGAAGTCGCCGAATACCACGATGCGCTCGCCGCCGTCGATGGCACGTGTCACCCGGCTGGCCGCCTCGGCCAAGCCGGGGATATCACCGGGACTCACCCAATCACGCTCGAGTGAGGGCTCCAGGAACCGACGCGCCGCCTCTGGCGTGGTGATGCCCCTGCTCACGAGAATCCCCGACGTGACCGCCGACAGTCCGGTCTCCGCCATAAGCGTCGCAGCAAGGCGAGCATCGACGGCGGCGACGTCCCACCGTCGTTGTGTGGTCACACTCGTGTCTGCCATGGTCCCATTCTATCTGTCGGGGCCGACACCCCCTCAGGTGTCGGCCCCGGATCACACATGATGACGGGCGAGCTCTACTTGGCTGCGTGCGCCTCCGCCTTGCGCTTGAGTGCCTGGAAGCGCGGCTCGCGCTCCTTCCACAGCGCATACAGCGGCGCAGCGACACCCACGGAAGAGTACGCGCCGAGTGTCAGGCCCACGACGAGTGCGAACGCGAAGTCCTTGAGCGTCGAGCCGCCGAACGCCAGCAGACATACGACCGGGATCAGACTCGTCAGTGTGGTGTTGATCGAACGCGCCAGCACCTGGTTGATCGAGTCGTTGGCCATCTGCTGGAAGCTGCGCCGGACGAGGTTCTGGCCGTTCTCCCGGATGCGGTGGAAGACGACCACCGTGTCGTACAGCGAGTACCCGAGAATCGTGAGCAGCGCCGCCACCGTGTTGGGCGTCACCTCGTGGCCGACGAGCGCGTAGAACCCGAGCACGATGAGCACGTCGTGCGCGAGGGCGACGACCGCCGTGAGCGACATCTTGTACTCGAACCGAATCGACACGTATCCGATGATCGCGATGATAGAGACCGCGAGCGCGATGAGCGCCGCGTTGGTGACGTTGGCGCCCCAGCCCGGACCGATGGTCGTGACGCTCGCATCCTGGTCGGGCAGGCCGAGCACTCCGAGGACCGCCTGGGCCTGAAGGCTGGCTGCGTCGGCGTCCTGCTCGGAGGTGCGCACGATGAAGTCGCCCTCATCGGTCTGCTGGATGACCGCCGCTCCGGCTCCTGCCACCCCGGCCTCATCGAGCGCCTCACGCATGCGCTCGACCGACACGTCGGCGGTCCCGGTGAAGGTCATGACCGAGCCGCCCTGGAACTCTATGCCGAACATGAGCCCTCTCACGAGGAGTGCCGCGATGCTGATGACCACGAGCGCAGCCGAGAAGGCGAACAGGTACTTCTTGTTGCCCATGAAGTCTATGGTGATCCTACGCATGCTCATCGCCCCCCTTCATGCCGAAGAGCGCGGGCGCCTTGGCCACCACCGACTCTGCGAGCAGCACGATGGTCGTGCGGGTGAACAGCGTCATCACGATGATGTCGATCGTGATACCGATCATGAGCGTGAGCGCGAACCCACGGACCGGGCCGATGGCGAACAGGTAGATCGCAGCGGCCGAGACGAGTGTCACCACGTCGGCGTCGATACTCGTGCCGATCGCGTGACGGGTCCCCGACTTCGCCGCCGAGCGGAAGGTCTTGCCCAGGCGCACTTCTTCCTTGAACCGCTCGAACTGCAAGATCGAGGAGTCGGCAGCCAGTCCGATCGTGAGCACCATTCCCGCGATTCCCGGCAGTGAGAGCGCGAACGCGCCAAGCCGGGACATGAACGCCAGAACGCCGAGGAACAGTGCGGCGAACGTGAGAAGCGAGAACCAGCTGATCACGCCGAGACCGCGGTAGTAGACCGCCATGAACAGCGCCACCAGCCCGAGCCCGATGAGCGCAGCCGTGAGCCCCTGCGCGAGCGAGTCCTGGCCAAGCGTCGCACCCACTTCCCGCGACTCGTCGATGCGGATCTCGACCGGCAACGCGCCCGACTGCAGCACTGCGGCAAGCCGCTTGGCCTCGTCGAACGTGAAGGTACCGGTGATCTGCGTGTCGCCGGTGAGGATCGGCTCCTGGACCGACGGGGCCGACTTGGCGATGCCGTCGAGCACGATGAGCACCTGACCCCGGGTCGGTGCCAGACGCGTTGTGACCTCGCCCCAGATATCGGAGCCGGTGGCGTTCATCGTGATACTCACGGCGGCGTTGTTGTACTGGTCGGTCGTGACCTGCGCCGCCGTGATGACCTCGCCGGTCATGAACGGCTCGTATGCGCTCTCGTCGAGCCTGGCCAGATCGGTCGCCTCGACAGATGTGTCAGTCTCGAGATGCCGGGACACGAGAGCGATCGTGGCCGTGTCGGTGATGCTCCCGAGGTCCACGAACTCGAGTTTGCCGGGCTCGCCGAGAATAGCGAGCGCCTGCTTGGCGTCGCGCACCCCGGGCAGCTGCACGAGGAACGCGTTGGCCCCCTGCCGCTGCACCGTGGCCTCACTCACGCCGAAGCCGTTCACGCGCTCGACCAAGATGGTCTCGACGCGGTCGATGGCCTCCTCGGTCAGTGGTGCGGCGCCGAGCGGCTCGGCGGTCAGGATGACCGACAGGCCGCCTTTGATGTCCAGTCCCTGGGTGATCTTCTGGTCGAGCGGGAGCGCCTGCCACAGTGCCAGCGCCACCAGAACCGCGATCACCACCAGGGCGAGTACGTTGCGTGTCTTCGGGTCCATGTCCTCGGCTCTCTCCTTGTCCTTGCGCCCCGCGTGACATCAGGGCGGTTGCTCACGTGTATCCGGACCGGCCGGTTCGTCGCTGCGCTCTACAGCAGCCGCGTCTCGTTTATCACGAGACTGAACGACGCATCGAGCACCTCGGCAGCCTTGCGGCAGATCTGCATGCGCGAAAGGAAGATCTCAAAGTACTCCATCACCTGGCTCACCGCAGTGTCGATGTCGAGTTCCAGCGTCACGACACGTGTAGCCGAGTCCACGCGCAGAAACGACCGCTTGGCAGCGTAGTTCACCCGGTCGTGGATGTCGAACTGCGCGGGGTCGAGGCATCGCACGCGTGTGTGATGGACGTCGGCCTTGTCCGCCATGATCGCCGCGGCTCCGACGGGCGTGGCGGGCGTACCGATCTCCTCCTCGTGATTGCCGAGTGCGTTCATCACCACGGCCAACTCGCGCGGTTCGATCCCGAGTTCTACGAGCGGGTCCTTGGCGAGCAACGCCGCCGAGACACCATGAAACTCGCGCGAGATGCAGTTGCCGATGTCGTGCATGAACCCGGCGATCGACGCAAGCTCGGCCTCCCGCTCGGGGTAGCCGAGCCGGCGCATGAGGTTCCCGGCGATGTGCGCCGTCAGGTTGGCATGACGCAGGCCGTGTTCCGTATAGCCGAGCGCGCCGAGGTACTCGTCGCCCATCTCCAGGTATGCGAGTACCGCCGGGTGGCTCTGGACATCCGCCAGCGTGACGAGGCCCTGCGGTCCGGGCATGCTGCTAGTCCTCGAGCTTCCGTGCGATGGCGGAGCGGGCGACCTCGATCACGATACCGTCTGCGATCTCGAGTCCGACGCGGTCGTCGTCGAGGCTGCGTACGGAGCCGTACAGCCCGCCGATCGTGACCACCCGATCGCCTTCAGCCAGCGACTCCATCAGCGAGCGATGGTCTTTCGTGCGCTTCTGCTGGGGACGGATGATGAGCAGGTAGAACGCGGCCGCTAGCACCACGAGGGGCAGCAACTGATTCAACTGATCCATGGATTCGACCTCCGGGTCTTCGAGCACGCGAACTGCGCGCAGAGGCGCCGCGCGCATCAACGAATCATACCATCACCGGGCTGGTGCCACCGCCGCACGACTTCAGTAGTCGTCCGCGCCCGGACCGTCGCGCCATTCGGCGAGGAACGCACCGTAGCGGCCGGCCTCGATCGCTACCCGCGCGCGGCGCGCAAGGTCGATCAGCACATGCAGATTGTGGATCGAGAGCAACGTCGCGCCGAGCATCTCCTTGACGGTGACGAGATGACGCAGATAGGCACGCGTGTACGTGGCGCACACCGCGCACGAACACGCCGAATCCAGCGGCCCGAAGTCCCGCGCGTACTTCGCGTTCTTGAGGTTCATGCGCCCCTCCGAGGAGAATGCGGTCCCCGTGCGCGCGGTTCGCGTGGGCAAGACACAGTCGAAGAGGTCCACGCCGAGGGCGATAGCCTCAAGCATCGTGGTCGGATTGCCGACGCCCATGAGGTACCGCGGGCGATCGGCTGGCAGTAGCTCGGTGACGGGAGCAAGGCTTGCGAGCATAAGGTCGTGAGGCTCGCCGACCGAGTAGCCGCCGATACCGTAGCCCGGGAAGTCGATCTCGGCCAGACGCGCCACACTCTCGGCACGCAGGTCCTCGAAGACGCCACCCTGCACGATGCCGAAGAGCGCCTGGTCGGCGCGCGTATGCGCCGCCTTGCAGCGCGCGGCCCACTCGGCCGAACGCCTGACCGCGGTGGCCACGAACTCCTTCTCCGCGGGATACGGAGGGCACTGGTCGAGCTGCATGATGATGTCGGCGCCGAGCTGCTCCTGTATGCGCATGTTGTCCTCTGGCGTCCAGAAGTGCCTGGCGCCATCGACGATCGAGCGGAACTCCACACCGTCATCGGTGAGCTTGAGCGTGTCGGCGAGACTGAAGACCTGGAAACCACCCGAATCGGTCAGTATCGGTCCGTCCCAGCCCATGAAGCGATGGAGTCCGCCAGCCTCGGCGATGAGGTCGGAGCCCGGCCGTAGGAACAGATGGTATGTGTTGGCGAGCAGCACCTCACATCCGATCTGCCGAAGCTGATCGGGGGTCACGCCCTTGACGGTCGCACGGGTGCCCACCGGCATGAACATCGGTGTCCTGATGGTGCCGTGTGGCGTGTCGAGGGCGGCGGCGCGGGCGGCGGTCGTGGCGTCGGCTGCGCTCACCGTGAAGTCGAAGTGGGACATAGGAGGATTCTACCAGGCCTGAGAGGGTATGCTTTGACAGACGAACCGTATCCACGTGGCGTGCGTCTGAACAGGAGTGAAGGATGGTCACTCGCGCGATGAGCGACCCGGGACTTGTGGCGGCGGCCGCCACGGGCGACGAGCAGGCGTTCGCCTCGCTCGTCCGCCTGCACGCTGACGCCGTGTATGGCCACGCGTTTCGCTTCTTCGGCGATCGGCAGACCGCTGAGGACGCGACGCAGGAGGTGTTCGTCAAGGTGTTCCGCACCATCACGACGTTCGACGGACGGGCCAAGTTCAGCACGTGGCTCTACCGCGTGACGCGCAACGTGTGCCTCGACATGGCCCGCACCGGCAAGCGCGTCCCGCAGCCGGTGGATCCGGTGAGCCTGGAACCGCTCTCGACAGCCGACTTCGCTGACGATGTCGTGCTCGCCGAAGCGATCGAGCGTGCGATGAGGGCGCTCGCCCCGGAAGACCGGGACGCGCTCGGCGCCGTCACGCTGTTCGGCCTGTCGTACGCCGAGGCGTCCGAGACGCTGGGGATCCCGGTCGGAACCGTGAAGTCGCGGGTGTTCCGGGCACGACGCCTGCTGACGGCCATACTCCAGGATGCTGAAGGAGGTGTGGGAAATGGACTGCCTGCGAGCAGCTGAGATCCTCTCGGCAGCGCACGACGGTGAGCGCACAGACGCCGTAGAGCTTGCGGAGGCGCACGAGCACTGCGCGGTGTGCGCGGAGTGCTTCGCGCTGGAGGCCACCCTTCTGCGCCTCGACGCCGTTCCCGCGCCCGCCCCGCCGGATGAGCTCGTGGAGCGGCTCGTGGTGATGAGCGCGCAGGCCGCGGCCGACATCCGCGAGTCCGCGCTTGCCGAACGTGTTCTGGCCGACAGTGGGATCGCTCTCACCTCACCGTCCGACGAGGCGGGGGCGCGACGCGCCCGTCTCCTGCCCGAGTGGTGGGCGCCCAGGTTCACGGCGTTCGCTGCGGCCGCCGTCGTCATGGTCGTCGCGCTCGGCGTGGGTGCTGCCGGGCTCATCGGAACACTCGGTTCGCAGCGAACAGGCGACACGGTCGTGTTCGAGACGGTCGAAGCGCCCGCGACCGATAGGACCGCGGATGACTCGGCCGCGCTGTCCTCGCCTTCCGCCGAGGCCGACCGCGCCGCGACCGGACAGGTGGCGCCGTCCTACGTCTCGCTCGACTCGGTGATATGGCACCTTGACGGCACCGCGATAACGGCCCCGTCGCTGGTCACGACCGCAGGCGTCGTCGCAAGCAGTCTGTCCACGGCCGATACCGCCGTAACGAAGTCACACACCGCGTTCGTCTCGAGCGACGGCGCCACGCTGTGGATTGAAGGCGACGACGGTTCGTACCTCCAGTTCTCCCGCGTGACCCGCACCCTCGGCCTGAGTCCGTACGTCCTTACCAGCGACACGCCGCTGGTGCGCTTCGGCATATGGCCGGGGCTGCCGGGACGCTTCGGGCCACCCGCATCCGACGACGGTTCGCCGACGTTTGCGTACTACGGGTTCGACGACCTCGGCCGCAGCGTGTACGTCCCTGTGTCCGGACTTCCGACCGATGGTTTTGCGATCGCGCCGGGAACCCCGGCCGACGACCCGGCGGCAGGCAACCCGAACTGGACCTGGTGGGAACCGCTCCGGTAGCGCGTGCCTAGAGGATCAGCATCGCGTCGCCGAAACTCAAGAAGCGGTACTTCTCCACGCGCGCCGCGTCGTATGCACGCATGATGAGCTCCCGGCCGGCGAACGCACTCACCATCATCAGCAGCGTCGAGCGCGGCATGTGGTAGTTGGTCACGAGAGCGTCGACGACCCCGAAGCTGAAGCCCGGCAGGATGAACAGGTCGGTCAGACCCTCGGCGGCCTCCACGAGCCCGGTCTCCTCGTCAAACGCGCTCTCGAGAGCGCGGACGGTGGTCGTGCCGACCGCGATCACGCGACTGCCGCGGGCCCGGGCGTCGTTGACGGCCTCGGCGGCATGCGCGGGCACGCGGAAGTGTTCCGTATGGATGTGGTGATCGTGAGGGTCCTCGGCCGACACGGGCCGGAACGTGTCGAGTCCCACATCGAGTTCGACCGTTGCCAGATGCATCCCGGCGTGCTGGACCTCGTCGAGCAACTCAGACGTGAAGTGCAGCCCAGCAGTGGGTGCCGCAACGCTGTGCTCATCGGTGGCGTAGACGGTCTGATACGCCGCCGGATCGCGGAGCGGCTCGGTGATGTACGGCGGCAGAGGCAACTCGCCCAACCGGTGGACAGCATCGAGGAAGCTCCCCGATCGGGTGTGGAACTGGATGAGACGCGCACCCGAGTCCTCGAGAACATCCACGACCAACCCGGTGAGCTCACCATCGCCGAAGACGACCCGGGCTCCCGGCTTGAGACGACGGCCCGGCTTGACGAGACACTCCCAGGCGTCCTCGTACGCACGTCTGAGCAGCAGGACCTCCACCGCCCCGCCCGTTTCGTCCTTGGCGCCGTGGAGACGGGCGGGCAGCACGCGCGTCTGGTTGACCACCAGGACGTCGCCGGGGTGCAGGTACTCCAGCACATCGCGGAAGACGCGATGATCGAGCTGGCCGCTCGCACGGTCCACCACCATGAGACGGCACGCGTCACGCGGCTCGGCCGGGTGCTGGGCGATGAGCCCACTCGGCAGCTCGTAGTCGAAGTCGTCGGTCCTCACCGCTGGTGCCTCCCGGGGTCGGCGTCTTGGGGCAGTGTATCGCGTCGCTGTGACGCACGCGCGGCTCTTCGTTGGGCCCGGTCACGATCCGCCTCGACAGCCGAAGGAGCGCATCCGCAGTAGTTCTGGCGGTACATGCCGAGTGCGCGGGAACGCCGCGTTGCCTCCGGATATCGCTCGCGGAAGTCCGTGGGAAGAAAACGGATGCCGGCCCGAGCGCACGCCGCCTCCCCCGCCTCGCGGATCGCGACGGGATCCTGATACGGGCTCACGGTGAGCGTGGTGGCGACGGCGTCGTAGCCGCACCGCGCCGCCTCCGTCGCGACCATGCCTATGCGCAGCTCGTAGCACGCCCGGCAACGCGCGGCACGATCGTCGCCCGCGCCCGCGACGGCCTCGGCCCAGCGCTGAGGTTCGTACGGCAGCTCGGTCACAACGATGCCCGCGTCGGCGGCGTAGGCGCGCAGGGTGTCCCTGCGGCGGACGTACTCCTCGGCAGGCGCGATGTTGGGGTTCGCGTAGCACACCGCGACCTCGGTACCCTCGGCAAGCGCGTCGTACGGCTCGAGCAGGCACGGCCCGCAGCACGCGTGAAGCAGGATCCGCATGTAATACCTCCGACGACAGTCTAACGTGCCCGAACGCCGCGCGCGTCACCCGCCGACGAACGCCGATGCGAGGGTCACCAGTCCGAACAACACGAACACTACCGCCGAGAAGCGACCGATGAGATGCGCCGGGAGCCGGGTGCCGACCATGGCGCCCACGACGATGGCCACGGCATCCGCAGCGAGCATGCCGAGCGCGGAGCCGAGCCACACCCCGACCGCAGTGGTGACGGCTCCGGCGTCCGGCGGCACCACGCCAGGGGCGAGCGAACCGAGCGTCCGCAACGCGGCGGCGGGGTCCGCTGCGATCGAGACGGTCACGAGCTGCGTCTTGTCGCCGAACTCGGCGAGGAAGAACGCTGCTGCCACCGTGAGCACGGGGCCCAGTCGCGCCACAGGCCGCGCGCCCTCGTCCACGGAGCCATCGCCCGATTCGCGCCAGGTCACGACCCCGAAACCGATAAACAGGAGCCCGGCGACCACCGCAACGAACCGCACAGGCACGAGCGCTCCCACGGCGCGGCCGAAGATCACGGCCACCAGTTGCAGGGCGAATACCGCGATCGCGGCTCCGGCAAGCACCTTGACCGGCCGGTAGCGCGCGGCGAAGCCCACGAGCAGCAGCTGGCTCTTATCTCCCAGCTCGGCCAGCGCGACAAGCACGAACGCTATCAGCGCCGCAGAGAGCACCGTCCACCTTCCACGTGTCGCTACTTCGGAGCTAGGCGTCCCCGGACGAGGGCGCTCGGCGCGCACGGGTTCGCTCGCGCGCGATCACGACCACAAGCGCAAGAAGTGCGACGGCAAGCGCGCCGAGGAGGATCGGCAGCAGCGGCGAATCGGACGCCGAGCCGCCGCCACGACGCCACGAGGCCTCGATAACGTACGAGCCGTTCTGCGTGAGGCGCACGCTTCCGAGCGGGTGGAGCGTCTCGCCGACGGAGTTCTGCTGGACCGCCCCGGCGACGGCCGGCGTCGTCTTCACGTCGGTGGCGCCCGCCTCGGCCACGAGCGAGGCGCTGACGAGCACCTCATCGCCCGGGTTGGTCCACGTCATCGCACCGGAGACGCGGTTGCCCGAGATCGTCGGCGCCCCGAGGGACACCTCGAGCTGGCCGAGACCCGACTCCTCGACCGTGAACGTGTACAGGTCCATCGTGCCGACCGTCGTCTTGGTGGTCTGACGGAACGGGTCCGCGTCAGGACTGCCGCCGAGCAGCTCACCCGACCACAGCAGCGTCGCGCCCGCGGGGACCGGGACGGTCACCGACGCGGGGAGCGACTCGGCGGGATCGAGTATCGCGGTGACGATGAGCAGCGACTGCGAGACATCGCCGGCGGGAGCGTACTGGATCTGGTACTCCCGCACCGCCGCGGCGTGTGCGGCTCCCGGAAGTAGGATGGCCAGGCTGAGTGCGAGTAGGACCAGGCGCGCGATGCGAGTCATGGGCGAACCTCCGAGGTTGCGTGCTTGAGGCAGCATTCTAGCGTATGTGTGCTCGCGCCGGACCTGCCGGACGCGGCGCGGCTTCAGACCGACGCGGTCTGAGCAGCGGACACGGTGTTCACCATGAGCATCGCCCGCGTCATCGGGCCGACGCCGCCGGGTACGGGCGTGATGGCCGAAGCGATCCGCTCCACGCTCTCGAAGTCGACGTCGCCTACCATGCCCTCGTCTGTACGGTTGATGCCGACGTCGATGACCACAGCGCCGGGCTTCACATACGACGCATCGATCATCTTCGCCCTGCCGATGGCGGCGACGAGCAGGTCGGCCTCCCGGCACACCGCGGGCAGGTCGGCCGTCCGGGAGTGGCACACCGTCACCGTGGCGTTCGCCTCGAGCAACAGGAGCGCCATCGGCTTGCCCACGATCGTCGAGCGCCCGACCACGACTGCACGCATCCCCGTCGGGTCGATGTCGTAGGCGCGGAGCATCTCCATCACGCCGGCAGGCGTGCATGCACGGAACCCGGGAAGCCCGCGCACGAGCATCCCGAGGCTCTCGGGGTGGAAACCGTCGACGTCCTTGTCAGGCGAGATCCGCTCGATGACCGACTCGGCATCGAGGTGGTCCGGCAGCGGCATCTGGACGAGGATCCCGTGCACCGCCGGATCGTCGTTCAGGGTGTCGATGAGCGCGTCGATCTCGGGTTGTGCGGTGAAAGCCGGCAGACGGTGATCGAGGCTACGGATGCCGACCTCCTCGCAGTCCCGCTCCTTCATGCGCACGTAGCTGGCCGAGGCGGGATCGTCGCCCACGAGAACGACCGCGAGACACGGTGTCACGCCCGTCGACTGAAGCTCGCGCACCCGCTCGGCTACGCGCGCGCGAACCGCCGCCGCCACCTTCACGCCATCGATGATCGTCGCCATACGCTCCCCAGCTCCCACTGTGCCCGAATGCTTCACCGCACCGACCCACCCTACGAGCGACGCGGTGACAGTGTACCGAAAGGGCGGTCGCCCGGTCACTTCACTCGAGTGGACGCGCCTTCACGAGTTCGAGGACCGCCCTGAACTCGGGCGTGCCCGCTTCGCCGAGGGCCTCGTAGATGACCGACTCGGCGACCGTCACGGTCGCGCCAGCGACTCGCATGCGCTCGAGCGCGATGTCACGGTCCACGTCACAGCGCGAGCACACCGCGTCGGCGACCACGTGGACGTCGTAGCCTGCCGAAAGGAGCGCAAGCGCCGTCTGCGCGATGCAGATGTGCGCCTCCATGCCTGTGAGCACGACCTGACGTCGACCGGTCGCACGAAGCTGCTCGGCGAACGCCGGCTCGCGCAGGCAGTCGAACGCCATCTTGTCCACGGGTGAGTGCGACCCGACCACGTCGACGAGTTCGGGCACGGTCTCGCCGAGCCCGCGCGGGTACTGCCGCGTGACGATGACGGGCATGCCGAGCACGCCGGCGACCCGCGCCAGCAGCGCCGACGTGCCGACCACCGCGTCGCGCCTGTCCATCACGTCGGCGAGCCGGTCTTGCATGTCCACCAGGACGAGAACGGCGCTGTCACGCGAGACCATGCCCGATGACGACATCACATCCGCCCCCTTCGAGACATCGGATAGTGCCATTCTACCCGCACTGGCCGCCACCGCGTGGGGTATGTTCAGGTGGACGCATCACCGAACCTACGAAGGAGGACCCGATGTCCGACGCTCCGATACTCGGCCCCGTGAACCACGTCACCGACCTCGACGCCGCAGGCGATTTCGAGAAGAAGCACACTCCCCACATCGACATCGATGAGGTAGACGGCGGGCTGCTCGTCACCGTCACCGTGGGATGGGATGTGCCGCACCCCAACCAGCCGGACCACTACATCACGTGGATCGAACTCCTCGCGGGCGACGCTCCGATAGCGCGCTTCGACCTCTCACCGATCGCCACGACGCCAGTCGTCTCGGTCGTGGTCAACGTCGACCCCGGGACCGTCCTGCGCGCCGTGGAGCACTGCAACCTGCACGGCCTGTGGGCTGCCGAGATCACCGCCTGAGCACGCCCGGTCCGCTCCGCCGAAGACAGCAGGGCCCGCCGCACGGCGGGCCCGTCTTCTCCGGTCTCCGGCCGCTACCGCTCGGCTTCCTCGCGCTCACGCCGGCGGTGGGCGCTCACCCCGATGAACGTCCCACCGGCGATCACCACGAGTCCGATCAGCATGCCGATCACGGTCTGCGGGTCACTGAACACAGGTCCTCCTCTAGCCACCGTGCGGTCACATGGTCTGCCATCGCATCAGAACAGCCCGTCCTGACGCGCGGGCTCGCTCGGGATCTCCATGCCGAGATGCTCGTATGCACGCGGCGTGGCCTGCCGGCCCTTTGGCGTGCGTGCAAGGAAGCCGAGCTGGAGCAGGAACGGCTCGTAGACGTCCTCGAGCGTGTCCGGCTCTTCACCCACGGCGGCCGCGAGCGTGTTCAGCCCGACCGGACGACCGCTGAACGTTCGCGCCAGCGTCTCGAGTATCGCAAGGTCCATCCGATCGAGGCCCACATGGTCCACCTGGAAGAACGCGAGCGCCTCGGCGGCGATGTTCTCGGTGATGCGACCGTCATGGCGCACCTGCGCATAGTCGCGAACCCGCTTGAGCAACCGGTTCGCCAGGCGTGGCGTACCGCGCCCGCGGCGCGCGATCTCCTCGGCGCCTTCGTCGTCTATAGCCACGCCGAGGATGCCCGCCGAGCGTCGCACGATCGCCGAGAGCTCCTCGACCGTGTAGTACTCCAGCCGGAACGCCATCCCGAAACGGTCGCGCAACGGTCCGGTGAGCAGCCCCGTACGCGTGGTGGCGCCCACGAGCGTGAACGGCGGCAGATCGAGTCTCAGGCTTCGTGCGGCCGGCCCCTTCCCGATGACGATGTCGATCGAGTAGTCCTCCATCGCCGGGTACAGAACCTCTTCCACCACCCGGGTCAGCCGGTGGATCTCGTCGATGAAGAGCACGTCCCTTGGTTCGAGGTTCGTGAGGATCGCCGCAAGGTCGCCTGCCCGCTCGATAGCCGGCCCGCTCGTCTGACGCATCTGAACGCCGAGCTCGGCAGCTACCACGCCGGCGAGCGTCGTCTTGCCGAGCCCGGGCGGGCCCGATAGCAACAGGTGGTCGAGCGCCTCGTCGCGAGCCCGTGCAGCATCGATGAGTACGCCAAGGTTATCCTTGACGCGCGTCTGACCGAGGTACTCGTCGAGCTTGCGCGGACGCAGGCTGCGATCTATCTCGAGATCGTCTTCGGTGAACTCGGCCGAAACCAGCCTCTCGCCATCGTCGGCCGCGTGCGGGTCGTGTTCCCAGGTAGTGCTCACACGCCACCCCCGAGCCGCCTGAGCGCGTGTTTCAGGAGTGCCTGGGCCTCGTCCGGGCCGTCATAGCCCTTGAGCGCAACGGCCACCTCGGCAGCGCTGAATCCCATCGAAGCGAGCGCGTCGGACGCCTCGACTCCTGCACTTCCTGATGCTGCGACGCGCGGACCAAGCCCCGGCACACCGACCTTGTCCTTGAGCTCGATGATGAGCCGCTGCGCGGTCTTCTTCCCGATTCCCGGCACCGTGGCGATGAGTGTGTCGTCCTCGCGGGCGATCGCCTCGACGAGCGCCGCGGGCGCCAACGCCGAGAGCGCCGACAGGGCCACTTTGGGCCCCACGCCGGAGACCGTGATGAGCTTCTCGAAAAGGTCCTGCTCCTCGGTGCTCTCGAATCCGAACAGCGTGAGTTCGTCTTCACGCACGTACAGGTAGGTGAAGACGGTCACTTCATCTCCTGTAGCGGGGAGATGCGCGAGCGAACTCGTCGACATGAACAGTCTCAGACCGATGCCGCCGACTTCGATGACGCAGGAACCTGCCGTCCTCGCAACCACCCGACCGGTCACGTGAGCGATCATCGACGACCACCGCCAACCGTCGGGGACGTGCGCATGTTGACGTGACAGATCGCTGCCGCCAGGGCATCGGCGGCGTGATCGGGATGTGGCTCGGCAGCCAGGCCGAGGATCGCCTTCACCATGTACTGGACCTGACGCTTCTCGGCGCCGCCCGTGCCAACGACCGCGAGCTTGATCTCTCCGGGGCCGTACTCGCCCACCGTGAGCGCGGCCGCAGCCAGCAGCGCGACGCCCCGGGCCTGCCCGGTCGCAAACGCGGTCTTGGCGTTGTTCGAGAAGTAGACGTTCTCCACAGCCGCCTCGGACGGCCGGTAGCGGTCGATGACCGCGGTGATGCCGTTGTGGATGCTCGAAAGACGCTCAGCGGTCGGGATGTCTGCGCCGGTGGCGATGCACCCGTATGCGAGGCACCGCATCCGGCTACCCTGCTGCTCGATCACGCCCCACCCCGTGTTCTTCAGACCCGGGTCGATGCCGAGAACGATCACGCAGGCTCCCACCGCCGACAATCGAACGTATGTTCAGGATAGCGCGCGGCCCCGCACGCGTAAAGCGCCGCGCGGGCCCCGCGTGCGGTTCGTTACCACCCGCGCTACTCGTCGAGCGCGGCTGCGATCTCGTCGGTCAGCTCCATCGTGTGGTACACGGTCTGGATGTCGTCGAGGTCCTCGAGCCTGTCGACCAGGCGAAGCACCTTCTTGGCGTCCTCGACCGACACGGTCGTGGTGTTCACCGGCTCCATCACCAGTTCAGCGCCCTTGACGGGAACGCCCGCGTCCTCAAGCGCGGCCTTCACGGCCATCATGTCGGACGGCGCGGTATAGACCACGAATCCCTCATCCAGGGTCTCCATGTCCTCACCGCCTGCATCGGCCACGAGGAGCATGATCTCGTCCTCGTCGGGCGCACCCACACCGTCGATGGCGATCTCACCCCTGCGCTCGAACTGAAAGGCCACGGACCCGGTTGCGCCGAGATTGCCGCCCGCCCGCGTGAAGGCCGCCCTCACGTCGGCAGCCGTGCGGTTACGGTTGTCCGTGAGCGCCTCGAGGTAGAGCGCAACGCCTGCCGGTCCGTATCCCTCGTAGACGACCTCCTCGTACGCCGCCTCATCCGCGCCGGCGCCGAACGCCTTCTTGATGGCGACGTCGATCTTGTCCTTCGGCAGGGAGTACGACTTCGCCTTGGCGATCGCCGCCGCGAGCGAGGCGTTGTTCTCCGGGTTCGGGTCGCCACCCGTCTTGGCCGCCACGGTGATGATGCGCGTCAGTTTCGAGAACAGCGCGCCGCGCTTGGCATCGACCGCCGCCTTGCGATGCTTCGTGGTCGCCCACTTGGAGTGTCCGGACATGTCGCGGTTCCCTTCTAACGTGCGCCGACGACGCGGTCGAGGAAGTACCGGTGCACACGGAGATCACCGGTCAGCTCAGGGTGGAAGGTCGTGGCCAGAAGATCGCCCTCGCGCACCGCCACGATCAGGCCGCCATGACGGGCCAGCACCTCGATATCCTCGCCTACGGATTCGATGAGCGGCGCCCGGATGAAGACGCCACGAAACGGCTCGCCCAGGTGAGCGATGTCGAGGTCGGTCTCGAACGAGTCCACCTGACGGCCGTACGCGTTTCTGCGTACGACGCTGTGCATGAGGCCGAGCGGCTCCTGATCACTGCTGGCATCCACGATATCGCTCGCGATGAGTATCGCGCCCGCGCACGTGCCCCAGACGGCCATCCCGTCGGCGTGACGGGCGCGGACAGCCTCGTAGAAGCCGTACGTGCGCATGAGTTTGGCGATCGCGGTGGACTCGCCACCCGGTATCACGAGGCCGTCGGTATCATCGAGCTGAGCGGGCAGCCGCACGGCCCGGACCGACGCGCCGAGCGCTTCGAAGGCGAGGATGTGCTCGCGAAACGCGCCCTGCAGCGCGAGGACGCCGACGCGCACGTCTACCAGCCCCGCTCCTGCATGCGCTCGGCGTCGGGGATGTCCGAGATGTTGATGCCGACCATGGCCTCGCCGAGATCGCGCGACACCCGCGCGATGATGTCGGCGTCCTCGAAGTGCGTGGTCGCCTCCACGATAGCCTTGGCCCGCTTGATCGGATCGCCGCTCTTGAAGATGCCGCTGCCGACGAACACGCCGTCGCAGCCGAGCTGCATCATGAGCGCGGCGTCGGCCGGCGTCGCGATGCCACCGGCCGAGAAGTTCACGACCGGCAGTGTCCCGTTGTCGTGAACCCACTTCACGAGGTCGTACGGCGCCTGGAGGTCTTTGGCGACCGTGAACAGCTGCTCCTCACGAACGCCGGCGACCCACGCGATCTCCTCAAGCATCGTACGCATGTGACGGACCGCTTCGACCACATTACCGGTGCCGGGCTCGCCTTTCGTGCGGATCATCGCAGCGCCTTCGCCGATGCGGCGCAGCGCCTCGCCAAGGTTGCGCGCACCACAGACGAACGGCACGGTGAAGTCCCACTTGTTCACGTGATGCTCTTCATCGGCCGGCGTGAGGACCTCGGACTCGTCGATGTAGTCCACGCCGAGGGACTGAAGGATCTGCGCCTCGACGAAGTGGCCGATGCGACACTTGGCCATCACGGGGATGGACACCGCACCGACGATCTGGTCGACGATCGTAGGGTCGGCCATCCGCGCGACTCCGCCAGCGGCCCGGATATCGGCAGGGACGCGCTCGAGGGACATGACGGCGACAGCACCCGCGTCCTCGGCGATCCTCGCCTGCTCGGCGGTGACGACGTCCATGATGACGCCGCCCTTCAGCATCTCGGCAAGCCCGGTCTTCACACGCAGGGTACCGGTGGTGGCGTTATCGCTCATGGGATCCGATCGCTCCTCGGGATAGCAGGGACGGCGGAGCCATTCGGCCGCCGAACCAGTGACCTAGAGATTCTACCCGCGCCCGCGGGTACGGACAACCGGCACGGGCGTGTCTACTGCATGGTGATATTGACGTCGGTGGCAACGACCTGGAACCAGGTGTTGCCCGGGCCCAGCTTGAGCTGCGTTCCGTCGGCGGCTTTGAACACCGGGGGAGCGTCTTTCGTGGCCTCCCACGTGCCATCGAAGCGCTGCCCGTCTCTGAACAGCGACATCCTGCCCGAACCGGCAAGCTCGATGTCGTAGGTGGCCGATCCCACCTTGTCGCGGCTCGACTGGGGGATGTAGCGGGCCCAGACCACCACGACGTTGCGCGCCGAGAGCTGCTTTCCCGCCAGTGCGTCGTTGTGAACGTTCCCGTTGTTCCAGCGCAGGTAGGTGCCGGAGGCCTCGTCAAAACGCCACGTCACCCGGTTCGCCGTCGAGAACGGGATGTCTATCTCGGTCACCTGCTGCCCCTCGGCGACCGCACGGCGGGCGCGGTCGAACGCCAGTGGCTTGGGGTCGGCGGTCAGCGGCATGTTGCGGCGGCCTGCCTCGGCTCGCGCCTCCTCCAGGTGCAGGTACAGATTGTGCGGGGCCGACCGCTCACGGGAACGGTAGTAGGGCTTGCTCACGCCGGCGTCCTGGCTCAGGTTCTCGAGTCTGGCCCGCGCGACCGCGGAGTCCACCGAGTCGCTGCCTCCCGAGAAGACGAACAGGGCGCCGTACTGGGGCACGATCGTGATATCGGACAGGCGCGCGCTGCGCACCGGACCGATCGGATCGGGGCTCTGGGAGTGGAACATCGCGTTGAAGCGGGAGATGCCGCCCTCGGCGATCGTCTCGTAGACCACGTCGGCCTGCTGCAACCCGGACTGCGGACGCGCGGCAGGTGAGTTCTCTATCTTGACGGAGACGACGCGCTTCGCGATCGCCTCTTCGGACGGCGCGTCCAGGCCCGTGAGTGGCCAGCGCAGCGGTTCCGCCGGCTTCGGCACGGTCCGCTCGGCCTCGGCCGAGGGCCAGCCGGGTACGACCTCGGCGGTGGTGGAGCAGCCCGCCACGACTCCAACAAGGAGCACGGCGATGGCGGCGATGGCGATGCGGACGTGGGTCATTGGTGTGTCCTCCTTCGGTCCCCGACAAGGATAGGGACGGACGCCAGGGGGGTCAATGCACGAACGTGGACCGTCGACAAGCCGACAGGAACGTCCGAACAGCGGCTACAATAGGGGCGGACCGATACGGAGGCCCGCGTGACGTGCACGCTCCTACATGTGGTGGAGACGCAGGACCAGCGACCGTACGACGACCCTGACGTGAAGGATGTCGTCGGAGCGATGCCGCAGTTCTACTGCGCCTACTGCAACCCGATCAAGCGGTTGCGACCCGGAGAGGCGATGAAGTGCCTCACGCGCAACGAGCCGTGCTGGATGCCGGCCGACCGGATCTGCGCCGATCGGGCGTGAGACCGCCCGATCAGGCGTCTGTATCCTCGGGCCGACCCTCGGCCGCCGCCTGAGTCGCACGCCACACGAGCCAACCGCCGAGCAGGACCATCGGCACACTCAGCAGCTGGCCCATGGTGAACGAACCGGCGATGAAGCCCAACTGCACGTCGGGCTCACGAAACAACTCAACGACGATGCGGAAGACACCGTAGAGCGCGAGCAGCGTCCCGATCATGAAACCATCACCGCGTTTCTTGCGCGAGAGCACGAAGAGCACGGCGAACAGCACGAGTCCCTCGAGTCCCGCCTCGTACAGTTGTGAGGGGTGCCTCGGCGCGCCCCCCGGAGCCGATGGGAAGACCACGCCCCATGGCGCATCGGTCACCCGACCCCACAACTCGCCGTTGATGAAGTTGGCGACGCGGCCGAAGAAGAGCCCCGCAGGCGCTCCGACCGAGCCGAGGTCATAGAGGCGCAGAAGCGCGATGCCTTTGCGGCGCGCGATAAAGACCCCGGCCAGCATGATGCCCACCAGCCCGCCGTGAAACGACATGCCACCGTCCCAGAACGCGAAGACCGAGGCGGGGTCGCGCCAGTAGCCTCCGACGCCGTAGAAGAGGACGTAGCCGAGACGCGCGCCGACCACGAGTCCGATCACGCCTGCCAGGACGGTGTCGAGCAGATCATCGTCGGTCAGCCCGACGGCCCATCGCCGGTTGAGTGAGCGAAACACGAGCGCGGCCACAACGAAGCCTGCGACGTAGGCCAGGCCGTACCATCGGACCTCGAACGGTCCGAGCGCGAGGGCCACGGGGTCGATCGCCGGAAACGCCAGAGCGGCCATCACATGGCCTCGAGCAGGGCGACGCGCTCCTCGATGGGCGGATGCGTGTTGAACAGCGCGTTCATGCCCCTGCGCCGATGCTTGAGCGGGTTGGCGATGTACAGCGACTCGGTGGCCTTGTTCGCACTTCGCAACTCATGCGGATCGGCCGAGATCTTCCGTAGGGCGCTCGCAAGACCTGGCGGGTAGCGCGTCAGAAGTGCAGCGCTCGCATCGGCGAGGAACTCGCGCCTGCGCGAGATAGCCATCTGGATGAGCACCGCGACGACCGGCGCGAGCAGAGCCAGCACGATCGCCACCACCATCATGATCGCGCCGAACTGGCCATTCTCACTGCTGCGCCGCCTGCCGCCGCCCCACCAGAAGCTGCGCAGCATCCACTCCGAGACGAGCGTGACCGAACCGGCCAGCACGGCGGCGAGCGTCTGCACGAGCGTGTCGTAGTTCTTGATATGCGAAAGCTCGTGCGCGATCACGCCCTCGAGCTCTTGCCGACTCATCATCTGGACGAGACCGGTAGTGACCGCCACCGCACCGTGCTCGGGGTTGCGCCCTGTGGCGAACGCGTTGGGCGCCGGATCGTCGATCACGTACGCCTTGGGCACCGGCAGACCGGCAGCGATCGCCAGTCCCTCGATCGTGTTGACAAGGTATGGCTCGATATCCCGGTCGACCGGACGCGCGCGGCTGATCGAGAGCACGATCTTGTCCGAGTACCAGTACGAGCCCCAGGCCATCACGAACGCCACGGCGAGCGCGGCCACCAGACCGAGGTAGCCCCACTCGGTGGCCTGCCCGAACACGTAGCCGATGAGCGCGACGAGGAGCACGAACACCACGATGAGTGCCGTGCTCCTCAGCTTGTTGGCGGTTATCTGATCGTACACGGCGTCAGAACTGGACCTTGACCGGCTCGGCGGCAGCCTCTTCGATCTCGAAGTAGTCTCGCTGCGTGAATCCGAACATCCCCGCCAGAACGTTGGACGGGAACGTCTGGGTCGCCGTGTTGTAGCTCATGACCGAGTCGTTGTAGAACTGCCGCGCGTAGGCGATCTTCGATTCCGTGCCCGAGAGCTCCTCCTGGAGCATCATGAAGTTTTGGTTCGCCTTGAGATCCGGGTACGCCTCGGCAACCGCGAACAGGCTCTTCAGCGTCGAACTGAGCATGTTCTCGGCCTCACTGTGCTCGGCCACGGTCTCGGCGCTCATTGCCGCGGTGCGCGCGGCAGTGACGGCCTCGAACGCCTCGCGCTCGTGAGCAGCGTACGCCTTGACGGTCTCAACGAGGTTGGGGATGAGGTCGTAGCGGCGGCGGAGTTGCACGTCGATCTGCGACCATGCGTTGTCGACGCGGTTGCGAAGCGTGACCAGGCGGTTATAGATGCCGATGACCGCAGCGGCGACCACCACTACCAGCAATCCGACCGCCCCTATGCAGGGAAGGATCCAGCCCATCGAGTTCCTCCTTCGTATGCCGTCGGCATATGCCGACGTGTGCTCCTACCCAAGATACCCCAACGCACGGGTTGCCTGCGCCCGTGCGCTACACTCATTCGGACCGCGTGCGCCAGCTCCGTTCGATGCCGACCGCCGAAGGTGCGCATGATCCCCATCCGAGACGAGAACCCGACCCGGCGCTTCCCTTGGCTGACGATGCTGTTGATCGTCGTCAACGGAGCGGTCTTCGCGTACGAACTGAGTCTGGGACCTGTCGCGCTCCAGGAGTTCTGGATGCGCTGGTCGGTCGTCCCCTCGCGCCTCCTGGCCGATCCGTTCTCGCCTGCCGAGTTGCTCACACCGTTCACTGCCATGTTCATGCACGCCGGATGGGTCCACGTCATCGGCAACATGCTCTACCTGTGGATCTTCGGCAACAACATCGAGGACCGGTTCGGACCGCTCGGCTTCGGCATCTTCTACCTGGTGTGCGGGCTGGCTGCTGCCGCCGCACAGACCCTCGCCTCACCCCAATCGGCCCTGCCGATGCTCGGCGCGAGCGGCGCGGTAGCCGGTGTGCTCGGCGCCTATCTGCTGCTCTACCCCGGCGCCACTGTGATCACGGTCATCCCGATCTTCATCTTCATCGAGGTGGCGCGCATACCGGCGTTCCTCGTCATCGGGTTCTGGTTCATCCTCCAGCTGGGCAGCGGCCTGGCCTCGCTCGGCGCAGCGACGGCGGAGGCCGGGGGCGTCGCATGGTTTGCGCACATCGGCGGGTTCGTGGCCGGACTCGCTCTCACGGCGCCCGTAGCGATAGCCGGACGGCGTCGCAGGATCCGGCGTTAGCCGCCCGGTTTCTCGATCTCGGCGAGCAGGTCCTCCACGGACTCGATCCCGGCGAGCTGCCGACGGAAGTACTCGCAGTAGGGCTCGCCCGCACGCTCGCGCAACATGCGTTCGTTCGCCTCTCTCGCCTCGGTCTCGCGATCCGCTGCCGAGCGGCCGTCGACACCGTGACTCTCGACGGAGGCAACGGCGTCACGTGCATCGTCCCCGAGTTCCTCGGCATGACGGGCGAGTTCCATCGCGGCAAGCATGAGGTTCGGCACGTGGAGCGCGGCCCTCAGTGTCGAGCCGCAGTGAGGACACTCGAAGACGACCTCCACTGACTCGGGACCCCGGAACACCACCGCCGAGATGTCCTCGAGCCCGAGGTCGATACGCCCGTCGTTCGGACATAGGAGCGTGAACTCCACGTCTCTCGCCTCCTCGACACCTGGTGCTATTGTACCCCGGATCGTCACGTCGGCTGTGTTAGTATCGCCGCATGCCGACGACCGGAAGTAAGCAAGCGCCGTGCCCGCCTCGTCGGGCACGCTTTGCGCGGGGCCTCAAGTTGGGGCTCCCGATCCTCCTGGGTTACATGCCTGTCGGAGCGGCATTCGGGATCGTCGCACGGGACCTGGGCTTCACTCCCCTGCAGGCGGTGACGTGCTCCGCTACCGCGCTTGCCGGTGCGGGACAGTTCATCGGCCTGGCCCTCATGAAGTCCGGCGCCACCGCGCTCACCGTCGTGGCGGCGACCAGTGTGGTGAACCTCCGGTACGTGCTATTCGGCGCCGCAATGTCGCCTCATGTGTCGCGCGTGCCGCTCGGGGGACAGGCGATTCTGGCCTTCACACTCACAGACGAGACGTTCGCGGTGAACATCGATGACAACCGCCGCGGTAACGCCGATGCATTCTCGATGGCCGGTGTGGGTGCCATCGCCTGGGTCGGCTGGGTCTCCGGCACCGCACTCGGCGCGCTGACGGCCGGACTGATCGGCGACCCGAGCGCCTGGGGCGTGCAGTTCGCGATGCCTGCGATGTTCTCGGCGTTGCTGGTAGCACAGGCCGAAGACCGCCGGCACGTCGTGATCGGAGCCGTGGCAGCCGCCCTCGCGATCCTTCTGATGCTCACGCTACCCGCCGACTGGTACGTACTCGTCACGCCGGTACTCGCCGCCACCCTCGCGGCGGTGGTCTACCGATGAGTGCGACCTACATCTGGACCGTCGTGATCGGCATGGCCGTCGCCAACTTCGTCGTCCGCTTTCCGCCGATCGCCGTGCTGTCCCGGGTGGCCTTGCCCGGCTGGCTTCGACGGTGGCTGTCGTTCATCCCGGTGTCAGTCATGGCGACGCTCGTGATCGGCGCGGTCGTACGACCGGATGGCGTGTGGCTCCCCCCGGCACACAACCCGTACCTGCTCGCCTCGCTTGCCACCGGAGCCATCTACTGGCGATCTCGCAGCTTCGTCGGCGCGACGATCGCCGGCGTGCTGCTCTTTGTGGCGCTCCGCGCGGCGGTGGGCTAGACTCGCGGGGCACACCACCGCTCACGGGAGGATCAATGTCACTCGTTCGCCCTTTCCGCGCCTGCATGTACCGCCACGAGCCCGGTCAGGATCTCAGCCCCGTCACGGCGCCGCCGTACGATGTCATCTCCCCCGCCGGACGCGAGGCGCTCTTGCAGAACAGCCCTCACAACGTGGTCGCTCTCGAACTCCCCGACGGCCCGCACGACCCCGAGGTCCCCGGGAACCGTTACGAGAACGGCAGCAGCACCTGGGAGACCTGGCGTGAGTCCGGGGTGATCGTCGAGGACGATACGCCGGCGATCTACGTCCTCGAGCAGTCCTGGGAACACGAGGGCCGCCACGTCCGCCGCCGTGCGTTCGTCGCGGCCGTCGAGCTCCATCCGTTCTCCGACGGCGTGATCCTGCCGCACGAACGCACCCTCCCGAAAGCGCTCTCAGACCGCTTTCATCTGCTCCGCGCCACCAAGGCGAACCTGAGCCAGGTCTTCGGCCTGTTCTCCGACCCAGCGGGCGAGACCGACCACATCTTCGAGGCGGCGATGGCCACACCGCCCATGTTCTGGGCCACGGATGCCGAGGGCGTCTTGAGCAAGGCGTGGGCGATCCGGGACGCGAAGAGCATCGCGGCAGTCGTCACGACCGTCGGCAACGGCCCCATCTTCATCGCCGACGGCCATCACCGATACACCACCGCGCTCGCTTACCGCGACGAGCGGCGCGCCATCGATCAGACGGCGGATCGCTCACCGGAAGATCCGGCGTATGACTCGGTCATGATGGCGCTCGTGAACATGGACGGCCCCGACCTGCTCGTCTGGCCAACCCACCGCCTCGCGCGGGCCGCCGGCACCTTCGACCCGGACGCCTTCTGGGTCGCGCTGTCGCATCACTTCGACATCACGGAAGACGCCACGTATAGCGAATCGTTCCTCGGCGAACTCGAGCGCCCCGGCTTCTTCGTCAACGCTGGCGGCGCCACGCGTCTGGCGACCCTCAGGGCCGACGTGGACCCTGCCGAGGTCATCGGGGGGGATCACTCGCCGGAGTGGAAGAACCTCGACGTCGCCATCTTGCAGGAGCTCATCCTGAAGCCGCTTTTCGGGATCTCCCAGGAGGAGCCGGCGAGTCTCGAACGCCTTTCGTTCGTGAAGGACGCCCGTCAGGCACTCGGCCCGCATGACGCCGACGCCGCCTTCGTGCTCGCGCCCACACGGGTGGAGCAGATGCGTGCCGTCGCGACCGCAGGCGAGACGATGCCCCAGAAGTCGACGTACTTCTATCCCAAACTGCTCTCGGGACTCTTCTTCCGCGCGCTCGACTGAGAACGCCGGGGGCCCACGCCCTCGGCATTGCGCCCGACCAGCCGGGGGCACACAGCTCCGAGCCGACATGCATCGCAGCGCGGCGCCCGCGGACGGCATGACTCCCTGCCGACGAGCCACGCAGCGAGATCCAGCGTGCCGGGAGCGTTCGGAGCGACCAGGCACGCCGCCTCTCGCACGGCGCGCGGCGTGTCCTCCGAGATGAGCCCCGAACGTAGGAAGACACGGCGGACCTGCACGTCGTAGGCGACCGATCCGCACTCCGCGCCCTTGAGTCTCGCGCCGAAGTGCCGCACAAGGATCTCCGTCGCCATTGTGGCCTTCTTCTCTCCGATACCGTCAAAGTCCCGCAGGCGACGGGTCACCTCCAGCACGTGTGTGCCGTCGGGCCACACAGCCGATGCGGATCCGCCGTACTCGGACAGCAGACGCCCGGCGGCAGCGACGATCCAGCGTGGCAGTGTGTGGACGAAGCGGTGGAGTGCGGGCGGAGCAGCAACCGCTGCAGCCACCGCGTCAGGCGACGACGCGATGTACGCGAGGTCCAGTGTGCCGAGACGCTGGCCGAGGAGATAGGAACCGGCCCACGCGCGCTCGGCCGGGATCCCCTGCGTGAACAACACGCCGAGCAGGAACGCTTCCGGGGAACGCTTGACGAGTTCGTCTGCGGGGGCCAGATCGGTGAACGCACCCCCCGCCTGCGCCGCCCCGGCGGCAGCCAGCTGCTCCCCGTAGGTCAGGAGCGCCGCGCCGACACCGCTCACAGGATTCGGGGCCCGTGAGTGAGGAAGAACTCGCAGCGCACGCAGATCTCCTTCGCGGCCGCACTGCGGTCTATGGTGGCGTCGAAGAACAGCGCCGGGTCCGACGTGCTGTGATGGGTCGGCCGCTCGCACTTGGCAAAGAAGCAGCCCGCGGGGCACTGCTCGGTCGGGTCGATCGCGTGGGGGCACCCCGCACGCATGTCCTCGTCACATCCCCTGTCCGACCAGCATGCCATCCCGGCAGTCCTTCCTGTCGCCTTCACCGACACGGACTGCTATTGTAGCCGGACGACCGCCCCGGCACAGCGGCCAACATTCGCAGGCCGCTCGGCTCGCAGGAGTCGGACCTGCCGAGCGAGAACTGTGTGTCAGACACCGGCCGACACGAAGGCGAGCGAATGACCAACCCTGCCGAGAACCGATACGCGACCATCGTTGCGGGCGCAGGTCCCGCTGGCGTGCTCGCGGCGATGCACGCCTCCGACCGTGGGCCGGTCTTGCTCGCGGACTCAAGCTCACTGCCCCGATCGAAGAGCTGCGGCGGCATGCTGCACGAGCTGTCTCTCGAGACACTCCGGCCCTACGGTGAGATCCCCGAGAGCATCGTGAGCGCCCCACGCACGGTGCACTTCCGGTACAACGACTGGGACCGGCGCATCGAACGCACCACGGATCTTGCGTTCCTGAACGTAAGCCGCTCCGGCTTCGACGACTGGCTTGTCGGCCTGCTGCCCGACACGGTGGAGATCGCCGAACGTGCCGCGCTTACCGGCTTCACGCAAGACGATGCCGGCGTGACAGTTGACCTCCGCACGCCCGAGGGCATCAGGACCGTCTCCGCCGACCTGCTCATCGGGGCCGACGGCGCGCGCTCCCAGGTCAGGCGGACACTCGGCATCCGCGACTCGGCAAGCTACGTCACACTCCAGGACTTCGTCGAGCTCGACGGTGACATCGAGCCGGTCTTCGACTGCATCTACATGCGCGATATCGGTGACGAGTTCGGCTACGCATACGTCGTGCCCAAGGGCGATGTCGCGATCGTCGGGTCGGTCTTCTACCCGCGGACCAAGCGCCCGTGGGAGAAGCAGGATCGCGTCATCGAGCTGCTGCGCGAGCGGATTCCGCAGCTCGGCCCGTCCCGCGAGCGAGAGTCCGCCGCGGCGCTCTACTTGCGCTCGCCGAAAGACATCCTGCACGGCTCCGGGCGCGTGCTGCTGGCCGGCGAGGCCGGAGGCTTCATGTCCCCCACATCGGGCGAGGGCATCAGCTACGCGCTTCGCACCGGCCGCGACGCGGGTCTGGCCGCAGCGGGCAGTCCCGCCACAGCGCTCGCACGCTATACGGAGTTGACCGCACCGGTGGTCTCGGACATCCGACGCCGGTTCCGGTGGCTCCCGCTCATGGAGTCTCGCGCAGGCAAGTACCTCGCCGGCTTCGTACCGACACCGATCGTCAGCCGCGTCACGATGGGCCTGTAAGCAGGCTACACGCACGACCTCACGAACGGACAGCCCGTGGGCAAGAAGAAGCACGCCAAGACCGAGCCGGTCTGCGGGAACTGCAAGAACTTCAAGGCTGGACGCTGCACCCGCAAGGACAAGAAGCGCTCGGCGGCCGACAAAGCGTGCGGCTCCTTCGACCCCCGCAGTTGAGCCCTCCGCCTACCTCGCGCGGTGCGCCCTGCTCGGCGTCGGCTCGACCTGACCCTGGTACTTGCTGCCGAGACCGGGCGACCCGTACGGCCGGTCCACCGGCGTCGTCATCCGCATGAACGAGATCTGACCGATGGCCATCCCGGGCGTGAGCACGATCGGCAGATTCGCCACGTTGGAGAGCTCGAGCGTGAGCGTTCCGTTCCAGCCCGGATCGACGTACCCGGCGGTCGAGTGGATGAGCAATCCGAGCCTGCCGAGTGAAGATTTGCCCTCGAGACGCGCCACGATGTCCACCGGGAGAACGACACGCTCGACGGTGGCGCCGAGAACGAACTCGCCAGGGTGCAGCACGAACGGCTCGCCCACACTCGCCTCGACCATGTCCATAAGACCAAGCTGTTCCATCTGCGGGTCGATGTACGGGTAGCGCGAGTTGCGGAAGACCTGGAAGCTGGATGCCAGGTGCAAGTCGATGCTGGATGGCTGGATATCGGCAGGGTCGACCGGATCGACCACGATGCGCCCCGCCGCCATCTGCTCCTTTATGGAATGATCCGACAGAACCATGACGCTAGCCTACGCGCACTTGCTGTAGCCACAGGCCCGACAGACGGCGCAGCCGCTCTCGTGCTCGAGCGAGCTACCGCACTCGGGGCACGCGCCAGCAAGATTCACGAGGCCGTCGCTGTTCTTCGAGACCGCCGTGGACGCCGTGCCTGTCTCGATCCACTCCAGGTAGTGCTCCATGGCGATGCCGACCGCATCCGCGCACGAGAGCACCTTGCCGCCCTCGGCCCATGCCGGACTCGGGCACCGGATGCCACGCAGGTGCTTGAGAATCGCCTGCGGATCCACACCCGCGCGCAGCGACACAGAGATCATGCGCGACAGTGCCTCGGACTGGCTCGCCGCGCACCCGCCCGACTTGCCCATCTGGGTGAAGACCTCGCACAGGCCCTCTTCGTCCGAGTTGATGGTGACGTACAGGTTGCCGCAGCCGGTCACGACCTTCTCCGTCCGGCCGATGGTGACCGAGGGACGCGGGCGCGGCTCGATCTCGCCGTGCCGCGCATGCTCCTCGGCGCCCGTCCGACCCGTCTTGCCCGTCGACAGCACCTGGTTCTCCTTGCTGCCGTCACGGTAGATCGTGACGCCCTTGACGCCCAGCTCCTGCGCGAGGTCGTAGACGTGGCGCACGTCCTCGACCGTGGCCTCGTTGCCGAAGTTGACCGTCTTGGAGACCGCATTGTCGGTCGACCTCTGGAACGCCGCTTGCATCCGCACGTGCCACTCCGGCGAGACCTCATGCGCCGTCACGAACGCGCGCTGGACGTCCTCGGGCACCGCGTCGATGCCGGCGACCGAACCGTGCTCGGCGATGAGCGCCATGAGCTCACGGCTGTAGAAGCCCTGCTTGACCGCAAGGTCCTCGAACAGCGGATTGACCTCGATGAGCCGGTCGTTGTCCATGACTGTCCGGACGTAGGAGACCGCGAAGAGCGGCTCGATGCCCGAAGAGCAGTTGGCGATGATCGAGAGGGTGCCGGTGGGGGCGATCGTGGTGACGGTTGCGTTGCGGAGCCGCATGCCATCCGGTGAGTCGTAGACCGAACCCTCGAAGTTCGGGAACACACCTCGCTGCCCGGCAAGCTTCATGGAAGCCTGCCGGGCCTCGGCCTGGATGAAGCCCATGACCTTCTCGCCAAGCGCGATGGCCTCGTCCGAGTCGTAGGCCACACCCATCATGATGAGCATGTCCGCCCAGCCCATCACGCCCAGACCGATCTTGCGGTTGCCGCGCGCGAGCTCGCCGATCTTCTCGAGCGGGTACTCGTTGACCTCGATGACATCGTCGAGGAAGCGCACGCCTCGGTGCACCACGTCGGCCAGGCGGTCCCAGTCAAGATCGGGGCCGGCCCCGGTGTACCGGACGAACCGGGACAGGTTGACCGAGCCGAGGTTGCACGCCTCGTACGGAAGCAGCGGCTGCTCGCCGCACGGATTGGTCGACTCGATCTCACCGAGCAATGGTGTGGGGTTATCGCGGTTCATCCGGTCGATGAAGATGATGCCGGGGTCACCCGTCGCCCACGCCATCTCGACGATGAGGTCGTAGACCTCGCGCGCATCGAGCTCGCCGGCCGGCTCCCCGCTGCGGGGATTGCGGAGTTCGTAGGCCTCACCGGCCGCAACGGCGTCCATGAAGGCCTCGGTGAGCGCCACTGAGATGTTGAAGTTGGCGAAGTCGCCGTCGAGCTTGCACTTGATGAAGTGCAGGATGTCCGGATGGTCGATGCGCAGCACGCCCATGTTGGCTCCGCGCCGGGTCCCACCCTGCTTCACGGCTTCGGTGGCCTGGTTGAATACGCGCATGAACGAGATGGGGCCGCTGCTGACGCCCTGCGTAGACCGGACCTGGTCGCCGGACGGGCGCAAGCGCGAGAACGAGAAGCCGGTGCCGCCGCCCGACTTGTGGATCAGCGCCGTATCGCGCACCGCGTCGAAGATCGACTCCATCGAGTCGCCAACAGGGAGCACGAAGCATGCCGAGAGCTGCTGGAGGTCGCGTCCCGCGTTCATGAGCGTCGGGGAGTTGGGGAGGAACTCGAGCGAGGTCATCAGATCGTAGAAGTCGTGTGCAACCTCCGCGACCTCCTCCGGCGTGCTGCCGAAACGGGCCTCGGCCGAGGCGATGTTCTCGGCCACACGGATGAACATGTCCGACGGCATCTCGACGGGGTTGCCGTCGTCGTCCTTCATGAGATAGCGCCTCTGGAGCACCTTCAGGCTGTTGGGAGACAGGGTCTCATCGATGGTCCGGGGGTACGTTGCGGTCTCCTGCTCAGACATCTCGGCTCCTTCTCGCGGCGGTGGATCGCTCGACATGCCACCGCGCCCCTCAGGCCCCCGGCGACACAAGATGTTGCGATTACTCAGTCTAGACCCGCTACATATGGGGTGCAACGGTCGCCTGACGAACGGTCGCACACGGCCGGTGTACGGCAGGCGGAGGCCCCGGACCGGCAGCCCGACAACGACGAACGCCGCCCAGATGGGCGGCGTTCGGTCACGCAAGATGGGGGCTCGAGGCTACACCGCCTCGACGCGCTCCACCTCGGGGATCTCCTGCTTGAGCACTCGCTCAACACCGTTGGTGAGCGTCAGCTGCGACATCGGACAGCCCTTGCACGCCCCGACGAGTTTCACTCTGACGACGCCGCCTTCGATCTCCACGAGTTCAACGTCGCCGCCGTCAGCCTGCAGAGCCGGCCGGATCTTGTCGAGTGCCTCCTGAACACGCTCTTTCATGTGATGCTCCTTCCACGCCGGCCACATGGGGCCGCTCGTCTGCCGGGTCGACCGGGACGCATCACTCGCGTCCGCTGATCCACTCGGGCGATTCTAGCAGAAGCCGTGCCGTCGTCTTGCGGCACGCGTGCGGACAAACGTCTCGAGAAACAACGAAGCCGTCGGATGTGTTCAGCGACGTCCTACTCTCCCACGGACTACACCGCAGTACCATCGGCGCTGGAGGGCTTAACTTCCGAGTTCGGAATGGGATCGGGTGTACCCCCTCCGCAATAGCCACTGAACACATCCGACGGCTTAGCCGTCGAGTGCACGCACTCTTCTGCTGTCAAGATACGGCCTCATCGGTGCGCTTGCGCACCCTGAGAGCTGTATAGCGAGTCGGAAAATCTTGAATAGAAGATCAAGACCTCGGCCTATTAGTACCGCTCGGCTGAACGCATTGCTGCGCTTACACCTGCGGCCTATCAACCTCGTAGTCTACGAGGGGCCTTACCTGGTTAACCCAGTGGGAGACCTCATCTTGAGAAGGGCTTCCCGCTTAGATGCTTTCAGCGGTTATCCCGACCGAACGTAGCTAACCAGCGGTGCCGTTGGTCGACAACTGGTACACCAGAGGTTCGTCCATCCCGGTCCTCTCGTACTAGGGACAGCCTCTCTCAAGTCTCTTACGCCCACGGTGGATAGGGACCGAACTGTCTCACGACGTTCTAAACCCAGCTCGCGTACCGCTTTAAATGGCGAACAGCCATACCCTTGGGACCTACTACAGCCCCAGGATGCGATGAGCCGAC
>DDXA01000002.1 GCA_002347725.1 Actinobacteria bacterium UBA2272
GGGAAGTAGGTGTCGATGGCGTCCAGGAGCTCCTGGATCGAGCCCGTCCACGCCGGATCGCCCTCGAGGGCCTTGAGCGCCGACCCGCGGATGACGGGGATGTTGTCGCCGTCGAACTCGTACTCGGAGAGCAACTCGCGGACTTCCAGCTCGACGAGCTCGATGAGCTCCTCGTCATCGACCATGTCGCACTTGTTCAGGTAGACGACGATGTTGGGCACGCCGACCTGGCGGGCAAGCAGGATGTGCTCGCGGGTCTGGGCCATCGGGCCGTCGGTGGCGGCGATGACCAGGACCGCGCCGTCCATCTGGGCGGCGCCGGTGATCATGTTCTTCACGTAGTCGGCGTGGCCCGGGCAGTCGACGTGCGCGTAGTGGCGCTTGGCGCTCTCGTACTCGACGTGAGCGATGGCGATGGTGATACCGCGCTCGCGCTCCTCCGGAGCCTTGTCGATCTGGTCGAACGGGGTGAAGTCGGCCATGCCCTTAGCGGCCTGCTCCTTGGTGATGGCCGCGGTGAGTGTCGTCTTGCCGTGGTCGACGTGACCGATGGTGCCGACGTTCATGTGCGGCTTGGTGCGCTCGAACTTCTTCTTCGCCATGAGTCTCCTCCTTCAAAGGACCTGACGCGACCACGCCGGTCGCGGGTATGGTCCCGCCTCCGGCCCGCGCGACCACCCGGTGGTGATGCGCAGTGTCGTACGGCTATCTATGCCTTGAACGTGACGCTCACGCGCCTCCGTCTGATGCCTGGTAGCGGCGACTGGACTCGAACCAGTGACAACACGGGTATGAACCGTGTGCTCTAACCAACTGAGCTACGCCGCCTCGAGCCGGCCAGGCGGCCGGCACGGTAACGCGTGGAGCCCACAACCGGACTTGAACCGGTGACCTCTTCCTTACCAAGGAAGTGCTCTACCGACTGAGCTATGTGGGCGGGAAACCCGCTCTGTGCGGGGAGGATCTGCTGGTGGGGGCGGATGGATTCGAACCATCGTAGGCGTAGCCAACGGGTTTACAGCCCGTCCCCTTTAGCCACTCGGGCACACCCCCACAATAAAAAAGCCGTGCTCTATCACATTTTCAAGTTGCTTGCCTGGCGACAGGCGTTAGGAATACTACTGTATCGCTCGAACGAGTGTCAACGACGACAACGGTGCCGGGCGTATCCAGCGGCCGCGACCATCCACTCGCCGGAGCGAGCAGGGTGGCTCAGGTGCGCACGACGCGGTGGTAGACAGAGCCGACATCCCGTACGCCGGGGACCTCGGTGTCGAGGTCTCGCTGGGAGACGATACGGTACCACGCTGCGCGGCCATCGGTCATCACCGGGCGGGGCGCGTAGCGATCCTGCACCTTCTCGAACCACGCGCGCAGTTCCCGCATGGGGATGATGTGAAGGCCGTCCCGCTCGACGGCCAATTCGGTGAAGAACTGCGAGTCCGGGCTCTCCAGCAGCTCCACGACCTTCGCCTCGGGCTGTGCGATCACGAGGCGATAGTAGTAGAGATCGTCGGCCTGTGAGCGCTGCAACCAGCCGGGCTCCCTGGTCGTCGTGTCCGCCACTGACTCCAGGCCGTAACTGTGCGTCTGTGCACGGTAGAACGGCAACGAGCGGTCGGCTATCTTGAGCGGATCCTCGCCAAAGTAGGAGTCTGCCTTGACCTTGGCCGACAGACGTACAGCACCGTTCGTGTACTGCAGATCAACGCCCATAGCCTCATCACGGAGAGCACGGGCCACCACGACGTCGGTCGCACCCGTACGCTCGAGATACCTTCCGAGGATTCGCTTTGCGATCTCGTGCAGGAGCGTGCTCCCGGTCGGACTCATCGACCCCTCCCCTTCCCACCGCAGTGCGGTGGCTAGCGGGCCAGTCGCTCGTCAGCCACACGCAGGCGCCGGCTCAACACCTCGAGCAGCCTGATCGCAATCGACGGCGTGTTCTCGAGAAGCGCCTTGAAGTCCCAACTCGAGAGCATCAGACACCGTGTCTCCTCGATCGCCCGGATCGTCGCGGAACGCGGCGCGCTGTCCAGAAGCGACATATCGCCGAAGAAGTCGCCCGTGGCGAAGGCGCCAAGCACCGCGCCGTCGCGTTCGATGGCGACACGGCCGTTCGTGATCAGGTAGAACGCCTGCCCCGGCGTCCCCTGGGTGACGATGATCTGGCCGGGCACGTAGGTGTGCTCCTGGGCGACAGAAGCGATGCTCGCGATCTCCGCAGTCGTGCAGTTCTCGAAGATCGGCACACGCGAGAGGAACTCCTCGTTAGTCACAGTCGCCTCCTCGTCGGGTCACACAAACTCATGCTAGACCATGCAGGGCCTGCGGTGAAGCGCGGCATCGGTCGAGAAGTCATCACCGTGCGCTCGGCACAGCCATGATGCACAATGGCCACAGTACCCGACGTTGTCAGCGGGACCCGGCGGGAGACACGATGGCGCTGTTCCTGAGCCTGTATCTCGGCCACGTGCTGGGCGACTTCGTCTTCCAGCCGGGAAAGCTCGTGCTAGCCAAGCGACGCGGCACCCCGGGCGTGATCCTCCACACGACGATCGTCGTCGCGTGCACGGCGCTGGCGGGGGCCGCCAACCTCGACCGGACGTGGCCGATCGTCCTGCTTGCCGGTATCGCGCACTTCGGGGTCGAGCACCTGACCATCGGAGCGCGACGGGCACGCGAGTCCTCCGGGCTGACGGTGTTCCTTCTCGATCAGGGAGTGCACATCGTGTCGCTCGTACTGATGGCGCTCGCGTTCGACGGGTCGGTGCCCCCCGTGCTCTTCATCTTCAGCGTGCCACTCGACACCCTGGCGGCAGTCTGCGGAATCGCCACCGTGTCGTTCGCCGGCTCGATCCTCGTGTTCGAGCTCGAGGTCATGCGCCATCCCGCCGAAGACCCCGACCCGATTCTGAAACTCGACGTCCCGCGCCTGTACGGGATGGGCGAACGAAGCGTCGGACTTGCACTCGCGCTACTCGCCCCGGTGCCGACCCTCGGCGCATTGGCCTTCGTGCCGAGGGCCGCCTTCGCCCTGACGCGAGCGGCAGACCGGCGGGCGAAACACATGACGGCTGCCGTCGCAGGATTCGCGCTGTGCGCACTGATCTGGGCTCTGATCACCTTCTTCGCCGCACCAGTATGAGAGGGGTCCGACTGTGACAGCACACGTCGCCCGGAAGAACCGGCATGCCCTGCGCTTCGTGACTGCGGCGGCCTTCGGTGTTGCCGCGTTCGGGGTGCTGCGCATCTCCCCCTTCTATCCCACGTGGCTCGTGCTCGCGATGGCACTCGGCATGGGCGCACTGGCGCTCGCCTCACCGCCCTCGTCGGCTCTCGCCCTGGCGGTGGCGGGAAGCGTGCCGCTCGTGGCGGCCGACCTCGTAGTCGGGGTCACGGTCATGATCGTCGCACTTGTGGCCACGCAGTACCTTGCGAGCGGGCGCGCGACTGGCTTCCTCCTACTCGCACTGGTCGCAGTGGCGCTCCCGATCCGGGCCGAGTGGGCCCTCGTGCCGCTTGCCGGCTACCTGCTCGGCCGCGGGAGGGGCGCCACGACAGCGGCTTCCATATGCCTCGCCGTTGAGATCGCCGGCATCCTGACAGGCGCCGCGGCGATCGGCACGCTGGCGACCGGCGGCGGCACGGCGCTCATCCAACCTGCGACGATCGGTCACGCCACGCCGAGCTTCGGGTGGCTGACGGAGTCGATCGCTGCAGCCGACCCCGACCGTACGCTCGCGGTCATCGGCGAGACGCGCCAGCTCGTGCTGCTCGGTCTCCAGCCCCTCCTGTGGGCGACAGCGGCCGCCGTCGCAGGAGCACTTCGCCGGACGCTGTCGCCCCTGCTGTCCGCCGCCGGAGCCGTGACCTCTCTGGCGGTGCTCGCGGCTGGCAGCCTCGCGTTCAGGATCGGTCTCGACGCACCCACGAGCGGCCTCCTGCCGACGGCACTCATCTCACTCGCCGTCACCGTGGCGGTGATCGTCATCGCCGAGCTCGTCTTCCCGGTCGAGGCGCTGCCTGAAACCGCAGCCTCCACCCCGCAAGCACAGTCGGAGGAAGCGGACGTCGACGACCTTCTGCGCGTCATCGCGTCTGCCGAGGACACGTTGGCGTCGCGCCACCGGACCGAAGCCGTGGTGCTTCTCTCGGACATGAAGTCCTTCTCGGCGCTCACCGAGGATCTTGGCAGCCTCGAGTCGGCCAAGATCGTGCAGCGCCACCGTGACCTGCTGCTCCCCGTCATCGAACGTCACGGCGGCAAGGGCAAGTCGACCGGCGGAGACGGGCTGGTCGCGGCGTTCACCTCCCCGATCGACGCCGTGGATGCGGCCGTGGACATGCAGCGCACGCTCCGGGAGTTCTGTCGCTCGGACAGAACCTGCGGCGATCTCCTGATCAGGATCGGGATCGCCGAGGGCGAAGTGGTCGTGGACAAGGGCGGCCGACCGTTCCTGGGCGGGGCGCTCAACCTTGCGGCCCGCGTGATGGACCTCGCCGACGGCGGACGTGTGATGGTCACCGGAGGTGTGGCCGCGACGCTCGGCGATCAGGCGACCGATAGGATGCACTCGCACGGCGAGTTCAAGCTCAAGAACATCGCCGAGCCGCTGAAGGTCGTGGAGGTTCTGTGGAACGAGGATCTCGCGCCACAGGAGATCCGCGCCACTTGAGACTGAGGCCGAGGGCATGGCGACGGCCCGGACGAAGCCCGGGCCAGAGTGATCGATGGAGCCGGCGGAGGGAGTCGAACCCACAACCTATCGCTTACAAGGCGATTGCTCTGCCGTTGAGCTACGCCGGCGGCGCGCCCTATTGTAGACGCGCATGGGTCGGCGTTCCACCCATCAGCAGGCGCGCGATATCTCGATCTGCAGTTCGATCTTGCGCTTGATCCGCTGAAGGGCGTTGTCCACGGACTTGACGCCGCGCTGCAGCAAGGCCGCGACCTCCTGGTACGACTTGCCCTCGACGTAGAGCCTGAGCACCTCGGTCTCGAACGGCGAGAGCACCTGCATGAAGCCTTCCCGAATGCTCACCGTCTCCCATGCGGAGATGACGATCTCGGCGGGGTCACAGATCTCGCGCGCGGCAAGGATGTCGGCCAGTACGCGGTCGCCTTCCTCCTCCATGCTCGCCGGGCGGCTCAGTGAGACATAGCTGTTGAGCGGTGAGTGCTTCTGGCGCGTCGCTGACTTGATCGCCGTGATGAGCTGGCGCGTGATACACAGCTCGGCGAAGGAGCGGAAGCTCGCCTGACGTGAGGGGTCGTAGTCTCTGACGGCCTTGTAGAGGCCGATCATGCCCTCCTGGATGACATCGTCGCGATCTGCGCCAGCAAGGAAGTACGAGCGCGCCTTGCAGCGCACGAATCCCCGGTAGCGTGCGACGAGCGCTGAACTGGCAGCCTCGTCCCCCCGTTGTGCGGCGACTATGAGCGTGAGCTCGTCGCAGCGGTCAAGTCTACGTCGTGAGTCTCCAAGTGTCCTTTGCAACCCGATCTTCCCTCCCACGAAGCCCCCCGGTCTCGAGGGGGAGGATTACGCAGTGCCGCAGTGCTTGTGAACGGCAGTACATCTCGGAACAACCCGACGATAACACCCGGCAACAGCCTGTCAACGAATTCGCTCAAGCCTGAATGAGCCTGACATCGGGTCTCCGATTCGTTAGTCGACTATCGACCGTGGGTCGCGTCCCCCTCGGGCCCACCTGGAAAGCGCCGCGCCCACCTCAGGATCGATTCGCTGACCGAGGGCAACGCGACCCCGCGAGCGCACGAAGCGGCGCACCTCACCCGTAGAAGAATCCAGGTCAGCGATGAAGTTCTCGGCTGAGAGCACCGAGACCGAACCCGTGCGCACCACCTGTCGCGTGGCGGAATCGGATGTGACCACCACGGCGCGCTCTCCCCGCTCGCGCGAGCGGGCGGCGAGCGCCTCGATGACCGTATCGGCATCGGTGCCCGCCGCAGAGAAGACCACGGCGAGCGCGCCTATGTGATGTGGGGCCCCGTCGGAGGCAGGGTTGGCCCCGCCGTCGAACACGACGACCACGCGAGGTCCCCCTTGCGCGAGTCCGGCCAGATCCGCGACGAGATGATCGCGGGCGCTATCGAAGTCGGATGCGGCCAGCGCCGCGTAGCGGGGGTGCGCGTGGAGCACGTTGTAGCCGTCTATGATGAGCCGGTCCATCTCAGATGGCCCGCCGCACCCATTCGAAGGCAAGCACGGTCGCCGCCTGGGCCACATTCAGCGAGGACACGCGGCCGGCGACGGGGATCGAGACGAGCAGGTCGCACCGCTCACGCGTGAGCCGGGCCAGCCCGCCCCCTTCAGCGCCGAGCACGAGGACGATCCTTCCGTCGAGCGGCGCGTGCCATAGGTCCTCGTCGGCGCGCTCATCGGCCCCTGCCACCCAGAAGTCCGCATCCTTCAGGGTGCCGAGCGCCTGCGACACATTGGCCACGCGGACGACCGGCAGATGAGCCGTCGCACCGGCGGCAGCCTTGTGCACCGTCGGGCCGACATCGGCGGCCCGCTGCTTGGGGATGATGACCGCATCACCCCCGGCGACTTCCACCGAGCGGATGACGGCGCCGAGGTTCCCGGGATCCGTGACGTGGTCGAGCACGACGACGAGCGCCCGCTGCCGACCGGCGGTGGCGCGCACCACCTCTTCGATCGTGGCATACGTGAACGGCTCGACCAGGGCAACCACGCCCTGGTGGGCACCGCGCGGCGAGTAGGGTGTGAGCGACTCTCGCGGGACGTCCTCGACGCGCACGCCGGCCTCCCGGGCGCGATGCAGGATCTCATCGACCGACGGATGCGGCTTGAGCCCCGACGCCACGAGCAGCCGCTCCAGCCGGACTCCCGAGCGCAGCGCCTCGAGAACGGCATTGCGGCCCTCGATCACCTCGGCCATCGGAGCTAGCCCCCCTGACGGAACTGCACGCGCGAGCCGGAAGCGGTGTCCTCGATCACGAAGCCGAGTCCCGCCAGTCCGTCGCGCACGGCATCGGCGGCCGCCCAGTTGCGCTCGTTCCGCGCTACCGTCCGGGCGGCAAGCAGCGCGTCGACCGCAGCCTTCGTATCGGTGCCCGTATAGCCCGCGAGCTGCGCGGCAAGTCCGAGCACGTCGGCGGGGTACTCATCTGCGGCCCTGGCGCTCTCAACGGTCACCCCGAGCACGCCGAGCAGACTCTTGACCGTGCCTGCGGCGGCATCGAGCCGACCGACGTACCGTGCGTTGTCGCCGATCCCGTGGCGCTCAAGGAAGCCGTTGAGTGCGCGTACGAGATCGAAGAGCGCGGCCAGCGCCCCGGCCGTGTTGAAGTCGTCGTCCATCGACTCGATGAACGCATCCCTCGCTCCCTCGGTAGCCGCTTCGACCGTCTCGAGCGCGCCGGCGGGGGCGGGCTCGAGTGCCGTCTCCGCACGATTGCGTTTCGCCCATTCCAGATTGCGAAGCGGTGTCACGAGGCGTTCGTAAGCGCGCGACGCTTCCTCGAGCCGATCGGGTGAGAAGTCGAGCGGACTGCGATAGTGGGTCTGCAGCATGAGAAGCCTGACGACCGGCGCGGGATAGCGCTCCAGGACATCGCGCAGCAGCATGAAGTTGCCGAGCGACTTGCTCATCTTCTCGGCGTTGACCTGCAAGAGGCCGCCGTGCAGCCAGTAGCGCACGAACGGCTGGCCGGTGGCCGCCTCGGACTGGGCTATCTCGTTCTCGTGATGGGGGAAGATCAGGTCGCTCGCGCCGCCGTGGATGTCGAACGTCACGCCAAGCTCGGCCTCGGACATCACCGAACACTCGAGATGCCAACCCGGGCGACCCTCACCCCAGGGGCTCGGCCAGTGCGGCTCGCCGGGCTTGGCGCTCTTCCACAGCGCGAAGTCCAGCGGGTCGCGCTTGCGCCCGTCGACGTCTATCCTCGCGCCGCTCTCGAGTTCGTCGATGTTGCGGCCGGAGAGCTTGCCGTACCCGGGGAAGCTGCGGACCGAGAAGTAGACGTCGCCGTCAACGGCGTACGCGTGTCCCCGCTCGATGAGTCGCTCGGTCATCTCGATCATCGGCCCGATCGTCTCGGTTGCCTTGGGCTGCACCGTCGGGCGCTGCACGCCGAGGGCGTCCATCGCGCCGCGAAACGCGAGGGTGTAGTCGGCGGCCACCTCGGCCGGATCGCGCTCCTCTTCGGTCGCACGCGCGATGATCTTGTCGTCGACGTCGGTGATGTTCTGCACGAAGCGCACGTCGTAGCCGGAGAACGTCAGGTACCGCCTGATGACGTCGAACGTCAGGAACGTGCGGGCGTTGCCGATATGGATGTGGTTGTAGACGGTCGGTCCGCAGACGTACATCGTCACCACGCCAGGATCGCGGGGCGCGAACTCCTCTTTCGTGCGGCTGAGCGTGTTATGGACGCGTATCGTCATCCTCGGCCTCTCGTAGCACGTCAGGTCCGCCGAAGACGGCCGTGCCGGCCTCGGCGCTCGTATCCTCATCGGCGGCAAGCCGGGACTCCAGCCGGTCCATGCGACGCTGGAGCGCCCGATACATCTCGACCACAGGGTCCGGAAGGTCCTCATGGTGAAGATCGATCGTGTCGACACGCCGACCCTCGCGCACCACCACGCGGCCCGGGATACCGACCACCGTGCAGTTGGGCGGCACGTCGGTGATGACGACCGCCCCGGCGCCGACCCGCGAGCCCCGGCCGATCCGAATGTCGCCAAGCACGGTCGCGCCCACACCCACGACGACGAAGTCCTCGATCGTAGGATGGCGCTTGCCGTGCTCCTTGCCGGTGCCGCCGAGCGTCACGCCCTGGTAGAGCGTCACATCGTCGCCGATGATCGTCGTCTCGCCGATGACCACACCCATGCCGTGGTCGATGAAGAAGCGCTCGCCGATGGTCGCACCGGGGTGAATCTCGACACCAGTGCTACGCCGCACTCGCTGGCTCACGAACCGGGCCAGCCACACGAAGCCGGCGCGATGCATCCGGTGGGTCAGCCGGTGCCACCACACGGCCCACAGCCCCGGGTAGTTCGTCAGCGCCGAGAACGATGATGCGCAGGCCGGGTCACGCTCCTTGACGGCCGCGATATCGGCACGAACGCGTGCCAGCATGTCCTTCCCGACCTCCCTTCGGCTCCAAACGGGCGACAGGTCGCACTACTATCATGTCACGTCCAGAGGCTGTCAACCGGAGCGCGCGCCGCCAGCGGGCCGCCCGGGATCGGGCGCGCTCACGGCGCCACGCGCTCGAGGAGTACGACCGCGTGGGCTGCGATCCCCTCGCCACGCCCCGCGAAACCCAGTCCCTCGGTGGTGGTCGCCTTCACGCCGATGCATTCGACAGACACGCCGAGTGCCTCGGCTATCGCCTCGCGCATCCGTTCCCGATAGGGCGCGAGCCTGGGCCGCTCGGCGACGATCACCGTGTCGGCATCGACGAGCCGATATCCGCTGACCGCCGTCAGTTCGGCCACGCGACGAAGCAGTCCGACCGACGAGGCTCCCGCGAAGGCGGGATCGGTGTCGGGGAACAGCCGGCCGATGTCGCCTTCGCGCAGCGCGCCGAGAATCGCATCCATGAGTGCATGCACGAGCACGTCCGCATCCGAGTGGCCCTGCAGGCCCGCCTCATGCGGCACGGTGACGCCGCCGAGGACGAGCGGCCGATCCGCCACGAATGCATGAACGTCATAGCCGAGCCCGATCCTGAGCGTGCTCATGTGCCTCTACCTCCAGCCCGTGCTGTCAGGAGCTGTTCGACGATCGGCAGGTCGCCGGGCACCGTCACCTTGATGTTGTCGCGCGGGCCCTCCAGCATGCGCAGACGGCCGCCGACAGCCTCGACGAGCGACGCGTCGTCCGTACCCTCGAAGCCCAGCGCTTCGGCCCGCGCATAGGCCTCGCGCAGCACCGGCGCCGTGAACACCTGTGGGGTCTGGGCCGCCCAGAACACGGTACGGTCGACGGTGCCGATGATGCGACCTGTCTCATCCACGAGCTTGAGCGTGTCGTACGAGGGGTGTCCAACGACCACACCATCGATCGCGTCGTCTGAGGCGGTTGCATGGATCGCCGCCGCGAGCACATCCGGATCCAGGAGCGGTCGCGCTCCGTCGTGGATCGCGATCACCCGCGCAGCATCGGGCACGACCGCCAGGCCGGCACTCACCGACGTCTGCCGGGTCGGTCCGCCTCCAACCACCGCGAGAACCTTCGGCGATGCCAATGGGTCGACCGCCCGGGCACGGTACTCGTCAACCCGGTCCGGATGAACGACGACGACGATCGCGTCCACGGACTCGCACGCGTGAAACGCCGCTAGCGTGTGGGAGAGGACAGGCGCACCAGCGACCGTGGCGAGCTGCTTGCCTCCATCGAGGCCGGAACGCTCACCCGAGCCACCCGCGACGATGAGCGCGACGTTCACGACCGCTCCTGAAAACGCGCAAACACCATGCGGCCGGCCGAGGTCTGCAGCACGGATGTTATCTCGGCATCCACCTCAGAGCCCACGGCGTCCGCGCCGTCGGCGATGACGACCATCGTCCCATCCTCGAGGTAGCCGACCCCCTGCCCGGCCTCCTTGCCTTCGCGATTGACCGCGATGTGCAGGGCATCACCCGGCAGGAGCACGGGCCTGAGGGCCTCGGCGGTCTCGTTCACGTTGATGACCGAGGCGCCTTCGACCCGGGCCACCTTGGTCAGGTTGTAGTCAACGGTGACCAACGTCCCGCCACTTGAGAGCGCAAGCCGCACGAGCTTCGCATCGACCGTGGGGATCTCCGGGAAGTCGGCCTCGATCACGGTCACTCCCGCAGATTCGGCCGAGGACAGCGTCGTCAGAAGATCGAGCCCCCGCCGGCCCCGGGCACGACGGGTGTCATCGGCGGAGTCTGCAAGCATCTGCAACTCCATGAGCACGAACCGCGGCACGCGCATCGGTCCCTCGAGGAGCCCTGCACGCGCGAGCTCGGCGAAGCGGCCATCGATGATCGCACTCGTGTCGAGCAGCTTCGGTGGCCGACCGCCTGCCAATGGTGCGGAACCGGGCCACAGGCCGCCCGTCTCACGACCCGGCAGGGTGAACAGCGAGATGCCCGCGTACGCGCCGAACACGTACAGCAAGATGGTCGCGCCGAGGCCAAGCCACTGCGGCCGCTCGATATAGCGAAGCAGGGACGAGGAGATCAGGAACGCGACGAACAACCCGGCCACAAAACCCATCGCCCCGAGGAGCAGCGAGGGGGTCTCAAGGTCGGCGATCCGGCGCTCGACGCGCCGGTAGGCTGAGGTGAGCTCCCGCCCGAGGATGCCGCCGAGGACGTAGCCGATGGAGGCTCCCAGAATGATGAGGATGAAGATGACGGAACCCTCTGAGAACCCGGTCTGGGCCGTCCAGTCGATCTCTCTCGAGACAGCAAACCCGCCGAGTGCGCCCGCAGTGATGAGTACTATTCGTGCGAGCTGCAGGATCATATGCCCGACGCCCGTGTGCCGGATGTCGATACCAGCGAGCGCCTTCACCTCCCGTCCTGTGGTGGGACACCTCGCGGTCGGATGCCGATGCCCGCCGTTGCTGCATGGATGACCTGCAGCGATGGTAGCACAGGCCGGACCTTGACCTAGAGAACGGCGCGGTCCCGCATACGCCGCAAGCCGTCGCTTATCGCCTGCGCGCGTCTGGCGCCAACGCCGTCGACATCGTCCAGCTCGGACTCGGATGCCTGCATCAGCGCCCGCAGGGTACCGAACCTCTCCACGAGCCGGTTGATCACGGTGCCCGGCAGCTGCGGAATGCGGCGAAGGAGCCGGTATCCCCGGGGCTCGACTCGCTGCTCCTCCATGTCGGTCTTGGCGGAATGACCGAGGACGACAGCGATCGCGGCGGAGTCGAGCAACTGGTCAGGCGGCAGGGCACCGAGCTTGCCGATCGCGGTCGAAGCCTTGCGTGCGGACCCGTCCGGCAGGTAGTCCCGCACCAGCATCATGTAGTCATCATCGACGCCGGCGGTGAGCTCATCGGCCTGCATCTGCACGAGACGCCCCTCGGTGCCCAGCTCCGTGACGTGCCGGTGCACCTCGCGGGCAACACGCCTGAGCATCTCAGCGCGCTGGATGACGACGGCAGCCTCCCCGAACGTCACGACATCTTCGAACTCAAGCGCCGTCAGATGGGCGGAGACCTCGTCGAGGCGCGCGCGATACCGCTGCAGGGTCTGAAGCGCTTGGTTCGCCTTGGCAAGGACCACATCGATATCCTCGAGCATCAGCTGGGTTCCCTTGTGGTACAGGCTCACCACTTCCCGGCGCTGCGAGACAGAGATGACAAGCGCATCGGTCTGGCGGCTGACACGCTCGGCCGTACGGTGCCGCATGCCCGTCTCATTGGTGGGCAGGTCCGCGTCGGGCACGAGGTGCGTGTTGGCCCTGCGGATCCGCGTCGCCCCCTCATCGAGCAGGATGGCGCCATCCATCTTGGCAAGCTCGAAGAGCCGCTGCGGCGTGAACGGAGCGCCGATCTCGAAACCGCCGTTGCTGATCGCGTCGACGCCGACCACATCACCGATGACGATGAGAGCGCCCGTGCGCGCGGCGATGATGTACTCGAGCGCCTGGCGCAGGGGCGTCCCCGGCGCGACGGACTTCAACGCCGAGAGCATCGTGTCTTCGTGCATCGGTTCCATGGGACCTCCGGCGCCGCCAGACAGGCTGATGTCCTGATTCTGCCACGAGCCGACGGCATCGACCAGACCAGTCTACGTGCCGAGCACCGATCCGAGCGCTTCGGCAAGGGTGCGGACCGCACTCACGCCCGTGACCGGCGCCGAGCCGCTCCCCGCGGGACCGAACGCCTGCGTGAACCCCATCCGCTTCGCCTCGCGGACCCTGGCCGCGATGTGCGGCACCGAGCGCACATCGCCAGTCAGGCCGAGTTCGCCGAACGCGACGCAGTCCGAAGGTAAAGGACGATCGGATCGCGATGAGGCGAGCGCAAGTGCAAGCGGGAGGTCGATGGCGGGTTCGGTCACACGCACGCCACCGGCGACCGACACGTAGACGTCGAAGGAACCGAGCGACACGCCCGCGCGGCGCTCGAGGACCGCCAGGACCTGGAGGAGCCGCGCGTTGTCGATACCGACCGACAGCCGCCGGGGCGCCGGAAGGTAGCTCGGCGACACGAGAGCCTGGACCTCGACGAGCAGCGGACGACTGCCCTCCATCGTCGCCATGACAGCAGAACCGGCGATGCCGCCGGCTCGCTGAGCAAGAAGCGCGCTCGAGGGCTGACCGACCTCAAGCAAGCCCTCCTCGGCCATCTCGAAGATGCCTATCTCCGCAACCGAGCCGAACCTGTTCTTAGCCGCACGCACGATACGGAACGCATGGTCGGCGTCGCCCTCGAAGTACAGCACGGTGTCGACTACGTGCTCGAGCACGCGGGGGCCGGCGATCGAACCGTCCTTGGTCACATGCCCCACGACGATGAGTGTGACGTCGTGCGTCTTGGCGAGACGCACGAGACGAGCGGCGGTCGCCCGAACCTGGCCGACGCTGCCTGGTACCCCATCGAGGTCTGGATCGAGGAGCGTCTGGATGGAGTCGACGATCACGACCTCCGGACGCTCGGCAAGTACTGTCGCTTCGATGATGGACACGTCGACCTCGGGCAGGAGTGAGATGCCCGCGGAGGCCCCGACGCGGTCGGCGCGCGACCGGACCTGCTGCACCGACTCCTCGCCGCAGACGTAGAGAACGGGGACTCCGGATGCCCCGAGGCGTCCGGCCGCTTGCAACAGGAGCGTCGACTTCCCGATACCGGGCTCGCCGCCGATGAGCACGACCGAGCCGCGAACCAGTCCGTCGCCGAGAGCGCGATCGAACTCGCCGATGCCGGTGAGGATGCGCTGCCCGGGGATGATGGACACGTCGGAGAGCGGCGTGACCACCCGCGGGGTGCCCACGGCCCCCCCGCCACCACCGATCGGCGCTGCCGCTATCTCCTCGACGTACGTGCCGAACTCACCGCAGTCCGGGCAGCGGCCGAGCCACTTCGGTGCCGCATGACCGCACTGCTGGCAGCGCCAGGTTGACCGGATCCGTGCCACGGCTCAGACGCCCGCAGCGCCGTCGGCCCTGCCACCCCGACCCGCACGGCCACCACGCGGAGGCATCGATGCCTTGGGCTTGGCGACCGGCGTTGGCCCTACGAGGGCCTCCCCCGCAGGCTCGCCCTTTCGGAACACGATCGTTGCGTCCTCGACATCGACCACGACCACCTCGCCCGGCGGCCACTCTCCCGCGAGCAGTTGCTCGGAGAGCGGGTCCTCCACCAGCCGCTGGATCGCCCTGCGCAGCGGCCGCGCGCCGAGCGCAGGATCGAAGCCCTCCTTCGCCAACAGCTCACGCGCCGCTGGGGTGAGTTGAATCCCTACACCCTGGGCGACAAGCTGGTCGCGCAGGCGGCCGAACATCAGGTCCACGATCGCCATGATCTCCTCGGAGACCAGGTCGTGGAAGACGATGACCTCATCGACGCGGTTGAGGAACTCGGGCTTGAAGACCTTCTTGAGCTCGCCGGTCACACGCTCCTTGAGCGTCTCGTAGGCCATGGCGCCCGACCCCTGCACCGAGAAACCAAGCGTCTGGCCCTTGACGATGTCCCGCGCGCCAAGGTTCGACGTCAAGATGAGTATCACGTTCTTGAAGTCGACCTTGCGGCCCTGGGCATCGGTCAACCGGCCCTCTTCGAAGATCTGCAACAAGACGTTGAAGACATCGGGGTGGGCCTTCTCGATCTCATCGAAGAGCACCACCGAGTACGGCCTGCGCCGAACGGCCTCGGTCAGCTGCCCGCCCTCCTCGAAGCCGACGTAGCCGGGAGGCGACCCGACGAGGCGCGAGACGGTGTGCTTCTCCATGTACTCGCTCATGTCGAGCGAGATGAGCGCGTCTTCACTGCCGAACAGGAACGACGCGAGTGCCTTGGCAAGCTCGGTCTTGCCGACTCCAGAGGGCCCCAGGAAGATGAACGACCCCGTGGGACGCGCCGGGTCCTTGAGTCCGGCGCGCGTGCGCCGGATGGCGCGCGATACGGCCGTGACCGCCTCGTCCTGCCCGACGATCCGCTCGTGGATGCTCGTTTCCATGCGGAGGAGCTTCTCGGTCTCCTCCTCGGTGAGGCTGGCGACCGGGATGCCAGTCCACATCGAGACGACGTCAGCGATCTCCCGTTCCGTGACCTCGACGACACGCTGCACCTCTGGCTTGCGCCACTCGTCCTCCATCGCCCGCTTCTCGGCGATGACCTGCTTCTCGCGGTCGCGCAGCGCGGCGGCCTTCTCGAACTCCTGCGCCTCGATGGCCGCCTCTTTCTCCTGCCGCACCTGCTTCAGACGCTCGTCGACCTCGCGTACGCCCGGGGGTGCGGTCATCATCTTGATGCGCATCTTGGAGCCGGCCTCGTCGATGAGATCGATCGCCTTGTCCGGCAGGAAGCGGTCCGAGATGTATCGGTCGGCAAGCGTAGCCGCGGCATCGATGGCCGCGTCGGTGATCGAGACGCGATGGTGCGCTTCGTAGCGGTCCCGCAAGCCCTTCAGGATCTCGACCGTCTCGGCCACGCTCGGCTCGCCGACCATGATCGGCTGGAAGCGGCGCTCGAGGGCCGGATCCTTCTCGACGTACTTGCGATACTCGTCCAGGGTAGTTGCGCCGATGGTCTGCAGTTCGCCGCGGGCCAGCGCCGGCTTGATGATGCTCGCGGCGTCGATGGCGCCCTCGGCGGCACCCGCGCCGACGAGGGTATGCATCTCATCGACGAACAGGATGATGTCGCCGCGCTCCCGGATCTCCTTCATGAGCTTCTTCAGGCGGTCCTCGAACTCGCCGCGGTACTTGCTGCCGGCAACGAGCGCAGCGAGATCGAGCGTGTAGAGCTGCTTGTCGCGAATGGTCTCAGGGACCTCGTCATCGGCGATGCGCTGCGCAAGGCCCTCCACGACGGCCGTCTTGCCCACGCCGGGCTCACCGATGAGGACCGGATTGTTCTTCGTTCGCCGCGAGAGGATCTGCATGACGCGCTCGATCTCCTGGTCGCGCCCGACGACCGGGTCGAGCTTGCCATCGGCGGCGGCCCTGGTGAGGTTGCGCCCGAACTCGTCGAGCAGTGCTGCATCGGCACCCCTGCCACCCCTGCGCTCTTCGCCGGGCTCGGACTGCTTGCCGTAGTATCCGGAGAGCAGCTGAATGACCGCGGAACGCACCTTCTCGAGATCGGCGCCGAGGTTGAGGAGCACCTGCGCCGCGACACCCTCACCCTCGCGAATGAGCCCGAGCAGTACGTGCTCCGTGCCGATGTAGTTATGGCCGAGCTGCAGCGCCTCCCGAAGCGAGAGCTCGAGCACCTTCTTCGCTCGCGGCGTGAACGGGATATGCCCCGTCGGCACGTACGTGCCCCTGCCGATAAGCTCCTCAACCTGCTGGCGCACGTCTTCGAGCGAGATATCGAGGCTCTCGAGCGCCTTGGCCGCGATGCCGTCATGCTCGCGGATGAGACCGAGGAGCAGGTGCTCGGTGCCGATGTAGTTCTGGTTGAGCATGCGCGCCTCTTCCTGCGCATACACGACCACCCGTCTGGCCTTCTCTGTGAACCGCTCGAACATGATCGCTCACTCCTATCCACAGCGCCGGCGAAGGCGCGTCAGGTGCCGTATCTCGTATTCTACCCTGCTCGGCGACATCGGGCGGAACGTAAGGTGCCCTCAAGCAAGCCGGGTGCCACGGACTTGAGTGCATCGCACTCAGATTATGGCAGAGTCGCCGACCGCGGCCGGCAGGATCGCACGGGTCGCCTATGCCTCCGGGCGCATGTGCGGGAAGAGCAGGACGTCGCGGATCGACGCGCTGTCGGTGAGCAGCATGGCGAGGCGATCGATGCCGATACCGAGTCCGCCGGCGGGCGGCATTCCGTACTCCTGCGCCCGGAGGTAGTCCTCGTCCACCCACATCGCCTCGTCGTCACCGGCGTCCTTGGCGGCCGCCTGTGCCTCGAACCGGGCACGCTGGTCGACCGGATCGATGAGCTCCGAGAACGCATTGGCGAACTCTCGGCCGGTGATGATGAGTTCGAAGCGGTCGGTGATCTCGGGGTCCGCATCGTTGCGACGCGCGAGCGGCGAGGTCTCGGCCGGATAGTGCGTGACGAACGTCGGCTGCACCAATGTGTGTTCCACGAGCTTCTCGAACAGCTCGTTGAGCAGCTTGCCGGCGCTCCATGCCGACTCGAAGAAGACGTCGTACCGATCGCACATGCGGCGGAGGTCAGCCAGCGGCGTGTGCACGCTGATCTCACGGCCAGCGGCCTCGCTCACCAGCTCGGCCATCGGCGCCTGACGCCACGGCGAAGCCAGCGAGACCGCGGCACCCTGATACTCGATCTCGAGCGTCCCAAGGACCTCGGTGGCTACCGAGGTGATGAGCGATTCGGTGAGCTCGCGCATCGTCTCCATGTTGCCGAAGGCCTGATAGGCTTCAAGCATCGTGAACTCGGGATTGTGTCGGGGCGACATCCCCTCGTTGCGAAACGAGCGATTGATCTCGTAGACGCGCTCGAAACCACCGACAAGCAGCCGCTTCAGGTACAACTCAGGAGCGATGCGCAGGTACAGGTCCATATCGAGCGCGTTGTGATGCGTGACGAACGGTCGCGCGGTCGCGCCGCCGGGAATCGGCTGGAGCATCGGGGTCTCCACCTCGAGGTACCCGCGCCCTTCCATGAACCGCCTGATCGCCGAAATCACGCCGAAGCGCGTCTCGAACACCGCACGCACCTCGGGGTTGGCAATGAGGTCCACGTAGCGCTGGCGATACCGCGTCTCGGTGTCGGAGAGTCCGTGGTACTTCTCGGGAAGCGGCCGGAGCGACTTGGAGAGCAGCGTCACGACGGTGGGTGTGACCGAGAGTTCACCACGGCGTGTACGGACGATCGTCCCCGTCGCGCCCACCCAGTCACCGAGGTCGAGAGCCATGGCAGCCTCGAAGACGGCGGGGCCCGTCAGGTTCGCCCGGCAGAACAGCTGGATCTCAGTGGCACCGTCCCGCACCACGATGAAGAGCACCTTACCCTGGTCACGCTTGGCGACGACACGTCCGGCGATCGACACGGTGTCTGTTGTCTCCGCGCCGGGCTCGAGTGATGCATACTCACGCACGAGATCGACAGCGGTGACGGTGCGCTCGAACGAATCGGGATACGGGTCGATGCCGACGCGCCTGAGCGCGTCGATCTTTGCCAGACGGACCGAAGTGACGTCCTCGGCCCCCCGGTCGGTGCGCGCCTCGTCGGTCATGGCCCCCCGCTACTTGCTGATGGAGACGACCTCGTACTCGATGACCGCGCCCCGCGGCGTGGTCACACGCACGACGTCACCCTTCTTCGCACCCATCACGGCCTGTCCGACCGGCGACTCGTTGGAGATGCGATCGTTCGTCGGGTCGGCCTCGGCCGAGCCGACGAGCTGGTAGGTGAATGTCTCACCCGCGTCGTCCTTCAGGTGAACCCGCGCACCGAGCGTCACGCGATCCCGACGCTTGGGCGACTCGATGATGGTCGCATTGGAGAGGATCTGGCTGATCTCGGCGATGCGGCTCTCGACCCACGCCTGCTCGTTCTTGGCATCGTCGTACTCGGAGTTCTCCGATATGTCGCCGAAATCCTTGGCTTCGCGGATGCGTTCTCCCACCTCCCGGCGCCTGACGGTCTCAAGATGGTGCAGCTCCTGCTCGAGGCGGGTCTGACCTTCGGGGGTGAGTGCGATCTCTCTCTGCATGAACAGCTCCTGTGTGTCGGTCCGCCAGATGCCGCCTGAGGCGGCAGCGTCGGCCGGCCGGTCAATGGCTCACGAGAGTATAGCGACGACCGGCCCCTGATACAAGCGACGCGTCTCTCGCGCCAGCGGCAAAAGCGAAAGGCGCCCGCAGGCGCCTACTCGCGTGCAACACCGGCTGTCGCGATTACTCGTCGACGACCTCGGCTTTGGTGTCCTTCTTGGGAGACGGAGCCTGGTCGGCCTCATCGTCGTCGTCGATCTTGCCCTCTACGCTGTCCTTGAGGACCCTGGCCGACTTGCCGAACGTCTTAGCCAGCTTCGGGAGCTGTGTGGGGCCGAAGAGCAGCAGGATGATCCCGAGGATGATCCACCACTCAGCGCCTCCGGGAAGTCCGAAAATCGCCATGTCGCCTCCTTGAGTCCTCGGCCCGACCCGGCGTGCGATCGGACCGTTGTGGCCGGTGGCCAGCTTACCATCTTAGTCAGACCCGCGCCACGCCCTCGCGACGCGAGAGATAGTACAACGTGTGCAGCAATTCGTGGACCGGGTCGGTATTGTGCAGCGTCACACCCTGCGGCACCCGGACGATAACGGGAGTGTAGTTGAGGATGATCCGGACGCCACCCTCGGCCAGGCGATCGGTCACCTCTTGGGCCGCCGTCGGTGGCACGGCCACCACCCCGATACGGATGTCCTGATCGCGGAGCACCCGCTCGAGATCGTCGATCGATTGAATCGTGACGTCCCCGATGCGGGTGCCGATACGTCGTGGGTCGCTGTCGAAGATCGCCGTCACCAGGAAACCGTGCTGACGAAGGCCATTGTAGCCGGCGATCGCCGAACCGAGGTTACCGGCCCCTACGAGCGCCAGACGGTGCACGTGATCCGCACCGAGAATCCGCTGGATGCGATCGACCAGAGTGACCACGTCATACCCGACGCCCCGCTTCCCGAAAGATCCGAAGTGCGTGAGGTCCCTGCGGATCTGCGCGGGGTTGACCAGAGTCAGTTCGCCGAGGGATGCCGAGGAAACCGTCGCGATCCCATCGCGGCGCAGCTGGATGAGGATGTTCAGATAGAGCGGTAGCCGCTCTATGACCCCTTCGGGAACGCGGTCGGACATGTGGCTCCATCGTCGTCGTCCAGTACTTCATACCACATGGTAACCGTTGGTTACAAAGTAGGACAAGAGCACGCGGCTCATCGGTGCGCCGATGTCTCCCTCACGAGCCGTATGACGTCAGAGCGCGTGACGATCCCGGCAAGACGTCCACCCTCTACCACGAGAATCGCCCCGGGGCCTTCCGCCTCGAGCCGCGGCAGGACCGCATCCACGGATGTGTCCGGCGCGGCGACGACCTCCCCCAAGTCGCGCGACGCCACGTCGGCCACCGTGACGATGGGCCATTCAGCGCGCGGGATCTCATTGGCCCGATCTATGTCGATCAGACCGATGACCTTGCCCTCGTCGACCACCGGATAGCGCGTGTGCCGCCCACCGAGGAAGTACGAGTGCGCCATCTCCTCGAGCGTGATGTCGGCCGGGGCAAGAACCGCCGGCGAGGACATGATGCGCTTCAGCGGTACGTCGGCAAGCGCGGCACGCATGAGTTGCTGCTGATACGCTCCGGCTGCGAGTGAGGTCAGGAACCAGCCCATAACGGCGAACCAGACGAAGTCGAACGTTCCGGCCAGCACTCCGAGGACCGCGATCGCGATGAAGAGAGTCCCCAACGCCTGTCCGGCACGGCTCGCCCACTTCGTTGCCTTCAGGAGATCCTTGGTCAGCGTCCAGATCAACGCGCGAAGAACACGCCCCCCGTCGAGCGGGAACCCGGGAAGCAGGTTGAATAGCGCGAGCGAGACATTGATGAAGGCCAGGTACTCGAGAGGAACCCAGACGACGTCAGGTGCCCCCGACGCCCTGAGCAGCAGATGCCCGCCCCAGAAGACCCCGGCCAGGACCACGCTCGTCAGCGGTCCGGCGATCGCCACCAGGAACTCATGGCCCGGGCTTCGCGGCTCGGCCTCCATCTGCGAGACCCCGCCGAACAGGAACAGAGTGACCTTGGTGATGCGGAGACCCCCGGCTCGAGCGACGACCGAGTGCGCGAGCTCGTGCAGGACCAGTGAACCGAAGAAGACGAGCGCAGTCACGAAACCCAGAGCGACGTACTGGATGGGAGCGCGGTCGGGCAGGGCCGATGGGAAGTAGCTGGTGGTGAGTGTCGAGGCGACCAGGAAGAAGATGAAGAACCAGCTTGCGTCGATCTCAAGCGGGATCCCGAAGATCTTGCCGAGGCGCAATGAAGGCAGCCCGAACATCGCTCACCGAACCCGTCTGCTGTGGGCCACGTCTCAGAACACCGCGCCATCGAGCGCAGTGGCACACACGCATGGACGCTCCCCGGGAAGTGCCGGAATCATCGCGAACAGCAAGTCCTTGACCTTCTGGTTGTTCTCGCCGAACACACGCACGACCTCGTCGTTGGTGACAGGATCGGCACCAGCCGTCCCGGCATCGTAGTCAGTGATCAGCGAGATGTTGCAGTAGCACATCTCCAGTTCGCGAGCGAGATACGACTCGGGATACTGGGTCATGTTGATGACCTCCCACCCCTGGGAAGCGAACCAGCGCGACTCCGCCCGTGTGGAGAAGCGTGGCCCCTGGATGACAACGACCGTCCCGGTCTCGTGCGCGGTGATACCCAACTCCCGACACTTCTCCAGCGCCACAGCTCGCATGGTCGGGCAGTACGGGTCGGCCGATGATACGTGCGTGGTGGCAGGACCGTCGTAGAACGTGTCCTTGCGTCCTGAGGTTCTGTCGACGAACTGGTCACAGATCACGAAATCCCCGGGCTTCACGTGCGCCTGCAACGACCCGCAGGCGTTCGGACCGATGATCCGCGTGACGCCGAGCTGCTTCATCGCCCAGACGTTCGCGCGGTAGTTGATCATATGCGGCGGGTACTGATGCGAGGTCCCGTGACGAGGCAGGAACGCGACGCTGCGGCCTCCGATATCGCCGTACATGAGCGGGGCCGACGGCGCACCGTACGGAGTCTCGACCTCCACCTCGGTCGGGTTCTCGAGAAGCGAGTAGAAGCCGCTGCCACCAAAGACGCCGATCTCTGCCTGCGGATATGCCATGAGTGGTCTCCTCGCCTCTCGTCGCCGGCACCAGGGGCCGGTATCGGGTTTCTACCACCACCGGATTGTAGCGGAACACCCGACGGAGCTCAGGCGCTGCGCGCGAGCCTCGGCACACCGGATGATGCAGGCGGCACGAAGGCGCTGCCCACGCCTGGAGTCCTGAGCCTACGGCCGAATGCGTTCGCCCCGTCCGTCCAGGTCTCGCCGACCATGCTCGCACGCGTCGCCACATCGATGAATCCTGCTGTCTCACTGTCAAGGGTGTCGGCATGATGAAGCGCCAGGCTCTCCAGCGTGGCCGGAGACCCGGTGAACGGGGCCGCAGCCTGCCCGTGATGCGTCAGGACCATGTGGGCGAGATGCAGAGCCTTGTCAGCCGGGACGCCCCCGCCGAGACGGCCGATCGCACCATGCACCCGACGTTCGCCGAGGACGACGTGTCCAAGCAGTCGGCCCTCGTCGGTGTGATCGATTCCTGTGGCGTATGCGACTGCATCCACAACGCCGACGTCGTGCAAGAGCGCACCGGTGAGCAGCAGGTCGGCATCGATCTGCGGGTGCAGCGTCGCGATCTGCCGACACACAGAGGCCACTCCGACCGTATGCTCGAGAAGTCCGCCGAGGTACGCATGATGCCCGCCGGAAGAGGCTGGAGACTCCTTGAACCTCGTCATGAGCACCGCATCACCGAAGATCTCCCTGAGAAGCGCGCCGAGCGATGCATCGGTTACTGCGCGCACCAGATCGCGAAGCTCGGTGAGCAGTTCACTCGTGTCCCGCACGCCGGTCGGGACGATGTCACGGGGGTCGTACTCACCGGCCGCATGGAGAGACTCCACCGACACCCGCACGACACCGCGATAGGCAGTGACCACGCCTCGAACATGAACGACCAACCCGGCCGGGACCGCTTCGGCCTCTCTCGTAGGTCGGAACATGATCCCCGGGATCCGCCCACTCCGGTCAGCGAGTTCGAGCGACAGATACGCCTCACCCGTACGTGCCGCCCGAATCTCCTTGGACATCAGGGCGAAGGCGGCGTCTACGCGCTCGCCCGGATGCAGTGTCGAAGCGTATCGCCGTTCCATGACCGTCTCCTCCGCACGCCCGCAACCTGTGGCACGAGCGTACAGCGGCGGTCTGACATCGGGCTCTCAGGTAAGCGAGCGAACACGAGCCGTGGCGCCCGGCTCGACGCCATAGCGCTCCGCGGCGCTTCCGAGCCGTATGGCCAGCGTGAGCCAGCCAGAGGAGTCGATGAGCGCCAGGGGGTCGCCCTCTCCCACGTCCGAGAACGTCGTGCCGAACGGCACCTCGATCATCAGGTGTCCGAAAGCGAGTTCCAGTGTCCCCTTGGCGAGTCCCCTCGCGACGACCTCTTCGGCGGGGATCGCGATTCTGAGCGAGCCGAAACGGTCCATGTCTATGACCTCGGCGACAAGTACGCCACCCTCCTCGCGGCATCGCTCGAACGGCGCCGGGGCAAGAGAGTCGATGTCTATCGACTCGCCGATCGCGCTTGCCTCCACGCCGCACGCGAGCGCAGCCGCTGCGGGCGCGAGCACGTCCCGTGCGTGGAACGTGGGCAGCGGCTGGCGGAAGTCGAGGTGCTCGGGAACGATCGAGTATGCCTCGACAACGCCACCGGCGCGCCATGTGGACGGCATCAGCACGCCATTGTCGGGCCCCACGAGGATGCTGCCCCCGCCGGTCACAAGCGCCAGGTCACGCCTGCCTCCCCCGACTCCGGGATCGGCTACCACCAGGTGTATGGCGTCCGGCAGCTGCCACACACCCGCGGCCGCTACCGCTGACGCCTTGCGTATATCGAACGGTGCGATGTCGTGGGCCAGGTCCACCACGCGCGCCTGAGGGCAGGCGCGATGTATGACCGCATGGCACATGCCGACCCACGTGTCCCCGCTTCCGAAGTCCGACGTGAAGCAGATGATCGAATGCATCGTGTACGTGCTCCCCTCCGCAGCGTTGGCTGTGGTCTACTATAGTGGACGACGGTCGAACAGGGGGTGCATCCGATGAGTGTCCGGCGTGTGCTGCTGCCTCTCGTACTCCTGCTGGTCGCCACGACACTACTGTCGTGTGGCTCCACGGACATCGTGACGTATGTTCCCGAGGGCGGGATTCACGGTGCCGACGACCTCACGACCCTGATCGCGTCCGCCAACCTGGGGGACACCGCAGCCGTGACCACCGGCAAGGCCCCCGAGGTCAGACAGGACGCGCTCACGCAACTTCGTGGATACGGTGACGACGCCGCAGCGCTTGCGGACACGCTGACCTCGGACTTCCCGCTCGACATGGCCGCCGTTCCCGTATACGTGGAACGTGGTAGCTACGAAGACGAGCCAGTGTGGATCGTCATCGAGGCCACCGCCGACGGCGCAGGCACCCTCACCTCTCGGCGACTCTGGGTGCTCTCCTACACCGAAGGAACGGTCATCGCCGCCCTGTCAGCACCCTGACCGTCAGGCCACACTCTCGGCTGGCCACGGGTCGCCGAGGATTCGACGTACCTCTTCTCGGGCGCGGGGCCTCGGCCACCCTGCATCGATCAGGTCGGACTCCATCGATACGGCGACGAGTCTTTGGCGTGCACGAATGCCGAAGGGATCCCGCGCCGACAGGATCCTTCTTCGCAACACGGCTGCGAAGTACGCCTCCACCCTCCGCACATCGGAGGGTGATAGCGGCCGGGAGACCCTCGAAGACAACGCGTTGCCGGTGATGCGAGCGGCTGCACCGGCGTGCGCCTCGCCCCCGGTCAGGCGGCGGGCGCGCACCTCAAGGACAGCAAGACACTCCTCGAGGGTCGACGTCGACTCCTGGTGGATCAGTGAGAGCTGGACCATCGCGATGACCTCCTCCGAACGGATGTTCGAAGGAAGCATAGCGACCGGCTCTGACATCCCGTCGCCACGCGCCCGGACCTATGAAGGTCACACGATCCGCTCGGCGAAGACCCGTAGGAGCGCAGCGCCGGCGAGCTCTGCTGCGCTGAGTCCGAGCGCGACGAGGATCTGAGGCCATGCGTCACGCAGCCTGTGTGCCCGGCGCTCGAACACCGGCATGAGACCGACGAACACGAGGTTCACTGTGATGAACGTGACGACGATGGCCGCCGACACGAGCACAGGATAGCCAACGCCGAGAAACGGAAGAAGCCAGCGCGTCACGACGAACGTCGCGAGAAGGAGCGCCAGCCACGCGCCGATCGCACCTCGGCCGGACGGCACCCGATCGGCACTCGAGCGCCTCCACAGCTGTCCGTTGACCATCGGAAGCGCCAGAGTCGCCAAACCCCAACCGGTCATGAGCCCGGTGATGAGACGGATGTCGTTCGTTGTCGTTCGGAGGCCGGCATACGACGTCACGCCGTCGAAGGCCATAGCACCGACGAACAGTCCGATGATCAGCAGAACCGGCCAACGGGGAAGTTCGGAAGGCCTTCGGCCACGCGCGAGGAGCACGAGGACGATGAGTGCTACGGCGAAGCCGATGTACAGACCGGTGTCGCGAGCGCAGACCGGAAGCTGGAACCCTCCGGCGAACAAAGAGCGTTCCGGCAACTGGTGGCACAGTCCGTAACCCAGAACGGCGAACACTGACTCGAGCATTCACGTCTCCCGGATACGCTGACAGGCCGGCGGACCGGCCTGTCAGTCGTGAGTTCGGATGGTCGGGATGGCGGGATTCGAACCCACGACCTCTGCGTCCCGAACGCAGCGCTCTACCAAGCTGAGCCACATCCCGACGAGCCGCTATGATACATGGTCGTCGCTGCTAGGGCAAAGAGTTTCCGCATCGGACCCAGCCGGCGCGCCCCGGCTGATCGCGGCAGCAACACCAAGGGCCCGACCGGAAGTCCCGGCCGGGCCCTTTGGTCAGCGTATCGCCGACCCGACGGTTGCGCTACAGCCTCACGTGGCAGTAGGAGCAGAACGTCGGCTCGTGGCACTCGAAGCAGGGCTGAGCGCCGTCCTTCTTGACGATGCCCGGGTGATACGTGCGCCACGGCTGCTGCTGGACTGCACCCGGGTGGTGGCATGCGTCGCAGAAGAACTGGCTGTGGCAGTTGGTGCACACGTCCTTGGTGTACGTCTTAGCCTCGAAGTCGGCCTTGTGCGCCTCGTCGAAGCCGGACGGGTGAGGCATCTCAAGCTTGTGGCAGCTCTGGCAGAACTGCGCCTGCACGCCGCCGTCACCGTGGCAGTAGTCGCAGGAGTCCTGCGCCTCCTTGTACGCTACCTGGTGCTTGGCGGGGGCGGAGAGCGCCGTGCGCCGCGTCCAATCGTTCGCTGTGTGCGACGTCGGCAGGGCGTTCAGATTCATGTGGCAATCGACGCAGAACTGCTTGTTCTCATGACACTTCTCGAAACACGGCTGAGCGCCGCTTGCCGCCACGGTCGTCGGGTGCTGACGGGTCCACGCGACATCGTTGCGCGCACCCTCGTGGTGGCAGTCGGAGCAAAGCTCTCGCTGCTGGTGGCAGTTCGAGCACACAGCCGGCGTATTGCGGCCGGACACGTGGTTGGTCTTGAACGTGTCAGGGTGCGGGATCTCCATGCCGTGGCAGCTCTTGCAGAACTGCGCCTCGGCGCCACCGGGGCCGTGACACACATCGCAGCTGTCGATCGACTGACGCGCGGAGAGCGCGTGCGCCGCGGAGGCAGCTGCCGGGGTGTCCGGATACTTCGTGACCGTAAGGTCCTTGTGCAGCCAGTCGGCGGCCTTGTGGGACGTTGGCAGCGGCTGCAGGGCGGTGTGGCAGTCCACGCAGAACTGCTGATCGTGGCACGCGCCGAGACACGGAGTGACGCCCTTGGCGACGACAGCCGCCGCATGCTGGGTCTGCCAGACAACCTGCGGATCGTACTCCCAGCCCACGCTCGAGCCATGGTGGCACGAATCACAGAAGAAGGTCTCCGACTGCTTGTGGCACATCTCGCACTTCTCAAGCTGAGTGGCTACGAGCTCGGGGTGCGACTTGGTCTTGAACTCATCGGGATGCGGCATCTCCATGCCGTGACAGTCCATGCAGAAGGTGGCCTTCACGTGGCATGTAGCGCAGTAGTCAACCTCCTGCACTTCCACGAGGTGCAGCGCGTGATCGTCGGCCGTGGGGACGTAGTCGTGCTCGCCGGGGCCCTCGGCCTCGGTCGTCTCCGAGCTATCGTACGGCTCACCGTGAGCGATCGGCCTGATGATGTCCTCAGCAGGTCGGCCGGTCGCATGGTCCACTTCCATCATGGCAAGGTCGGCGTGGCCGGCCGGGTAGAAGCCCTCTGCGTCATGGTTGGCAGGCTTCAGATCGAAATCGGCCGGATGGCACGCGGAGCATGTGCCCGGAGCTGCGTACTCTTCGCCCGACGGAGACTCATCGGTGAGCGTGTGACACCGGAAGCACGCCGTCATCGTCATGAAGTCGGCGTGATAGGCGGCCCGCTCGCCGGTCACGGGGTTCTTGGTGAATATCTCGATGTCAGCCTCGGGGTGCGCCACGCGGTTGTGGCAGGCTGTACAGTGAACGTGGTTCTCCGAGTGAACCTCGTGGTCGATGATGATGCCATCGCTCGGCGTGACGGTCCGGGTGTCCAGGCTGTGACACTGCGTGCACTGGCCTTCACCCATATGACCGTAGTTGAGCGCGAGATGGCTCGTCGCGTTGAGCGGCACCGCATACGTCGTGGTGACCAGTTCGTAGGCACCTGTCACGCCGGCCTTGACCTTGTGGATCAGGAACGTGACCGGATCACCGTTGACCGGCAGGTGGCACGAGATGCACGCCACTTTGTTGTGCGAGCCGTTGTCGTAGGCCGCGACAGCATCCTTCTGGACCGAGTGGCAGAAGCCGCCGCAGAACCAGTAACTGGACGTGGCGCCCAGCGAGATCATTATGACCGCGGCCATAACGATGCATGCCACGGCTACCCAGATGAGGTACCTGGGCCGGCGGACCGGGTCTTTGAACCCGGCTAACGAGATCTTCGCCATACGCATTCTCTCCTCGCTCGCGTCCCTCGGCTTCTTCTAGCACAAGCGCGGAAACGGCCCCTCGCCGCCCCATCGCTCAACGATAGCCGAAGCCTTGTGAAGGGACAAGACAAACGCAGCCGTCGTGACGGGGTTCTCCCCTTCTTCGGGCTATTCGCCGGGTGAGTCCCCATTCCTGCCCTCACGTGACACTCAGTCGATCTCAAAGACCGCCGACATCTCGACCGGCACGCCGAGGGGGAGCGCAGCCACGCCCACGGCCTCCCGTGCGTGGCCGCCTGAGCCGCCGAACGCAACCTCCATCACCGCACTCGCGGCGTCGATCACAGCAGGCTGGCCATCGAAGCCCGGTGCCGAGGCGACGTATCCCACGACCTTGACGACCCGAACGATGCGATCCAGGTCTACCACGGAAGCCGCGGCAGCAAGCACCCGCAGGGCACACTGCTCGGCGCAGCGTCGGCCCTCCTCCAGCGTGACATCGTCACCGAGATGTCCGGTGGCGATAGGCCGCCCGTCGATGACGGGGATCTGACCGGAGGTGAACACGAGCGAACCGGAACGAACCGCCGGAACGTACGAGCCGACAGCCGCAGGGACCTCCGGGACCTGCAGATCGCGGGCTGCGAGGCGCGCGATCACGCCGTGCGACATCAGCGGACCACCATCGAGTCCGCCAGCTTGTTGAGCTCCATGATCGCGGCGGTGATCTGTCGCGAGGTCTCGGCAGCCTGCTGGGAGACCAGCGCGACCTCCTTCATGGACACGACCACCTGATCGGATGCGGTGCGTTGCTGTTGCGTGGCGATCGAGATCTGCTTGGCCGCGTCTGTGGTCTCCTCGACCTGCGACACGATGCGCTGCAGCTCCGTAGCGGTGTTCATCGCAAGATCCTGACCCTCGGTCACCTTCTTGGCGGCCTTCTCCGTCTGCATGATGAGCGCCGAGGTGGACGCCTGGATCTCGCGCACCACGCGGCCGATCTCCTGCGTGGACTCGGTGACCGAGTCGGCCAACTTGCGGATCTCCTCGGCGACGACGGAGAACCCCTTGCCCGCATCACCGGCACGCGCGGCCTCGATCGCCGCGTTCAGTGCGAGGATCTTCGTCTGCTCGGCGATCTCGTCGATGATCGAGAGCACGCGACCGATCTCCTGGCTACGTTCACCGAGTGCGAGGATCCTGTCCGACGACTGCATCGTCGTCTCGCGGATCTCCTCGATTCCCGCTGCGGTGTTCGCCACGGCCAGCATGCCTTCCTCGGCGCTCGCCAGGGTGGTCTCGGCGATGCGCACGACGGCTCCGGCGTTGTCTGCGATCTGGCTCGACGTCTGTGCGAGCTCCTCGACCGTCGCGGAGGTCTGGGTGACGGCCGCCGCCTGTTCGGCAGCGCCGGACGCCTGCTGCTCGGTGGCGGCAAGCACCTCGGTCGTGACCGACTTGATGTTGGCGTTGGTCTGCTTGATCTGCTCGAGCAGGCTGTGAACGTTCGAGAAGACGCGCTCGATCTCGGCCGAGATGCCGTCGATGCCGCGCACGTCACGCGCCGCGATGCCGAGCGAGCTGCTGACCTCGGTCAGGACCCCGGTGAGCGTCCGCTCGGATATGCGCGCGGAGAGCCCATGGCCGAACACGCCCATGCCCACGCCCGCACAGACGGACGCAATCCAGAAGACGACCGCCGAGACCACGCTCTTGGGCTCGACGAGAAGGCTTGCGAGCAGCGGGAACGCTACCCCGACGCCTGCGCCCGCACCAACGAGATACCAAAACGTCCGCCGATTACCGGCACCGGTGCGCACCTTCAAGCCCATACCGTCCGCCTTTGTCGCGAGCCAACCTCACGGGCAACTGTATCGCCTTGAATCCTACCAGCACACGGGCTGCATGTGCGAGGATTCACGCAGCGCGGACGTTGCCTCCGCCGCCGCACCCATCATATGCCGGATGTCGGGGGTTGCAATCTATACCCACGGGGGTATACTGACTTCGCAGTCAAGACACCCCCGTCGTGAGGATGCACGTGGCACACATACACATCAACGAAGCGGCCTGCGACCGTTCTCCGGGGTGCCCCGCGCGCCAGGTATGCCCCCGCAACGCGATCAAGCCGATTCCCGGAGGACACTACCCGGGAGCCAACGGCTACATGGTGGATGAATCGCTCTGCACGGGCTGCGCCGTCTGCGCGAGGTTCTGCCCGACTGGCGCAGTGAGTATGGGATAGGAGACGACGATGACTGACCCTATGGTGACCGTAGACGTGTTCGACTTCCCCGCTGAGGCGGACTGCTGGGGCGGAGGTTGAGGTCCATCCTGGTCTCCGGAGGAGATCACGGCGATCATCCGCTCTGAGGTCCAGCAGCGTTTCGGTGAATCTGCCCGGATCGCATACCACGATACCAGCCGACCCGAGGTCGCGGCCGAGCACGCCGAGGTCGTCAGGTTCATCCAGGACAACGGCCTCGTGTATCCCGTGACCGTCATCGACGGTGTGCCAGTCTACGACGGCGCTGTCTCGTACCCGGCGATCCTGCGTGCGGTGCAAACGAAGATCGCCAGCGTCTCATAGCTGGTCCGTAATCGGTATGACCATAGGCCACAGCGCACATCGCTGTGGCCTCTGCGCGTCCCCAGCCGCGCACCCCGACCGGGCAAAGTCGCCGCCTGCGGGCGCGAACGTTCCGCGCGGCAGACTCGCCACGCAAGCCGGTCTAGTAGACTCTGTCCAGTAACCGACACCCGCCGAAGAGAGTCACCCGACCATGGCATCCCACGACTCGCCGCCGACCGACCCGTTCGAACAGGTGCTGTCCACGCTGACCCACGTGGCGCTGTCATTCTTCATCGCATGGCGTCGGGCTCTGAGCAGCGGCTATCGGAGAGTGCGAGCTGTCGCGCTGTGGATCGCGGGGCGTGTAGCCGGATGGGCCGGGCAATGGGGCCGTGTGATCCGATACTTCACCACGCCCGCATCCGAGCGGATCCATGAGGATGCGGACGCGTCACGTGCTGCGGCATTCGGAGTCCGTGCGTTCGCATTCGGCCTGCTCGCGAGCGGCTCGATCACGATCGCGACTGGCGGCACCTCGAGGGCGGCCGTGGCGACGCTGGCGGTCGAACTCGCGTGGGCAGCGGGCAGGTTCGCGATCTGCGCCGCTCTGGTCCCCGTCACAACGCTGCCTCGCAGTCGTCTGGCCCTCGCCTACCTCACGGGGCTTGTCCCGTTCGCTCTCGGTCTCACCGCACCGCTGCGGATCGCGGCACTCGCGGCCTCGGCGCTGCTCACCGCCAGGGAGTTCCATGCCGCCGGGCCCGACGCCGGCACTGTACGCACCGCAGTCGGCTGGGCGTTCGGCGGGCAGGCTCTGGTCGTCGTCTTCGGGTTCGTGCTCCGCGGGGGCCTCGCGGCGCTCACCGGCAGCTAGATGAGCGCGATGCCGTCCGTATCGCGAGCCACCGGCCACTCGGCCACCGCGATTCCCGCGATCACGAGCAGAGCGCCGAGCATCTGCGTGACGGTCAGGCGTTCGCCGAGTACGAGCGCGGCAAGCACGATCGTGAAGACCGGTTCGGCTGTCGAGGCGATCGCCGCGCGCGGCGCACCGAGCGCGCGCACACCCTGCAGGTAGAGCACCACGGCGGCGAACGTCGGCACGACGATGATCGCCGCCAGCAACAGCCACAGCTGAGCAGACCAGTCCGCGGGAGACAGCGGCTCACCGACGAGTAGCGTGATTGCGCCGACGCCGAGTGCGGACAGGCCGAAGGTGTACGCCATGAGCACCAGTCTGCTGCTGTGACCGACCATCCGTGCCGACAACACGTTGAACGCCGAATAGCCGACCGCGGCACCCAACCCAAGCATGATCCCGGGAAGCGCGACGGTCGTCCGATCGTCGAACACGCCGACGACGAGCACGCACCCTGCGAAGGTCACCGCCAGAGCAGCGATCCGGCGCAGGGTCAACGGCTCCTTGAACAGCAGTGCCGAGACCACCGACACGATCGCCGGATACGTGTAGAGCAGCACGGTGACCACCGATGCCGGAGCATAGCCGAGCGCGAAGAAGAAGCAGATGGAGGCGGCACCGTATCCGGTCAGCGAGAGGGCCGCGTACCGGTGCAGGCTGCGCAGGCCGCCGATGAGTTCACGCGGCCGCTTCCACGTCAGAAGCGCTGCCATGAGCGCCGACGTGATAGCGAAACGCCAGGTGAGCAGAGGCAACGGGCGGCCGCCCGCCTCGTAGGCGAGGACGGTGAGTACGGCAAGCGTGGCGAAGCACGCCGCCGAGATGAGAACGAGCACGAGTGCGATGCGCCGCTGCAACGAGCCCCCTTGGATTCACGGTAGAATCACGCTGGCAGAACGACCCAGACCGGTCAAGCGACGTGAAAGGCACATACGATGCGACACTGGGCGACCAGGGGCTGGGCAGCACTAGCCGTCGTGTGGATGGCCGTCATCTTCGGGCTGTCATCCCTACCGGGCAGCTCGGTACCCGGGCGCTATGGATCCCTCGGGCATCTGGTCGTCTATGCGGTGCTCGGAGCGTTGTACTACGCCGCGCTCGCCGGACGCCTGCCGGTAGGCCGGGCCGCACTCATCGCGATCGCACTCGCCTCCGCGTACGGCATCACAGACGAGTTCCACCAATCGTTCGTGCCGGGGCGCATGCCCGATCCGGTCGACTGGCTCGTGGATACGACCGGAGCTGCCCTGGCGGTCGCTGCACTCGTCGCGATCGGACGTTGGCGGAAGCGGGCGTCGACCGGCGAGGAATCCTGACCGACCCGGCACAGGTGTTAGAATGGCCGTTCGGTACCCGGCGTCGACCGGGACCCGCACCCCCACGATCCCCGGAGGTACGACCTGTGACACAACGTATCGCGCTCGTGACGCCCCCCTACCATTCGGGCGTCGTCGAGACGGCCGGAACGTGGCCGAACGTCGCGTTCGTCTACATCGCGGGCGCTCTGCGCGATGCGGGGTTCGAACCGATCATCTACGACGCGATGACGATGAATCACACACTCGAAGACATCGGCGCCGAACTGGAGCGCCTCGCACCGGACGTGGTCCTCACCTCGGCATACACGCCATCGTATCCGAAGGCTGTCGAACTGTTACGGCTGGCGAAGTCGCGCCTGCCCGGCGTGGTCACCGGCATCGGCGGCGTGCACACGCACTTCATGTACGAGGAGGCGCTCACGCGCGATGGCGACGTGATCGACTTCGTCTTGCGGGGCGAAGGCGAGGTCACGACGCCCGAGTTGATGCGCTGTCTGGCCGAGGGTGGCGATCCTGCCGATGTCGCCGGAGTCGCCTTCGTGCGTGACGGTGAGGTCGTGGCCACGCCGGAACGACCGTTCCTGGCCGAGCTGGACGGCCTGCCGATGGCGTGGGACCTCGTCGACTGGAGCCTCTACCGGTTCTATCCGCTCCCCGACGCCAATCTCGCCGTCATCTCGTCCTCGCGGGGATGCGACCAGGCGTGTACCTTCTGCAGCCAGCAGGCGTTCTGGTGCCGCACGTGGCGCGCTCGCTCGGCCGAAAGCGTGGTAGACGAGATCCAGATGCTCAAGGATACCTACGGCGTGGGCGTGGTCATGTTCTCCGACGAGACCCCCACGCTCGACGGCGACCGATGGCGGAGGATCCTCGACCTGCTGATCGAACGGGACCTCGGGATGCACATCCTGATGGAGACCCGCGTCGACGACATCTTGCGGGACGAGGAGATACTCCCGCTCTACCGGCAGGCCGGCATCCGTCACATCTACGTCGGCGTGGAACGCACAGACCAGGCGTCACTCGATATGTTCAAGAAGAACACCGAGGTCGAGCAGGGCCGGCGCGCTATCGAGCTCATCAACGCACACGGCATCATCTCGGAGACGAGCATGGTACTCGGCCTTCCCACCGACACCCCCGAGACGATCGAAGCGACCTTCAGGCTCGCCCAGCACTACGACCCTGACCTCGCGTTCTTCCTCACCATCGCGCCCTGGCCGTACTCGGACATCTACCCTGACCTCGAGCCGTACATCGAGAGCTACGACTACGAGGACTACAACCTGGTCGCGCCAGTCGTGAAGCCCGAGACGATGACGCGGGACGAGCTGCAGAAGACGATCATCGACTGCTACCGCCGCTTCTACATGGGCAAGCTGGCTCGCATCGGCTCGATGACCAAGGAGAAGCGCGACTACTTCATCATCACGATGAAGCTGCTCATGGAGAACTCGTACCTCAAGCAGTACATGGGCGGGTTGGGCTCGATGCCGACCGAGGTGAACGCGCTACTCAAGAAGTGGCTCTAGGCCGCCGCTCTGTTAAGAGCCCCCAGACGGGCTAGTAGATCCCGGTCTGCGCCGCCTGGTCGGCGGTCACGCCGAGCTGGCGCACCTTGATCTTGAAGTCGTGCGCGTTGGCCGCCATGGCAGTCGCGTCGTCTAAGGTGATGCGTCCCTCCTGGTAGAGCCGCAGAAGACTCTGGTCGAAGGTCTGCATCCCGTAGTACTCGCCCTCTTCCATGGCGTCGCGGATCATGTATGTCTTCTCCGAGTCCATGACGTACTCACGGATCGTACCCGTCATGACCATGACCTCGACCGCCGGAACGAGACCGCCGTTTATCGACGGGATGAGGCGCATCGACACGATGCCCTTGAGCGTGGAGGCCAGCATGAGGCGAACCTGCTTCTGCTGGTAGGGCGGGAAGAAGTCGATGATACGGTTGATCGTCTCCGTCGCATCGATCGTGTGGAGGGTCGAGAGCACCAGGTTGCCGATCTCTGCCGCAGTGAGCGCCGCCGAGACGGTCTCGTGATCGCGCATCTCGCCGATCAGGATCACATCGGGATCCTGCCTCACCACGTGCCTGAGCGCGTCGGCATAGCTTTCGGTGTCGATGCCGATCTCACGCTGGTTGACGATGCACTTGATGTCCTGGTGAAGCACCTCGATGGGGTCCTCGATCGTGACGATATGCCCCTCGCGGGTGCGATTGATGTGGTCGATCATCGATGCGAGCGTCGTCGTCTTGCCGGAGCCGGCGGTACCGGTCACCAGAACCAGGCCACGGGGTTCCTCGGCCAGCCGGCGGACCACCGGTGGCAGTCCGAGTTGCTCCATGCTGGCCCGTTCAGTGGCCACGCGCCGAAGCGTCATACCCACGCTACCGCGCTGGTGGAACACGTTGACGCGGAAGCGACCCACTCCGGAGAGCGAGTACGCGAAGTCGACCTCACGGTGATTGTCGAACGACAGTCGCTGGCGCTCGTCCATCATGCCGTGAGCCAGCGCTGCGGTGGCTTCCTGGGTAAGCGGCGGCAACTCACGAAGCACGATCAGACGACCGTTAAGGCGCACTGCAGGAGCGCTGCCGACCTTGAGATGAAGGTCGGAGCTTCCACGCTCCGCCATGAGCTTGAGGATGCCGTCGATATCCGCCATCGGTACCACCTCGGTGTCAGGCCGCATCGCGCACGCCGGTGACTCTCGCAAGCCGCATTGAGTGACCCGACAAGTCTACCGCACCTACGCTGGGCGCGTCAGTCCTCGTGATGCCCCGCTAGGGCCTGGCCGCGCCTACGTAGTCGCTTCGGCCGGAAAGGCTCGACACCTTGACGACGTCGCCCGTCTGCGGCGCATGGACGTAGTTGCCGCCGCCGATGTATATGCCGACGTGATGGATCCTCGTGCGACCGAAGAAGACGAGGTCCCCGGGCGCAAGGTCCGCCCTCGACACCCGCTGGCCAACGCCGTACTGCGAGCGGGAACTGTGCGGCAGGCGAACCCCGACCTGCGCGTAACACCACATGGTGAAACCGCTGCAGTCGAAGGAGTTGGGGCCGGACGCCGCCCACTTGTAGGGGCTACCCAGCTTGGAGAGCGCGATCTTGACGACCTCCGAGCGCGGGGCGTTGGTGGGAGCCGAGTAGGTTGTCCGGGCAGCCGCTGCGGCGGCGGCGGCACGCTGGCGTTCGGCAGCCGCCTCGGCCTCGAGGATCGCCGCGATCTCGGACTCCACTCCAGAGAGCACGCGTTTGCGCTCGGCCAGCTGCCGCTCGACAGTCTCCTTCTGCGCCTGCAGGATGTCCGACTCGGCCTTGGCCTCGGCCTGCTGGGCGGCGAGTTGTTCGCGCGCCGAGTGGACCTCGGCCCGCGTGGTCTTGAGCTCGGCTATGCGCGCGGCGTCACTGTCGTTCATGTCCTGCAGCAGGTCCCAGGTGGTAGCGAACTGCTCGAACGAGGTGGCGCCGAACAGCATCTCGAGTGCGCCGAGCGGACCTTGGCGGTACATCCCGCGCGCACGTGCGCCGAGATGGTCCGTAAGCTCGGTCTGGCGCGCGGTGAGCGCGGCGAGCCGGACCTCGGTCTTCTCGACCTCGGCGGTGAGCGCGTCGGTACGAGCCTTGGCCTCGTTGTACTCCTCGGCGGCTAGCTCGACCTGCTCATCGAACTCTTCTACCTGCGCCTTTATCCGCGCGGCCTCTGCACGCTTCTCGGCAAGAGGCGCAGCGCTGGCGGTGGATGCCATGCCCGCGATGAGGGCGATCGTGAGGAGGAACCCGCCTATGCGGGTGGTGATGTCTCTCAGGGCTTCTCGCCTCCTGGAGCGGACGGTCGGGCGGCTGAGCAGCCCGGCTATGGTACCACAGAGCCCGCTTCGCCCGACAGCGCGGCGCACACGCCATCGAGGATGCGCACGGCACACGCCTGCGCCTCGTGCTCCGTCTCGGCCACCCTCGAAGGAACGACGACGACCGCGACACGCCGGCCCCGCTCGGCGCCGAACGCGGCAAGGAATCTGCCGTGCAGCGGTGCGTCGGCATGCACCGAGACCACCGGGACGCCGCCGCTGCCGACGACGACCTCACCGGCGAGTGTGAGCGCTATGTCCCCCGACGGCACCTCCGGCCCGGCCGAGACCGTCACCGTCGCCCCGACTTCGGTGGCGTGGACGAGGTTCTCGAGGCGCTCGGCGACCGCGCGTCCGGGCGCATCGCTCCAGACGAGCGCGATAGACGTATGGCGCAGCGCCTCGGCCGCACGTACCGGTGCGGCGACGAGTGCCGACGGGGAGGATGGGTCCTTTCCCTGCCAGACATGACGGAATCGCTCAAGCATACGAACGGTGTCCGTCCCGGCGATACCGTCGGCCGGGAGACCGACGTTGGCCTGGAACTCCCTGACCGCGCGCTCCGTGAAAGCGCCGAAGATGCCGTCAGTCGCACCGCACGCGAACCCGAGGACGTTGAGTGCGCCCTGCAGCCGCTGGACGTCGGCACCGTGGAAGTGCGGGTACCTCAGGTAGAGCAGGCGGTCACCGAGCGTGAAGGTCGCGTCGACGAGCGCCGACCACGTCTCATCGCCGATGACTCCGTCCTCGGCAAGCCGTCGCTCGGCCTGGAACCGTCGCACGGCAGCATGCGTGGCGCCGAGGAAGACACCGTCGACGCCGGTCGGACCCAGTTCGAAACCGAGTACGAGCAGACGCTGTTGTACGTCTTCGACCGCTGGGCCACGATCGCCTGGTGTTATGGGTTCGAACACGGAACGCTCCTCGTGCCTCCGCGAACCGCCCGTCTCAGGAGCCGTAACGGTCCCTGAACTTGGCGACGTTCGTGCGCACATGCGCCTGGTGGGACTCGACGCGTCGCATGAATCCGTCGATCTCGTAGCCGAGCACGACATCACCGTTGAACCGGTAGGCGCCCGACGCGCTGTCGAAGTCTAGCACGAACGCCCTGGCGAGCACCGGTAGAACTCGCACGACATGTGCGGCCTGACAGCCCGTCTTGGTACGGATCTCGGCCTCGGTCAGCCACTCCGACTTGTGTCTGCGGAACAGAAGGAGCACATCGCGAAGCGACCGCTCGAGTTCAGCATCATCCGGCAGATTCGACAAGGCACGCGAGAGACTCAAGCTCGCAACCTCCCGCACCACACGCCGGGACCCGACAGGCCCATTCTAACCCCCAGCCGATCAACGTGCGATGCTGACCTGGTTCTTGCCGCGTCGCTTGGCTTCATACATCGCGCTGTCGGCTGCCTCGACCAGTCGGGCGGTGGTAGTCGCGTGCTGTGGGTAGGTCGCCACGCCGAGGGAGACCGTCTGCGTGACGCTCCCGCCACCGGGAACCGAGAGATGCGGGTACTCGGCCATGCTCACGCGGATGCGCTCGGCAACGGCAGCGGCACCCGCAAGGTCGGTCTCGGGAAGCACTATGACGAACTCCTCGCCGCCGTAGCGGGCAGCCACGTCGATCTCCCGCAGGTTCTGACGCACGATGCCGCTCACCGCGCGCAGCACCACGTCACCCTTGGGGTGACCGTACGTGTCGTTGAACTGTTTGAAGTCATCGATGTCGAGCATGATGACCGAAAGCTGGTGTCCGAAGCGCGCTGCACGCTCGAGCTCCTCGTCCAGCCGCTGATGCAGGTAGCCGTGGTTGTAGAGATCGGTCAGACGGTCCGTCACCGAAAGTCGCTCGAGTTCCTCGTGCAGAAGCGCGTTCTGCAAAGCGAGCGACGACTGGTTCGCGATGACCTGCAACCGGTCGCGCTCAGCGCTCGTCAACTCGCGGAACGTCGCGGACGCGATCATGAGCACGCCGATGATCGACTCACCCGAGCGCAGGGGCAGCGCCGCCTGCGACCGGACTTCATCGGGCCGGACGGACCATCCGGCGAGTTCGGAGCCGGGCGGCACGTCGGACTGCTGGACGAATCCATCACGGAACGCGGCGCCAAGGATCGTCTCGGAGACGGGAACGGTCTCCCGGAACATCTCCTCGGGGCGGCCCTGGCTCGCCCGGAGGCGGAGTGTCCAGTCCTGCTGCTCGAACAGGTAGATCGCTGAGACTTCGGCGCCGAGGATGCCGTTGGCGCCATCGACGATCAGGCTCGTCACATCGTCTACCGAACTGAACGTGGTGAGCGCCTTGAAGAACTCGTGGGTGAAGAAGATCTCGGCCAGGCGCCCCTCGAGTTCCTCATTGGCCTTCTCGAGCGCCTCCTTGCTCGACTGGAGACGCCGCTCGTGGCTCCGGATCTTGTCGTAGGCGACCTGCAATTCGACGAAGATCTTCTCCTGCTCCTCGCTTCGCTTCTTCGCGATGAGCAGGTCCCACACGAGTTCCGCCGCACTACCGCTCACGATGATGACGCCGCTCAGGCGCTGGGCCTCGAGCGTGGCGTTCACGGTAGGGTCGTCGGAGAGGTCCAGGACGAGATCGAGCGGGCTCATCTGGTACAACTCGTCGAGTTCGGTCGTGCTGAACACACCGAGGTCGTCCGCCAGGCGCATCGCGGGGGCCGAACGGCCGGTGTCGTAGACAGCGACGACATCCAGGTTCTCCACGTCGCTGAGCAGGCGAAGCACCGACGTGGCGCGGAGGCCGCCGCCGGCGATCGCGATACTGATATGGCCGCTTCGGGTTGCCGTGGTGACGGCCGGCCCCGCGCGCTCCTCCATTCGTGCCCCTTCGCAGTCTTGGCGCCGTTCGTTTCGGTTGGGCGTACTTGGCTTAGAGTTCCTTTATCCCATATCTATAGCTGCGCACAACCACTAAGCCGGTATCCAGGTACAACTCCATCGAGCGAGCGTGCGTTCCACCTGTATCTTCGGCAACCAGGGGTATGCGCAGTAGTGCTAACTGGGCCTTGACTTCCAGGATGTTCCTCTCGCCAATACTGGCGAGTCCGCCGTCTGAGCCAAACATCGTCGAACCACCCGCGATCTTCGCCACAAGCCTGCGAATCGTCGACCCCTCGGCCACCTCGTCGGCGAGCCTGGGCAGCGCTACGGACGCGAAACGTTCGATCCGTCCGGCCACCCGGCTTTCCGCGGGTGACGGAAGCATGACATGGGCGAGTCCTCCACGTTGGCGAAACGCGTCCCACAGTGAGACTCCCACACACGACCCGAGTGCGGGGGTGACCATCACCTTCGGATGCTCGGCAACGGCCAGCTCACCCGTGAGAACGAGTATCGTGTTGGGATCCTGTGCTGCCCAGGGTCCGCCTATGCTATCGACGATGGACACCGACTCAGACGATGCCGAGACGGCCAAGAACCACGTCGAGACTGTCGGGATCCGGGAGGTAGAACAGGGCCGCGTCGACGGCCACCTCCTCAGTCTCGAACCGCGTCATGATGAGGATCGCCGTCTCGGCCTTCATGCCGATGGCGGTCGTCACCGCCTCGAGGATCGCGCCCATCATGTCGAACGCGAACTGCGGCGGCGACGGCAGCACGGAGAGTTCCGTGAACCGCGAGACGGCGGCAAGGTATGCGGACTGAAGCACGGATGCGGCATGCGTCACCAGTCCCTCCTCGTCGGCACCGAGGGACTTGGACGTACCCACCTCCCGCGAGCGAAGGAGATCGGCGATCGCGAGAAGGTCCTTCCTGAGAGCGATGAACAGCAGCCCCCCGCTCAGGTCGCCGAGGAGGCGGCTGTACACCGCGCCCACGAGATTCTCCGGCCCGCCGAAGACCGCAGGCACCTCGGTGATGGGAAGCAGGCGGATATCGGGGACGCCGATCCTGACCGGTGTACCCACAAGTTGTGAGAGCGCGGTGGCGGCGTGCCCGGCTCCGATGTTGCCGACCTCACGCAAAGCGTCGATCTGCATGGCCGAGAGGTTTTCGGGATCCATGTCATCCCTCCATCTTCAGGAGCGTGCGTGGGTCGAGGATGAGTGCGACGTGGCCGTCGCCGAGCACCGTCGCCCCGCCGATACCGTGCAGACCCCGGAACAGCGCTGAGAGCGGCTTGATCACGATCTCCTGCCGACCGATCAGATGTGGCACGGTCAGGGCGCGCATCTCCTCGCCCGAGTGGATGATGACGATATGGTCCCCGGGGTCGGCTGCCGCCTCGCCCGGCTCCGCCACGCCGCAGACCACGTCGAGCCTCTGGATGGGGATCACCGACCCATCACGCAGCACGGTGACCCATCGTCCCTCGACGGTCTCGAGCGTGACCTCGTCGAGTCCGAGAACCTCGTCGACAGCGCTCAGCGGGACCGCGAAGACCTGGTCACCGCACGCCAGCAGCAGCGCCTGGATGATGGCGAGCGTCAGCGGCAGCCTGAGTGAGATGCTCGTCCCCTCTCCCGGGGTCGACGTGATCGAGATGGTGCCGCCGAGATACTCGATCTTGCCCTTGACCACGTCCATTCCGACGCCACGCCCGGAGACCTTGGTCGCCTGTTCGACGGTGCTGAATCCCGGTGCACACACGAACAGGAAGATGTCGTGCTCGGAGTACGAGTCACGGGCGGATTCCTCAACCAGCCCGCGCGCGACGGCCGCAGACCAGATTCGCCCTACGTCAAGGCCGCGGCCGTCGTCGGAGACGGTGATCCTGATCTGCTCTCGCTCCCGTTCGGCCGCAAGTCGAACGGTCCCGCGCTCGGACTTGCCTGCTGCCACACGCTCCTCCGGCGTTTCGACACCATGATCCACGCAGTTGCGCAGAAGGTGGACGATGGGATCGCCGATCTCGTCCAGGACTGTGCGGTCCAGCTCGATGTCCAGTCCATCCGTCTCGAGAGTGACATCCTTGCCGAGGTCGCGTGCGAGATCCCGGACCATGCGCGGGAACCGGTTGAATATGTTGCCGACCGGCACCATGCGCGTCTGCATGACTTCCTGCTGCAGCTCGGCGCTGACCCTCTCGAGCGCGTCCAGGGTGTCGCCGAGCTCGGGCAGATCCGCGTCACGGGCGATCCGCTCCAAACGTGAACGAATGATGACCAGCTCGCCGACGAGGTTGACCATGGCGTCCAGGTGCCCGATGGAGATACGGACCGTCTGCGTCTCACTGAGCTTGGGCACCGGGCGCGCCGAAGACGTAGGCCGGGGGCTCGCGTCCTGGGTGCTGGCGGAAGGCGCTGGCTCCGCAACCGGCTCGACCACGACATTCTCGACCTCGGTCACCGCGATCAGGGCGTTGTGGACCGCCTCCGGCGCAGCGCTCGTGCGAAAGACGACCTCGAAGGACCGGTCGAACCGCTCGTCTTCGATCTCTCGTGCACTCGGCCTCGTCTCGACCACCGTGCTCATGTGGCTGAGGCGCTTGATCGCCATGTAGGCGCGCACCCCTTTCAGGACGCACGCCTCCTCGAGTGTGATCCGGGCCTGGAAGAGCGCGCCCTCACCGGTGTCCGCAGCAGGAGCCTTTCCGGACGGCACCTCGGCAGCCGCTGGTGCGGCCATCGCGCGTGCCACGAGCTCGGCGACGATACCTTCGATGGAGGCTTCGCCGGTCCCGGCAGACTCGACGGCGATGGCCTCGCGAACGACATCGATCGCCCGAAGCATGAGGTCGATGAGCTCGTGGTCGGCGGCCTGTACGCGACGCCGGACGGTGTCCATCAGCGACTCCATCTTGTGCGTGAGCTCCTGCGTGCTCCCGTACGCCATCGCCGCGGCCATGCCCTTGAGGCTGTGTGCGCCCCTGAAGACCGTCTCGACCGGCTCGAGATCGTTCGGCTCGGCCTCGAGCGCGAGCAGCCCCTCGGTCATCGCCTGAAGGTACTCGGCGCTCTCGCTGAGGAAGACGTCCCGATATGCGGACATGTCGTCACTCATGGCAGGTCACCCCCTTACCGATCGTCGGATCTCCGCAGCGACGCGACCGAGCGGCACCACCCGCGAGGCGACCCCGGCGCGAACCGCCGCGCCGGGCATCCCCCACACCACGCTGGTCTGCTCATCCTGGACGATCGTCTCGCCACCGGCGTCCGTGATCGCCCTGAGTCCTGCCACTCCGTCCGTTCCCATCCCCGTGAGGACCACGCCCACAGCGCGGTCGGCGAACCGGGCAGCGACGCTTTGGAGCATCGGGTCGGCAGCCGGACGCACGCCGTGGATCGACGGCGCGTCATCCAGCACCACCCTCGGTGCGCTGCGACCAGCGATACGCATGTGGACTCCGTGCGGCGCCACATACGCCACGCCCGGCTCGATGCGGTCACCGTCGCATGCGGTGATGACCTCGATATCGGTGACCCGGCCCAGGCGCCGGGCGAGCGAATCGGTGAAACCTGCCGGTAGGTGCTGGACGACCACGTACGACACCGGTAAGTCGGCGCCAAGACCACTGAAGACCGTCTCGAGCGCAGGCGGACCTCCGGTGCTGGCAGCGATCGCGACGACACGCTCGAGCGCCGAGACCCGGCCGCGCTCGGGAGACAGTCGCGTCGCGGACGCATCGTCCCGGACATGCGCGACAAGGCGGCTCTCGGGTCGGACCCGGTAGGCGGTCTTGATCTTCTTGATGAGCAGGTCCGAGAGATCGGCGAGCGAGCTCGCGAACCCCGAGGCGGGCTTCACGATGAAGTCGGTCGCGCCAAGCATGAGAGCCTGGTACGTGGTGTCGGGGTCATCGACGGCCGAGAGCATGACCACGCGAGTGGGCGTCGTCCGGATGATGTGCGGAAGTGCTTCGATGCCGGTGAGCTCGGGCATCTCGATATCGAGTGTCATCACGTCGGGGCGCAGCGCGAGACACTTCTCGATCGCGTCGATCCCGGTCTTCGCCGCACCGACGACCTCGATGCTGGGATCGACACCGAGCGCGCGCGTCAGCAACTGCCGCGTGAGCGCGGAATCGTCGACCACGAGCACCTTGACCGTCGAACGCATGTGTCCCCGCTCAGCAACGTGGCGTGGACTGCAGGCACTTCTTGACCGTCTCCAGGACCTTGGTTGGCTGGAACGGCTTCACGAGGAAGTCCATCGCCCCATACTCAAGAGCCTCGACGATCATCTTCTGTTGTCCCATCGCGCTGACCACGAGGACGCGAGCAGCGGGGTCGTACTCCCGGATCCTACGAAGCGCCTCGAGGCCGCTCATCTCGGGCATCGTTATATCCATCGTGACGACGTCCGGTTTGACCTCGGCGTACTTCTCGATCGCGTCACGCCCGTTGACGGCTTCGTGGATCACGTAGCCCTCGCGGGCAAGGATGTCGCGAATCATCATGCGCATGAACGCCGCGTCATCGACCACGAGCACCGTCTTAGACATCGGCACCATCCTCCTGAAGCTGTCCGCCGGACATGAACACGGGCTTCGGGAGAGCCTTGTCCGCATCGAGCAGGATGACCAGCCGGTCACCGTGGCTCACGACACCCTCGAACGCCTCGCTCGTTTCCGCGCCCAGTGCGGCCGCCGGCGCCGGTTTGACGTCGCCGACAGCGATGCTCGCTACCTCGTACACGACATCCACAGCAAGGCCGACAGACCCGACGCTGCTCTCGACCACGATGATCCTCGACGCCTGCGTCGGCACGAGCGGCTCGCCCAGGAGTACCCGGCCGAGGTCGACGAGCGGGATGACCTGGCCGCGCAGGTTGATCACGCCATCGACACCGGCAGGTGCCCGCGGGACCGGCGTGGCGGCCTCGTAGCGGATGATGCTCTGCACCCGCTTGATAGCGAGCCCGTACTCCTCCGATCGCAACCGGAACAAGACGTACTGCCGCTGCTCGGCGATCAGGAGTTCGTCCACGCCGACCCCTCGTCGATGTGGAACTGCATGACCGAGTCCTCCAGGCGACGTGCCATGTCGGCAAGGTCCTGCGCCGAGGATGAGATCTCCTCCATGCACGCTGTCTGCTGCTGAGCGGCGGCGGCCGTCTCCTCGGCGCTCGCCGCGTTCTCCTCGACGACAGCGGCGATGTCGTGCATCGCGCGATCGACCTCCGAGGTGCGCCGGGCCTGATTCGAGGTCGCCGAGGCGATCTCCTGCGCGAGGCCCGCGGTGCGTGTGACTGCCTCGGTGATCTGGCGCAGCGTGTCGCCGGTTCTGCCGACGACGGTAGCCCCCACGGCTACCTCCGTCGTCCCGATCTGCATGTACTTGAGAGCCTTGGCTGTCTCCGACTGTACGTCTTTGATGAGTTCGCCGATCTGCTCGGCGGCCTTGCCCGATCCCTCGGCAAGCTTACGGACCTCCTCGGCGACCACGGAAAAGCCCCGCCCCGACTCGCCGGCGCGGGCTGCCTCGATCGCGGCATTCAGCGAGAGCAGGTTGGTCTGGTCGGCGATGGTCGTGATGACGTCGACGATGTTGCCGATCTCCTGGGAACGAAGGCCGAGTCTCTCGACCGAGCCCGCAAGCGTCTCGATCGCGTCGCGCACCTCGCTGATCTTCGAGACGGCCTCGTGGGTGGCCTGTTCCCCCATGAGAGCGGCCTGCGCCGCCTCATCGCTCGTCCTGCTCGCCTCGACCGCCTGCTCGGCAACGGCGCAGATCGACTCGGAGATGGACTGCATCGCAGCCGAGGTCTCCTCCACCTTGCGCGACTGCAGCTCCGCGCCGTGAGCAATCTGCTGTACGGATGACGAGATCTCCATCGACGACGCGTTGATCTCCTGCGATGAGGCCGAAAGCTGCGTCGCGGCGTTGGTGACGGACTCGGAGGATCGCCGCACCTGGCCAGCGATCTCGCCGAGGGACGCGATCAGGCTGTTGCACTCCATGACGAGCAGCCCGATCTCGTCATCGTGGGGCGCGGTGGCGCGGACCGTGAGGTCACCGGCTCCGGCATCGGTCATGACGCCACCGAGGTCACGCAGCGGCTCGAGTACGCGCCGCTTGAAGACCCTGCGCCATGCCCACGAGCCCGGGATCGCGCACAGCATCATCGCCGCACCGCCGAACAACGCGGTCAGGAACAGTTGCCTGGCATCGATCTTGAGTACCACAAGCGCGAACAGCCCGGTGAACGTGAGCCCTGCCGCCACGGCGGGGCCGATGGTCGCCCAGGTGAGGAGCGTGAACGTGAAGGACAGACCCCGTCTTACCTCACTCGACCGGTACGTCTCGGACATCCGGTTCCCTCCTCCGCGGTGCAACGAGCGCTTCGACGACCACGATAGCAAACCCCGGGGTTCACTGCAGCGGAATCGGCTTCCGGTAGATGCGCTCGCGCGTGTTGATGAGCTCGAAGCGCTTGGCGAGCGCGGGTGCCAGGCGCTCGCTTCTCCCAAGCACCAGGTAGCCACCGCGCGAGAGAGAGTCCCAGAAGGCCTCCACCATCCGCTCCTGTTCGTCCCGGTTGAAGTAGATGAACACGTTGCGGCAGAACACCACGTCGACGGCGTTCAGGGGCTCGTCGGCGAAGAGGTTGAGATGCTGGAAGCGCACGTACTTGGTCACGGCAGGTTTCATGTGGAAGGTGTCCCCGGCGACGTCGACGAACAGGCTCCGGTCAGCTGTCGGTATGTGCGCCAGTTGGGCGACAGGGTACTCGGCGCGCTTGGCGACCGCCAGCGCTCGGCGGTCGATGTCGGTGCCGATGACCGTCGGGAGGAAACCCGCCTTGGGATGGTGACGCATCTCGTCGAGCAGCGCCATCGCGATCGAGTATGGCTCCTGACCCGTTGCACATCCCGCAGACCACACGCGGATGATCCGCTGGTGCCGTGCGGACTTCGTCGACAGCAGCTCGGGCAGCACCTCGGCGCGAAACACCTCGAAGACCGATGAGTCCCTGAAGAACTGCGTCACGTTGATCGTGAGCGTATCGAGCAAGCGGGCGTACTCGTCAGGATCCTCATCGAGGCGTGCGGCGTACTGCCGATACGTGTGCAGACCGAGCGCATGCAGCCGAGCTGCGATACGGCGCTCGACATAGCGTGGGCGGTACTGAGCGAGGTCGAGCCCGCGTTCGTCACGGACCTTGTCGGTCAGCCTGGTCAGGTTCCCACGGTAGATCGCGTCCGCTGGACGTGCGTCCATCGGCTCTCCCGCCTCGTCGAGTTTGCGTGGCCATTGTAGAATACGCCCAAGTCCCTCGCACCGGACGCTTAACAAGGAGCCGTCTCCATGCACCGAGCATCCACTCCCGTTCGAGCCCTCGCGCTTGTCGCAGCGATGCTGCTGTTCTTCACCGCCGGCGGTGGCGCGCTTGCCGTCGCCGACGACTACCTTTCCCGTGAGGTACTGCCGACAGGCGCCGAGGTCGCCGGCGTGGATGTCGCGGGACTGTCCCGCGAGGCCGCGCGCGAACTCATCGCGCGGGAGGTCGCCGAGCCACTGGCCGAACCGCTCGAGGTCGTGTACGGCGACCGGACCTTCACCCTGGATGCCGCGACGCTCATCACCGTGGACGTCGAGGCCATGGTCGACGCCGCCTTCGAACCGCACGCGCTCGCAGCGCTGCCCCGTCGCGTGGTGGACCGCACCCTCGACCGCCCGTCGGGGGCCCGGGCCGACGTGGCGCTCGCGCTCGATGAGGCGGGCGTCGCCGCATGGATAGACGACGTGGCCGTGTCCGTGGATACCGAGCCGGTCGACGCCACGATGACCGTCGATGTGAACCGGCTCGTCGTCGTCCCATCCGAGGCGGGCGAGTCGGTGGACCGGCAGGCCACCGCCGAGCGTCTCCGCGCGGCGTTGTTCGCAGGCGAGAAGCGCGTGGAGCTCGCCGTCGACCTCACCGCTCCAGCGGTGACCGAGTCCGACCTCGGCCCGGCGATCATCGTCGACCTCTCCGAGCGGCGCCTCTACCTGTACGACGAAGGCGATCTGTTCAAGACGTACGGCGTTGCCGTGGGCACGCCAAGCCATCCGACGCCGCGCGGTGACTTTGAGATCACACTCAAGCGGTACATGCCGACCTGGTCGAATCCCGGCTCCGCGTGGGCGGCCGACATGCCGAAGACGATCGGCCCCGGCCCGAGCAACCCTCTCGGGACGCGCGCACTCAACATCAACTCGCCCGGAATCCGCATCCACGGCACCTCGGCGGACTACTCCATCGGCACCGCAGCTTCGCACGGGTGCATGCGGATGCACCGGTGGGACATCGAGGACCTCTACGAGCGCGTCGAGGTAGGTACCCCCGTCTACATCGTCAGGTAGAGCACGGGGGCGTCAGCGACGTGCACGGTCCTCGATCTCGATGACGCCGTTCACATCGACCCGCGCGGTCTCAAGCACTGCGGACGCGGACTGACGCTGTTCGGCGGGAACCCGCACGGCGAACCCGCACAGCGACCCGAGCGCCCGCGGCGTGGGAATGAGCGCCACCTCCAGGTCCGCCGCAAGGAGCGCGTCTTCGGCCTTGAGCGCCACGTGAGTGCTGTCGAAGCCGAAGACCGCGAACAGGGCGCGTCCGGATGTCACGCGACGATCTCCCGCATCGCCTCGAGCGCCACAGCGACGTCGTCATCGGTAAGCCCGAGTCCGAGGCCGAACCGCAGCGCGCCTGTCTCGGCCGTGCCCACGGTCTCGTGCGTCCAGGGGCTGCAGTGCAGCCCCGCGCGAACGGCGATCCCCGCCCTGCGCTCGAGCGCGAACGCAAGCTCGTCCGGCGCGAGGCGGTCGTGCGTGACGCTCACCACCGGAACGCGCTCCTCGCCCGGAGGTGGGCCGAGAACGCGAATGCCGTCGATGCCGAGGAGCTCTTCGTGCAGCCGCCGCGTCAGCCGTCGCTCGGTGGCGCGGATCTCATCGCCGCGCGCACGCAGCAGCCGGGCCGCCGCACCGAGTCCTGCGGCACCCGGCGTGTTGCCGGTACCGGCCTCGTACCGGTCGGGACGGGCACTCGGCTGGGCGGACGCACCGGAATCTCCCCCGCCGCCGCCCTGCACGAGTTCTGTCGGCTGGAAGGCCGGCGAAAGGTACAGCGCACCGATCCCCTGCGGGCCGAGCAGGCCCTTGTGCCCCGAGCACGCGTACGCGTCCGCGCCGAGGGCGGACAGGTCGAGCGCGATGTGACCCGCGCCCTGCGCGCCGTCCACGATCATGACCGAGCCGTGCTCGTGCGCAATGTCGGCCAGGTCGCCGATCGGCTGGATGGCGCCCGTGACGTTGGATGCGTGCTGGCAGATGACCGCGCGAGTGGGCCGCTCGCGTACCGCTCGCTCGACCTCGTCGGCGTCGATCCGACCCTGTGCGTCCGCGCGGACGACCGATACCTCCACGCCGAGCGCGGCGAGTGCGAGCAGCGGACGGACCACCGAATTGTGCTCGACCGACGACACGACAACGCGGTCACCGGGCACGAGCGAGCCCTTGAGCACGAGGTTGACAGCCGAGGTGCATCCCGCCGTGAAGATGATGTCGCGATCGTCGGGCACGCCGAGGAGCGCCGCGAGTGCCGAGCGAGCGCCGGCGATCGTCCGCGCGGCGCCGAGCGAGAGCGCGTGCGCGCCGCGGCCGGGGTTGCCGCCAGCCTCGGCCATCGCCCGCACCATCGCATCGACGACCTCGGGCGGCTTGGGCCAGGAGGTCGCCGCGTGGTCGAAGTAGCGTATCGGATGCTCGGCGGCCATGGTCTAGCCGTGCCCCCCGCCGGCCATCATCTCGGCAGCGTGCTCGAGCACGCCTTCCACGAAGCCGAACGATTCGCGCACCGCTTTCTCCGAGCCGGGCAGGTTCACGATGAGCGTGCTGCCCCGCTGACCCGCCGTGCCGCGCGAGAGCATCGCCCGCGATGTGATCTTGAGGCTCTCGCCCCGAATGACCTCGCCGATGCCCGGAACCTCGCGGTCCGCCACGCCGAGCGTGGTCTCGGGCAGGACGTCGCGCGGGCCGATGCCGGTGCCACCCGTGGTGAACACGATGTCGCACGCGTCGTCATCGGCCATCTGGATGAGTGCGGTGGCGATTCGGTCGCGGTCGTCCGGAACGAGGTGGTAGGCGACGACCTCCCAGCCCCGCGCCTCGGACATCTCGATCAGCGCGCGTCCGGAGGTGTCGTCCGCCTCTCCCGCGGCGCGCGTATCCGAAGACGTCAGGACGCCGATTCGCAGACGCGCCATCAGGCAGCGCCTCCCTCGACGTTGATCTCGTCGCCGACCGCGACCGGTCCGCCCTCGATGACGATAGCGAAGATGCCCTCCTTCGGCATGACGCAGTCACCGGCCTGGTAGTAGATCGCGCACTTCGTGTGGCACTCCTTGCCGATCTGCGTCACCTCGAGAAGCGTATCGCCCACCCGGAAGCGTGTACCCACCGGGAGCGACACGAGGTCGATGCCCCGGGTCGTGATGTTCTCCGCGAAGTCACCGGCGTCCACATCGAGACCCTTCGCCTGCATCTTGGCGATGGACTCCTCGGCAAGCAGACTCACCTGGCGATGCCAGTCACCTGCGTGCGCATCGCCATCAAAGCCGCTCCCGACCACGAGCACGCCCTCGGTACCCGGTGTCTTGCGCACGGTCTTCTTCTCGGAAAGGTTGATGGATACGACAGTCGCCATCTGCTAGTCCTCCTTGCGGGTCCACGTGCCCGAAGCGCCGCCCGACTTCTCGAGCAGGCGTACGCTGGTCACTTCCATACCGCGATCGACGGCCTTGCACATATCGTAGAGCGCAAGCCCGGCCACTGCCGCGGCCGTGAGCGCTTCCATCTCTATGCCTGTCTTGCCGTCCGTCGCCACCGTCGCCGTGATGTGTACCTCGTCCTCGCCGGGCTCGAGATCCACCGACACCTTGGTGATCGGCAGCGGATGACACAGAGGGATGAGGTCCGCCGTGCGCTTGGCGGCCTGGATGCCGGCGATGCGCGCCACGGCGAACACGTCGCCTTTGGGTGCGCGACCCTCGACGATCATCGCGAGGGTCTCCGGCTGCATGCGCACCGTCGCCTCGGCGGTCGCCACGCGGTGCGTCACGGGCTTGGCGCCGACGTCGACCATGTGCGCGGCGCCGTGCTCATCGAGATGCGTGAGGCGGTCGTGGGACATCTCAGCCTCCTATCTGGGACATACGCCGAGTCGTTCCGTGGCGCTGGTCGTGGCCCTCGGGCTTGGCGGCAAGCGCCACGCGGATGATGTCGCGGACGTCGGCGTCGCTGCCGCTCCTCAAGACGGCGCGCACGTCGATCTCGTCGTCGCTGAACAGACACGTGCGCAGCCGCCCGTCGGCGGTGAGCCGAAGCCGGTTACACTCGCCGCAGAAGTGGTGCGACAGCGGGGAGATGACGCCGAGCGTGCCGGCCGCGCCCGGGAACCGGTAGTAGCGCGCCGGTCCCCAGCCTCCGGGAGCCGAGTCGCGCGCGACAGCCGCAAGCTCGCCGAGGCCAGCTGCTGCGCCCTCGGCGGTCAGGCGGGTCAGGATCTCGTCGGTGGAGACATGGTCGGCCTCTGTCCAGCCATCTGCCTCGGCGCTCGTGCAGGAGTGCTCACCGACCGCTCCGACCGGCATGTATTCGATGAAGCGCACATGCAGCGGACGCTCGAGCGTCATCCGTGCGAAACCGAGTAGATCCTGATCGAGCGAGCGGACGACCACGACATTGAGCTTGACCGGGTCCATCCCCGCGTCGAAGGCGGCCTCGAGTCCCTCAAGCGCGTCGGCGAGCTTTCCTCCACGCGTGACACGTGCGAACACCTCGGGATCGAGCGTGTCGAGCGAGATGTTGATGCGCCTGAGCCCCGCCTCCGCCAGTTCGGCTGCGTACCGCGGCAGCAGCGTCGCGTTCGTGGTGAGCGCGATCGCCTCGATGCCGGTCGTCTCGCGCAGGCGCCGCACATGATCGACGATGCCGAGCCGGACGAGCGGCTCACCGCCGGTCAGTCGTATCTTGCTGATGCCCTCGCCCGCTGCGACGCGCGCAAAACGCTCGATCTCTTCGAACGAGAGAATGTCGCCCGAAGGCTTCCAGTCGACGCCCTCGGGCGGCATGCAGTAGACGCACCGCAGGTTGCAGCGGTCCGTCACGCTGATGCGCAGATAGTCTATGCGCCTGCCGAATCCGTCAGTCGCCATCGGAGCCACCTCGCAGGAACGTCCGCTCGACCAGGTCGGCGAGACCGGGCGTGTCATCGAGCCCGAAGACCGGCACGTCCCCGACCTCGAGTTCGTCGTTGTCGGTCACGAGCGCGAAGAGTTCGGACGGCTCGCAGACGAGTTCTGTCGACCGGGCCCGGCGCGAGACCTCGATCCGCACGTCGCCGGCACGCCGGTATCCCTCGGTCAGCAAAATGTCCACGTCGTGCGCCAGCTCGAGCAGTTCGTCGAGGGTGGCCTCGTGGTCCATGTCGCGCGTCATGCCGAGTTTGGACGGTGAACTGACGAGGGAGACGACCGAGCCCGCCTTCGCATGCCGCCACGAGTCCTTGCCCGGGACGTCGATGTCGAAGTCGTGCACGTGGTGCTTGACGCTGCCCACGCGGTGCCCGCGGTCGGCGAGCGCCCGGATGAGCCGCTCCATGAGCGTGGTCTTGCCCGAGTCGCTCTTGCCTACCACCGAGACGACCGGGATGCCGGTCCCGTCGCTCACGCTAGAAGCACCCGAGGTCGCAGTTGTGGACCCGGACACCAGCGGCGTCGGCGGCGGCGCCGGCTACCTTGTACGGTACGCCCTCGTCCTCGGCGAACTTGCGAAGCACCGGACACGTGATCTTGCCGTCGGTCGCCTTGGCCTCGATTGCGGCTTTCATCTCATCGGTCACCTGAGACGTCCAACGCGGATCGGCGAACTTCTGGGAATCGCTGCTCATGCCGTACCTTCTTCCATATCGAGTCGGATGCAGATGACCTCGGCGCCGGCGGGGATGTGCGACTCCCCTTCCGGCAGCGAGAGCAGGCAGTTGCCGCGGTGCATAGCGGTCAGGAGCGCGGAGGACTGGTTGCCCGAGATGGCCACCGAGTAGCCGCCCTCGGCGGCGCGGGTCAGCCGGGCGCGCATGAAGTAGCGCCGGTCGGCCTTCTTGTTAACATCGTGCGCCAGGGTGGCGACCACGCGCGGCCGCGCGAGGGACGTGAAGCCTGCCATCTTGCGAAGCGCGGGCCGCACGAACATCTCGAAACCCACCATCGTCGAGGTGGGGTTGCCGGGTAGGCCGAAAAACGGCGTTCCGCCGATGGTGCCGAACGTCTGCGGCGCGCCCGGCCGCATGGCGACCTTCCAGAAGTCGAGCTCGCCGATCTCCTCGAGCACGGTCTTGACGACATCGTAGTCGCCCATGCTCACGCCGCCGGTGGTCACCATGAGATCGAACTCGGGCGCCCGGGACAGCAGGGCGCGGGTGTCCTCCGCATTGTCGCGAGCCACGCCGAGCACGTGTGGCTCGCCACCCGCCTGCACGACCTGCGCCGCAAGCGAGTACGAGTTGGAGTTGCGGATCTTGCCCGGACCCGGCTTCTCGGTCACGTCCACCAGCTCGTCGCCCGTTGAGACGATGGCGACGCGTGGGCGCGGACGCACGGGCAGTGTGGCGTGGCCGACGGAGGCCGCCAGGCCGATGGCCGCCGGACCGATGCACTCACCCGTAAGCAGCACCGACTCACCGGCGCGCACCTCCTCGCCACGTCGTCGGATGTGCTCGCCGACCCGGGTGGCTGTGAGGATATCCACCGAGTCGCCCGCAGCGCCCGGACGAGTGCGCTCCACCATGACCACCGCGTCGGCTCCCTCCGGGAGCGGTGCGCCGGTCATGATCTTCGATGCCTGACCACGACGCACGGCCCGCTCGGGCGCGACGCCGGCGGGAATGTGTTCCACGACCTCGAGCGTCACCGGATCGCTCTCGCTTGCCGCGGCGACATCGGCGGCGATCAGCGCGTACCCGTCCATAGCCGAGTTGTCGAACGGCGAGATGTCGATGTCCGAGACCACGTCGGCGGCGAGCACACGCCCGAGAGCGTCAAGTAGACTCACCTGCTCGGAGTCGAGCACGGCGATGCGAGACAGGACCTGTTCGGTTGCTTCCTCGACCGTGATCACGACATGACCTCCTCGGGACCAGTGATCCGATGCGGGTTGGTGTAGACGACGAGCTTGCCACCACGCGCGTAGCCGACGAGCGTGATGCCCGCGCGTTCGGCCACCTCGGCGGCCAGGTCGGTGACGGCGGTCCGCGATACGACCACGGGGACCTGGGCCTTGGCGGCCTTGACCGCCATCTCGTAACTGATGCGGCCCGTGGTGAGCAGGATCGCGTCCCGCGTGGGTGTCCGATCGATCCAGGCGCGGCCGAACAGCTTGTCGAGCGCGTTGTGCCGGCCGACATCCTCGCGGACGATCGCGAGAGCGCCATCCACGCCCAGTCCGCAGGAGTGCATGCCGCCCGTGTCGCGATACGAAGCCGCTGCCCTGGCAAGCTGACCCATGAGGTCGTAGATCGTCTCCGAACCCACACATACGTCCGAGGAGATCGGCTCGATACCCCGGGCGTGCCCGACCGACGCAAACGTCGTACCCTTGCCGCAACCGGACGTGACGTACCGGCGGCGCTCGGCGACGTCGGCGGGCGCCTGCTCGGCGCTGCGCACGTAGACGAGCCCGCGCTTGTGGTCCACGTCGACGCTCTCGAGCGCTTCGCGGTCGGTCAGAAAGCCTTCCGAGAGCAAGAAGCCCGCGCCGAGATCCGTGAGGTCCTCCGGCGTAGCCTGCATCGTAGCGATCTCGTCGTCGTTGAGAAAGACGGTGATGGGTCGCTCCGAGGGCATCCCTCTCGCGCGGCGCGTGCCGACCTCGATCACGGAGACTCGCGGAGAACCGCCGTCATCGGCCGCCGATGCTTCGTCGCGCGACTCGAGCAACTCCTCGGGAGTGTTGACGTTGACGAGGCTCCTCAGTCCGGGATCGACCTGGCGAAGGTCGTCGAGCGATACAGTGACCGCCTTGACGGCTGGCAGGATCGCCACGAGCCGACGACGGCCAGAGGCGAGTATGCGGCGCGCCTCCGGCAGGCAGCTCGTGTGATAGAGCGCGAGTAGCGGCTCGGGACCCTTCTCGGAGGCGGGCATCACGACCTGGGCGCCGTCGCGCGCCTCCCACAACGCGGTGATGACCGACGGCTCGAGCCAGGGCATGTCAGCTGCAACGGCGAGCACCCACTCGGTGTCGGCTGCTGCAAGCGCGGTCACCAGTCCGCCGAGCGGTCCCTGGTAGGCGACCTCGTCGGTCAGCACCCGCACCGAGTCCGGGAGGTCAGCCTCGGCGATCGCCTCCGGCCGGTTCGTGACCACCATGACGTGCTCGCACACCTGCGCGGTCACCTCGGCCACACGCCGCACGAGCGGTTCGCCGTCGAAGAGCAGGAGCGTCTTGTCGACGCCCATCCGCTGCGATCGCCCGCCCGCCAGTACGGCGGCGGTGACCGGTATCCGGTTGTCTGCGTGCACATCTACCTCCATCGCGAGTGCCGGCCCGCGAGCGGCGCGCCTCGTGGGCGCAGCTCCCGTATCATACCCCGCCGGGTACACCACGGGCAGCAACGCGGACGGCCGTGGCCTTGAACACGGCGGTCACGCCCACTCCCGTCTCCAGACGCAGGTCGGTGACGGCCTGTCGCGATACGCGGGCAGCCATGCGGACCCGTCCTGCTTCGACGACCACGCGATACGTGGCGCCTGAGTGTGTGAGTTCGACGACCACAGCCTCGATCCGGTTGCGTGCCGAGGACGGTGGCAGCAAGGCGCGTGCCTCGAACAGCGTCACGTCCTCGGGGCGCACCGCCACGAGGACCTCCGCACCGACCGGTACCCCGGACACGGCATAGACGTCGATTCCGTCGCAGTCCACGCGCGCGACCCCGTCCTCGCTTTCTGCCACGATGCCAGAAAGCGCAGGCTCCATGCCCAGGAAGGCGGCGGTCCACTCGTCGGCGGGCAGGCCGAAGACGTCCTCGACGCGGCCATGGGCGATGATGCGCCCGGCGTTCATGACCGCGACGTCGTCGGCGATCACCTGCGCTTCGTCCTGGTCGTGCGTGACGTAGAACGTGGTGGTCCCGGTTTCGCCCAGGATCCGGGCGAACTCGCGGGTCAGCCGCCACTTCAGGAGCGGATCGAGGGATGCGAGCGGCTCGTCGAGCAGGAGCACGCGCGGCTGGAGGACGAGCGCGCGGGCAAGTGCAACGCGCTGCGCTTCGCCGCCGGACAGAGTGAGCGCCGAGTTGGCCTCCCAGCCGCCGAGACCCACCCGCTCGAGTGCCGCGGCGACCCGCGTTGACGCCGCCGTTCCGCCCACACCACGCAGCTTGAGACCGTAGGCGACATTCTCGCCCACCGTGCCCTTGAACAGGTACGGGCGCTGGAACGCCGCCGCCATCACCATGCGCGCGTCGCGGTCGCGGTGCGTGACTGCCCGCCCGTCGAGTTCCACCGTACCCTCGTCGGCACGCTCGAGCAGGCCGAGGATCGACAGCAACGTCGACTTGCCCGAACCCGACGGCCCGAGAAGCGCAAGCGTACGGCCGGGCGCCAGTTCGAGCCGGTCGACGTCGAGCACCATACGTCCGCGATACGACTTGCGGATCCCTGTGGCCGTGAGGGTCGCCGCGTCCACGTCAGGTCCTCTCGAACCGGTCGGCGGAGTGCTGTCCCGCAGCAAGCAGCACGTTCACGAGAAAGATGAGCCCGAGGAGCACCGCCGAGAGTGCAAGCGCCGGCCCGTACTTCCCCATTCGCGTGAACTGCACGATCGCCGTCGTCATGACGCGCGTGCTGCCCTCGAGATTGCCGCCGACCATCGTCACGGCGCCGACCTCGCTGATGATCTGGCCGAACCCGGCCGCCACGGCCGCGACCAGGCCCAGGCGCGCCTCGGCCAGTGTGAGAATCGCCTCGTGGATGCGCGAGGCGCCGAGCGAGCGGGCCTGCAGCCGTACTTCGCGCGGAACGGCGCCGACGGCTGCCGCGGTCACGGCCGCCACAATCGGGAGCGCGATGATCACTTGCGCCATGACCATCGCGGGTCGTGTGTAGAGCAAGTCGAGGTCGCCGAGGGGGCCCCGCCTCGACAGCGTCATCGCCACGATCAGGCCCACCGCAACGGGGGGCAGGCCCATACCGGTGTTGGCGATGGTGATGAGCAGGCGTCTTCCGACGAACCGGCGCGTGCCGAGGAAGAAGCCTGCGGGGATCCCGAGGAACAGCGAGAAGAAGACAGCCGTGCCGGAGGTCTGAAGGGAGGTCCAGACGATGCCCCACACGTCGATGGTGCCCTGCGAGAACGCGGCGATCCCGTCGCGCAGCGCATCGGCGAAGATCTGCATCGGGGTACTCCCTCCTCCTCCGTGCCCGCCCTACTCCGCGTTCGGGAAGAACAGCGGCGCACCGAACGTCTCGACACCATACGCACCGATGACTGCCTGGCCCTCGGCCGAGGTCACCCACTCCATGAACGCCCGGGCGCCATCGGGGTTGCGCGCATCGGTCACCGGAATCACACCGTACTGGTTGAGCAGACCCTCGTCACCCTCGCGGACGATCGCCAGATCGAGCGCTTCGAGCATCGACAGGTACGTGGCGCGGTCGGAGAGCGTGTACCCCTGTTTCTCGGAGGCGATCTTGAGCGTCTCGCCCATACCCTGACCGCTCACCAGATACCAGTCACCGGCCGGCTCGATCCCGGCCGACTCGAAGAGCTTCTTCTCCTTCTTGTGCGTGCCGGAGTCGTCGCCGCGAGACACGTACGCGGCCTCGCCGGACGCGATCGCGGTCATGGCCGCGTTCAGGTCGACCGCTGCGCCGACGCCGGCGGGATCACCCTCCGCCCCAACGAAGACGAAGTCGTTGTAGCAGACGTCGCGGCGTTCGGTTCCAAATCCCTCGGCTACGAACGTCTCCTCGTCGGCTTTGGCGTGGACGAGCAGAACGTCGGCATCCTTGTTGCGGCCCATCTCGAGGGCCTCACCGGTACCGACAGCGATCACCTCGACCGCGTACTCAGGGTATGCGGCCTCGAACGCGGGAATCAGGTCGTCGAAGAGGCCGGAGTCCTGCGTGGAGGTCGTGGATGCCAGGATGACACGGGTCGGCTCGGTCGCTGGTTCCCCTGCCTCTCCCCCGGGTGCATCCGTCGCCGCGTCGGGTTGGCTGGCGCAGGCCGTGAGCGAGAACACGACGGCGAGGCCGAGGACCGATGCGAGTAGGGCACGAAACACAGGCAAGCGCGTGCGGTCTGTCATGTGGTTCTCCTTTCCGAGTGCGGGAGGCAGGAGCGTTTCCGACTCCTACCCTGTCGGTCTCGCGTCCAATGGCGGTGACCAACCGCGGTAGGCGCACGAGACTCGGAGATATGGACCGCGGGGCCCCCGCGGCATGTGGTCAGGATAGCCTGCGCGCCGGAGCATCTCAAGCCCGGCGACTCCGGATGCCCGACGTGCAGCCGGCGCGCGACCTACAGCGCCTCGCGAAGGTGGTTGGCGAGCGCCTCGCTCGCACGCGTCAGCGTGCGGCGCGGCAGCACGAGAAAGAGCTCGCGTGCCACGGGGAAACCGGCACCGGCGATCTCGGCGACGGTGCCGAGGTCGATCGCCTTGCGTGCGACCTGCTCGCTCACGATCCCGAGACCCATGCCGCCCTCGACCGCGCTGACGATCGCCTCGTTCGTCCCGAGTTCCATCACAACCTCGAGCTCGGCGGGGTCGACGCCGCTTCGCCTGATCATGTCCTCGGCGGCCATCCTGGTCCCGGAGCCACTCTCCCGCACGATGAACGGCTCGCCGGTCAGATCGCCGAAGGCCAGCTTCTCACGCGACGCCATCGGATGGCCGGCCGGGCAGATCAACACGAGGTCGTCGCTGCCGAGTTGCTCGTAGTGCACGCGCGCGCCATGCACCTCGGCGCCGGTCATCCCGAGATCGGCCGTCCCGCCCTCGACGTGCTCGACGACCTCGGTGGTGTCGTGCACTCGCAACGTGACGCCGACTTCGGGGTACTCTGCGAGGAAACTACCCAGCAGGCGCGGCAGCACGTACTGGCCGGGCGTGGTGCTCGCAGCAATCGTCAACCTGCCCGTGACCGTATCCGAAAGCGCCTCGAGAGAGGTGTGTGCAGCCTCGATCTCGGCGAGTATCTTGCGGGCATGTGGTAGGAGCGCGCGCCCCGCCTCGGTGACCTCTACCTTACGGTAGCCGCGATCAAGGAGCGTCGCGCCCATGTCGGCTTCGAGTGCCTGGATCTGCATGGTCACCGCCGGCTGCGAGACTCCGAGCAACCGCGCCGCCTCCGAGAACGAATGGTGGTCGACCACGGCGACGAAGGTTCTCAGCTGGGTGACGTTCACGCGCGGCTCCTCTGCGACCGTGGTCCGATGTTTCAATGCTACCCCAGCGCGCGGTGTTTGCGGCAGTGGCCGATGTGGGACACTATGGTAAGTGAGAAGCATTCTCACTTACCTCTCTTCTGAAGCAGCGCCTATCCGGAAGGCTGATAGCGTGGCTCATGCACGGCAGCCCCACCACGACCGTCTCGCCGCATCGTCCGTGCGCCCTTCGCCGGACTGGCCCGATGCCGCCCACGCGCTCTATGGTCCTGCGCGGATGAGCGCACAGCGAGCGCTCATCGCCGAGGAGGTCATGGCCTTCCCTGGTGCATTCACCGCAGAGGACCTCCACCGTACGGTCGGCCGTCGTGCCGAGGGTGTAGGACTCGCGACCGTCTACCGGGCGCTGGCCGCGATGCAGGAGGCCGGTGCGATCGCATCCGTGGGCGAGCGTGACGGGTCGGCACTGCTCGCACGCTGCGGCCGCGACGATCATCATCACCACCTCGTGTGCACTACATGCGGAACCGTCGTGGGCGTGGAGTGCCCGCTCGACCACGCCGCGCTCAAGGCCGCAACGCGTGAAGGACACCTCGTCACCCGTCACGAGATCACGCTCTACGGCGTCTGCGCCGGGTGCCGCGACCGGAAAGATGCGGGCTGATGTCGCATATCCACATTCCCGACGGCGTGTTGCCCTGGTGGCTGTGGCTCAGCGGATGGCTGCTCGCACTCGGCTTGCTCGCGGTCGCGTCGCGCATGGCGACGGGGGCCGGTTCCCGGCGCGCCGTGCCGCTCATCGGCGCGGTCTCGGCTCTCGTACTCGTCTCGATGTCGAGCGAGATCGTCCCGCTCGCGTACCACATCAACCTCACCGTGATCGCCGGCGTACTGCTGGGTCCATGGCTGGGCGCCATCTCGGCGTTCATCGTCGTGCTCGTGCTCGCTCTGCTCGGTCACGGCGGCGCCACGGTGGTGGGTCTGAACACGCTCGTGATCGCGACGGAGATGACGCTCGGCTGGGCGCTCGTGCGCGGCGGGCTGCGGCTGCTCGGTCACAAGCGCGTCCGGCCGGTGGCAGCGATCTCCACCGTGATCACGCTTGCAATCACCACGACCATGCTCGTGGGCATCGTCGCACTCGCCGGCACCGGAGCCACTGCACGCGAGACCGGCGCGCTTGATGCCGAGACGCTCGAGTTCCGCAACCCCTTCGGCGACGGGGTCTTCACCATAGGGCTACTCGGCGACGGGCACGACCACGCTGGCGAGACCGAGGAGGAGCACGCGGCGCACGCCGACGATGACCATGACGAGGCCGGCGGCCTTTCGGTAAAGCGCTTCGCGGCCGTCGTGTACACCCTCGGGCCGTTCGGTTGGGTGCTTGAGGCGCTCGTGACGGCTGCCATACTCGGCTACGTCGCCCGCGTCCGGCCGTCGCTCGTCTACGGCACGCCCGCTGCCGAGTACCGCGTCCGCTACGGCGACGAGCACGGAGGCCACTAGTGGACGTCACCGCCGTCGACCGCTCCGCCGTACTCGGGGACACGCTCCTGCACCGGGCCGCACCGGCCAGCAAGCTCGTGAGCGCGGGGCTGCTCCTCGGCGCTATCGTGACGGTGAACGACCCGCTCGTAGCGGCCGGGCTCGCGCTCTCACTCGTCGGCGCAGGGGCGGCGGTCAGACTGCCGCTGCGCCAGATGTTGCCGCTCGCGCTGTATCCCGCGCTCTTCGCAGTCGTCTTCGCGTTCGCAGCCGCGCCGGGACCCGCCACCGGAGCGCTGTTCGTCCTCAAAGCCGTCACGGCAGCGCTCACTGTGGTCACGCTGATGTTCTCGACCCCGTATCCGCAGGTCTTCGCGCCGATTCAGCGCATCACGCCGACGATCGTCGGAGATGCGCTGCTCATGACGTACCGTTCGCTGTTCATCCTCGCCGAGAAGTTCAGCGACCTGCTGCGCGCGGTGCGCCTGCGCTCCGGAGTCTCCGCGCGCCAGCCGGTGCGCGCCGCGCGCGCCACTGCACGCGCGCTCGGCGGACTGCTTCTGTACTCGCTCGACCTCTCGCAACGCGAGTACGACATCCTGCGTCTGCGTGGCTACGAGGGCGGGATGCGCGTCAGGCGTCAGGTGAGCACCGACCGCTCGGCCGACGCTGCGGCACTGCTGTATGCGGCGCTCATCCTGGCCGTTGTCGTCGTGTTCCGCGCGCTGCCGCACGAACTCGGCGGCTACGCCTGGCTGGTGACCGTCGTCGGTGCGGTCGACCTCGCCACCGGGCTCAGAATCGGACGGAGGACCTAGGATGCACGAACATGCGCACGACCACGGCCCGCTCGCGGGCGCCAAAGAGGTGGTCAGGATCAGCTGCGTCCGGCACACGTACGAAGACGGCACGAGCGTTCACCTGTGCGGGCTGGACTTCCTCGCGCACGCTGGCGCACGCGTGGCCGTCCTCGGCCCCAACGGCTCGGGAAAGACAACGATGCTCTTCCACATCCTCGGCCTGCTCAAGTCGCAGGAGGGTGAGGTCCGGGTCTTCGACGTCTCCCCCGCCGACGAGTGGCCCGCGATCCGCAGGCGTATCGGCGTTGTGCTCCAAAACGTCGACGAGCAACTGCTCGCACCCACGGTCATAGACGACGTGGCCTTCTCGCCACGGCAGTACGGCCTGCCCGAGGACGAGGCGCTCGAGGGCGCACACCGCGCCCTCGGCATGCTCGGCATCGATCACCTCGCCGATCGGGTGCCACACAACCTGTCGGGCGGCGAGAAACGTAAGGTCGCGCTCGCCGGCGCGCTCGTGATGGACCCCGATCTGCTCGTCCTCGACGAGCCGTTTGAAGGCCTCGACCCCGCTTCGCGCACCTCGCTGCTGGACCTCCTGAGCACGCTGGCACGCGAACGCGGCATGACGATCATCATGTCCACGCACGACATCGACGCGGTGCCCGAGTTCGCCGACTACGCATACGTGCTCGCGCCCGGCGGTAGGATTGCCGTCTACGGCACGCCGGAAGAGCTCTTCGCGAGTGCCGACGTGTTAGCCGAGGGCAATATCAAGCCGCCCATCCTGGCGGAGCTCTTCGCGCGGCTGCGTGAGCGCGACCCCGGTGCGCCCGCGCCAGCGCTCTCGGTGTCCGAAGCCGTCGATGCGCTGGCCGACTGGAAGAGCTGCGCCGAGCGATTGCCGTGAACTACTCCTCGACGGGGAAGATCGCGCTGATCGCCTCTCGGGCCACCACGATGAACGGCGGCGAGGCGACCAGCCGGTCGTCCTCGACGCGGTGGATCGTCGCGCTCGTGATCGCATAGAAGTCCTTGTTCTTGCTGTTGAGCGAGTCCGTGAGCCGCGCCCCCTGGATGATGTGCATCTCGCCCTCGATGCGATGGTCCTTGGTGATGATCATGACGCGGATGGTGTCCTTCTTGGTTATGGCCATATGCGCATCCTCCCCATGGCGGCTGTCCATGCCCGTGCGCAAGGCCGAACGTGACCGCCCTGTTCTGTACGCGACTCCGGACAACCGGGTGCATACCCATTCCGGCACACTGTGCGCGGCCTGACACGCCGCCCTACGCCACCGACACGACCGAACCCACCGCCATCAGAAGGAGAGCCACCAGCGCAAGGCCGAGCGCGACCGGACTCCCCCACACGCCGAGCGTCCACGCCGGGTCGCGCACCGGACCACTGCGTTGCGCCTCGCGGTACATCGGCAACGTGATGAGCGCGAGCACGAGCGCCGTGGCGCCCGCGGCAAGTCTCAGCCACTCGAGGAACTGCCACACCCCGAGCCAGAGCACGAGAAGCGACGGGAGCGTGGCGGCGAGCCACGAAACGCGCGGCGAGGCGCCGGTGCGCTCGTGCACGATGTCGGCGAGCGCGAGCGAGACCGACCAGTAGCTCGTCACGAGCGCCGCGACGATCAGCACCGAGCCGACGGTAGCCGCCCACGGGCCGATGGCCGCGGAGATGCCGATGATGGCGACCTCGGTCACCTCGGATGACACACCGAGCGCCACGATCGCCACGAGCGCGGTCAGCACGCCGTTGATGCCGAGACCGACCATGATCGCGCGGACGGCGCCCCGCGCGTCGGGGGCGAGGCCCTTCACGACCTGCGGCACACTGTAGAACGTCCAGTACGCGTACATCACCATGCCGTACAGAGCGAGCCAGGCGCTCGTCCCTCCCCCGCCCGCGGGCGCGAGACGAAACGGCACGCCTGCCGCCCCCGCTCCTATGGCGAGCGCGAGGCCGGCGAGTACGAGCGCGCCGAACCGCTCGGCCACGCCCACCGCCTTCAGGCCGAAGAAGACCACGCCGGCCGAGACTGCATAGACGAGCACCTCGGCCACGCGACCGGGCAGCCCCGTGAGGCCGGCCACGATCTCACCCGCGCCCGAGATGTACGCCGCGAGGTTGGCGAGGAAGGCGACGCTCAGGAGCGCGAAGACGGCCCACAGCAGCCAACGTCCCACGCGTCCGCGCATCACGTAGAGGCGCATCAGCTCGACGACCTGCAGATGACGGCCGGTGCGGAAGAGCACCTCGGCGAGCATGAGATGTACGAGCACGCTCGCCGCCCACGCGAGCGGCAGGATGAGCGCAAGGCCGACGAGACCGACTCGCTCGGCAAGGTACGGCACGGCCATGATGCCCGCGCCCACTCCGGCGCCCACCATGAGCGACGTGGCCTCCCACTGGGTCAGTCGGCGCTCGGTCATCAGGCGTCTCCTCGGCGGGTTCGAACGGATGCGGTCATAGCGCGGCGATCTCGATGTAGGGCACGCGGCCGTCGAGGCGCGCTGCCGGATCCTCGTCGAACGACAGCGCGTACAGGTCGCTCCGGTAGGTGATGTGGAGGAACCGGCGCGCGACGCTGAGCAGCGGATCTTCGTCGGCCAAGCCGAGCATCAGGTACGCCTTGCCGCACCCGTGCGCTGCGGCTGCTGCGGCTGAGATGAGCGCACGCATGACGTCCGGATCGTCGCCTTCCACGCACACACATGCCGCGAACGCGAGCGGGATCGCCTCGCCCGGCGGCGTGAGCGGGAGCGCCCCGAACGCGCGGGCCGCCAGGTCGTAGAGCGGACGCACGCGCCCGAGCGCCGGGCCATACGCCTCGACGATGTCTTGTTTGTACGCGCTTTGGTCCCAAACCGCCATCGTGCCGACGATGCGCCCGTCTCGCCTGGCGACGAGCACGTCTTCTGCGGCCAGAGAGCGAAGCGACGTGCCGCCCGTGAAGTCCTCGTGCGTGTAGGCGGGGAAGAACTGCCGGCGCGGCCCCTCGGCACGCAGGAAGGCGACGACGGCCGGAAGCGTGTCCGCCGAGGCGGGCAGCACCTCGACGTCGGGCGTGCGCACGCGTGCACGTCGCCTCAGCCAGATGGCGCACGTGGTGAGCCCGGAGACACGATGCGCCCTGATCCCCGCTGGTGGTCGGGCGCCTACGAGCGCACCGGCGGCGCGCGGGTTCTCGCTCGCGATCACACCGAAGTACAGCAGCCCCGGCGGGCTCATCTCGCGCATCACACGTGCGCCCCTCGGCACGAGCCACCGCCCGCGGTACTCCCCGGCGATCCGAATCTGCCCGATATAGCCGAGCGTCGACTCCTCGCCGGATACGAACGACCGCCGCTCGGCACGGCACGCGATGCCGGCGAGAGCGCCGTCCGGCAGGTGGCGCGCGACGAGCACGTCGCACGGGTCGCCCATGATGGTGGTCCCTGAGAAGTAGTCGGGCTCGCGGGCGAAGCGCACCGCGACATCGCCGGGCATCGCGACCGACCCGACGAGCGCGCGGATGTCGGGCTCGTCGGCCGGAGTGGCCAGGCGGATGTCGAAAGTGCCGCTCACCGCGTCCCCAGTCTCATCCCCTGCTTCTTGAACGACTCGCGCCGGTAGATCGGGTTGTACGCGAGATAGATCGCGAGCCGCTCGAGCGAGGCCATGTTGGTGGCCGGATCGAACGCGCGGCGCAGGATCGAACCCGGGCTGTTCCAGCGCCGCCGGCACGCCCAGGCCACCTTGGTAAGCTCATCGGCGCTCATGCGCGCGGGACGAAACGCGGCGTGGTTGAAGCGGTACTCGGGGTGCAGCCACCAGCGCCCGTCATAGAGCAGGCGGCCCTCCTCGGCCAGCCTCGCGTACAGCGGCGTGCGCGGGTACGGCATGAGCACGTTGAACGCCGCAAACGTGAAGCGGTTGGCGATCGCCCACTCACACGTCTCCTCGATCGACGCCACGGTGTCGTGATCGTAGCCGAGGGTGAGCGCCGCCCACGTCTGGAGGTGGTGTTCGCGCAGGGTGGCGATCTCGATGGCGTAGCGCGCCGAGGCGGCGAGGTTGGGACCCTTGTGCGCGGCGCGCAGGTCGGCCGGCTCGAGCGACTCGAAGCCGATGACGTTGCCGAGGCAGCCGCTTGCCGCGAAGAGCTGGAGAAGCTCCGAGTCGCGTACGTGGTCGATGGACGATTGCGAGACCCACCGCACCCTGAGCGGGATGAGCGCCCGCATGAGTTCCCTGGCAGCCTCGGGATCGGCGATCAGGTTATCGTCGACGAAGAAGAGGTCGCGCCGTCCGGCCGCCTCGATCTCGGCGATCACCTCGGCTACCGGCCGCGCGTAGTGTCGGCGCCCGAAGTACTCGGTGACCGCGCAGAACTCGCAGCTGTGGCGGCACCCGCGGCCGAACTGCAGCAGACTCACCGGCAGGTAGCCTTTGCCGGCGTAGAGCTCGCGGCGGGGCATCACGCCGGGCTGCGGCACGCCGAACGCGCCATGGTAACGCGGCGCGAGACGGCTCTCTGCCGCGTCGGTGACGATGCGAGGCCAGACGGTCTCGGCATCGCCGATACACACGGAATCGGCATGCTCGGCTGCCTCGTCGGGCAGGAGCGTCGCGTGCATCCCACCCATCACGACGGGCACGCCTCGGGCGCGAAACTCGGCAGCGATCTCGTAGGCGCGCCGCGCGGTGAACGTCTCGACGGTGATGGCCACCAGATCGGTGGGCGCGTCGTAGTCGATCTCGTCGATCCGATCGTCGGTGAGCGTGAGATCGACGCCGCTCGGCGTCAGGCCCGCGAGCACGCCGAGCTGGAGCGGCTCCATGCGCGCCTCATCGATGAAGCGGTCATCGCGCTCCGTGCGGCCGAGCGTGGGCTTGACGAGCGTGACGTGCATCGCGCTCCTTACCGGGGCAGATCGGTCAACGCCTGTCGCCCTCGATGCGATGACCGACCGCCTCGAGCGCGCCGGTCGCGTCCTCGAGCGCCTCCTCACGCACGAGCACGTAGTCGGTGTCGTAGGTCGAGATTGCGAAGATGCTCACACCCGCTTCGGCAAGCGGAGTGGCCAGCGCGGCGAGCACGCCGGTGAGTCCGAAGTCGAGCGGACCCGCCACCTGAAGCGCGCGCCAGCCGGTCTCGGCTGTCGTGCCCTCCGGCACGACAGACGCCGCGCACACGACCGATGTCTCGTCGGCGGTCCGGGTCACCGCGGTCAGCACGCCGGAGCGAGCCCAGTCCGGCATCGGTGAGCCCGCGGGTAGTCGGCAGACCGCGAGACGCTCGCCGAGCACGCGCAGAACAAGCCTCATCGGCCCCGCGCCACCCGCACCATGCACGGCCGCCTCCTTACCTGCCACCCGTGGTGAGCTCCCGGACCCTGAATTCGACGATCCGCCTGATCAGGTCGGCAGGCAGCGGCTTATCCAGCGGGAACTGCGCGGAGCCCTTGCCACTCTTGTACGCGGCAAGCTCCTCCTTGAACGCCTCGATCCCGCTCGGTACGGGGTAGAACCCGATGTGGGTCGCGAAGCCGCCGAAGTGCACCAGGTGCTTTCCGCCGAGATCGAACGTCGGGATCGCGTAGCTGATCGTCTCGGTCGCGTCGGGCGCGGCGGCCTTGATGAGCGCGCGCATCTGCTCGAGCAGCATCCGGGAGCTCGGTGGAGCCTGTGCGATGTACTCGTCGATGGAGCTCGCCTTCGGACGCTCTGTCATCGGATCACCTGCCTCACGTCAGTCGTCGGCCGGGCTGTTCGTACGGTATGACTCGTAGTCGGTCCTCACGCCCGAGGAGTCGATGAACTCATTCAGGCGCTCGTTCTCAGTCGCGATCGATTCGACGTACCGGGTCAGGCGCGAGAGCTTCTCCGCAAGCCACTTGAAGCCGGTTCGATCGCCGATGATGAGGCGCAGCGACTCGATGAACGCAAGCGCCTCGTCTCTCGTGAACTCGACCATCCCGACAACCTCCCGCGGTGTGCTATCCGCGTCACTCGCTCATGGGAACTCGGACGGCGGTCTGCTCGCGCACGGCGAACCACCGACCGAGCACAGCGAAGACCAGCAAGAGAGCACCGGTGAACCAGCCGCCTGCGGCGAACGGCAACTGCACGTAGAGGGCAAGCGCGAGCCCCGCGGACACGAGCACCGCCGCAAGCGCCGCGAACATCCGCATCCCGTAGAGGAACACGAAGGGTAGGTAGTGCGCGCCGAGGACGATCATGAACGCGGGATAGAACCACTCGATCCGGTAGAGGGTCGCCGCTCCCACGACCGGCAGCACGAGGGGTAACGTGAACGCGACCTGCATCGCGAGGCCGTTGAGCGGATTGCCCCGCGACACGGTGACGCGTTGTCTGATCATGCTCAGGCCGAGCAGCGTGAGCGGGAAGATGAAGAACCCGGCGAGGACGAGGAACCAGATGCCGGCGCCGGTGGACACCCAGGTAGCGAGAGCGGCTGATCCGAGCCAAAGGACCCCCGACACGAGCTGGCCCACATAGCCACCGACGTACCCTTGCCGAATCTCGCGCTGCGCCTCCGCTACCTGCATGCATCCCCCGATCGGGTGGGTGAGTCGATTCGGGACACTCCGGGTTCCGCCGTCCCGTCAGGAAGGGGAACCGCACATGAAGTATCGCCCAACACGCCAGTCCCGACGAGTCGACTTTCAGTAGAACACCGCGCGAAGAGAGCTGCCGGGCAGGTCCTACGGCTGCGCGATCCACTCATCGATGAGCCGGATGAGCTGATTGCGCGCTTGCCGGAAGGCGCCACGTCGCTGCTCTTCCGCGTGTGAGCACATGGTGATGAGGTAGTTGATGTGCACGCGGCCGAGGTACCGGTACTCTTCGACTCCGTTGCTGCGCAGGCCGTCCGCCGAGATCCGTACACACGTCGCGTGTTTTCTCTTCGACGGTGGGCGGGAACAGTCCTCCTGAGAATCTCTTCCACGAAAGGTCGAGGCGATGGATGACAGAGTACGCAACCCGCGCAGCAAGAGATGGCTCTTCGCGCTGCTGGCGCTCCTGGTGACTCTGGGCGTGGTGTTCGTCGCCGGGATGTGGTTCGCCGATCGCGGCGAGCGGACAGTGGCGGCGGTCACCGAGTCATACGCTGCGGCGTACGAGGGAATCGACACGACCAAAGATGCGCCGGGCCTCCTCCCCCTCTACGCTCCCGATGCAGTACTGCACGATGCGGCCACGGGCAGGACGCACACGGGAACCGGTGAGATCGAGGCTGGCCTGAACGCGCTGTTGGCAACACCCGACTTCGATCTCACTATCGAGCGCATACGTGTTGGTGACGACTGGGCGCTGGTGTACTGGACCGCGGATGGGATGCGCCCGGATCTGAACAGAGTCACACAAGTCGTCGGCGTCACATCACTGGAGATCGAGGAAGGCCAGATCACGAGGGAGACCTGGTACTACGATCCCGCCAAGGCTCCGTTCTGATCGTCCGAATGCGCGCCCAGCCCACGAGCCACATGCTCAGCGCGCGTGAGCCATCGGATCATGATGGACACTCACCGACGACCGGGCGTTACCCCGCTTCAGGTTCAGAGTCGGAAAGCGCAACCTTCTCTGAGGTTCTCTTGGCTCTGTACATAGCCTCGTCGCAATCTTCAGAAGGACATCGGCTGAGCTGCCGTTCGGGATACATGGCGATGCCGATGCTGCAACCCACGGACAAGGTCGCGCCACCGGATACGAACTCCTCGGCGATCCGATCAACGTCTCTGCGCGGACAAGACGATGCTCCCTCTCACAACTGCGTGCTGTTCCCGAACACGACCTCGAAGCATTCGCATACCACGGGCGCCTCGGGCCCAAAGGTGCCACCCGTATCAGCGAGTTCCCGCTCGAAGGCGGCCCTGTGCGCCGTGCGCCAGTACTCGAGAGAGCCGTCGCCCTCCCCCTCGATGGCCGCGAACTCCGGCGTCACCGACTGGAACGGGATGACCTCCACTGAGATCGTACGAATCACACAGCGCGCCCGTCCGCCCCAGTCCGTCACGACACTCAGATCGCCGACCTGCGGGAGGGGCTCGCCCTCTGCCTCATACGACCACAGTAGACCGGCGGTCGCCCTCTTCCGCCCGGCAAGCACCAGTTCGACAAGCTCGTCGGCGTCAGATTCGTTGTCACAGAAGTGCCACACCGAGTACGCGGTATGTTCGTCGACGAGATCGGGTTGGGCTTCTGCCAGCGCCGACCACATGGCTTCTACCGATTCCACGACCCTCACGGATGAACCTCGATTCCATCTGCGTCTGTGCGCCTGAGCATGTGATGGTAGCTCACATCACTCTACAACCTGAGACATCTCTGGAAGTACCTGGGTTGAAGGGCGATACTGCATGTCAATAAGGGGTGATGCTCCGGTGTCTGACCTAGAGGGGCGGATCGCGACTTACGTGCGTACGTTCATCGAGCCGAGAGTCGCCGGCCTGCACCGGGAGACGAGACTGAGCAGGATCAGGATGGATCACACTCGCCCCGACAGCCGCTACACCCTCTCGATCACTGGAATCTATGGACTCCTGGGTGCTGCCTGCCTGGGATTGGCATGGGCGTTGGTGGGTCGTTCCCCTCAGGAACTGATCTCAATGGGCGTCGCCACAGTGCTGCTTGGCGGTTCGACGATATTCGTCTCGATTCAGTGCCGCCGCGCGCTCTCGAGTGGGTGTCAGTGCGACTACGCATCCTCATGGGAGGCCCTCGCACGGGAGGAAGCAGAGTCCGCAGCATCGGATTCCTAGAGCTGACAGGGTGGCGGGCGATGGCAGGCGAAGCCGGCTCAGTGCGCCTGTCAGGCCACCCGAGGCCGCGGACTTAGCGCGACTCGAACAGTGTCACCTGCAGCCCGTCGGGCGACTCGATTCGCGCATTCAGGTCGCCCCAGGGAGTGAGCACCGGCGGGTGTATGAGCTTGCCGCCGTGTTGCGCGAACCGCTCAACCGCCGCGGCGACGTCTGGGACCTGCAACGCCAAGCGAACCGCGCCGCCGACCGCGCGGCCCACCTCAAGTTCGTCCACGTACCGCGTGTACGCCTCGTCGAAGACCTCGAGAGAACCCTGGCCCATCTCCAGAAGCACTCCCTGTCCTCCATCGTGCGTCCAGGACTCCGTCGGCTGCACATCGAGCCCGCCGCAGAAGAAATCGACAAGGGACGCGTAGTCACGAGTGGTGAGCGCAATGCGGAGATGAAGGACACCGTTCGAATCGGACATTCTGACTCCCGGGACGATGGCCTGCCTGGCGTATCGGCGCACGCTCGCCTGAGCGCTTTGGGATGAGTGTAGCTGACGACGCTCTGTCGGAAGCGCCTGTTAGGCGGCGGACTCCTGCCTGGATCGTCTTGCGAGAATCGCAGCGTACAGCCACCAGACGACACCGACCGGCAGCAGGATGCCGCCGAAGAGGCCCGCGAGCAGACCGGCGACATGCATCGTCGCAAGCGCGTTCGCGGCCACCGGGGAGGCGTGCTGATCGACGCGCGCGCTGACCAGCAGAGAAACGAGCGCCAGGCTGGGACCCGTGACCACGAGGAACACGCCCAGGGCGACGAGGACGCCTGCTGCGTACTTCGCTCCAACCGTCCGGGTGCCGTAGGGTCCGGGGCTCCGGGCAGCGCGCTGCCTGACGCGATTCAACTCCCCACCTCCCCATTCCGACTGCGCCTGTCCAACGTCTTGGTGCTTCGGCTGAAGCGCCGACCGTAGGACTAGCGAGCCATAGCAGCGATGAAGACTCCTGCGGTGATGACGTCGAGCGTGTTGACCAGCACGTGGACGATGGTGGTGACATACAGGTTACGCCGCTGGGCGACGTAGGCCATCGGAATCATGCCAAACGTTCTGGTGATGAACTGCCATGGCGTCCAGATGTGGTAGATCGCGAACAGCAGACTGTGCAAGGCGGGTGCCCACTTGCCGGCGTACCCCATGCGAGGCAGCAGGAACCCGCGGAAGTAGAACTCCTCGACGACCGGGCCCACGATAACCCCGAACACGGCCACCAGAGCGTATGTCCAGATCAGCGCAGTTCTCGAGTACTCGGAGGTGAGGCCGCTCTCGAGTATCGGCAGCCAGGCGAACAGGATCTGCTGCAGCGTGGCGTCGACGGGCTTCATCAGGGTGAAGACGATTCCGACGATCACAAAGAGGCCAGGCACCCATACGAAGTACTGCCAGATCGGTATCGGAGTCCGGTACAGCACGACGCCGCGCAGCGAGTAGCGACCGTTCCTCTTGCGACCTTCGCAGAGCAGGTAGCCCAATTCGAAGGGGGCGAGAACCAGAGCAACCGTGCTCATAAGCGCCGCTATCGAGGGCAGTCCCCACTGGCGAAAGGCCGGAGAGAGTGCGAAGTAGCACAGCCCGATGAGTATGCCAGGGCCCAGGTGCAGCAGCAGGGATCGGCCTACCGAGTGCTGCTCGACAACGGAATCAGAATCCATTGCTCTCCCTGTGTGAGGGATCGTCCTCCAACTGCCTCACGTGATCGCGCATGACCCGCCAACGAGCCCGCTGCCCCCCAGCGATTGGGGCGGACGAACCCCGCCACCCTCTGGCAGTCAACCGCACATGCCTGCCTATGGGCGGCGCTAAGCTCCAGTCTAGCGCTTGCCGCGTCCGCTCGATGCGTTTGTTTGACTGCGACCGGTGAACGTCCACGACCGGTAAGCTAGAATGTCCACCTGAAGCACGTAGGGAGACCCGGCATGGACGACGACAGCGCTCATATCCCCGTCACGTTCGAGCACTACGACCATGTCTCGGGCCCGTTCTACCACGGGACGAAGGCCGACGTGGAGCCGGGTGACCTGCTGGTTCCCGGCCACGGTTCCAACTTCGAGGACGGCCGGGTATCGAACAACATCTACTTCACCGGCACCCTGGATGCTGCGATCTGGGGAGCGGAGCTGGCCCGGGGCGAGGGGGCCGGACGAGTCTACACCGTCGAGCCAACCGGTCCCTTTGAGGACGACCCCAACCTGACCAACAAGCGCTTTCCCGGCAATCCCACCAGGTCCTACCGGACTCGGAAACCACTGCGAGTCGTCAGCGAGGTCAAGGACTGGCAAGGCCACCCGCCGGACGTGCTCCAGGCCATGCGGGACCACCTGGCCGAGATGGAACGTCAGGGACTCGCTACCATCGATGACTGAGTTCTCGTCGTGCTGGCGCCGGGCATGCGGACGCCCGGTTAGGCCTCACTGCGCCTGAGTGTCGCATGCCCACGGTGCTGCTACGAAGACAGGCGCGCGAACTCAAGTCCTGTCATGCTCCGCCCTTACCAGAACCTCCGCCATGCGCAACGCCTCGAGGCGGTTCCTCTGCAGCGTGTGCTGAGAGGTCCCCGGCGAGAACATCGCCAGAGCGGTTTCAGTCCTGCTGATCATCGACGCGAGCGCGCCCAGCGCTTCTGTGAGGTCGCGCTCAGCCAGTTGGCACGAGCCATCTGACTCGTCGTCCATCAGCGTGGATGCGATTCGCAGGGCCTCGAGATTGCCCTGCAACATCGTGTGCTGCCAGGTTCCCGGCGACAGCCTCCGCTGGGCCTTCTCCGACTTGCTGATGAGCGAGGCTATCGGGCGAAGCGCTTCCCGCAGTTCGTCAGCGGAGTACACATCCATGGGCAGCCTCAGTGGAGCTTCTTCGTGTCTCTAACGTGCGTGCGTATGACCTGCTAACCGGTCCTGCGTCTTCAGAGCCGAGCATACCGCACACGCCGTGTGTCTGGCCGATGCGCTTGTCAGTTTGGCCTGCCCGGGCCCTCGAACCCGCCATCCCGTCACCGACCAGGATTGCGCAGTAACTACTCTGTGTTACTATGTACATGTACCTAGTCATGCTTAGTAGTTCGAGGAGGTGTTACGTGGGCAAGCAGATGACCGAGATGCTCAAGGGAACGCTCGAGGGAATCGTCCTTGCGATCCTGTCGGGCCAGCCTGCGTACGGCTACGAGATCACGGCACGGTTGCGGGAGATGGGCTTCTCCGACATCGCCGAGGGCACCGTCTACGCCCTGCTCGTCAGGATCGAACAGAGAGGCCTCGTCGACGTGGAGAAGCACCCGTCAGAGAAGGGGCCGCCACGCAAGGTTTACTCGCTCAACGTGCAGGGTCGGGAGTATCTGGAAGAGTTCTGGAGGACCTGGAGCTTCCTCACGGGACAGCTCGAACGGCTCCGCGAAGGAGGCAGATGACCATGTTCATCGAGAAACTGGTAGGCGACCTGGGTGACAAGAAGCGCTGGCGACAGTACAAGGCGCGCGCGAAGCAGCTTCCCGGGGACTATCGCACGGCAGTCGATGCGTTCGAACGGTACTTGATGCTGTTCGGAGCCGGTGGCGGCGTGACGATGTTCGAGGACCTCGCGGACCTGTTCGAGCAGAGCGCGGCTGACGGGACCCCGATTCGCAGCGTGGTCGGGGAGGACCCCGTGGAGTTCATCGAGACCTTCGCGCAGAACTACCGCGAGGACTCGTGGATCAAGCGCGAACGGGAGAGGCTGGCTCACGCCATCGTGACCCTCGAACGAGAAGAGGGCGACCGATGACCGCTCAGGTGCCGGCGGTCCACGTGCAGGGCCTGGAGAAATCGTACGAGGAGCTGCGGGTGCTGCGCGGCGTGGACTTCGACGTGGCGCGCGGCAGCATCTTCGCCCTGCTCGGCTCGAACGGCGCGGGCAAGACCACGATCGTGAACATCCTGGCCACGCTACTGAAACCCGACGCCGGGACAGCACGCGTCAGTGGCTTCGATGTCGCCACGCATGCAGCGGATGTGCGGCAGTCAATCAGCCTCACCGGTCAGTTCGCCGCCGTCGATGAAGTCCTCAGCGGGCGGGAGAACCTCGTATTGGTCGCCCGGCTGCGACACCTGAAGGATCCGGGCCCGATCGCGGATGCTCTGCTCGAGCGTTTCGCGCTTGCCGACGCGGCCGAGCGCAGGGTGTCGACGTACTCGGGCGGCATGCGCCGCCGCCTGGACATCGCGATGAGCCTGATCGGGAATCCGCCGGTCATCTTCCTCGACGAGCCGACCACCGGGCTCGATCCGCAGGGGCGCCTTGGGGTATGGCAGGCCGTCAGGGATCTTGCCGAGGCGGGCACGACCGTACTGCTCACGACGCAGCATCTCGACGAGGCCGAGCACCTCGCCGATCGGATCGCGATCCTCCACGAGGGTCGCATCATCCAGAACGGCACGCTCACCGAGCTCAAGCAGCTGCACCCGCCTGCCAGAGTCGAGTATGTCGAGAAGCAGCCGACGCTTGAGGACATCTTCCTCGCCATCGTCGCTGAGGACGGCACAGACAGCGACGCTGCGATCCCCGGCACCGCCACGGACGAGTAAGGAGCAACGATGACCAAACACTTCGTTGGCGACACGGCAATCCTGACCGGACGATCCTTGCGCCATATCACGCGTAGCATGGACACCATCATCACCACGGCGGTCACGCCGATCGCGATGATGCTGCTGTTCGTGTACGTCTTCGGCGGCGCGATCAGCACCGGCATGGACAACTACGTGAACTACCTGCTGCCCGGTATCCTGCTCATCACGATCGCCTCGGGTACGGCCTACACGTCGTACCGGCTGTTCATGGATATGAAGAGCGGCATCTTCGAACGATTCCACTCGATGCCGATCACGCGGTCCTCAGTGCTGTGGGCGCATGTGCTGACCTCGCTGGTCGCCAACATGACCTCGCTCGTGGTCGTCGTGCTCGCCGCGGTCCTGATGGGCTTCCGCTCGGGCGCGGGAGTACTCACGTGGCTCGCGGTCGTGGGCGTCCTGGTTCTATTCACCCTGGCGTTGACGTGGCTCGCCGTGATCGCCGGTCTCTCCGCGAAGACCGTGGATGGCGCGGGCGCATTCGCCTACCCGCTCATCTTCCTGCCGTTCATCAGCTCGGCATTCGTCCCCACCGAGACCATGCCCCGAGCGGTGCGAGCGTTCGCGGAGAACCAGCCGGCGACGTCGATCGTCAACGCGATTCGCGACCTGTTCGCACAGCGGCCGGTCGGCACCGACATCTGGATCGCGCTTGCCTGGTGTGTCGGGATCCTCATCGTCGCGTACATGTGGGCCATGGTCACGTACCGCCGCAGGATCTCCTAGAAGAAGCGCAGCGGCTGGCCCATGCGCCCGTTCGCGTCCCGTCGGACTACGCCGACACGAGATGCCAGCGCAGAGGCTTTGATGATTCCCGCGCAATGATGCCCTTAGCCTCAAGATCGAGCTGCACCGACTTCGCCCACCAGCCGGCCTTCGCTCCCCCGGGGAAGAGGTCGGTTGGCAGGTGTGGCACGACCGCTTCAACCATTTGCCCCTGAGTCAGTCCGGGCGCTTCGACCGGCAGTACCCTGAGCAGCGCCTCTCGCATCGCCTGGTACATACGGGCATCGACGGTGGAGGTGCGGCCGGGGTGATTCACATTCTCGACGACCACGCGGTCCGGTCTGTGCTCGCTGCTCCGCTCGTCCACTCGAATCCTCCCTCGGGCACAGGCGCCGACATGTCATCAAGGCGCGTCATCGGCGCGCCTGCAGACGCTGAGCGATCCACTTCCTTAGCGTACCCTCACAGTCCGGAGCCTCAACCATGCCGGTGTCGATCGACCTGTCCCTCTTGGCACCGAAGGCCGCTCTGAGACCGCACCGCTGCTGTGGGTATCATTCTTGCGACAGCCCCGGCGAAAGGCGGCGTGACCATGGCCGACGGCATGCGCGCGAGCGAACCGAAGAAGAAGAAGGTCGATGGACTCACCGAGTTGCTGGAGAACGTCTCGGCAATGCCAGCACATGATCAGGCGATGGCCATGCGCTTCCACTCGATCATCGAGAGGACGGCGCCGTCGCTTAAGCCGAGACTCTGGTACGGGATGCCCGCATACGCGAAGGACGGCAAGGTGCTGTGCTTCTTCCAGAGCGCATCGAAGTTCAAAGCGCGTTATGCGACGTTCGGCTTCGAGGAGACGGCAGCGCTCGATGACGGTGCCATGTGGCCGACGTCGTACGCCCTGACCGAGCTGGGCGACGAAGAAGAGGCACGAATCGAGGAGCTTGTTCGAAAGGCGGTTGGCTGACGATCTTCTGGCTGCCAGCCGCCCCGTGAGACTCCGAGGCCGCCGTCATCCGACCGGTCGATAGCTCACGTACACCCAGGAGGACGCAGTTTCCCGCGACCGTCCCCCAGAAGATGCGCCGGAAGGGCTGCTTGATCGTCTTGTGTCGCAGAGCTTGTTGCGCATACAGAGCACCGGGCCAACCGCCCGCCAGGGCAAGCAGGTGGAGCGTCGATTCCGGCGTGCGCGATGCGCCGCGCTGAGACGCCGCCTTGTCCAGCGCGTAGACGGCGAACGATATGACGCTGAGGGTCAAGTAGGCAACGAACACCTCTGGCGGAAGGACGGACAGGAGCGCAAGTGCCGCGAGAAGCAGGAGAAAGGGTCCGGAGACCAGCAGCGCATTCCTGGCCCGCGCCGGATCGGCAATCTCATGATTTTCCGAATGTCTCGCGCGCGTCGGCACAAGGAACTGCACGTCGGAAGCGCGGAGTCGCCCGCGCTCGTCCGGCTGGACGGAGAAACCGAGAAGATCGAGGACCTCAGGACGCCGCCTGTCGCCGGGGAACTGGCTGACATGCACGAAGACCTTGCGGCTGCCATCCAGGGGGGTGATGAAGCCGAATCCCCGCTCGTCGTTCCACTCCGTTAGGCGGCCCTGCTGCGGCATTCGGTCCTTCTCTGGCTTACGTCTCGGCGCTTCAGCAGACCACGAGCGATGGGACGAGTGTAGCTGACGGCGTTCGCCTGGAAGCGCCTGCTAGACGCGCCCTGAGGTCATGACGAAGTACATGTAGAGAGCGTAGGCGCCGAGAAGCGCTGCTCCCTCCCATCGATTCAGCACCCAGCCGCGCCTCATTATGAGCAGGAGCACGACAGCGCTTGAGACCAGGACGACGAGGTCGGCGGCGCGAAGCCCTTCGATGCGGAGCGGACTCACCAGGGCAACGGCACCCAGGACGACGAGAATGTTGAAGATATTGGATCCCACGGCATTCCCGAACGCGACATCGGCCTCATTCCGCACCGTGGAAGTCACCGATGTCGCCAACTCAGGCAGACTAGTGCCGACCGCCACGACAGTCAGGCCGATGACCACCTGGTTCACACCAAGGGCCGTAGCAAAGAAGACGGCGCCATCGAGAAGTAGTTGTGCCCCGATCAGCAGCGCGACAAGACCGGCCGAGGTAAGCAGCAGATCGAGCCACAGTGATCTCGTCGGTACGTATGCCTGATCGAACTGCCGATCCACACTGGGTTTCGCCCTGCTGCGCTTCGCGGCTCGATACACGGCGATCAAGTACACGAATGCCCCGGACACAAGCACGAGCCCCTCGAAACGGCTGAGTTCCTTGTCTATCAGGAGTGCGCACAGGACAAGCGTGACAGCGATCATGACCGGGATCTCGCGACGCACGAGCTCTGAACGCACCTTCATCGGCTTGACGAGAGCTGCGAGCCCAAGCACGAGCGCGATGTTGCTGATGTTCGATCCGACGACGTTGCCGAGCGCGATGCCGGTGTTCCCGGTGCTCGCGGCCCGGACGCCCAGCACGAGTTCAGGACCACCGGTGCCGAATGCCACTACGGTCAGACCGATGGCGAGAGCGCTGATTCCCATCCTGAGCGCGAGCCCCGTGCTTCCTCGCACCAAGGCCCACGCCCCGAGTGGCAGGAGCACGAGTCCGGCGACGACCAAGAGGGCCTGAAGCAGCATCGTCCTCCCATTCCCCGACCCCGGGCTGCGTCAAAGGTCCTGGCACTTCAGCGGCACGCCGAGCGCGCCTCTCTTCGTAGCTTAACGCTTGCCGCGTCAGCAGGAAGCGCTTGTTGGGCTATGCGGCTGCTATGCCAGCCTCATGGCGGGCGCGAAGCCCAGTGACTGCAGCACGATTGTCACAACGATGCTGGCGGTCACAGCAACGATCACGACCACCCAGATGCGTTTGAGCGATACGCCTCCTGCCGCCGCGCCGAGGACTGCGCCGGCCAGCAGCGCGAGCACGACCCCCTGGACGAGGGCCGCGATCCGCATGGGGGCCGGGAAACGGCCCGGGAACCTGCCGCCCATCGCATACGTGCCCCAAGGCGCACCCGCGGCTAAAGCGAGCTGGAACCCCACCGCGACGGCAGCCACTACGGTGAAGATGACCGCCGCTACTGACGGTGCATCCACTGAATGACCTCCGATGCGTCTAACGTCTTTGCTCTTGAGCCGCACCCAATGACATCCATGGTAGCCGATGACTCGCGAAGTCGGCTCGATGCGCTGGTTAGCACCTCAGCGTTTGACTCCGCTCCTCAGCCGCCACAGTCCCGCGAGCGGATTCCAGCCCGGAACGCGCTGCATGTACTCGCGGTATGACTGCCCGAACTTCGCGACGTCACGACGATCAGCCCGGCTGAAGTCGACGAGGAACGCCCCCACAGCGGCGGCTCCGACGAGCGCGACACCCCATCGTTGAGCGAGCAGTGCGATGCCGGCAACCAGTACGGGCATGGCCAGGAACTGCGGGTGGCGAACCACCGCGTACAAACCCGTGTCGACCACGACGGTCGTATTGGCGAAGATGTCGCCTGGCGCTGCACCGCCATGTCGCTTGAACTGAACGACCGGCACGATCAGGAAGACAAGTGCGACGAGAGCCAACACGCCACCGCTACGTGCAAGCCAACCGACGGGTCCGAACCCTCCGACTGCTAGCAACGCAAGCTGAACGGCGACAAGCATGCCCCCGATACCAAGACCCGGATAGTCGCGTGGGTCGATCGGTCTCATGGAACACCGCCTCAGGAGGCCTCACCTGATGGTGCTAACGCCTGGCGCTTCACCTGCGCGCCAAGCGCTTTGGGACGAGTGTACCTGGCGGCGTTCGGAGGCGCATGTTAGCCGGAGCCTTAATCAGCCGCCGCTCAACTGCTCACGCAAGGAGTCCACATCGACAATCTCCCACAGCTCAGCGATCTTGCCGTTCCGGATGTGGGCGAACACCGCCTGGTCGATTCTGAACTCCCGACCCTGGGCGCTGAGCCCGCCGTACGTTCCGCTGAAAGTCCCCGTGACCACCGTCCGAGCGGCCTCCAGTGACGGGGTGACGAGCACGTCGACGAACTCATGATGCAGTCCGGTCATGGTCAGCACCGCATTGCGCCAGGACTCCTTCTCGCTCTCGAGTCCCCGGGTCGAAAGACCTGCAGGGGCATGCACCACGACATCGTCATGCATGAACTGGCCGAATGCGTCCACGTCGCCGGCATCGCCTGCGGCGAAGACAGACTCCAGCAGGGACCGAGAAGCGTTCATCGTAGCCTCCGAGGGCATGCGTGCGAGCACGACTACAAGTTGATTCCCCAGCGAACGAGCTTCCGGCTAACGTCTTGGCGCTTCACCAGCGGCGGCCGACACGCTAGCATCCACTCAAGCGGCTCGCGCCGTCCGCTGGATGCGCTTGTTCTACGCACCGCCTCAATGCGACAAGTGCAGACTCATGTGTGTCGGGCGGGAATGGGGAGGACTACCGATGAGACTCACTCGCATCGTCGCAGTCACGTTGCTGCTGGCGCTCCTGACGACTTCTGCAGCGTGTGCGAGCAACACAACGGTAGACGCTGAGAAGATGCGAGCGAACGTGCGAGGCGACATCGCGCAGGTGATGACGGATATCGCCGCCGCCGAGGAGGCCGATCCCTCCATCGCCCTCAGCTCGAACCCGTTCACCTATGCGGAGAAATCGCCGGCACTCGACAGGCTGGTCGCCCGCGGCACGCCTGCACTCGAGTCGGTCGTCAGTGAGATCGAGGACAGTCCTGAGAACGGTCTTCGCGAGTACCTACTGGCGATCGCAGGGCAGAGGATCCTGGGCGGGGAGAAGATCAAGGGTGCCTGGTCGACCGGCAAGGAGTGGGCGGGCTACTACCGCGCGAACAAGTAGCGGCCGGGAAACGTCAGTTGCGTAGAACGTCTCTGTGATTCAGCCGTGAACGAACGGCTTCATGTCAGCCTAGCGCGTGCGTGAGTCGGCTGGAAGCGCATGTTGGGCAGGCGACCCGCTCGATCCTACTGGATACGTGCATTCTCACGTGCCCGCACCTCTACGAAACGCGCGATGGCGGCCACCAGCAGTGCCGCGTACAGACCGGGCCAGCCCCCGAACACGAACGCGAGGATGGCGCCTACGATCAGGCCGCCGCGCCGGCGCCTGGCAATCTCCGCTCGATGCTGCTCAGTGTTCACAGCCTGCCTCCCCCATCGCTCTGCCCAACGCGCGAATTCAGATACTAAACGCAACACCCCGGCCCTCTGAGGGTGGGGCGACCTGGGGCACAATCGGTTCCTTACTCCCGCAAGAAGTGAGGACCGGATGCACCGACCCCCATCCCCTCGATGCATCTAACGTCTTGGCGCTTCAGCCGCGCGCCGAGCGCCTCTCTTCGTAGCGTAGACGTCCTGGCAGCCGGCTGGAAGCGCTTGTTAGACACCTCTTGGCGACTTCATCAGAACGACGATGGACGCTACAGCCAACGCAAGAAGTGCCGCGAACATCACCACAAGCGGCCACTGGCCCAGCTGCGCGAAGTACCCCGGGCTGACGATGGTCGTGTAGATGAGGGAGCCGAACGCGACGAGCGCTAGATCTCGCGCCCAGGCCCGTTTGCGCAGTAGTCCGACGCCGGCCACGATCAGCAGGCCGGCCGTCACACCTTCTGCGACGAGATGGAAGGCGATGCGCACAGGCTCAGACTGTAGCTCCGGGACCTGACCAGCGGCGATGAAGAAGCCCCATTGCGCGAGCATGAGCACCCCGACGATCACCGCATACCAGCCCGGAAACGCCACGCCTGCCCCCTTAGGTGTGTCTAACGTTCTTGGAGATGAGCCGCGAGCGAAGCGAGTCGGCTCGATCTCCGAGTTAGGCACACCATGCAAGCTACTCAGCTTCAGTACTATCCGCCGGCCACGTCATATACATGATTGTGCCACGCTTCTGGGACTTTCCGCGATACATCAGGTCATCTGCGATCCGCACAGCCAGATCCACATCCGCTGGCGACTCCACGAACGTGACCGCGCCGAACGTTGCACCGACACCCCAACGCTCGCCTGTCTCACGCCCGAGTGACTCAGCAATACGCGCGAGCGTCGTATGCGCCCCGTCAGCTCCCGTTGCGGTCAACAAGAGACCGAATTCGTCGCCGCCGAGTCGGGCGACAAGGTCGATCGTACGAAGGTCACGACTGATCGTCTCCGCAACCACTCGAAGGAGCGTGTCCCCTTCCGAGTGACCGAAAGCGTCATTGACCTGCTTGAAGCGATCGAGATCCGCGTAGGCAATGGTGAATGGCCGTCCGTCTCTCTTAGACTGAGCGATCGCCTGCTCAACACGCTCTGCGAAGACACGCCCGTTGGCGATGCCGGTCAACGAGTCCCTGCGTGAGGATTCGCGCTCACGCGCATGGGCTGCTCTCGCGATGTGAACCAGCTCGTTGATGGCCAGGAAGAACATGAGCCGCACAGCGGTATTCCAGACAGGAATCCATGCGGCGGAATACACTCGTTCGACCACCTCCAAGTAGCCCCAGACTGCCGCCCCGGCAAGCGCCGTCACGCGTCCTGTGGTCCGCGAGATGAAGACACCAGCGAACAGAACCGGAATGAGGTAGAACACCGAGAAGCTGAGTTCCCCGCCGGTCAGTTCATCGAGAAGAGCCACCAGCCCCAGGAGCAGGAGGCAGGCAGCGGCCCTGGCCCACAGCGGTGCCAAAGCCACACGCCTGGCGACAGAGGCTGTATCACGCTGGCTAGGGGTCCCAACCGGTGACTCGCGATCACCTGGCCCCCGGGTAGCGACCTCTGACAAAGCGGACCCTCCTTCGCCGACACTCTGCTGTTGTGTCTAACGTCTCGGCGCTTCAGCTGAAGCGCCGCCCCCAAATCACGTGCAACCCGAGCATACCGCACACGTGCGGCGCTTTCTGCTGGAAGCGCTTGTTAGACGGATCGCGTGCCGAGGAATTCGAGCATCCGCGAAGCCACCGTCCCAGGCTCCAGAGAAATCAGGTCGTGACCGGTACCGGGAAACACCGTGACCTCGGCTCGTGGCCCGAGCTTCCGTAGCCGCGAGACCGCGGGCTCCACCGCGGCTAGCGTATCGTGTTCCCCTGTCATGTAGAGGACCGGCACCTTCAGGCCGGACAGCTCATCGTCACGAAGAACCCTTGCTCGAGCGTCGATGGGTACCTTGGCGAAGCACTGCAGGCCGATGCTGATGCCCTCGATGTATGCCCGGAAGCCGTCCGGGTCCTCGCGCTCGAACGTGGCGCACAAGGGACGCATGCCACGGGCGACGCTGCGCACTGTCGGCCGTGCCATGACCGGCAACATGTAGATAACGTCGAACAAGCCCCTCATGCTGGCGCGCGACACCACGAGCGCCGGCGACATCCAGATGACACCAGCCAGCCGCTCCGGCGCGTGCAGGGCGTACTCCGCGATGCGCCACGCGCCCTTTGAGATGCCGAATAGGAAGACGGTTCGGGTCAGTCCAAGGGCGTCCAGCAGCTCATCGAGCCAATGCATGGTGTCTTGCACAGAGCCAAGCGGACGAGTACTCACGCTGCGCCCCAAGTCCCAGGGATCATCGATTCGGTAGACCCGATACGACGCCGAGAGGGGCTCCACGAATGCCTGCGGGTAGTCCAGAGAGTGCGCCCATGTACCCGGGTGAATCACCAGCGGCGGTGCGCCCGCTGAGCCCGTGATTCTCACGAGCGTCGCCGCGTGAGTGGTGTTCACCACCATTCGCTCCTCAGAAGGCGATGACTTCATCTCGAGCGAGTCATAGTAGGCGTGGTAGCGATCGCGCGCTTCCGTGGAACGAAACGGGTGGTAGTCCGAAGAGAGAGTCGTTGCCACAGTCGCATCCCCCCGTGCGTTGTGTCGCTGAGCGATTCCTGGCAATCCCGTCTAACGTGTTAGCGCATCAGCGGCGGCGCTCTTGGCCGTCGCTGTTCTTCACTCTACGACAGGCGGAGCGCCGTCCGCCTGGATGCGCTTGTTAGGACGATCACCGCTCGGATTCGCAGGTGGCATCGTGTCCGGTCGCGGAGATGCGGCGGTCTTCGTCGCGTCTCGCGAGCCTGCTGGCCTGCTTGGCTTCAGCCTTCCTGCCCCAGAACCCCTTGCTCCTCTTGGGCCCGGAGTGCTCCGTCTTGGGCTTCCCCCAAGCCATCGCAGATCATCCCCCTATGCCGAGACGTGCAGCTTGAGGCCGAGCGAGCGCACTACCTTCTGCACGGTGCCGAACTCCGGGTTGCCATCCGACGAGAGCGCTTTGTACAAGCTCTCGCGTCCCAGGCCGGTTTCGCGCGCGATCTCCGTCATACCCTTGGCACGGGCGACGTCGCCGAGGGCCGCGGCGAGCAGCGCCGGATCGTCTTCTTCTATTGCAGCATCGAGGTAGGCCGCGATGGCCTCGTCAGAGTCGAGGTACTTCGCGGGATCCCAGGAGGTCGTGTATGTCTTGGTCTTTGCCATCGCAGGTCTCCTCACAAATCCCGGGCGAGCTCTTTCGCTCGCCCGATGTCGCGCTTCTGGCTCGACTTGTCGCCCCCGACGAGCAGGATGACGAGCACGCCACCGTGCTGCTTCACGTAGATGCGATAACCCGGCCCGTACGCGATGCGGAGTTCCGATACGCCCTCGCCGACCGGCTTGATGTCGCCTAGGTTACCGAGCGAAAGCCTACGGATCCGAGCAAGGATGCGCGCCTTGGCCTGAACGTCGCGCAGCTTCTCGAACCACGACTCGTACTCCGCTGTCTGCCGAATCTCGATCACTGGACAATAGTATCCTATGGGATACAGACTGGCAAGCGCCGCGACCGAGACGGGGACCTGTGATTCGTCCCAACGTCCAGTGCTTCAGCCGCGAACGAGCGGCTTCATGTCAGCCTAGCGCGTGCGTGAGTCGGCTGGAAGCACTTGTTAGGCGTTTCCCCCGAGCGTCGGGTCCATGGGCCTTTCGCTACGCCAGATCCTCACGACACTGATCAGATCAGCGCTCTCGACCCGGTAGACGATCCGGAACGGCGGCATCTGCAATTCGCGCAGGAGCGGGTTGTCGAACTCCGGCGTCACGACACCGCTCTCCGGGAAGAACTCGAGCTGCTCGACACGCTCGATGATCGCAGCCACAAGACGTGGACCCACATCAGGCACGAGCTGTGCGTCGTACCAGGCGATGATGGCGTCGAGGTCCTCCTCTGCGGAATCGGCGAACTGAACCTCACAGCGCTGGCCCATCAGGTGAGTCCGAACCGGCGCTTCACGTCTGCAAGCGACTTCACCCGCCCGGCATCGATGTCAGCCAATCCCGCCACCACGGCGCGCATGAACTCTCGCTCCTCCTGAGCCGCTTCGTAATCCGCAAGCGACTGGACGACGGCGACGCCCCGTCCGTGGCTCGTGAGGAGGACCGGACGGCCAGTCTCATCCACACGGCGTACGATCTTGCCGGGGTTGACCTTCATGTCGCCGAGGGGGACTACGTCCTGCGAGAACCTCACCGCGGGAGTTGGCATGGGAGCCTCCTGAAACGAACCACACTTCTGGTGCCGACTATAGCACCGCTTCAGATGCCTGGGAATACGCCTAACGTGTCTGTGCTTCAGCCGCGAACGAGCGGCCCCAGTTCAGCCTAGCGCGTGCGTGAGTCGGCTGGAAGCACTTGTTAGGCGACGCCACTGTGCCATGGCATGTAGCACCTATGCGTCCGCCGATCCCGGCTCCTCGTTGGTGCTGCACTCGTCGTGCCCGTCGCCCAAGGCATCAGGCTCCTGCTTTCGACGGAGGGCGGAGCCCACACTGCCTGCGGCCCCAACCGCGAGTCCCTTCATCGCCGAGCCGAGGTTCTCCAAGGCCAACAGCGCACGATGGATGTCGAAGTTGCCATCAGCATCCGATGAAGGAGGGGTAGCGGATTCAAGCATTGCCTGCGCCTCGGTGGGCGGAAGTCCAGGGTTAGCCGGATTCGCGTGCTTCATCTCCGAGATGAAGTCGCCTAGGGTTTCCTTGGCGGTCGCGATTATCTGTGCCGCCTGATTAGAATCCAGGGGCCGACCGCCATTCTGACACATCTCGATGGCGATCAGTCCAAGGATGTACGTCTGCAGTCCGGCCGTGGTTGCGCCTGCTGCGCACAGTCCGGCCAATGCCCATAGACTGCCAGTGCCCCAGCTCAAGGCTTTGCCTGCCTCGACGAAGACTGTGCGTCCAGCGACATTCAAAGTGCCGGCAATACCAAGGGATGCGACAACGCCTTCCCACGTTACTACGCTCCCCATCGTGGCTCCGACATGCGCCAGCATGAAGCCGTTGTTCGCGATGATGGCCACAGATGCGGCGGGAAGTGGTACTGCCCCGGTTCCAGTCGCAGCAAGCGTGTACCACCCGACGATCTCTCTCGCGCGTCGCTGGGCATCGGGCGTCGCCGTCGCACTGTCTGGACTCATAGTCACTCCCCAAGTTCGCCTAACGTCTTGGTGCTTCAGCCGCGAACGAGCGGCTTCATGTCAGCCTAGCGCGTGCGTGAGTCGGCTGGAAGCACTTGTTAGCCGCCCGCAGTCGACTAAGGCGTAGTCGATCTCGTCGATGATCTGGCCGTCTTTGAACACTCCCGCCCTGCTGATGCCCTCACGTACGAAGCCGCAGTGCTCCAGCACGCGCATCGACGCCGGATTCCAGGCGAACACGGCGGCCTCAAGCCGACAGAGGCCGAACCTCTCCATGGCGTAGGGGGCGACGGCGGATGCCGCATCGGTCATGATGCCGCGACCCCAGTAGGGCTCGCCCAGCCAGTAGCCGAAGTCCGCCTTCTTGGAGAAGACACCCTCGCCAATCGAGACGCCGATGCCGCCCACCGCGTGACCGTCGACCTCGATCGCCCAGTGGGTGGGCTCAGGCATCGCAGCAAGCGTCGCGAACCATTCGTGCGCGTCGGCGGCAGTGTAGGGGTGAGGGAACATGTGCGTGAGGTTACGCCAGATGTTCCGGTTGTCTGCATAACGAACGAGGTCCGCCTCGTCAGCCGGCGACCAGTCACGTACGACACACTTGGAACAGGCCAGCTGCATGCGACCCCCCGGTGCGGCTAACGCTCTTGGGCGTGAGCTGAAGCGCGCCCCGCCGATTCCCTGCCCGAGTCTACATCACACGGGCGCGCTTTCTGCTCGACGCCCGGGTTAGACCTCCTCCAAGTGGTCGAAGTCCTCGCGGGACGCCGTACGTGACCGGATCCGGTCGCGGCGCGCCCGCTCGTCCACGCATGCTCTGTGGAGCAACCGCACGAGACTGTCAGCGTCACCTGGACCTACCAGGAAGAAGTCATACGCAGTTGTCGCGTCCAGATAGTGCAGCTCTAGCTTGTTCATCAGCGCGCGAATCGCAGCCAAGGATTCCTCGATCATGGCACGGCTGATCCCAGCAAGTGGCTCACCGTCTGGCTCAATGGCGTGAACCAGATCCCGGTGAGCCAGGCGGCGATTGCGCCAGGCGCGTGCGAATGCAGACGCGTCCAAAGCCACCGCTAGTAGGACGTCGACCTCTGTTCGCAAGGCGGCATCCTCAACCAGTCGCGGCAGCCGCTGCAATGTGAGGTTGTCACGCCCACATGACCGCTCCGAGTCCGTCACCCGCGCGATGTGAAGAACGACATCTTCAAACAACGTGTCCTGGATCAGGTGGAAGAAATAGGGTGCAGACTCGTTCAAGATCGCGATGCGTTCAGGTGACTTGCCAAACAGCTTCCGGAATTCGGCCCATCGCGCGTGCAGCCACACGATGTCCTGATAGAGCGCATCGAACGTAAGGCCGAGCGCCTCCCCCATGGTTTCGACGTGCCGCGCCCGGACTTCTTCTGGAGTCCTATCGTCAGCCACGTGCCCTCCACGGTAGGTCTAACGTGTTTGCGCGTAACCTGCGCCGCGCTCCGATCATCCCACTGCCGAGGATACCGCACGGGCGCGGCGTCTGGTTGACGCGCGGGTTAGCGGGCTCCAAGTAGCACATCTATGCTACACTGACCATGACCCCTCACCCACGGAGGACGAGATGAGCCAGGGAGTGAAGCTTCGTAAGGCAGGCGGATCGATCGCCGCCACACTGCCCAAGGACATGGCCGACCGACTCAAGCTCACCGCTGGCGATACCGTCATCGCAATCGAGACCGAGCGTGGCATCCTGCTCACACCGTACGACAGGGACACCGAAGAGGCGCTCTCGATCGCCGCCGAGGTCGGTCGCACATACCGTAGCGCACTGCGCGAACTTGCGAAGTAGCGAACATGCCGAAGCGAGAACCGCGGTGGGTGATGCGCGTCGTCGTCGATGCGATCCAAACCGACATGCTGCTGACGCACGGCGGGATGCCGGGACTTCGGGACGAGAACCTGCTCGAGTCAGCGCTCGCCCGCCCGAAGCAGCTTCTGTCCTACGAGCCGGACGCCGACCTCGCCGCGCTTGCCGCCGCCTACGGCTACGGGCTTGCCCGCAACCATCCGTACAACGATGGCAACAAGCGAGTCGCCTTCGTGGTGATGGCGGTGTTCCTGGGGCTCAACGGACTCGACATCACAGCAAGTGAGGCCGACGTGGTCACGACCATCGTGGCGCTGGCAGCCGGCAAGATCGATGAGGAAACGCTCGCCGACTGGCTCAGGTTGCACACCGTCAAGCGCAGACCGGAGTCCCGCTAACGTCTTTGGGGATGAGCCGCGAGCGAAGCGAGTCGGCTCGATCCCCGGGTTAGATGACTCCACGCCTAGTCTGCCAGGTCAGCGCCTGCCGCACCTAGAACCGCTTCCACAGCGGTTCGCGTTGCATCCGCTACCTCGTCATCGCTGAGCACGTCGGTGTTGACGAGACGCCGTGTTGGGAAGCGCTGACCAAGTGCTTTGACTATTGCGCGGAACTCCGCACGACTCGGATAGCGGCCGGCGCTGTTTATCGAAACTCCGAGCTGCGAGAGCACTCGAGGATCGCGGCTGATAGTGGGACGAAAGGATATCTGGTGCCAGTCGTCCCACCGCTGGATCCAAGCCACGGCGTCCCACGGGTGCGCTGAAATCTCGTAGCAGAGGGACAGGTGGTCCTTCCGCTTATGGCCGGTTCCGTAGGTTAGGATCTCGCCCCCTGGACCGCTCGGACGCAACTCCCTGGGCAGATACCACCATACCGCCCTCCAGAAGTCGCCGCTGTCGATATCGGCGGACATCACGAGGGCGCTGTCCCCGGCGAGTTCTCTCAGCGCCTCACCTAACGCGTACCACTTGCGCACCAAGGACGGCTCGTCAGCGGCGTCCGCGCTGACCCGTTCCGCAAGGGTTGGGACGACCTGCGCGAGATGCTCGTCCAGACGATCAGCGTGTTCGCGTTCCTGCGCCGAGAGCCCTCTGCTCGGCAGGTAGGACTCGACCCAGATTTCGGCTCCGCCCATCATGACCTGTTGTCTGACCACTACCGCCATCGACTGCTAACCCTCCAGGACGCGCCAACGGAAGTCGGACACGTACCTCATAATCTCCTGGTATGTGCGAAGAGGCACCTCGCCACCGTCGCCCCCTCCGGCCGGCAGGATTGCCTGGGCATCGAGAGGATGGAAGTCCGCCGTGCCATCCTCCAGGTCCGGACGGTTGAGAACGAGTTCGATCGCCGCATCGAGGAATATGCTGCGGAGGTAGTCCTGCAACTCGTCCGCCTGCTCTGCTTCGAGGTAGGCGGGGTGCAACACGTTATAGTAGACCTTCGCGGTCCCGATGTAGCCACTCACGATCCACTGCCTTCTGTGGTGCGGCTCGGGGAACCCTCTAGCGGGCTCGGCATCGAACGGGGCACGGAACGGAGGCTCCGCGTCCACCCAGAACCGACGCGCCACATCGTCGATCCGCTCGCCGGTCTCGGCAGCGTCCATAGTTGCCTTGATGCGGTACTCACCCGGCTCAGCGTAGTCTCCGCCGATCTCGAAGGCGACCGGCCAAGGAACCTTCCTTCCCGGTTCCACAGACACAGTCTGGGGTTCGAGCAGGGTCTGCACCACACGATCTCCGTGGAGAACCCGCGCGGCGACGAAAACGTCGACGACGTTGGCCGTGCGGTTGTACGCCTCCACGACAAGGTCGTCGAACTTGGAGCCGCGCGGAACTCGTGGAGCCATATCAGGATCCGGATACGCGAACCCGTGAATTGACACGCCTACCGGCTTGTTTGGTGGAGGCGGCGGGGGTGGAGGAGGCGTCCCGCCCGTGCGACGTCCGAAGATGTCCAAGTCACGCGCGAACCTGGCAATCTCACGGAGTGCAGCCTCTTCGGCGGCGGACTGGCGACGTTTGCGCTCCTCACGGGGGTCCCTGCCGATGCCGAGCTTTGAACGACCAAAGTCCTCCATCTGCTTCTCGATGTAGGCCTTGATTGCTCGGGGAACGCGGCTCCTCCAGTGCAGCGAGTAGTGGTTGGGGTGCTGGTTCTCCCCCTTCCGAAGCTCCCTGTCCAGGGGAGTGTCAAACTCTATGAATCCTGCCACGCAGTCGGCAATTGAGCTGGGAGCAGATGACATCTGGCGTGCTTCGATCTTCATGTTGTTCTGGATGACGGCAACACCCCGCAGGTCCTCGTGAACCGGCGACTCCAATCGCGCCATCTCGAACTTCTTAACTCTGAACTGCGTGCCGTCAGACAAGATGATGTGGTCGTCGTGGAAGTCCTTGCCAAGCGTCCAGAGCCTTACATCCCCAGCCTCGCCTGTCGGCAGGGGGTATGGCACCTGAATACCGACTTCGGTCGACACTCCGTCGACCGCGATAGTGACTCTCAGCCGGCGCTTCTCAAGCGCTCGGAACCACGTTTCGGAGATGAACGATGCCAGTGCCCCTGTTCGAAGCGCATCAATGTGCTCGAGGCACGGGCTGACAACGATCACGCGAGTGCCGGTGCCCCCTAGCGGTGTCAGCCCGCATCGGGCTCTGAGTTCGGCGCGGGCGCGTTTACCTTCCCAGGGGTCCTGGAACGGATCTCGAGGCAGAATCGGGCAACCGGTGCGCTTTGCCTGAGTGCCTCCAAAGCGGTAGACGCCGTCCGTCCGCAGGGTGTCGTAGTACATGAGGTACTCGGACGAGGCCTTCATGAGGATGAACTTGCCCTGCCCGCGAGCGCCAAGAGCGTCGGGATTCCGTTTCGTGAAGGCGAACCCCTCGAAGCGAGCCCAGTGATAGTCGTCTGGAAGATCTTCATCGTACTGGTCGGGCTTCACGTATGGGCCTGTCAGTCCAGTCGTGCCACTGTCGGTAACGACGAGGAAGGAGCCCGTTGGGTTGACGACGTGCTCAATCCTCACCTCGACTGCGGACCTGCCGGACCTCGCGTCGAGCGCGTTCTGGATCACGTCCTTCTGGAAGCCGTGTATGGGCCCGAGCGGATAGCTACCGGCGATGTTGTCGCAGATGCTGATGTAGTCCGCAGCACGCTCTCGACCGTTTTCGAAGCCGTGGTCAGGCATCGCCCTCTCCTATCCCTTATGGCTCGTGGCGAGTCGTTCGCGGCCGGCGTCAGTGATCTCCCAGATTCCTCGGGGCGAGTCAGCAGCGAGCTGCCCGCCTCGAACAAGATTCAGTCGAGCGAACTGGGCTCGGTTATGCCAGCGAATGTTGCCGCTGTTGATCGGCTTGAGGTCCAAGTCAGTAAGCTTGTCAGCTAGTACAGGTCCGATTGCTTGAAGTACCTCGCGAGCGGGCGCCCGTCCGCCCGGCTGCGAGGCAAGGGCGTCAAGAATCGGGAGTTCGTACTCGGTTTCCGGCAGGAGGCTACCCCTTGGCGCACGCGGCGCTCGAGCACCCGTCCGCCGCGACTTCCGCCCCCGTGTGGCGCGAGCGCTGGGCTCAAGCTCGGCATCCGTTGACGTCGCACTTGCCATCCGATCCGGTGAGGGCTCCTGGAGCCCGAGCAGTCGGCGCAGCACGCTGTTGGGAGTGTCGGCGAAGGGCTCCGCGTGCGACTTCAGCAGGTCGAGGACTTCCTGGTCAATATCAATCTGGGGACTCATGGTTACTCCAATCTCCGTTTCTACCATCACACGTTACATTGCAATGTACCATGCGTCAAGCGAGCGAAGATTGCAATGCGCAGCAACGAGTCCCGAGCCGCCGATAGAACCCTGAGTCTCACCGATGGGAGTGCGGGAGTTCATCTAACGTTCTTGGGCGTAACCCGC
>DDXA01000001.1:0-272092 GCA_002347725.1 Actinobacteria bacterium UBA2272
CTGCAAGCCCGGCTCGATCACCCCGCACACCGAGTTCATGGGTCAGGTCTACGTGCTCACGAAGGAGGAAGGCGGCCGTCACACCCCGTTCTTCGACGGTTACCGTCCGCAGTTCTACTTCCGTACCACCGACGTGACCGGCGTGGCGCACCTGCCCGAGGGCACCGAGATGGTCATGCCCGGCGACAACGTCGAGATCCGCGGCGAGCTCATCGGCCCCATCGCGATGGAAGACGGCCTTCGCTTCGCTATCCGCGAAGGTGGTCGCACCGTCGGTTCGGGTCGTGTCACGAAGATCCTCAAGTAGCTTTCAGTCTGTACAAGACGGAGGTAAGCAAGTTGGCGAACCAGAAGATCCGCATCCGGCTCAAGGCGTACGACCACGAGATCGTGGACAAGTCCACGAAGCTCATCGTGGAGACCGCGCAGAAGACGGGCGCCCGTGTGGCGGGACCGATCCCGCTTCCCACCGAGCGCAACCTGTACTGCGTCATCCGCTCGCCGCACGTGAACAAGGACAGCCGCGAGCACTTCGAGATGCGGACGCACAAGCGTCTCATCGACATCCTCGAGCCAACGCCCAAGACGGTCGACTCGCTCATGCGTCTCGACCTGCCGGCCGGCGTCGACATCGAGATCAAGCTCTAAGGCACACCCCGGCATCCGCCGGTCGAGAAGAGCGGTCCTCTGGGGAGCGTCGCCGGCGAAGGCGACGTGACGGGTCCTAAAGACCGCGCGACAGAAAGGCACGACGATGGCAACTGCGATCCTCGGAAGGAAACTGGGCATGACCCAGGTCTGGTCCGATGACGACCGGCTTATCCCGGTCACGGTCATCGAGGCCGGCCCCTGTGTGGTCTCCCAGGTCCGTACCATCGAGCGTGACGGCTACGAGGCCGTCCAGCTCGCGTTCGGCGACGTGAAGGAGTCCCGGGTGAACAAGCCCGAGACCGGCCACTTCGCGAAGGCAGGCGTCGCCCCGAGGCGTTTCGTCGCCGAGGTCCCCATAGCCGAGGGCGAGAGCTTCAAGCCCGGCCAAGAGGTCACGGTCGACGGCTTCGAGGCGGGCCAGCACGTCCACGTCACCGGCACGAGCAAGGGCAAAGGCTTCGCCGGTGTCATGAAGCGTCACAACTTCAAGGGTGGTCCCGGCGGCCATGGTTCGCACGCCCACCGCGAGCCCGGCTCGGTCGGTCAGGCCTCCACGCCATCTCGAATCTTCAAAGGCGTCAGGATGCCGGGCCGCATGGGCGGCGACACCGTCACCGTCCGCAACATCGAGATCGTTCGCGTTGACGCCGAGCAGCACCTGTTGCTCGTGAAGGGCGCCGTTCCCGGTGGCAAGGACAGTCTCCTGACGATCCGCCTCGCGTAATCGATCCGGCGGACGTCGGTTTCGTAACTCAAGGAGTAGACGATGGCAACACTGGAAGTGAAAGACACCGCAGGCAAGAAGGTGGCATCGGCTGAGGTCGCGGACTCCATCTTCGCGATCGAGCCGAACCCCTTCGCCGTGCACCAGGTCGTGCGCTCGCAGATGGCGGCTCGCCGTCAGGGTACCCAGAGCACCAAGGGGCGCAGCGATGTCTCGGGTGGCGGCGCCAAGCCGTGGCGCCAGAAGGGCACCGGCCGCGCGCGCCAGGGCTCGATACGCGCCGGTCAGTGGAAGGGCGGCGGAGTCATCTTCGGCCCGACCCCGCGCAGCTACGCGTTCAAGGTGCCGAACAAGGTCGTGAAGCTTGCCATGCGCAGCGTTCTGTCGGCTAAGAACGCCGACGGTGAGCTCTATGTCATCGACAGCTTCGGCCTCGATGCTCCCTCGACCAGGCAGGCTGCAGCGATCCTGGCGGCTCTCGGCATCGACCGTCGCGTGACGGTGGTTGTGGATAACGACGACTGGGATGCGATCAAGTCGCTGCGCAATCTGCCCCGGGTTCGCGTCATCACTGCGTCTGAGGCGAACACCTATGACCTCGTGGACAACGTGTCGCTGCTGTTCACGCGGCCGGCACTCGAGTGGCTCGAGGGGGTGCTGAGCTGATGAATGCACATGACGTCATCATCCGGCCGATCGTGTCGGAGAAGAGCTACGATCTGATGGAGCAGGGCCGGTACACCTTCGAGGTGCACCGCGATGCGGTGAAGGAGCAGATCGCCCAGGCGATCGAGGAGATCTTCAACGTGCGGGTCGAGAAGGTCAACACGATGAATGTCTCTGGTAAACCGCGGAGACTTCGCTACAATAAGGGATTGTCGCGCTCATGGAAGAAGGCGATCGTCACCCTGAAGGCAGGGGACACGATCGATTTGTTCGCCGGCCGGTAACCCAGGCACTCCCGTTTGTGCGGGAGCGTGAGGGTACATGGAGCCGCCCGGCACCGTGGTAGGAACTGAGTCCGGCGTCGGACCGCGTGAGGGAGCACTGAGCCTCGCGAGTCCCAGCGGTCTGGCAATCGGACGGAAGGAGAGATGATGGGACTGAAAAGGTACAAGCCGACCTCACCGGGTCGTCGTTTTCAGACGGTCTCCGATTTCTCGGAGATCACGACGACGACGCCCGAGAAGTCGCTGTTGGAGCCGCTGCCCAAGCGTGGCGGCCGCAACAACAACGGCCGCATCACCACGCGGCATCAGGGTGGCGGTCATAAGCGTCAGTACCGCAAGATCGACTTCAAGCGGAACAAGGACGGCATTCCCGCCAAGGTCGCGACGATCGAGTACGACCCGAACCGGTCGGCCCGCATCGCGCTGCTGCACTACGCCGATGGCGAGAAGCGCTACATCCTCGCGCCCGAGAAGCTCGGTGTGGGCGATGTCGTGCTCTCGGGTCCGGACGCCGACATCAAGCCGGGCAACGCGCTGCCACTCGAGAACATCCCGACGGGTACCGTCGTGCATGCGATCGAGCTGCAGCCGGGCAAGGGTGCTGCGATCGCTCGCTCGGCAGGCACCTCGGCGCAGCTCATCGGTAAGGAAGGCCCCAACGCGATCCTGCGTATGCCCTCTTCCGAGATGCGCATGGTCCGGCTGTCGTGCCGCGCCACGGTCGGCGAAGTGGGCAACAGCGATCATGCGAACATCTCGATCGGCAAGGCCGGTCGCAACCGCCATCTCGGCAAGCGACCGACCGTGCGTGGTACTGCGATGAACCCGGTCGACCACCCGCACGGTGGTGGCGAGGGCAAGAACAAGACCGCCGGTCGTCACCCGGTCACGCCGTGGGGCGTCCCCACCAAGGGTCACCGCACGCGCTCCAAGACCAACGCGTCCGATCGGATGATCATCCGCCGCCGCAAGAAGTAGCGGGATAGGGAGTAAGAGATGAGCAGAAGCCTGAAGAAGGGACCCTACGTCGAGCCGCGGCTCCTGAAGCGTATTCAGGACATGAACGAGGCAGGCGAGAAGCGGGTCATCAAGACGTGGTCGCGTGCGTCAACCATCTTCCCGGAGATGGTTGGTCACACGGTCGCCGTACACGACGGCCGCAAGCATGTACCGGTGTACGTCACCGAGTCGATGGTGGGTCACAAGTTCGGCGAGTTCTCCCCGACGCGCACGTTCCGCGGCCATGCGGCCGACAGGAAGGGCAAGCGCTAGGGCAGAGCACGTGTCACTGAACCCGGCTGCGCGTCACTACGCGTGTCGGATGACGGTCGGAGGTCTTGAGTAGATGGAAGCCAGAGCTACCGCAAAGTTCGTGAGGGTGAGCCCGCGCAAGGCGCGCGAGGTCGTCGACCTCGTCCGGGGCAAGTCTGTCCCTGACGCCGAGGCGATCCTCAAGTTCACCCCCCGCGCTGCTGCGGAGGTCGTCGGCAAGGTCGTGCACAGTGCCGCGGCCAACGCCGAGAAGCAGCACCGCATCAGGCCCGAGACGCTCTTCGTCTCCGAGGCGTACGTGAACGAAGGTCCGACGATCAAGCGCATCCGCCCGCGCGCCATGGGCCGTGCGTTCCGCATCAACAAGCGCACGAGCCACATCACGGTGGTCGTGAAGCAGCGAGAGGAGGCGTAAGGCGATGGGTCAGAAAGTCCAGCCGATAGGGTTCCGTCTCGGTATCACCGAGGAGTGGCGAAGCCGCTGGTTCCAGGACAAGGGCTACAGCAAGACGCTCGCTGAGGACCTCGCGCTGCGCAAGTACCTGCAGGCGAAGCTGAAGCGCGCCGCGGTGTCGCGCATCGATATCGAGCGCAAGGGCGACAAGGTCTTCGTCGAGGTATGGACGGCCCGCCCGGGCATCGTCATCGGCAAGAAGGGCGCCGAGGTCGATACGCTCCGCAAGGATCTCGAGAAGCTCGCCGGTCACCCCGTGGCCGTGAACATCGTCGAGATCAAGCGCCCGGAGCTCGACGCCACACTCGTGGCGCAGAGCGTGGCCGACCAGCTCGTGGCGCGCGTGTCGTTCCGCCGCGCGATGAAGAAGGCAGTCACCAGCGCGATGAAGAGCGGTGCGCTCGGCATCCGGATCCAATGCTCGGGTCGTCTCGGCGGCGCTGAGATGGGTCGCCGTGAGTGGTATCGCGAGGGTCGCGTCCCGCTTCACACCCTGCGCGCGAAGATCGACTACGGTACGACCGATGCCGTAACCACGTTTGGCGTCGTCGGCGTGAAGGTCTGGGTCTACCGGGGCGATAAGCTTCCGGGCCAGACGATGACTGCCGCCGAGGAAGCCGCGCTCGTCGAGCGTCCCCGCCCGGATCGCGATCGCCCGCGTGGCCGTCGCGGCGCTGGCGCCGGAAACGGAAGGAGAGGCTAGATGCTGCTTCCCAAGCGAGTCAAGCACCGCAAGGTGATGCGCGGTTCGCGCAAGGGCATCGCCAAGGGTGGTACGGAGATCGCGTTCGGCGACTTCGGCCTCAAAGCCCTCGAGCCTGCGTGGATCACCAACCGCCAGATCGAGGCGGCCCGTGTCGCGATGACGCGGTACATGAAGCGTGGCGGTAAAGTCTGGATCAACATCTTCCCGGACAAGCCCGTGACGCAGAAGCCGGCCGAGACCCGTATGGGCTCGGGCAAGGGTAACCCCGAGAAGTGGGTTGCCGTGGTCAAGCCTGGCCGCATCATGTTCGAGGTGGCAGGCGTAAGCGAAGAGGTTGCGAAAGAGGCAATGCGGCTGGCTGCTCAGAAGCTGCCGATCAAGTGCAAGTTCGTGACCCGCTCCGACAGTGGCGGTGAAGGATAGATGAAAGCTACAGAGATCAGGGACCTTGCGGAGACCGAGATCGCCGACAAGCTGAAGGAACGCCGGACGGAGCTCTTCAACCTCCGGTTCCAGCTTGCCACCGGCCAGCTCGATAACCCGCACCGCATCAACGTGGTCAAGAAGGACATAGCACGCCTGCACACTGAGCTGCGTGCCCGTGAGATCGCGGCCGCGAAGCCCCAGGCGTAAGTAGGAGGACGGTAGATGAGCACCGAGCGTAACAGCCGCAAGGAGCGACAGGGCGTGGTCGTCTCGGCCGGCGCCGACAAGACGTGCGTCGTCAAGGTCGAGGCGCGCAAGCGCCACCCGCTCTACGGCAAGATGATCACCCGATCCACGAAGTTCCACACGCACGACGAGAACAACGAGTGCGGAGTCGGTGACGTCGTCCGCATCATGGAGACGCGTCCGATCTCCAAGATGAAGCGCTGGCGCCTGATCGAGATCGTCGAGAAGGCCAAGTAACCACGCCGAGGCGGTCCTCTCGGGAGCGGATATGGCTGCCCGACGACCGGATGAGTGACGGAGGAAGAACGATGATCCAGGCGGAGACCCGGCTCAAAGTGGCCGACAACTCCGGAGCGCGCAAGGTGGCCTGCATCAAGGTCCTCGGCGGCTCCAAGAGGCGCTATGCGTACGTCGGCGACACCATTGTGTGCGCCGTGAAGGAGGCCACGCCCAACGGCGCGGTCAAGAAGGGCGACGTGGTGCGCGCTGTCGTTGTCCGCTGTAAGAAGGAAGTCCGGCGTCCCGACGGCAGCTACATCAAGTTCGACGAGAACGCTGCCGTCATCATCGATCCCCAGGGCAACCCGCGTGGTACGCGTATCTTCGGGCCGGTCGCGCGCGAGCTGCGCGATCGCAAGTACATGAAGATCGTGTCGCTGGCGCCCGAGGTTCTCTAGGAGGCTTGAGAACAGCATGTCGAAGTCACTGACGATCCGCAAAGGCGACCGGGTGCGCGTTCTCACCGGCAAGGACAAGGGCAAAGAGGGCAAGGTCCTCCGCTCGATGCCGGAGAAAGAACGCGTCGTGGTCGAGAACGTTCACATGATCAAGAAGCACACCCGCCCCAGCCAGAAGAACCAGCAGGGCGGCATCATCGAGATGGAAGGCACGATTCACGTCTCGAACCTGATGCTCATCTGTCCGAGCTGTGCTCAGCCGACGCGTGTCGGTCGGCGTCGGGAAGATGGCCTTCGCATCCGCACGTGCAAGAAATGCGGTAAGGATATCGACAAGTAGCATCACGCGGTCGCTCCGCGATCGCTTACGGCAAGTCCCGCCGGGTCGGAAATCCGTCGGGCACACGATAAACGGAGGTACAACGAGTGGTGCCACGGTTCAAAGAGAAGTACCGCACGGAGGTCATGCCGGCGCTCATGGAGCGCTTCGGCTACGCCAACGTGCACCAGGTTCCACGGCTCGAGAAGATCGTCTTGAACATGGGCGTGGGCGCCGCGACACAGGACGCCAAGCTGCTGGAGAACGCCGTCAGCGACATGACGATCATCTCGGGGCAGAAGCCGGCGATCACCAGGGCTAAGAAGTCCATCGCGAGCTTCAAGCTTCGCGAGGGCATGGCCGTCGGCTGCAAGGTCACCCTTCGCGGTGACCGCATGTGGGAGTTTGCGGACCGCCTGATGTCAACAGCCCTCCCGCGCATCCGCGACTTCCGCGGCGTGAGCGACAAGGCGTTCGACGGTCGAGGCAACTACTCTCTCGGCGTCAATGAGCAGCTGATCTTCCCCGAGATCGACTACGACAAGGTCGACAAGATCCGGGGCATGGACATCACGTTCGTCACGAGTGCGAAGACAGACGCGGAGTGCCGGGCGCTTCTCGAGGCGTTCGGATTCCCGTTCAAGCGATAGAGAAGACGTGGACGCGGCCGCGTTAGGCGGGCGTCCTCTTCAAGGAGGTAAGGCACGTGGCAAAGAAGTCGATGATCGCCAAGGCCAAGCGCAAGCCGAAGTTCGGCGTCCGCGCGGTCAACCGCTGCAACCGCTGTGGTCGGCCCCGCGCTTTCTACCGCCAGTTCGGTCTGTGCCGCGTGTGCGTGCGCGAACTGGCAAGCCGCGGCGAGCTGCCCGGAGTCCGCAAGGCCAGCTGGTAGGCCGAAGCAGCGACCGAGGGCGGTCGATCCGACAGGCATACCGGCCACGGGCCGGCGTGAACCGACGGGTCGGACGGTCAAGGACCATAGGAGGAGTACTGACATGAGCATGACGGATCCCATCGCAGATATGCTGACGCGCGTGCGCAATGCCAACTCTGCGTTCCAGGAGAGCACCACGATGCCCTCCTCGAAGAAGCTCGTCGCGATTGCGAAGATCATGAAAGACGAAGGCTATATCGTGGACTATGAAGTCGCCCCGGGTGAACCGCAGGCGGCTCTGACGATCACCTTGAAGTACGGGCCGAAGAAGCAGCGCACCATCACCGGTATCCGCCGCATCAGCAAGCCCGGCCTGCGCGTGTACGCGAAGAAGGACGAGTTGCCGCGCGTTCTCGGCGGTCTCGGCATCGCGGTCATCTCCACGTCGCAGGGTGTCATGACCGAGAAGCATGCCCGCGCCGCCGGCGTGGGCGGCGAAGTCATCGCCTACATCTGGTAGTCGGACCGGAGACGAAAGGAGCAAGCCGTGTCCCGTATCGGCAAGCAGCCCATCCCGGTCCCAGCCGGTGTGGAAGTGACTATCGAGGGATCGCAGGTGACGGTGAAGGGCCCCAAGGGCACCCTCTCGCAGTCGTTCGATCCCGCAATGGAGATCACCCTCGAAGACGGCATGGTCTACGTCCGGCGTCCGAATGACGAGCGTCGCAACCGGAGCCTCCACGGCCTGACGCGTACGCTCGTGTCGAACATGGTCACGGGTGTCTCGGAGGGCTTCAAAAAGGACCTCGAGATCGTGGGTGTCGGGTACCGTGCCGTGCTCAAGGGCACGGACCTCGATCTGTCACTCGGTTTGAGCCACCCTATGGTGGTCTCCGCTGAGGACGGCATCACGTTCGAGGTTCCCGCCCCGAACCGTATCTCGGTCTCGGGTATCGACAAGCAGCGTGTCGGACAGGTCGCCGCGGAGATCCGCAAGATCCGTCCGCCTGAGCCGTATAAGGGCAAGGGCATCCGCTACGCGGGCGAGCACGTTCGTCGCAAGGTCGGCAAGGCTGCCAAGTAGTGATCGCAGACCGCGCCGTTTCATCGGCGTGAGACAGAGGAGTTAGGACGGAACATGGATAAGACGAAAGCGAAGGCAGCAGGTCTCGCCCGCCGCCAGCGTCGTGTCCGCGGGAAGGTGAGCGGCACCGCCGAGCGCCCACGCCTGCGGGTCAGCCGCAGCAACCTGCACATCTACGCGCAGCTCATCGATGATGTTGCCGGTCAGACACTGGCCTCCGCGTCGTCGATCGATGCGGATCTGCGCTCGGCACTGAAGTCCGGCGCGAACGCCGACGCCGCTCGCGCCGTCGGCGAGGCGATCGGTCGCCGTGCGCTGGAGGCAGGCATCACCGAGGTCGTGTTCGACCGCGGTGGCCGCCTCTATCACGGTCGTGTGGCTGCCCTCGCCGAGGGAGCCCGCGAAGCGGGCCTGAAGTTCTAAGAGACAGGAGAATCCACTATGGCGTATGAGAGCGGTGCTCCGGTCTCCGAGATCCAGGAGCGCGTGGTCTACATCAATCGGGTCGCCAAGGTCGTCAAGGGTGGTCGGCGCTTCTCGCTGACGGCTCTCGTCGTCGTTGGTGACGGCAACGGTCGCGTTGGCGTCGGCATGGGCAAGGCCGCCGAGGTGCCGGTTGCCATCAAGAAGGGCATCGAGGACGCGAAGAAGAACATGTTCACGTTCCCGCTGGCCGGTACCACCATCCCGCACACGGTCACCGGCCAGTTCGGTGCCGGCCGTGTTCTCCTGAAGCCCGCCGCACCCGGTGCCGGTGTCATCGCCGGTGGCCCCGTACGCGCGCTCCTCGAGCTCGGCGGCGTGCAGGACGTGCTGTCCAAGTCCCTCGGTACGAGCAACGCGCTGAACATCGTCAAGGCAGCGGCCGATGGCCTGAGGCAGCTCAAGAGTCCGGCCGAGGTCGCACGCAGCCGCGGCAAGTCCGTCGGCGAGATCTACGGCAAGAAGGGGTAGTCGGAAATGGCCAAGGCAGAGAAGATGCTGAAGATCACTCAGGTGAGGAGCGCGATCGGCCTTCCGAAGGACCAGAAGGCCACCGTTCGCGCACTCGGTCTGAAGCGCATGAACGACACCGTGGAACAGGCCGACACGCCGGTCATCCGCGGCATGGTGTTCAAGGTGAAGCACCTCGTCCGGGTGGATGAGGTCTAGGCGGGGCTCTACCGCCCCATGACCAGTCAGCCGGCGGCGAGCGGCCGGCGACCCGGGAGTCCCGGGTCAGAAGCGACAAGGGAGTCACAATGCAGTTGCACGATCTGTTCCCCGCTCCGGGGTCACGCAAGTCTCGCAAGCGGGTCGGCCGGGGTAACGCCAGCGGCCACGGCACCACGGCCGGCCGTGGTGACAAGGGCCAGAACTCCCGTTCCGGCGGCGGCAAAGGTCCTGGTTTCGAGGGTGGTCAGAACCCGCTGCACATGCGCATGCCGAAGCTCGGCGGGTTCAAGAACCGGAACCGTGTCGAGTACGCGGTGATCAACGTTGGCCGCCTCGAGGAGCTCTACGCTGCCGGTGAGATGGTGGACGTGGACACTCTGTTCGCCCACGGCGTCATCAAGAGCAAGACGACGCCGGTGAAGGTGCTCGGTGATGGTGACCTGACGAAGGCACTCACCGTCAAAGTGGACAAGATCTCCGCGCCGGCCCGGGCGAAGATCGAGGCTGCGGGAGGGACGGTCGATCTCACGTGATCGAAGCGATCCGAAACGCACTGCGCATCCCTGATCTTCGGAAGAAGATCATCTTCACGTTGGCGATCATCGCTCTGTACCGTGTCGGTGCGCACATCCCCGTGCCCGGGGTGAACCCCGCCGACGTGAAGGACCTGGTACAGGGTGCGGGAAGCGCACTCGGCCTCCTGAACCTGTTCGCAGGTGGTGCGCTCGAGAACTTCGCGATCTTTGCTCTCGGCATCATGCCCTACATCACGGCGACGATCATCATGCAGCTGCTGCAGGCCGTCGTTCCGACCATCGAGAGGTGGTCGAAGGAAGGCGAGGCAGGTCAGCGGAAGATCACGCAGACCGCACGCTACATGACGCTCGGCATCGCGCTCCTGGAGTCGTTCGGTCTCCTGACCGTGTTCCAGGCACCCGTGTCCAGCGGTGGGCTCGGTATCGATTTCGGACTGATGAACGAGATCATCATCGTGATCAGCCTCATCGCGGGTACCGCAGCTATCATGTGGATGGGTGAGCTCATCACGCAGCGTGGCATTGGCAACGGCATGTCGCTCATCATCTTCGCGAGCATCGTGTCGCGTTTCCCGCAGACCATTGTCGCGTCGTTTCAGGTGAACACGCTGCTCATGGTGCTCATGCTGCTCATCTCACTGAGCGTGGTGGCCGCAGTCGTGTTCATGGAGCGCGGCCAGCGCAGGATTCCCGTCCAGTACGCCAAGCGTGTCGTGGGCCGTAGGGTCTACGGCGGGGTGGGGACCTACATACCGCTCAAGGTCAACGGTGCGAACGTGATCCCCATCATCTTCGCCTCGTCGATCCTGCTCTTCCCGACGACGATCGCCCGCTTCTTCACCGATGTCGCGTGGTTGCAGCGCTTCTCGGCGGCGCTCTCGAGTGGGTGGATCCACATAACGCTCTACGGCGTACTCATCGTGTTCTTCACGTACTTCTATACGGCCCTTGTGTTCAATCCGATCGATACTGCGGACAATCTGCGGAAGAACGGCGGCTTCATCCCCGGCGTTCGTCCGGGTAAGGCAACGTCGCAGTACATCGAGAACGTGCTCAATCGGATCACGCTGCCGGGCGCTCTGTTCCTCGCGGCGATCGCGGTCATGCCGCAGATCCTCTTTCAGCAGACGGGCGACCCGCTCGTGCAGGCGTTCGGCGGCACCTCGATCCTCATCATGGTCGGAGTGGCACTCGAGACCATGCGTCAACTCGAGAGCCAGCTCCAGATGCGGCACTACGACGGCTTCTTCAAGTAGTAGGTGACGGTGCGCTTGCGCAGCCGTTGAGGTAGGACATCGAGCGCCGCAGAGCGAGTCTTCGCTCTGCGGCCTCATGCCAGACGGGAGGGAACGATGAACGTCATGCTGCTCGGCGCTCCGGGCGCCGGCAAGGGAACGCAGGCGGCTCGTATCGTCGAGGACTACGGCCTGGTGCACCTGTCCACGGGTGACATCCTCCGCAAGGCGGTCGCGGACCAGACGCCGCTCGGCATGGAGGCCAAGCGCCACATGGACGCAGGCGGACTCGTGCCGGACGACGTGGTCATCGGCCTGGTGGCCGACCGCATCACGCAGTCGGATGCGGTAGAGCGCGGTGTGCTGTTCGACGGTTTCCCGCGTACGGTCCCGCAGGCCGATGCGCTCTCAGCGGCGCTCGCGGCCGGCGGCCTTGCCCTCGACGCCGTCATCAACGTCGAGGTGGATCCCGAGGCGATCGTCGCGCGCATCACGTCACGCCGCCAGTGTCGATCGTGCGGGCGCGTGTACAACATCGTCACTGATCCGCCCGCGAGTCCGGGTGTCTGCGACGAGTGCGGCGGAGAGGTGTATCAGCGCGATGACGACGTCGAGGCGACGGTGCGCAAGCGGCTCGAGGCGTATGAGGCGCAGACGAGCAAGCTCGTGCCGTACTACGACGCGGCCGGGATCCTCCACACCGTTGACGGAAACCGCACTCCGGCGGATGTCTTCGCGTCGATCGCCGACATCCTGAATGGATTCTGATAGCGGTGATCGTGATCAAGTCCGCCGAAGAGCTCGCGATCATGCGTGAGGCTGGCCGAATCACGGCTGCCGCCCTGCGCCATGTCGGTGAAGCGGTTCGGCCGGGCGTCACTACCCGCGAGCTCGACCAACGTGCCGAGGCGGTGATCCGCGAAGCGGGCGCGTTGCCCGCTTTCAAGGGCTACCACGGGTTCCCCGCAACGCTGTGTACTTCCGTGGACGGTGAGGTCGTTCATGGGATCCCCGGCGATCGCGTCCTCCTGGAGGGCCAGATAGTCTCGGTGGACTGCGGCGCCATCGTGGACGGCTACTACGGCGATTCGGCCATGACGTTCGCTGTCGGTGCGGTCTCGCCCGAGGTCCGTGCGCTCATGGATGCCACGCGCGAATCGCTCGCGGCCGGCATCGCGCGCTGCATTCCCGGTATGCGTCTGCATGACATCTCCTCTGCGGTTCAGACGGTAGCCGAGGGGGCGGGCTTCTCGGTCGTGCGCGAGTACGTCGGCCACGGCATCGGACGCTCGATGCACGAGGACCCCCAGGTGCCCAACTACGGCCGGGCCGGCACCGGTCCGACATTGAAGGCGGGTATGGTATTGGCCATCGAGCCGATGATCAATGCCGGCCGCGCCGACGTCAGGTCCCTCGACGACGGCTGGACGGTAGTCACCGAGGACGGGAGCCTCTCGGCGCACTTCGAGCACACGGTGGCCGTCACCGATGCGGGTCCCATGATTCTGACACTCGAGTGAAGAGGTGGACGCGAGTGCCCGGATTGGATATACTGCCGTTTTGCGACTTCACCGCTCCGTGGAAGGGAAAAGGCCTCCTTGGCTAAACGCGAAGATGCGATAGAGATGGAGGGCACCGTCCTCGAAGCTCTACCCAATGCTATGTTTCGGGTGGAGCTCGATAACGGTCACAAGATGCTCGCCCACATCTCTGGCAAGATGCGGATGCACTACATCCGTATCCTTCCTGGCGACAAGGTGGTCGTGGAGCTCTCTCCGTACGATCTGAGCCGAGGACGGATCACCTACCGGTTCAAGTAGCACTCTTTTCAGCCGGGGGTCATGGAGACACCCGGTACCGTGTTAGTGTCATGCGCGAAAGACCACGCCTGCGGCTGGGCGACACGATAGATGCTTCGACGGTTAAGCGATTGAGGATGACCAGATGAAAGTCAGACCTTCGGTCAAGAGAATGTGTGAGAAGTGCAAGATCATCCGTCGCCATGGTCGCGTTCTCGTGATCTGCGAGAACCCGCGACACAAGCAACGGCAGGGCTAGGCACAGGAGGGAGCGGGCTTTGGCACGCATCGCAGGCGTCGACCTCCCGCGCGAGAAGCGCGTAGAGATCGGCTTGACCTATATCTTCGGGATCGGTCTTACGACTGCCCAGCGCATTCTGCGCGAGACGGGTATCAACCCGGACACGCGCGTCAGGAACCTCACGGAAGAAGAGGTCGTCCGGCTGCGCGAGTTCATCGATCGGAACCTCAAGGTCGAGGGTGACCTCCGTCGCGAGGTCAGCCAGAACATCAAGCGCCTGATGGAGATCGGCTGCTATCGCGGTCTACGCCATCGCAAAGGTCTGCCGGTTCGCGGGCAGCGGACGCACACCAACGCGCGCACCCGCAAGGGCCCGCGTCGCCAGATCGGCGCGAAGAAGAAGGGCAAGTAGCACATGGCCACCAAGAAGAAGAACGTCAAGACACGGGTACGCCGCAGCGAGCGCAAGAACATCGCTGTCGGTCAGGCCTACATCAAGAGCACGTTCAACAACACGATCATCTCGATCACCGACCCCTCGGGCAACGTGATCGCATGGAAGTCCGCCGGTCAGGTGGGCTTCAAGGGCTCGCGCAAGTCCACGCCGTTCGCCGCTCAGCTTGCGGCCGAGCAGTGTGCCAAGCTTGCGCAGGAGCACGGGGTCCGCAAGGTGTCCGTGTTCGTGAAAGGTCCCGGCTCCGGTCGCGAGACCGCGATCCGCTCGCTGCAGGCCGCAGGCCTGGAGATCGCGAGCATCCAGGACCGCACCCCTGTCCCGCACAACGGCTGCCGGCAGCGCAAGCGCCGCCGCGTGTAGTTTCAGGAGGAACGACCTCTATGGCACGTTACACAGGGGCGGACTGCAGGCAGTGCCGCCGTGAAGGTGAAAAGCTCTTCCTTAAGGGTGACCGCTGCTACACGGACAAGTGTGGCATCGAGAAGCGCCCGTACCCCCCGGGTCAGGCGGGCAAGAAGCGCCCCCGCGACTCGGAGTACCGCGTGCAGCTGCGTGAGAAGCAGAAGGCCAAGCGCATCTATGGCGTTCTGGAGAAGCAGTTCCGCACGTACTACCAGCTCGCGACACGTCAGCCCGGCATCACCGGCGAGAACCTGCTCCGGCTGCTGGAAAGCCGTCTCGACAACGTCGTGTACAGACTCGGCTTCGCCGCGTCGCGCGACGAGGCACGCCAGCTCGTGCGTCACGGCCACTTCACGGTGGACGGTCGCCGGGTGAACATCCCTTCGTTCCGTGTTCGGCCGGGCGTGCTTATCGCGGTCGCCGAGAAGTCGCGGGACCTGACGACGCTGAAGGCCGCCCTGATCTCCTCATCGAAGATCGAGGTTCCGGGTTGGCTCGAGGTCGACGTCGAGAAGCTGCAGGGCAAGGTCCTGTCGCTGCCCGCCCGTGAACAGATCGACGCTCCGCTGCGCGAGCAGCTCATCGTCGAGCTCTACTCCAAGTAACCACGCCTTGCCAGCCAAGGAGGCATCACGCATGACCGAGTTCATGAGGCCGCAGGTGACCGTCGATGAGATCGACGCTCGTACAGCGCGCTACATAGTCGAACCGCTGGAGCGTGGCTACGGCTACACGCTCGGCAACTCGATGCGCCGGGTTCTACTGTCGTCGCTGCAGGGTGCGGCGGCGACCTCGATCCGGATCGAGGGTGTTCAGCATGAGTTCGCGACGATCACCGGCGTCCGTGAAGACGTCACCGATATCGTGCTCAACGTGAAGGGCCTCGTCTTCAGCGACACCGGGATCGGCGAGGGCGATGGCGTCGCCACGCTCGACGCAACGGGAGCCAAGGTCGTGACCGGTGCGGATCTCAAGATCCCCACCGAGTTCGAACTGATCAACCCGGATCACGTCATCGCGACGCTCGAGAAGGGCGCGCGTCTGGAGATGAGCATCCGAATCGGTGTTGCTCGCGGTTACGTCTCCGCGGATCGCAACAAGCGACCCGAGGATCCGCTGGGTATCATCACCGTCGACTCGCTGTTCAGCCCGGTGACGCGCTGCAGCTACGTCGTCGAGAACACCCGTGTCGGTCAGCGGACCGACTACGACAAGCTCGTGCTCGAGGTAGAGACCAACGGCGCGATGGCCCCGGCCGATGCCGTGGCTCGTGCCGCGCGCATCATAGACGAGCACATGATGCTCTTCCTGGAGCAGGCCGAGAGCGAGATGCCCGAGGACGGCATCTTCGAGACAGTGGTCGACGAGCGCGATCGCGTGCTGGACACGCCGATCGAGGAGCTCGACCTGTCGGTCCGTTCGTACAACTGCCTGAAGCGGCAGGGCGTCAACACCATCGGTCAGCTGGCCGAGTGCAGTGAGGCCGACTTGCTGAACATCAGGAACTTCGGCGCCAAGTCGATCGAGGAAGTCAAAGACAAGCTCCAGGCCATGGGCCTGGGTCTCGCAGGCTAGGAGAACGTGAGGACATGAGACACGCGAAGAAGGGGCGCAAGCTCGGCACCGACGCGAGCCACACCAAGGCTATGCTTCGCAGCCTCGCCGCCGCCCTGCTCGCCAACGAGCGGATCAAGACGACCGAAACGCGCGCCAAGGAGGTGCGGACCCTCGTGGATCGCATCATCACCTGGGGCAAGCGCGGTGACGTCCACTCCCGTCGTCTGGCACTCGCCGAGCTCGGCGATCAGGCGCTGGTGAAGAAGGTCTTCGACGACATCGCCCCGCGGTTCGCCGAGCGACCGGGTGGCTACACGCGCATCCTCAAGCTGGGCCCGCGCAAGGGCGATGCGGCTCCGATGGTCATCATGGAGCTTGTGGACTAGTATCGGCCCGCGAGGGTCTGGCGTACGGAGGGTCTCGCTCGTTGCGGGGCCCTCCGTTGCGTAGGAGGAAGCCGATGATCGATGTGCGGGACGCCATGGTCGTCTATCCGGGTGCCGAGCGCCCGGCGCTCGACGGCGTCTCGCTCACGCTTTCACCGGGGGAGTCCGTCGCCATGCTCGGTGCCAACGGCTCAGGCAAGTCCACGCTTGCGCGCCTGTGCAACGCGCTGCTGTTGCCGTCGGCCGGGACGGTCAGCGTCGACGGCATGGACACGCGTGACGCCGAGGCTCTCTGGGACGTGCGAAGTCGCGTCGGCTTCGTGCAGCAGAATCCGGAGAACCAGATCGTCGGAACGGTGGCCGAGGAAGACGTTGCCTTCGGGCCGGAGAACCTGGGCGTGCCTGCTGGAGAGCTCCGACGTCGTGTCGATGATGCGCTTGAGGCTGTCGGGCTCGCCGGGATGCAGCGACGCGAGCCCCATCTGCTCTCGGACGGGCAGAAGCAGAGGCTTGCCATAGCCGGGGCGCTCGCGATGCGCCCCGCGTACCTCGTTCTCGACGAGCCGACCGCGATGCTCGACGGCACCGGGCGGGCCGAAGTCGCGGCGGTGCTGAAGACGCTGCGTGACGAGGGTGTGGGTATCCTGCACATCACCCACCAGCTGGCCGAGGCTGCCGATGCCGACCGGCTGGTCGTCTTGTCCGAGGGCCGGATCGTCTACGAGGGTACTCCCTTCGGTCTCATGGGAGAGCCGGAGTACGCCGGGCGTTACGGCGTCGACCTGCCCCACATGGCGGTGCTGACTGCCGAGTTGCGGGCCAAAGGCATCGATGTTCCTGCGCCCATGCTCGACGCGGAGTCTGTTGTGGAGGCGCTATGGCGCTGATCGCACGCGGACTCGGCTACGTCTACGGTCAGGGAACCGGCTTCGGCATCGACGCGCTTCGGGGTGTCGACTTCGATCTCTCATCGGGCGAGATGCTCGTCATCGCCGGTGCAACGGGCTCGGGCAAGTCCACGCTGCTCCGGTTGCTCGCGGGCCTGCTCCGGCCTTCGGCCGGCTCGGTCACTGTAGACGGCGTCGCTCCCCATGCGCGTTCTGCCCGAGGCAGGGTTGCGATCGTGTTCCAGAACCCGGAGTCGCAGTTCTTCGCCGAGACCGTGTTGGCCGACGTGGCCTTCGGCCCTGGCAACCTGGGCGCCGAAGATCCCGATGTGGTGGCGGCGGACGCATTGGCCGCTGTCGGACTGGATCCGGGCGCGTTCGGGGGACGGTCACCGCTGACGCTTTCGGGAGGGGAGGCGCGGCGCGCGGCGATCGCCGGCGCACTGGCGATGCGAGCACCATACCTGTTGCTCGACGAGCCGACGGCAGGTCTCGACTCTCGCGGAAGGCGTGATGTCATAGCGGCTATCACCGCCGAGCGAGCGCGCGCCGGTGTCGCGGTCGTCACGCACGACCCCGATGAGTTCCTGAGTGACGCGGACCACGTCCTTGCGCTTAGCGATGGCGCGCCGGTGTTCGACGGATCTGTCGCCGCGCTGTTCGACGCGTTTCGGGAGTACGAGTCCGCAGGCCTGCGCCTGCCCGAGGTCGTCCGCGCGCAGCTCCTCGCGCGCGAGCGGGGTGCGCACATCCCGGAGATCGGCTTCGAGCCCCGGGAAGCTGCGCGGGTTCTCATGGCAGCACGGGGTGAACGCCGATGAGAGTGCCCGTCGCGTTCGGTCAGTACGTACCGGTGGACTCACCGATTCACGCGCTCGACGCCAAGACGAAGATGGGTCTCGTCGCAGCGTTCACCGCCGGGGTGTTCATGGTGGACGGCTTCCCGGGGCTGGCGGTGATGGCTCTCGTGGTGGTTGCTACGGTGGCCGTCTCGCGCGTGCCGTGGCACATCGCCATCCGGGGCGTCCGGGCGCTCTCGTTCATCCTGGCGTTCACGCTGCTCGCGCACGGGCTCCGCTGGAACCCTGCGACCGTCACGCTGGTTCGTCTGGGCCCACTGGCGGTCGACGGCCCTGGTCTGGTGACCGGCGTCTTCTTCGCGGCTCGCATCATGCTACTCGTCGTCGGGACGTCGTTGCTCACGCTGACGACGACGCCGGTCCAGCTGACCGACGGACTCGAGCGCGTCATGCGGCCGCTCGAGGTCGTGCGGTTCCCGGCAGGCGAGGTGGCGATGATGCTCACTATCGCCTTGCGATTCATCCCCACCACCGCCGCCGAGGCCGAGAAGATCGTCATCGCGCAGACCGCGCGCGGCGCGCGTTTCGACGAGGGCGGGCCGATCCGCCGTGCTCGCGCTTTCGTTCCCGTGCTCGTGCCGCTGTTCATCAACCTGTTCAGGCGTGCCGAGGATCTCGCGCTCGCGATGGAGTCGCGGTGTTATCGTGGCGGCAGAGGCAGAACCCGGCTGAACGCGTCCGTTATGCGGCCCGCGGACTGGATGACACTCGCCTTCGCCACCGCAGTCATGATCGCGGTGGGCGTCGCACTCTAGGGAGGTCCCGTGACCGGCACCATCGCTATCACGCTCTCCTACGACGGCAGCGGTTTTGCGGGTTTCGCACGTCAGCCGGGCCTGCCGACCGTGCAGGGGCGCGTCGAGGAGGCGCTTGCCACGATCCTGCGGTCCGAGGTCGACACCGTCGGGGCCGGCCGGACCGACGCGGGAGTACACGCGCTCGGACAAGTCATGAGCTTCGCGTCGGACAGCACGGAGCCCGACGCATTGGCACTCCTGCGGTCGCTGAACGCGCTGGTGGGTGAGGGCATCGTTGTCACGGGCGTGCGCGAGGCGGCCGCCGACTTCAGTGCGCGGCACTCGGCAGTCGGCCGTGAGTACCGGTACCGGCTGGTCCCGGGGCCGGTTCCCCCGCTGTTCCTCGCGCGACACGCGTGGTGGGTGAAGGGTCCGCTCGATCTGGGCTCGATGCGCGAGGCTGCCCGCGCGCTCGTGGGCGAGCACGACTTCAAGTCCTTCTGCGTGACGGCGTCGGCCGAGGGGCAGAAGACGGTTCGCAGGCTCGACCTCATCGATATCGGCACGGAGACGGTGCTCGGAGAGCACTCGGTGGTCGTGCGCGTGAGTGGCAACGCGTTCCTGCATTCTATGGTGAGGGTCATCGTGGGCAGTCTCGTCGAGGTGGGACGGGGGAGACGACCTGCTGCCTGGGTTGCCGAGGCGCTGGCAGCCTGTGACCGCGCGAGTGCGGGGCCGACGGCCCCTCCGCACGGGCTCGTGCTCTGGCACGTGTCCTATCCAGACGAGTGCTGGTTGTGACCCGCTTCGGGCGCGCAGGGGGGTCGCGCGGACCGGATGGATACGCCCGGTGGCGTTTGTTGACACCCCATGGTGCCGCCGCTAAAGTGTAAGGGTTCGTTTGGAGAGCCCCGTGAACTCGATGAACGACACACGTCCACAGTGCTTTTGGAGGAACCGTTGAAGACCTACTACGCCAAGCCCGGCGAGGTGGAACGCGAGTGGCTCGTTGTCGATGCCACCGACATCCCGCTCGGCAGACTGGCGAGCGAAGTCGCCTCTATCCTCAAGGGTAAGCGCAAGCCGCAGTACACGCCGAACGTCGACACCGGTGACTTCGTCATCGTCATCAACGCGTCGAAGGTGAAGCTCACCGGCAACAAGCTCGCGACCAAGATGAAGTACCGCCACTCGGGTTATCCGGGCGGCCTCAAGGAGACCCCGATCTCCGAGATCCTTGCGACCCGTCCCGAGCGCGTCATCGAGATGGCGGTCAGGGGAATGCTTCCCAAGAACACCCTCGGGCGGGCCATGGGCAAGAAGCTGAAGGTGTACGGCGGCGCCGAGCACCCGCACGAGGCCCAGAACCCCCGTTCGATCACCCTGGAGGTCTAGCGCATGGCTGAGAACAAGGCAGTCTACTGGGGCACCGGCCGCCGCAAGACCTCGGTCGCGCGCGCCCGCCTCATCCCGGGTACGGGCCAGATGGTGGTCAACGGGCGGGCGTTCGATGACTACTTCGGCCGGGCCGTGCTCAGGGGCTTCGTCGAGCAGCCGTTCCGCGTGACCGAGACGGTCGGGCATTTCGACGTCTTCGCCAACATCAAGGGCGGCGGCATCTCGGGCCAGGCCGGCGCGCTGCGCCACGCTATCTCCCGTGCGCTGCTCGAGGCCGGCGACGACTATCGTGCCGAGCTCAAGCGTGCCGGTCTGCTGCGCCGCGACCCGCGTATGGTCGAGCGCAAGAAGTACGGCCTGAAGAAGGCTCGCAAGCGCCCGCAGTTCTCCAAGCGCTAGAGCAGCGGGGCGTTCCGATCGACCAGTCTCAAGGCCCGCCCTCGTGGCGGGCCTTGATCGTGTAACGAAGGGGGCGACCTCATGGCCCGGCTCTTTGGCACTGACGGCGTGCGCGGCATCGCGAACGCGGATCTCTCGCCTGAGCTTGCGTTCAAGCTCGGCGAGGCGGCTGGCCACTTCCTCGGCAACCGGGGCAAGGGCAGGATCGTCGTCGGCATGGACACGCGCCTGAGCGGCGACATGCTCGAAGCGGCAGTGGTCGCCGGCGTCTGTTCTTCGGGAGCCGATGCGCTGAGGGCCGGTATCGTGCCCACGCCAGCGGTCGCGTTTCTGGCGCGGGATCTCGAGGCCGACGGCGGCGTGGTCATCTCGGCATCTCACAACCCGGCCGAGTACAACGGCATCAAGTTCTTCGACCGCGGCGGTTTCAAGCTGCCCGACGAGATCGAGGACGAGATCGAGGAGTACCTCGTCTCGGAGCGCGACTGGAGTCGGCCGACGGGTGCGCGGGTCGGTCGGGCCACGGTCGTGGCCGACGCCGTCGAGCGCTACATCGCGCACGCGGTGGCCACCGTCGGCGGCGATCTGTCGGGACTGCGCGTCGCGCTCGACTGTGGGCACGGCGCATCCGCGCTCACGACGCCCAGCGCGTTCGAGCGGCTCGGCGCCGAGGTCACGAGCATCAACTGCGACTGGAGCGGTACGGACATCAACGCCGGCTGCGGCTCGACGCACCTCGAGGTCGTGGCGGAACTCGTCCGGTCCGGCTCATTCGATCTCGGTATCTCACACGACGGTGACGCTGACCGCGTGCTCGCTGTCGACGAGAACGGCGCGGAGCTTGATGGCGACCAGATCATGGCCGTTTGCGCTGTGGACATGGCCGGGCGGGGATCTCTGCCGGGTAACACGGTGGTCTCTACGGTGATGAGCAATCTCGGTTTCGAGCGCGCGCTGAGCGAGCACGGTATCACCGTGGTCAAGACCCGCGTCGGGGACCGTTACGTCCTCGACCAGATGCGCTCCTCGGGCGCTACCTTTGGTGGCGAGCAGTCCGGGCATGTGATCTTCCTCGACCATGCCACCACCGGTGACGGTCTTGTGACCGCGCTGCAACTCGCATACACCATCAAGCGTGCCGGTCGTCCCCTTTCCGAGCTCGCGAGGGTCATGAAACGCTACCCGCAGGTCCTCGAGAACGTACGCGTAGCCGACCGCGGGATGCTGTCGGGCAGCGCCGCCGTCGCCGACGCGGTCCTCGCTGCGGAGAGCGAACTTGGCGAGACCGGTCGCGTGCTCGTGCGCTCCTCGGGCACCGAGCCGCTCGTGCGCGTGATGGTCGAGGCCGCCGACGAGGCGCAGGCTCGCGCGATCGTCGCGCGCCTCGCCGAGGTCGTTACCCGCGAACTCGGCTAGGATGCGATTCGGCATCTAGGACACGAGAGCGCATCAGGATCGTGCGCAACGGGCGGCTGTTCACGTGCCCTGACCATTGATATGCTTGTTGTGATAGTCGCTACAGTGGTTGGGGCGGACGGCTCGTTGCGGCCATCGGCACGGTGTGTGGTCGGGGAAGAATCGCGAGTGGCGCGGCGAGGCCGCGCCGAAGGGGGAGAGGCTCATGCACTCAAGATCTCTGCGCGTCCTGCTCGTCGCCTCACTGTTTGCGACATTCCTGGGGGCGTTCGTCGGCCCGATGTCGGCGAGTGGTTACTTCGCACTGACCCCCATCCAGCTCACCAACGACTCGCATCCGCAGAACCGCTCGGATATCGACGGCGACTACGTCGTCTGGCGTGACGGCCGCAACGGCACCTGTGGCGCCTGGGATGTTTACGGCTACAAGATCTCCACCGGCGAGGAGTTCGAGGTCTCCACCGCCGAGAAGAAGCAGGAGAATCCGCGGATCAGCGACGGCGTGGTCGTCTACCAGAGCGACGAGGACTGCGACAGCTGGCCGAACAACACGAACATCTACGTGTACGACATCGAGACCGATGAGCACACGGTGATCGCAGACCGGGCGGCAGACCAAGAGGTCCCGGACATCTCCGGCAACGTCGTCGTTTGGGCCGAATATGACTACGACGACAAGGCAGACTGGGACATCTACGCCTACGACCGCAGCACCGACACCGAGACCCAACTCACCGACGACACCGGCTGGCAGTACGGCCCGCGCGTCGATGGCGACATAGTCGTGTGGGAAGACCAGCGCAATGGTGATTCGGACGTCTACGCGTACGACCTGGCCACCGACACCGAGTTCGAGGTGTGCACCGCCTCAGGCTACCAGTGGGAGCCGGTCGTCGAGGGCGATACGATCGCGTGGATCGACGACCGCGACGGGTACGACAGCATCTACGTGTACAGCATCACCGAGGACATGGAGGAGGAGGTCTACACCTCCGATTCCGAGATCAGCGGGCTTGCGATCGGCGAAGGGCGCCTTGTCTGGAGCGATGAGACCACCGGCGATGGTGATCTCTACATGTACGACCTCGCCTCCAGCGCCACCGTTCGCCTGACGATGCAGGCCGAATGTGATGGCCGGCCGGCGATCTCCGGGCCGTGGGTCTCCTTCAACCGCTACATGCCGGCCACCGGCGAGCCGGACATCTTCATCATGCCGCTCGAGCAGATCGCGACCGAGTACGTGACTGCCGCCGGCGCCGACCGCTACAGCACCTCGGTCGAGGTCTCGCTGCGGACGTTCCCGAACGGCGCTGACACGGTGATCGTGGCAACCGGAACGAACTGGCCTGACGCGCTCGGCGCCTCGGCGCTCGCCGGTGTCTACGATGCACCGATCCTGCTCACCCGCCCGGATGCGTTGCCGGCAGAAGTGCTCGCCGAGATCGAGCGCCTCGAAGCCGTAGACGCGTTCGTGATCGGCGGACCTGCCGCGGTCTCAGAGGACGTAGAAGACCAGCTGGCCGCCGCACTCACGGGCTCCGTCACCCGGCTTGGCGGCGTCGACCGGTACGAGACCGCGGACCTCGTCGCCGAGGAGGTCGTCAGCTCGAGCACGGAGGATTGGGACGGCGTGGCCTTCGTCGCGACCGGTCTGAACTTCCCGGACGCGCTGGCCGCATCGCCGCTGGCTGCCCGGGCACACTGGCCGATCTTCCTCAGCCAGGCGGACGGCGTTTCGGCTGCCACGAAGGAGACGATGGATGACCTTGGCGTGACCAAGATGCTCGTGCTCGGTGGCACCGGTGTCGTGCCGGCCGAGATCGTCGCGCAGGGCTCCGAGGTCGGCATCCTCGAAGTCGAGCGCATCGGCGGCATGAACCGGTACGCGACCGCCATGGCAGTCGCCCAGTTCGGCGCCACCGAGCTCGGTCTGACCTGGAATGGCGTGGCGCTCGCAACGGGTGAGAACTTCCCGGATGCGCTTTCGGCCGGAGCCGCGCAGGGTAAGACGAACCAGCTCATGCTGCTCACCCCCACCGCATACCTTGATTCCGCACCCGCCGCCGCCATCGCGGCCAACAAGCTCGCCATCGGACACGTCAAGTTCATCGGCGGGCTCTCGGCTATCTCTTCTGTGACGCGCGCGCAGGTTGCCGAGATACTCCCGTAGGCCTAGAGACATATCGCCTACCATCGGGCCCCGGCAAACGCCGGGGCCCGATGCTTCGGTGACCGTCATCCGTTCGTTGCGCTATGGATGCGCGCATCACTGATATAATCACGCTGTCCGATCGGCTGAGAGGAGGGTGCCCCCCCCCTGACTGAACGCAAGCGCCAGGCCTGACGAACCGTCAGGTGACGAGGTGAGGGTCTATCGAAGCATTCGGCGGATGGCCCTCCGGCCCTTTCGTCCCGGGGTCGAAACGATGACGACAAAGCCCGCGGGTGACCGCGGTGGACAAAGCGTCATCGGACCGGGAGTATCACCTGTCGGCCACGCATGTACGTGCGGTGCGCCGATCACTTCGAACCTAGCCTTCTCACGGGAGGACTCTATCTATGTGTGGAATCGTCGGTTATTGCGGGCCGAGGCAGGCGAGTAACGTGTTGCTCGCCGGCCTGGCGAGACTGGAGTATCGCGGATACGACTCGGCAGGGCTGGCCATCGCCGGGGCGGAAGGCATCGCCGTCACGCGGCGGGTGGGCAAACTCGTCAACCTTGCCGAGGCTGTGGCGACCGACCCCCTCGTCGGCACCGTCGGCATCGGGCACACGCGGTGGGCGACACATGGCCGTCCGAGCGAAGAGAACGCCCATCCCCATGCCGACTGCACCGGTTCGGTGTCGGTCGTGCACAACGGGATCATCGAGAACTACCTCGAGCTGCGCGAGGAGCTTGCGGCGACCGGGCACGTTCTGCGCTCGGAGACCGACACCGAGACGGTGGCGCACCTCGTGGAGAGCTACTACGATGGCGACCTCGCCACGGCCGTCGCCCGCGCCGTGAAGCGTCTCGACGGGAGCTACGCGCTGGCGGTGCTCCATGTCGACGAACCGGACACCGTCGTCGTGGCTCGCAGGGACTCGCCGCTCATCATCGGCGTTGGCGACGGGGAGATGATCGTTGCGAGCGACATCCCCGCGGTCCTCGAGTACACGCGTGACATCCTCGTGCTGGAAGACGGCGATGTCGCCGTCGTGTCCGCCGTCGCCGCAGTCGTTCGCGACGCGAACGGTGAGGTCCGCGAGCCGGAGCACCTGGCGATCGAGTGGGACCTGGACGCCGCCGAGAAGGGCGGCTACGAGACGTTCATGCTCAAGGAGATCCACGAGCAGCCCAAGGCGCTCCGTGAGACGCTCCGCGGTAGGATGGGTGCCGACGGCATCATCCAGCTCTCCGAGCTTGCGATGAGCGAGGCCGAGATCGCTGCGATCGACCGGGTGTTCATCGTCGCGTGCGGTACGAGCTATCACGCCGGGATCGTCGCCAAGACGCTCATCGAGCAGTGGGCGCGTGTTCCTGTCGAGGTCGACGTGTCGAGTGAGTTCCGCTACCGGGACCCGATCGTCGACGCGGAGACGCTGGTGGTGGCCATCACGCAGTCTGGCGAGACCGCGGACACCCTTGCCGGGGTGCGTGAGGCTCGCAGCCGCGGCGCGAAGGCTTTCGCGATCACCAACGTCGTGGGCAGCCGCGTCACCCGCGAGAGTGACGGCGTCATCTACACGCACGCCGGTCCGGAGATCGGTGTGGCGGCGACGAAGACCTTCACCGCCCAGATCGCGGCGCTCACGGTCCTCGCGCTCAAGCTCGCACAAGCGAAAGGAACGCTCGAGCAGTCACGCGTCGAACGGATCTGGCAGGAGGTGACCCGCCTTCCCGAGGCCGTGGAGGCCATTCTCGGCAGTGCGGACGACATCGAGGCATGCGCACGTGAGTACACAGGCGTCGTCTCCTCGCTGTTCCTCGGCCGAGGTATCGGCGTGCCCGTTGCGATGGAAGGCGCCCTGAAGCTCAAGGAGATCAGCTACATCCACGCGGAGGCCTACCCGGCCGGCGAGATGAAGCATGGCCCGATCGCGCTCATCACGCCTGAGGTGCCCGTGGTGGTCGTGGCGACCCAGGGGCACACGTACGAGAAGGTCGTGAGCAACATCCAGGAGGTCCGCGCGCGCGGCGCGCGCGTCATCGCGGTGGCGACACACGGCGACAACGAGATCCGGGCGCACGCCGAGCACGTGCTGTACGTTCCGGCGACGAGTGAGAGTCTCTCGGCGATCACCGCGACCGTTCCGCTGCAACTGCTCGCTTACCACATCGCAGCGATGCGCGGCTGCAACGTGGACCAGCCACGCAACCTCGCCAAGTCGGTCACGGTGGAGTAGATGATGGCTCCCGATCAGCAGATCGCCGGGCTCGGCGTCGACATCGTGGAGATCGACCGTATGCGCGAAGCGCTGCGGAGGCATCCGCGCATCAGAGAGCGGCTGTTCTCCGAGGAGGAGCGCGCCTATTGCGATGCTCGCAACAAGCCGGAGATCCACTACGCGATGCGCTTCGCAGCCAAAGAGGCCGTTCTCAAGGCGCTCGGGACAGGGTTCTCGGGCATGACGTTCCGTGACGTCGAGGTGGTCCGCGACGAGCGTGGTCGTCCCGTGCCGAGACTCTCGGGCAGGGCTGCCGAGGTGGCCGAGGCTGCCGGCGTCGTGGAGATGCACCTCTCGCTGTCGTTCACCCATGCCAATGCGGTCGCCTCCGCGGTGGCGATCACCGAGGGCATGCGCCCGCGCCGCGATCCCGAACCGGAGACGCCTGCCGACCGGCTGGCGTCGTCGTTCAAGAGTGCGCGCGCGATGCTCGACGACGTGGGGAACGACCGGAGATAGGCGCACGTGCGATGATGACAGGGCCGCGCCAGGTGCGCGGCCCTGTTCACAGGTGAAGGAGGCCTGACCGATGCGGTTCGCGATCACCGCCGATCGGATGCGCGCCGCCGAGAACGAGGCCGTATCCCGCGGCGCCACCACCATTCGGGAGCTTATGGAGCGAGCCGGTGGCGTGTTGGCTGCCGAAGTGACCCGGCGGTGGCCCGACGGTCGTGTGGTGGTCGTGTGCGGCCCGGGCAACAATGGTGGGGACGGGTGGGTCTCTGCGCGACTGCTTGCCGCGCAGGGCAGGCACGTCGCCGTTCTGGCCCTCAGGGGTCCCGAGGAGCTGGCGGCCGAGGCACGGCAGGCAGCCGAGGCGGCTGTCGCCGCAGGCGTCCGCTGGGGCCCGATCGAAGGTCATGACGACCAGATCCTGAGAGGACTCCCGGGTGCGGCGGTCATCATCGATGCGATCTTCGGGTTCGGCTTCGCGGGACCGCCGCGTGAGCCCTATGCCGAGGTCATGGAGGCGATCAACCGCGCCAGTCGCCCCGTCATCTCGGCGGACGTTCCGTCGGGTGTCGACTCCGATACCGGTGCGGTGCGCGGTCGTGCGGTTCGTGCCGATGTGACCGTGACGTTCTCGGCGCTCAAGCCCGGACTGCTCATCTACCCCGGGGCCGCGTGCGCGGGTGAGGTCGTCGTGGCGGGCATCGGTGTGCCCCCGTCTGTGCTCGGCGGTCCCGGTGACCTCGAGGTGTTGGACATCGGCGATCTGCACCGTCTGATGCCGCGAGTACGACCCGAGGACCACAAGGGCTCGCGCGGACGCGTGGCGGTCGTGGCGGGCTCGCTCGCCTACAGCGGTGCGGCCGTGCTGTCCGCGATGGGTGCGCTGCGCCTGGGTGCGGGATACATCTTCGCCGTCGTGCCCGACGTGATCGGAGACGTGGTACGCGGTGCACTTCCCAACGTGATCGTCCGAGCTGTGCCGGCATCGGCCGACGGATCGATCGCGTCGGCCGATGCCGTCCTGGGCGCAGTCACGGACGCCGATGCGATCGTGGTCGGACCCGGACTCACGACGGGAGCCGGGCCGAGCGCCGCCGTTCGCGCACTGGTGGCCGAGGGGCTGTGGCCGCTCGTGCTGGACGCCGACGGGCTCAACGTGTTCGCTGGTGATCCGCGACCGCTTCTCGAGCGGCGGGCCCCGCTGCTGATCACTCCCCATCCTGGCGAAGCCGCGCGTCTGCTCTCGGCAGACGTCGCCGTCGTGGAGGAGGACCGGCTCGGTGCGGCCGCTTCACTGAGCGGCGCCGGGTGCGTATGCCTACTCAAAGGCCCGCACACCATCGTCGCCGGACACGAACGCCCCGGCATCGTCCTCGCGGGATGCGGTGCTCTTGCCCGTGCCGGTTCCGGTGACGTACTAGCGGGAATGGCGGGGACGCTGATGGCGCAGGGCCTTCCGGCGTACGAGGCGGGGATGCTTGCGGCTCACCTGCATGGCCGAGCGGGCGAGATCGGCGCCGCAGCGCTTACCGGGACGTGCTTCACCTCGGCCGATATCACGACGTTCCTGCCGGAGGCTGTGCGGGAGCTGCTGGGCGGGTAGAATCTGATCAGGTGCAGCGTGTGCACCGCCGACCGACTACGATGTGGAGGCACGATGGCTGATCTCACCGCTCGGGACATCATGACGTCCGATCCCGTGAGCGTGACGAGGGACCTTACCGTGACCGAGGCGGCGCGCATGATGGTGGAGCGCCGCATCGGTGCGCTGCCCGTGCTCGATGGTGACGCGCTCGTAGGCATCGTCACCGAGGGCGACCTGATTATGCGCGACGTGAAGGTCGAGTTCCCCACATACCTGCACCTGCTCGACGGGTTCATCATGTACCCGCCGGCGACCGCCCGTTTCGAGAGCGAGCTCAAGAAGGCCGTGGGCGCGACCGTGGAAGACGTCATGACCGCAGAGCCTGTGACCGTGCAGGCAGACACGTCGGTGGCCGACGTCGCGACGCTCATGGTGGACCGCGAGGTGAGCCGCGTGCCCGTTCTCGACGGCGAGCGTCTGGTCGGGATCGTGAGCAAGTCCGATATCGTCCGTTCGCTCATCTCGGAGGGGTAGCGACACCTTGTATCCCCGCCACGCCTGGGTCGAGGTCGATGCTGCCGCCATTGCGCGCAACGTCCGCGCGCTTGCCTCGCTGACCCGTCAGGGCACCCGATTCATGGCGGTCGTGAAGGCGGACGGGTATGGGCATGGTGCGATCCCGTCCGCGCGCGCGGCGCTCTCGGCGGGAGCCGAGCGGCTCGGCGTGGCCACGCTTGCCGAGGCGGTCGCGTTGCGCGAGGCCGGCATCGGCGTGCCGATTCACCTGCTCGCCGAGCCTCCCCCGGAGGCAGCCGAGGCGATCGTCGAGCATGGCCTGATCCCCACCGTCACAACGCAGGCGTTCGCTGAGTCTCTCGGCCGCGTCGCGGTCTCCCTCGGGCGGGAGATCGTCTACCACCTCAAGGTGGACACCGGCATGAACCGGATCGGCTTCCGTGCCGAAGATGTCGCCGAGATCGTCGGCCAGTTCAGCCGGGTGCCGGGCATCAAGCTCGAGGGCGTCTTCACGCACTTCGCCACGGCGGACACTCCGGGCGATTGGGAGTTCGATCGGCAGGTCGAGCGCTTCGCGCTCGCACTCGATGACCTCCGGGACAACAGTGTTCGCCCGGCTCTCGTACACGCGGCCAACAGCGCGGCCACGATCATGCACCCCGCGACCCACTTCGACATGGTGCGCTGCGGGATCGCCATCTACGGATTGCATCCCGGCGAGGCGACACGGTCTGGTATCGCGCTGGAGCCCGCCATGAGCGTCAAGGGGCGGGTGTCGCTGGTCAAGCGCATCGGCCTGGGTGACGGTGTCAGTTACGGTTTCACCTGGCATGCGTCCGGCCCCACAACCATCGCCACGGTGCCGCTCGGTTACGCTGATGGGCTTCACCGCGTCCTCTCGAACCGCATGGAGGTTCTCATCGGCGGACGGCGTTGCAGACAGGTCGGGCGCATCTGTATGGACCAGTTCATGGTCGAGATCCCGCCGGGACTGCGCGTCAGTCCCGGTGACGAGGTGGTGATCGCCGGTGCGCAGGGTTCCGAGAAGATCCTCATCGACGACCTTGCAGCCGTGGCCGGCACGATCAACTACGAGATCGCCTGCGGCTTCGCGCTTCGCCTGGAGCGCCGCGCGGTCTAGTCCCCGTCGTGCCCCCTCAGGCGGCGGACGCCCATCCGGTGGTGCAGCCCCAGGATTTGTTCACAGAATCTAGCAGGAGTTCCGATTCACCCTGGCGAACAATGCTTGGGAGACGGGAACGCGACGCGCGCTCTCGCCTGCGTGTCGCAGGGAGATACTCCCTGCACCGAGCGCCTCCGGGTTCGGCGCTCGGTGATCGCAGCGCCCGCATATGTATCGCACAGGGAGAGGTTCCATGGACGAGAAGGTTCTGGAGGAGATCAGGTTCCATCAGGACGTCGTCACCAAAGACGCCAACTCGCCGCTGTTCCAGATACGCGAGAAGGAGATGGAGATCTCGGGCAGGGTGCTCGCGGCGAGGAACCAGGCTGAGAAGATCGTGTCAGACGCTCGGAGCGAGGCCGCCAAGATCGTGAAGGGTGCGGGTTCCGATGCTGAACGGCTGTCGACCGAGCGCACGAACACCGTGCTCAAGGAGACAGAGGCATCGATCGCGCAGGTCGAGGCACAGGGGGCCGCTGACGTCGAGGCACTTCGGAAGTCGCTGGTTGAACGGCAGGGTGAGGCAGCGGATCTGGTCGTCAAGCTCGTGACGACCTTCTAATGCCCGTCTGCCAGGCAGCATCCCTTTAGGATACGAGGGGGGAGGGTTCGCGTATGTTGGTCCCAATGGCCAAGGTCGAGTTGATCGGGCCGAAGAATCGCTTCTTCGACGTGGTCAGTCTCCTCCACGAGATCGGCACCCTGCACATCGAGGATCTCACCAAGAAGATCGCAGCCGGTGAGATCCCGCTTGAGCAGATGGATCTGGTGGAGAACCAGCTCGCTGAGAAGGAGCGGATGGAGGACCTCCTCATCCGTCTTCGTTCGATCATCAAGGCGCTGCACCTGCCCACGTCCACAGTGGACGAAGTGGCACGGCAGAAGCACTATCTCGAGCTCTGGCAGTTGGACAGCAAGGCACTCGCTGCCCAGGTGACCGAGGTCATCGAGCAGGTCGAGGACAAGACCTCGAGTCTGGCACAGGCGCAGTCCTCCATGGAGGCCGAACTTGCGCTCCTCGCCCGCTACGAGCCCATCTTGCAGAAGATCCAACCGCTCGCCAAACAGATTGTGACCACCGGGGCGTACGACTCGGTCGCGTTGCTCGTCGAGCGTCGGTACAAGGGTGCACTCGAGATGCTCAAGAAGGAGCTCGACGAGATCACCAAGAACCAGTGCGAGATCGTCTCCACTGATGTCGACGACGATACGACTGCGGTGATCGTCGTGTTCGGAAGGAAGTACTCGGAGGCGGTCCACAAGTTCTTGGCCATGGAGAACGTCAACCAGATCCGTCTCCCTTCGGAGTTCCAGGACATGCCCTTCGACGCTGCCTACGATGAACTGCGTCGGCGTCGCACGGAACTTCCGACCCAGCTCGAGCAGGTCAAAGTCGAGCTCTCCGAGATGTCGTCGCAGTGGTATATGAAGCTCTCGACGATCCGTGACGTCCTCGTCGACAAGATCGAGGAGATCAGCGCGATCCCGAAGTTCGGCCAAACCGAGTACGCATTCGTGATAACCGGTTGGCTGCCCATAGACGATGTGAAGCAGTTCCGCCGGACGATCATCGAGACATTCGGCACGGATGTCATCGTCAATCAGCTTGAGGTGGACGAGCACGAGTACGCCGACACGCCCGTGCAGTTGAATAATCCGAAGTTCGCTGCACCGTACGAGTGGCTCCTGGGCAAGCTCAAGGACGGGCCGCCGCAGTACGGCACCATCGACCCGACGGTGATCCTCGCCATCACGTACCCACTGTTCTTCGGCATGATCGTCGGCGACATCGGCTACGGCGCCATCATGCTCGGCCTCATCTTGTGGCTGCGCAATAAGTACAAGGCGAACTCCGGCGTACAGATGGCGACGTCCATTCTGGGACCCGCGGCGACCTCGGCCATCCTGTTCGGCTTCTTCTACGGCGAGTTCTTCGGCGACTGGCTGCTCCCGGCACGTCTGGACCTGGTGATACCTATCCCGTTGTGGGGCGAATTCTCGCTGCCCTACGTGCGAACTCACGACGTCTATCCGCTCATCTACATGGTCCTGGCGGTGGGCGTGATCCAGATCGCGTTCGGTCTCGTTCTGGGTGTTGTGAACGCGGTCAAGGGCAAGCACATGAAGCATGCCTACATCAAGGGCGGACTGCTCGGCTTCATCCTGGGCATCATCCTCCTGGTCGCCGGGTCCGTGCTGGCAGACAGCGGTGTCTCGCCCGTGCTGCGCGCCGTCGGCGCCATCGTCCTGGGCGGCGGGGTACTCGTCGCACTTCGCTTCGGGGCAGTCATGGGCTTCGTGGAGATCCTCGAGACCTTCTCGAGCATCGCGAGCTACATCCGTATCATGGCGGTCGGCATCTCGGGCGCCATCTTTGCGGACGCGATCAACGAGCTCGCTTCGTCGGTCGGTCTGGTGGCCGGCATCCTGGCCGGAGTCGTCTTCCACTCGCTCCATCTCGTGCTGGCGGCGTTCACGCCCAACATTCATGCATTGCGTCTCAACTTCCTCGAGTTCTTCGGGAAGTTCTATGAGACGAGCAAGGAAGTGTACAAGCCGTTCCACAAAACCGGAGGTGAAAAGCGCGCATGATCAAGAACAAGCTCGCAAAGGTGGTGTTCGGGAGTACCTTCCTGACCGCCGTCATGGTCCCGGCCATGGCCATGGCCGCCGAGAGCGGCACCAGCGTGGCAGATCTCGACCCCGCAGTGGGTGTCGCCAAGTACGCAGCGGCCGGCGCCTCGATGTGCATCGCTGCCATGAGTGCCGCGTACGCGCAGTCGAGGATAGGCGCCGCTGGCGCCGGTACGCTCGCTGAGCGTCCCGAGGCTGGCACCACCCTTATCGTTCTGATGGCGCTGCCTGAGGTTATCGTGCTGCTTGGCTTCGTTATCGCCTTCATGATCCAGGCATAGGGCTCCGACTCACGACGAACGCACGGAGGGACTGACGAATGGCGATCGAAGATATCTTCAGAGCGCTTGAGGAGCAGGCCGACGACGAGGTGAGCGCTATCCTTCGCGCCGCTCAGGTTCAGGCCGATGCCATGGTGCAGGAGGCCCGTGATGAAGCGGATCGCATCACACAGGCCCGCGTGCAGGCGGCCGAGGACTCGGTGAAGGCCAGGTCGGCCAAGACCGTTAACGCCGCCCGCCTGCAGGTCAGGCGCGATCTTGCTGCAGTGCGCGATGAAGCCGTTGATCGCGTATTCGCTCTTGCCGCCGAGAGACTTGCGGCCTTGCGTGGCAGCGCCGAGTACGAGGGCGTTTTCCGGGGACTTGTGTCAGAGGCCGTCGAGGGTGTCCAGGGGGAGTGTGAACTGGTCGTCGCTCCTGACGACGCAGCGTTGGCGAAGAAAGTCGTGGCCGACCTTGGCGCGACGTGCACGGTGGCGCCTTCGCTCGAGGGCATCGGCGGCGCGGTCGTCTCGTACGACGGGGGCCGTATCGTACGGAGGAATACCTTCGAAAGCAGGCTCGAGAAGGTGCGTGGGCTGGCTCAGTCGAAGGTCGCAGAGGTACTGACTTCATGAGCACGGCACCTACCGAGACCACCCGCCGCATCGGATCCCGGGGCCGCGACTACGGCTACTCGAACGCACGGATCCGGGGTATGCGATCGCGTCTGCTCAAGCAGGCGTTCTTCGACGATCTCATGACGGCACCCGATATCGGCGCGGTCATCCATAAGATCATGGACACCGAGTACGGTCCGGATCTGGAGGATCGCATCCTGCATGGGCGCACGGCGACACAGGTGGACGAAGCGCTCAAAGACAACATGGTGCGGACGTTCGCCAAAGTGATGAGTGTCTCGAACGACGAGGCGCGGCGGTTGCTCACCACGCTGCTTGGCAGATGGGACCTGTTCAACATCAAGACAATCATCCGCGGCAAGCATATGAGCTTCCCGGATGAGGTCATCATCGACAGTCTCATCACGGTCGGGCAGCTGACGCAGGTGGATGCCGAGGAGTTGGCGAAGCAGGAGAGCGTGAAGAGCGTCGTCGACACTCTTGCGACCTGGGGGTTGCCGTTCGCGGTCCCGCTTCGCGAAGTGCTGCCGGACTACAACGAGAACGCGGACCTTTCGGTCCTCGAGCTCGCGCTGGACCGCTACTACTATGAGTGGGCGGTCAGGCGGCTGAAGGGCAGGCGTGCGAACAACCGGTTGGCCAGGACGTTCCTGAGCATCCAGGTGGACACGCTCAATCTGCTCACGTGTCTGAGGCTGCTGAGTTCGGACCTGCCGCCGGAGGATGTACTGCGGTTCTTCCTCCCCGGTGGTGATCGTGTGACCGAGGAGTTGTTCGCCAGTCTCTCGGCGATGTCCGATGTCGACGAGGTGTTCCAGAGGCTCAAGCGCACGCCGTTCGGATCGATTCTCGAGCAGGTCGCGATCACGTACATCGAGAAGGGCTCGATCTCAGTATTCGAGCGTGCGCTGGAAGACTATCTCTTCCGGAAGGCGTTCGCCACGAGCAAGGGCGATCCCCTCGGGATCGGTATCTCGATCAGCTACCTGTGGGCGAAGGCCAACGAGGTCACGAACATGCGCATCGTCGTGAAGGGCATCGCGGTCGGCATGCCGGTGGAGCGAATGAGGGAGGAGCTCATCGTTGTATAAGCTCATCGTCCTCACCGATCCCGACAACGCTGACGGCTTCGGCCTTGCCGGCGTCGACGTGGTTGTGGCCGAGTCGCCGGAAGATGCTCGCCGGAAGCTCTCGGGACTCATCGACGACGATGAGAGCGGGATCGTCGCCGTGAACGAGGCGTTCATGGCGGACATCGACGAGCGGACGCAGCAGAAGATCAACCAGACGTATCGGCCGATTGTGATCTCTTTGCCGATACGCGAGAAACTGGCTACAGATGAAGACCATCGGGCGTACCTATCGCGCCTGATCAGACGTGCAATCGGATTCGACATTACGCTGAGGCGAGGCTGATGATTGTCGGAACGCTTTCAAAGATAACCGGTCCTGTCGTCGTCGCAGACGGCATGACGGGGACCAAGATGTACGACGTCGTCCGGGTCGGCGATGCCGGCCTCATGGGCGAGGTCATCAGGCTCGAAGGCGAGCTCGCCACGATCCAGGTCTACGAGGACACCTCGGGACTGCTGATCGGCGAGCCGGTCGAGTCGACGGAGGGACCGCTCAAGCTGGAGCTCGGTCCCGGACTTCTGTCGTCGATCTATGATGGCATCCAGCGGCCGCTTCCGGTCATCGCCGAGGACACCGGGAGCGACTTCATCGCTCGCGGTACCGTGGCAAGCGCACTCGATCGGAAGAAGCTATGGGAGTACACGCCTGTGGCCGAGGTGGGCCAGCAGGTCTCCGCGGGCGACGTGATCGGAACGACGCCCGAGGGTGCGACGGTACTCCATCGCATCATGGTGCCGCCTAGTGTGAAAGGGACTATCGCCAAGATGGCTCCCGCCGGTTCGTACACGATCGACGAGGTCATGGCCGTGCTTGAAGACGGCACGGAGATCAAGATGAGCCAGTGGTGGCCGGTTCGGTACGGACGTCCGTACAAGCGCAAGCTGGACCCGACCACCCCGTTCATGACCGGCATGCGCATTCTCGACACGTTCTTCCCGGTCGCGCTTGGCGGGAACGCCATCATTCCGGGCGGCTTCGGTACCGGTAAGACGGTCACCCAGCAGTCGCTCGCGAAGTGGGCCGACGTCGACATCATCGTCTACGTTGGTTGCGGTGAGCGCGGCAACGAGATGACCGAGGTGCTCGCCGAGTTCCCCGAACTCGACGATCCGCGCACGGGCCACAAGCTCATGGACCGTACCGTTCTCGTTGCCAACACCTCGAACATGCCGGTTGCGGCGCGCGAGGCATCCATCTACACGGGTGTCACACTCGCCGAGTACTACCGCGACATGGGCTACAGTGTCGCGATGATGGCCGACTCGACCTCCCGCTGGGGCGAGGCGCTCCGCGAGGTCTCCGGCCGTCTCGAGGAGATGCCGGGTGAGGAGGGCTACCCCGCCTACCTCGCCACACGCCTTGCGAGCTTCTACGAGCGCTCCGGCCGCTGCGAAGCGCTGGGTGATGGCGATCGTGTCGGCTCCGTGACTATGGTCGGCGCCGTCTCACCTCCCGGTGGCGATATGTCCGAGCCGATGACGCAGAACTCGTTGCGCGTGACGGGTGCCTTCTGGGCGCTCGACACGTCGCTCGCGCATCGCCGGCACTTCCCGGCCATCTCCTGGACCAAGTCGTACACGCTGTACCTCGGCCAGGTCCAGGACTGGTTCGAGACCGAGGTCGCCGATGACTGGCGTGCCGTGCGTGAGCGCGCGATGTTCATCCTTCAGAAGGAGACCGAGCTTCAGGAGATCGTGCAGCTGGTCGGTCCGGATGCGCTTCCCGAGACGGAGAAGATCATCCTTGAGGTCGCCCGTATGATCCGCGAGGACTTCTTGCAGCAGTTCGCCTTCGACGCTGTCGATGCGTACTGTCCGCCGCAGAAGTCGTACTGGATCCTGAAGACGATCCTTGCGTTCAACGACGGCGCGACGCAGGCGATGTCGCGAGGTGTGTCGCTCCGGCAGGTGCTTCAGATGCCCGCGCGAGACGAGATCTCGACTCTCAAGACCACGCCGCACGATGAGGCGCTCGAACGGATGCCCGAGCTGGTACAAGAGATCAGCGAACAGATCTCCGGAATCGAGGTGTTGTAGATGACTGCGGAGGCAACACTCGACCGCTCGCTGCTTTCCACCGAGTACCGGACGCTGACGTACGTCACGGGTCCGCTCATCTTCGTGGAGAACGTCCACCACGTCGCGTACAACGAGATGGTCGCCGTTCTCATGCCTGACGGCAGCGAGCGCAGCGGCCAGGTTCTGGAGGTTTCGGGCACGACCGCCGTCATCCAGGTGTTCGAGGGAACGCAGGGCATCGACATCGACATCACGAGGGTGCGCTTCCTCGAAGAGGTCGCCAAGATCGACGTCGCCCCCGAGCTGCTCGGACGCATCCTGAACGGCACCGGTCGTCCGATCGACGGTGGCGCGCCGATCATGCCGGAGAAGCGCCTCGACATCACCGGTTCACCGATCAACCCGTACCGTCGCGCGCAACCGGCCGACTTCATCGAGACCGGCATCTCGGCCATCGATGGTCTCAACACGCTCGTGCGTGGCCAGAAGCTTCCGATCTTCTCCGGTTCGGGTCTGCCGGCCAACGAGCTTGCCGCGCAGATCATCCGCCAGGCGCGAGTGAAGTCTGGCGAGGAGTTCGCCATCGTGTTCGGCGCGATGGGCATCACGCACCGAGAAGCGGCGTACTTCATGAACCAGTTCGAGTCCACCGGCGCTCTCGAGCGAGTCGTGTTCTTTCTGAACCTTGCCGACGACCCCACGGTCGAGCGTCTGCTGACACCCAAGTGCGCACTGACGGTGGCCGAGTACCTCGCATTCGAGAAGGATCTCCAGGTGCTCGTCATCCTCTCGGACATGACCAACTACTGTGAGGCGCTTCGTGAGGTCTCGACCGCTCGTGAAGAGGTCCCGGGTCGTCGTGGCTATCCCGGCTACATGTACACCGACCTTTCGACGATCTACGAGCGCGCCGGCCGCATCAAGGGCCAGAAGGGGTCGGTCACGCAGCTGCCGATCCTGACGATGCCCGACGACGACATCACACACCCGATCCCGGATCTTACCGGGTACATCACCGAGGGTCAGATCGTTCTGTCCCGTCACCTCCACCGCCGCGGCGTCTTCCCGCCGATCGACGTCCTGCCGTGCCTGTCGCGGCTCATGAACCTCGGCATCGGCGAGGACAAGACCCGCGACGACCACCGCGCGGTCGCCAACCAGCTCTACGCCGCGTACGCGCAGGGTCGTGACCTCCGGCGTCTCGTCGCCATCGTCGGTGAGGAAGCGCTTTCGGACACCGACCGGCGCTACCTGCACTTCGCCGACGAGTTCGAGCGTCAGATCATCGGCCAGGGTGACGTGGGCCGTTCGATCGAAGAGACCCTCGGGATCGGCTGGGAACTCATGAGCGGTCTGCCGCTGGGCGAACTCAAGCGAGTGCGTGACTTCATCGATCAGTACCATCCCACCGCGGCTACCGAGAAGGCGGCCGAGACCGGCGACCTGTAAGACGCCGTGTCGGTTAGCGGCGAGGAGGTGAGACGTGGAAGAGGTACGGCCAACCAGATCCGAGTTGCTGGAGCGCAAGCAGCAGATCACCTTAGCCGAGCAGGGCATGGACCTGCTCAAACAGAAGCGTGACGCGCTGCTCATCGAGTTCATGTCCGTCATGGACGAGACGCTCAGGCTCTCGAGCGACTTGCAGCGCACGACCAACGAGGCACAGTACAGTCTCGCGATCGCCAAGGCGGTCGACGGCACCGTGTCCGTGCGTTCTGCGGCATTCGCGACACGCGGTGAGATCACCATCGACATGACCGGTACGAAGATCATGGGTATCTCGGTGCCGGTCGTGACAAAGGGCGAGAGTCCGCTGCGCACGTCGTTCACCCGTGGCTACGCCATCACCAGCGTGTCGTCTCGAATCGATGAGACCGCCGACAAGTTCGAGCGTATCCTCGACGTCATCATCGAGTACGCCGACATCGAGACCCGTCTGAAGCGGCTCGGCGAAGAGATCCAGAAGACGAACCGGCGCGTGAACGCTCTCGAGCAGATCACGGTGCCGCAGCTCAGGGAGCAGGTCGCTTACATACGTCAGGCGCTCGACGAGCGCGCGCGCGAGGATCTGTTCCGGCTGAAGAAGGTCAAGCGGAAGATCGAGGCCAAGAAGGCAGCCCACGCTTCATAGGGTGTGCCTGACGTTCATACTGTGAGGCGGCGCTGCCTACCGGGGGGTACCAGGCGCCGCCTCACCGCTGTTTTCGGACGTGGTCCCGAACGCCAACAAGGGCGGCCGCGATGTGCGGCCGCCCTTGTTGGGCCCTCAAGCACGCGGGTGTGGCAGCTCAGACGCTGCGTGCTCGTATGATGTCTCCGACCCGCTCGAGCGTCTCGACCGTGTTGTGCGGGTCGTGTCGCAACTCCCGCGCGATGGCGATGATGCTGACGACGTCTTCGGCAGAGAGCTTGCTGAAGTGCAGCTCTTCCCAGTCGGCACGCTTCTCGTACGCCCACAGCTCGCCGATCATCCAGCCGAGATCGGCCAGGTCGCGCTGAGTGAACATCCCCCAGCTTTCCCGGATGCCCTGGCGCAGCCTGTCCATGGCCCGCTCCACGGCTTTGGCCTTGCGGATCTGGAACGCCCGCATGCCGATGTCTTCGTCCCTGACGTCAGGGCGAGTGTTCATGAGCCTCACCTCCTGGTTGCTATGTTCGTCGCCGACGGTTCGGTATCCTGCACGGCTGCGCGGCCATCGTGCGCATGTCGCCGCTCGGGTAGAATGGGCGCGTGACGCATGCGCCGGGGCGCCGCCCCCTGTCTTCGGAAGGCCGGTATGGAGTTCAGTGAGGTCGTAGCAAAGCGCCGAAGCGTGCGCCATTTCAACACCAGGCTGGCCGTTTCCGACGAAGACGTCAGCGCTCTGCTGCAGGCTGCAGTCTCGGCGCCGTCGGCGGGCAACATCCAACCCTGGCGCTTCTTCGTCGTGAGGAGCGCGGCGGCCCGCCAGCGTCTTGCCGCAGCGCTGCCACAGCGCTGGGCGGCGGCGGCGCCCGTCGTCATCGTGGTCGCGGTCGACCCTCGGCCATGCTCTGCGCGCTACGGTGATCGAGGGGAGTATCTGTACTCGATCCAGGACACTGCGGCCGCCGCAGCAAGTATCCTGCTGGCCGCGGTGGACCGAGGCCTTGCGTCGTGCTGGATCGGCGCGTTCGACGACCAGGCGGTCGCCGAGGCGATCGATATCTCATCGCCGATCACACCGGTCGCGGTGCTGCCGGTGGGCTACTCCGCCGAGTCGGCGGGCAAACCCGCGAGGCGTCCGCTCGGCGAGGTAACGACCTGGCTGTGAGGGGGCCGCGTGGTCGAAGTGCGGTATGGATCCGGCGGCGACGCCGAGGGCCCGACCTTCGGCGGCCTCGACTCGCTTCGGGACCACATCGGCGACTGTCAGCGGTGTTCGTTGGCGCTCACGCGGACGACACTCGTCTTCGGTGTCGGCGACCCGCATGCCCGGCTCATGTTCGTGGGCGAGGCGCCGGGGCGCAACGAGGATCTGAAGGGCGAGCCGTTCGTGGGCGCGGCCGGCAAGCTACTCGACGGACTCCTCGAAGGAATCGGCCTTGCGCGGTCAGAGGTCTACATCGCCAACGTGCTCAAGTGCCGGCCACCGGGCAATCGGGACCCGCTCACCGAGGAGATCGAGACATGCACACCGTTCCTCACCGAGCAGATCAGGCTCATCGCCCCTTCCGTGATCGGCACGCTCGGCAACTTCGCTACGCGCTACGTGCTGGGCACCGACCTGCCGATCAGTGCCGTGCGCGGACGGCTGTTCCGCATTGGCGGCCAGCGTGTCGTCCCGGTGTTCCACCCGGCCGCGGCGCTTTATGATCGCACCAAACACAACGTCCTCGTGGACGACTTCAAGCGCCTGCGATCGGTACTCGATAGCGCGGCGGTTTCAGACGCCGACTCCGGAGGTGCGGCGGATACCGACTTCGGGGGCGACCAGCCCTCGCTGTTCTGAGAGCGGAGACATGACCGAGAGATTCACCACATCAAGCGTCATGGAGACCGAACGGGCGGGCACCGTGCTCGCGGGGCTCGTCAGGCCGGGAGATGTCATCGCGCTTGCCGGCGACCTCGGCGCAGGCAAGACGCATCTTGTCCAGGGAGTGGCGCGCGGCCTTGGTGTGGACGGGCCGGTCACGAGCCCCACGTTCAACCTGCTCCTCGTGCACTCCGGCCGGCTGACGCTCTGCCACTTCGACCTGTACCGTCTCGAGCGCGAGGCGGACCTCGAGGAAATCGGCTTCTACGAGACGCTTGAAGGCGACGGAGTGTCCATGATCGAGTGGGGAGACCGGTTTCCGTCAGCGTTGCCTGCGGACCATCTTCTCGTCGTGATCCACCGGACGGGGATCGAGTCCCGGCGGTTCGATCTTCGGCCGACCGGTCCGCGCGGCGAGGCGATCGCCGTGGCGTGGTCTGCAGCATGTCGGGATGGGGGTGAGAGCCGATGAGGCCGTTCCTCGCGCTCGATACCGCCACCGACCACATCGCGGTCGCGATCGGCGATCTGGACCGTCCAGGGGCAGTCATCCAGGCGGACGACTTTCGAGCCCCTCGCGCGGCGAACACGGTCGTCTTGACCGCGGTCGAGCGGCTGGTCCGTGCCGAGGGTCTTGAGATGTGCGATATCGTGGCGGTCGTATCGGGGCGCGGACCGGGTTCGTTCACCGGCGTGCGCATCGGGGTCGCGACCGCCAAGGGCCTTGCCCACGGACTCGGCGTGTTCGCGTGTGGCGTCGGGACGCTGGATGCGGTTGCCTCACGGGTGATTGCAGACGGGCTCGTCGGCGTGGTCGGTGACGCGATGAGACAAGAGGTGTATCCGGCGCTCTTCCGCATTCGCGACGGGCGTGCCCGTCGGCTGACGTCCGACCGCGTGACGCGTCCCGAGCTTGCCGCTGCCGAGTGGGAGGCGCTCGGCGAGCCGCTGACGCTCACCGGGTGGGGGCTCACGAAGCATGGCGCGCTGTTCGGAGCCGTACTCGGAGATGATGTGCGCGTGGCCGAGCCCCATCTGTGGGTGCCCGACGGCGCGTCGTTGATCGCGGCCGCGTGGGCCGGTGAGGGATCCGGGTCGTTAGCCGCCCTGGCAGGGCTGGGCGCGGCCGAGGCGTTTCGTGCGGCGCACCCGGCCTCACTGCTGCCGGTCTACACCCGCCTGTCCGACGCCGAAGAGGCTGAACGGCGTGCCGGCGGCGGGGCGACGGGCATGGCCGCGGGCGGCGTGGCCGGTCCCGGGGGCGGGGGAGCGCCATGAGGATCAGGCCGATGACCGCCCATGACGTGCCGGCGGTGCTGGCGATCGAGTCGGCGAGTTTCCCGGCGCCGTGGAACGAGGCTCTCTTCCGCGACGAACTCGTTCGTAGCGACCGGGTCTGGAAGGTCGCCGCCGCTGCGGACCGCGTGCTCGGCTTCGGTGGCGTCATGATCATAGGCGACGAGGCCCACCTCATGGATATCGCGGTCGATCCGTCCGAACGTTCGGCCGGCGTGGCACGAGAACTCATCTGGGCGCTTGCGTCGGAGGCCACGGCCAGGCGCGTGCGGCGCATGACCCTGGAGGTGGCCGAGTCGAACCGTGCTGCTCTCGACTTGTATGCGTCGTGCGGCTTCGACGTGGGCGGCAGGCGTGTCGGCTACTATCCCGAAGCGGGCGAGGACGCACTCGTGTTGTGGTCGCGTCCGCTTGCGCCGCAGGTTCGTGCCATGGGTGCCGCGCGGTCGGGGGGCGATCTCGTTCTCGCCATCGAGACGTCGTGTGACGAGACTGCGGCATCGGTGATGCGCGGCGGTCGCGAGGAGCTTTCCAGCGTGGTTGCGAGCCAGGTGGACTTCCACGCGCGTTTCGGAGGAGTCGTGCCCGAGATCGCGTCCCGCAAGCACACCGAGGCGGTCGTCTCGGTGGTCGACGAGGCGCTCGCTGCAGCCGGGATCGGCTTCGGTGACCTGCATGCCCTCGCCGTCACGCAGGGCCCGGGGCTCGTGGGTGCACTCGTCGTCGGGCTCGCATACGCCAAAGGACTCGCACTCGCCACCGGACTTCCACTCGTCGGCGTGAACCACCTCGAGGGGCACATCTATGCGGCCCGGCTTATCGACCCGGACCTGGAGCCGCCGCTGATCGCTCTTCTGGTCTCGGGCGGGCACACCATGCTCGTGCACGTGCCCGCATGGGGCCGTTACGAGGTGCTCGGACGCACGCTCGATGATGCGGCGGGTGAGGCGTTCGACAAGGTAGCCAAGCTACTCGGCCTCGGCTACCCGGGCGGGCCGGTGATCTCGCGTCTGGCTGCCGAGGGGGACCCGGCATCGATACCGTTCCCGCGGGCGATGATGCGGAGCGGGAGTCTCGATACGTCGCTTTCGGGCCTCAAGACCGCGGTCATCCAGTACGTCGAACGGGAGCGTGCGGCGGGCCGAGCACTTCGGATCCCTGACATCGCGGCGTCGTTTCAGGCAGCCGTCGTCGACGTGCAGGTGGCGAAGACCGAAAGCGCGGCAGAGGCGCTCGGCGTGGGCACGGTCGTCCTGGCCGGCGGCGTGGCCGCGAACGCCTCACTACGCGACGGGCTTCGGGAGGCGTTGGCCCGGCGGGGCATCGGCCTGACTGTTCCCCCGCTCGGCCTGTGCACCGACAATGCGTCGATGATAGCCGCAGCGGCGCACGATCGTATCGCCGCCGGGCGCTTCCTCGGCATCTCAGCTGATGCCATCTCCGGTCTGCGCCTGGATTCGCGCTCCTAGCGCACGGTTCCGCACGCCGACGATCTTCCGAGCCGGCGTACGCGTGCGCCCAGATAGGGTACGTACATCAGGTGTGTGTTCATGTCGGCAGTGCCGCCGCGGAGGGTGTCCGTGCCCGCTCAAAGCGGCCTTTCAAGGGGAGTGTGGTGCACATGAGTGGGGGTATTCGGAGGAGACTGGCGCTTGGAGTGGTCCTGGCGCTGCTCCTCGCGCTTGCCGTGCCGTCCGTCGGCTTCGCTGGTAAGGGCGTGGTCGCTGCCGACGTGTCGGTTCAAGCGGCGTACTTCGAGGAGGATGCCTACGAGCCGGACGATGACTTCGAGGACGCCTACGCGTACGACCCGTCGACCGACGGGAACACGTTCTGGTCGTACCGGACGTTCCATGGCGTCGACAACGTCGAGGACGACGGGACCGACTTCGTCGCGGTGACCGTCGAGGAGACCGGCACGCCGATCTGGGTCGAGACCCAGCACCTGGCCGGGTTCTACGATACCTATCTCTACCTCTATGACGGGGATGAGAACGAAGTCGCGAGCCAGGACGACCATGACTACTGGGACGCTTCGTACTCCCAGTCGATCTACTACGTGGCGCCCGAACCAGGTACCTATTATGTCGAGGTCGACAACTATTCCGATCACCCGTTCGCCTACGAACTCTTCATCACGGTGGGCGATGCGCGCCGTGTCTGGGGCGCCGACCGGTTCGAGACTGCGGCCGAAGTCTCGCGGCTCCAGTGGGATAACACCGGCAACCCGGAGTATGGCGTCGGCTACGGTCCCGAGGACATCGTCATCGCCAAGGGGGAAGACCCCGCTGACGCCCTCGCTGGCGGTTCGCTCGCGGCGCAGCTCGGTGGCGTGCTGCTGTTGACGGATACGGACACGCTGCCTGCAGAGACCCTCGCCGAGATCGTGAGGGTGAGCGAGTCGCGGTACTGGAACTACGATGATGTGACGATCCATGTGCTGGGCGGAGAGTCCGCTGTAAGCGCGGCGGTCTTCAAGCAGCTTCAGAGCATTCCGCACGTCTCACAGGTGGTCCGTCACGCGGGTGCCACCCGCTACGGCACCGCTGTGGAGATCGCGGATGCCATGAGCGATACGGTCGGGGTCGGCACGACGGCGTACGTGGTCAATGGGTTCGCGTGGCCTGACGCACTCGCCGTCGCGCCGGTGGCCGCGTGGGACAACGCTCCCGTGCTCATGACCATGACTGACTCGGTTCCCGACGTCACCCTCGACTGGCTTGCCGACAACGGGATCACCGATGTCGTCATCGTCGGTGGTGAGGCGGTCGTGAGCGAAGACGTCTACGACGAGCTCGACGCGCTTTACACCGTCGAACGGGTCTTCGGGGCCATTCGCTACGAAACGGCCAAGGAGATCGCACTCTACGGCGTGAACAACCTCGGTATGGAGGGGAGGCTGGCGACGCTGGTCTCAGGTGAGGTCTTCGCCGACGCGCTTTCCGCCGCGCCGATATCGTGGTGGACCGGTGCGCCCGTGTTGCTCACCACGCGGGACATGCTTCACGCTGAGGTGGCGGCGTACTTCGACGAGGCTGGCGCCATCGGCGTCGAATACGAGGATTCCGGCGACAGCGGCATCGGCTGCTACGTTCTGGGCGGTCCTGTTGCAATCAGCGACGCCGTCTATGCGGAGTTCCGTGACCTGTGGATGGAGTATCTGCCGTAACAGCCGCTACATCGAGCACCACGAGGGAGGCCGGGTGACCCGGCCTCCCTTTTGTTCGCGCATGCGCGGGTGGGCGGTACGTGGGCCGCTCGACGGGATATGAGTGTGTGACACTCAACATTCTTGCGGACTCCGCCTCAAGGGAGGTTGAAACCGTCGGGCGGTCGTACTAGAATCCATATCTGCTGGCACTCGGAGGCAGTGAGTGCCAAACCCCGGTCGGAAGGGTACATAGGGTATCTGCCGTGTTATCCACGGTGCCGGACGTATCCATAACGTACGTGTAGGAAAACAGGAGGGTAGAGCATGAATCTGAAGCCGCTGTTCGATAACGTGGTCGTCAAGCCGGCCAAGGCCGAGGAGCAGACCAAGAGTGGTCTGGTCATCCCGGACTCCGCCAAGGAGAAGCCCCAGAAGGGTGAGGTCGTCGCCGTCGGTGACGGCCGTTGGGACGAGGACGGAGCCAAGCGCGTGCCGATGGACGTCAAGCTCGGCGATGTCGTCGTGTACAAGGAGTGGGGCAAGACCTCAATCAAGATCGATGGAGACGAGTACTTCATCATGTCGCAGAACGACATCCTGGCAGTCGTCCAGGGCTAGTCGCACCCCGCATCGGCAAACGAATCATCAGAAGGAGGGACGTACCCTATGGCAAAGGACATTCGTTTCGACGAAGAGGCTCGCCGCGGTCTTGAGGTCGGCGTCAACAAGCTGGCCAACGCGGTCAAGGTGACCCTCGGCCCCCGTGGCCGCTACGTCGTGCTGGAGAAGAAGTTCGGCGCGCCGACGATCACTAATGACGGCGTTACCATCGCGCGCGAGATCGAGCTCGAGGATCCCATCGAGAACATGGGCGCGCAGCTCGTCAAGGAAGTCGCCACCAAGACCAACGACGTGGCCGGCGACGGCACCACCACCGCAACGCTGCTCGCACAGGTCATCGTGCGCGAGGGCCTGCGTAACGTGGCGGCCGGCGCGAACCCGCTTGCGATCAAGCGCGGCATCGAGAAGGCCGTCGAGGTTGTGGTCGAGGCCATCAAGAGTCACGCCAAGGAGATCGAGGACAAGGAAGAGATCGCGCACGTCGGCGCCATCTCGGCAGCCGATGAGACCATCGGTGCCAAGATCGCCGAGGCGATGGAGGTCGTGGGCAAGGACGGCGTCATCACCGTCGAGGAGAGCCAGACGTTCGGCATCGACATCGAGACCGTCGAGGGCATGCAGTTCGACAAGGGCTACATCTCGCCGTACATGATCACGGACCCGGATCGTATGGAGGCCGTGATCGAGGATCCGCTCATCCTCATCGCCAACAGCAAGATCACCAACATCCAGGACCTGTTGCCGGTGCTTGAGAAGGTTATGCAGGCCGGCCGCCAGCTCCTGATCGTCGCCGAGGACCTTGAGGGTGAGGCTCTGGCCACGCTTATCGTGAACAAGCTCCGCGGCACCTTCACCTCCGTTGCTGTCAAGGCGCCGGGCTTCGGTGATCGCCGCAAGCGCATGCTTGAGGACATCGCCATCGTCACCGGTGGTCAGGTCATCAGCGAGGAGCTCGGCCACAAGCTCGAGAACGTCACGCTCGACATGCTCGGCCGTGCCGACAAGGTGAAGATCACCAAGGATGACACGACGATCATCGACGGCAAGGGCGACGAGGCAGCCATCAAGGCCCGTATCAGCCAGATCCGCTCCGAGATCGAGAACTCGGACTCTGACTTCGACCGCGAGAAGCTCCAGGAGCGTCTGGCCAAGCTCTCCGGCGGTGTGGCCATCATCAAGGTGGGCGCAGCCACGGAAGTCGAGCTCAAGGAGAAGAAGCACCGTATCGAGGACGCGCTCCAGGCGACCCGCGCGGCCGTCGAAGAGGGCATCGTCGCCGGCGGCGGCGTGGCTCTCACCGACGCTGCACCCGCGCTCGCGGCGCTTGAGCTCGAGGGTGACGAGATGATCGGCGTGCGCATCATCGCCAAGGCGCTCGATGAGCCGCTGAAGCAGATCGCGGCCAACGCCGGTTTCGAGGGTTCGGTCGTGGCCGAGAAGGTCAAGGCGCTCGGTGCGGGCGAGGGTCTCAACGCCGCTACCGGCGAGTACGGCGATCTGCTCAAGATGGGCGTTATCGACCCGGTCAAGGTCACCCGCTCGGCGCTGCAGAACGCCGCGTCGATCGCAGCACTGATCCTCATCACCGAGACGACCATCACGGACGTCCCGCAGAAGGACGACGCCGCTGCGGCGATGGCCGGCATGGGTGGTATGGGCGGGATGATGTAGCACCCGCGCACCAACGCGCCCTTCCCTTCCAAGCGGAGCCCTGGCGACAGCGCCGGGGCTCCGTTCGTTTGGCCGATGAGTTGGTTCCGGTATGAACGGCCTCAAAGTGTGTGCGAGCGGCTGTAGCACTCAACAAGCGGTCGATATCTGCCGATAAGTGGAGTGCGTTAGAGATTCTCTCGCCTCGGCAGAAGGAACAGGCGTCCCGCACATGAAGTTCAGGCATCGCATATCCGTTCTCGCGGTGGCCGGCGTCGTGGCTATCACTCTTGCGGCTTTCGGCATCCTGGCTCCTGTCGTCGCGAGCAACACCGACCAGGCGGCTGCGTTCGAGCGGGCGCAGGTGGCAGAGCGCGTCCGCCTGGAGGCGAAGGACGCCGCGCGTCTTGGGCAGGCGTACGTCATCGGCGGTTCCGGAGACGACCTGATCGCGTTCGAGGAGGCGGCGACGCGTTTCGAGCGCAGCATCGCCCGGTACCGGACGCTGGTGGGTGATAGCGCCTTGTCCACGGGGCCGGAGGCCGGACACGTCGCGGACGCGGAGGTGTCGTGGGCCGACGTTCGCTCGGCGGTGAGTGGGCGGGCGGCGGAGGTGATAGTCCCCGTCGAGGCGACTGTTCGCATCACCGGTGCGATCGGTTCGCTCGGCGCTTCTCTGGAGGACCTGGCGACCGATGAGTCGCAGCAGGCCCGGGAGGCCACGAGCCGCGTAAGTGCGAGTGTCGTGGCCGCACGGACCACGGTGCTGGTACTCGGGTTTGTGGCAGTGGCCGTGATCATCGCGGTCACGGTGTTCGCCTCGCGCTCGGTGGCACGTCCCCTGACAGAGCTCGACGATGCGGTGCAGCGTCTCGCGGCGGGCGACCTCGAGCGTCCTGTGCCACCGCTCGGGCGAGACGAGATCGGCGAGGTCGCATCGGCAGTCGAGCAACTCCGCATGAGTCTGCGGGAGGCGCTTTCCTCGCTCCACTCGGAGATCGAAGAGCGGACCACCACTGAAGAGGCGCTGGCCGATGCCAACCACGAGCTGAACCGGCTTCTCGATGGCGCACGCCACGCGAGTGATGAGATGCACGCCATGGGCGAGATGGGCGAGCTGCTGCAGGCGGATCTGTCGTGGGACGAGGCATACGCAGTCATGGCGAGCTACGGCCGGAAGCTGTTCGAGCGGCTTGATGGCGCGCTCTACCTGTACGGCGCTTCGGACAGTGAGCTCGAGCGCAAGGTCGCCTGGGGAGACAACGGCATCCAGGCCGAACACTACAGGCCTGAGGAGTGCTGGTCGCTTCGGACCGGCAAACCGCACTGGGTCCGCTTCGGCGAGCCCGATCTGCCCGCGTGCGCCCATATCGACGCACCGGATGCATGTTCGGCCTGCGTTCCGCTCGTCGCGCATGGTGAGGTGCTCGGCACGATAGTCCTGCTCGGCCCGGCGGGGGAGTCACTGACCGGGGAGCAGGGCACGTTCGAGCACATGGCCGGCATCGTCGCGGGCTTCGCCGGGCGCGTGGCGCTCGCGATCTCGAACATGCAGTTGCGCGAGACTCTCAGGGAGCAGTCCCTACGCGATCCGTTGACCGGGCTGTACAACCGCCGGATCATGGAAGAGGCGTTGGCCCGCGAGATCGCCAGGGCCGGCCGCGAAGCCACGCCGCTTGTCGTCGGCCTGATCGACATCGATCACTTCAAGGAGTTCAACGACACCTTCGGGCACGAGGCTGGAGACCACGTGCTCCGGGAGGTGGGTGCATACCTGCGCGACAATACGCGTGCCGGCGACGTTGTGTGCCGCTTCGGCGGTGAGGAGTTCGTCGTCATCTGGGCGGGGACCGATATCACCGCAGGGTTCTCGCGCGCCGAGGCGCTGCGTCAGGGCGTCGGGGAGCTTGCGTTCGCACTTGATGGCGAATCGATCGGTAAGGTCACGCTGTCCATCGGTGTGGCGCTCCTCGGTGAGCACGGCGACAGCGGCGAAGCGCTGCTGTCCGCGGCCGACGCTGCGCTGTATGCCGCTAAGGCCGAGGGTCGCGACAGAGTCGTGCTTGCGCTCACTCCCGAGCGGCCGCACGAGCGCGAAGCGCTGGCGCCGGTAGCCGGCCTCTCCACGAGATCGCCCCGCATCGGCTAGAATGCGGTCAGACGGGCGACGGAGGGGTTGCACGCATGGACGCACGGTTCATGGCTGAATGGAATCGCATCAAGAACGAGCACACGCACGACCGTGACCAGTCGAACAACTACGGCTGCTTCAACGTGGAGACGTCACGGAACTGCAACTACATCTACAACGCCCGAGCGTGTATCAGCTGTCACAACTGCGATAGCATCATCGAGTGCGTCCAGTGTGTGGACTGCCGTGACTGCGCGTTTTGCGTGGGGCTGAACGGCGCGCGGTTCCACATCCTCAACAAGGAGCACACCGAGGAAGAGTACTACGCGAAGCTGCGCGAACTCGGTGTCGACTGGAACGTGCAGGCGTTCGATCCGATGGACCCGTACGCGTCGATCTGATCCTCTCGCAACGGACCGGGGGCCATGGAGCACAGCACCCACCACGACGTCGCGCATCACGAAGACGAACTCGCCGTCTGGCAGGCGGAGCTCGCCGAGATCGACCGGGCGATCGAGCGCTGCGAGTCGTTCAAGACACAGACGTTCGTCTTCGGTACCGGCGGTATCGTGCTGCTGGCCAGCGCGGCGTTCGAGACCGGCTCGGCAGGCACGGTCGCCGCGCCGCTCATCTTGCTCCTGATCGGCGTGGTGAGCGCATTCCTCGGCATGTTCCTGGTGGATCGCGACGAGGCGATCCTCGCGCTTCTCAACTACCGGGAGTCGGTGATCAAGCCCCGCGTCCGGGAGATCGTGGGAGATGAGAACGTCCTCGCCTCCTGGGAATTCTTCAATCGCGAGGTGTACGGCCGGAACCGGCCGCTGTTGCGCAAGTTCGCCCATCGGCTGACGGCGCCGTTCCCGCACGCGCTGTTCTACGTGTCGGGCGTGGGCTCGTACGGCTATCTGGTGTACTTGCGCCTGGCGACGACCGCGATCGATGGCGCCGGGTGGGCCTGGGCGCTCGCGTTGGCGGGAGCGGCCCTCGTCTACTCGTGGACTGCGGCGCTGCTCACGGGCGGGCAGTGGGCGCAGATCGGCTCGCCGACCGGCGAGCGGGGCATCCCGTTCCTGAGGAGACGTACGCGCACGCGGCTGCCCCGGCCCGACGGGTGGTCTCCCGGCGACCCGCACGCACACACGAACTGGAGCGACGGCTGGCGCTCGGTGTGGGGGCAGATCGCCTCGGCCGAGCGTCGTGACCTACAGTGGCTCGCGATCACCGATCACGCCGGCCGGGTGGGCGAGGACTGGCGGGGGTACGTGGACACGCTCACCGAGGTGGAGCGTCGTCTCGGCGCGGTGACTGTCGTCCCCGGTATCGAAGTGACGGTCGTGGACGGTCCCCACGGTGAGGTGTGCGGTGACATGCTCGTGTACGGCTGGCCCTCGCACGGTGCGCCGCCTCCGGGCGATCGCGTGTCATCTCCCGCCAGCGTTCTGGCCAGACTCGCCGAGATGCCGGCCGCCTTCGGTGTGGCTGCTCACCCGTTCAATGGCGGGGCGCCCGGGGCGAAGGGGATCCTCGGGCTGCCGTTCGGGGCACCGGCGTGGACGGATTGGGCGGCCAGCGGTCTGGCCTGCATGGAGCTGCTGTCGTTCGAGCGCGTGGCGTCCGAGGCGGCACTCGAGCACTGGTTCGGCACGCTCGACGCCGCATGCGAAGGAGCACGACCCGTGATGGCGATGGCAGGTACGGACTCGCATATCCCGTGGCATGCGCCGGGATCGCGGGGGGTGACCTGGGTGAGCCATACCGGTACGGGCCGTCCGGACGCTCGCGCGGTACTCGCGGCGCTTCAGGCGGGACGTTCGGTCGTCTCGGGTGTCGGCGACTTCGGCACGATCCACATCGGCGGCGCCGGACCCGGCGAGCGCATCGATGCAGCCGATTCTCACTCGGTCACGTGCACGCAGCGCCCTGCGCGCGGCCGACGCGCGGTGCGTGTGACGCTTTACGGGCGTGGTCGTCGTGTTCTGGAGACAGCCGAGGGGCCGTTCGAGTCGACCTTCACCCGTGCGTGCGCGCTCGAGGCGCCCGGGTACGTCGTCGCTCGCTTCGAGTTCGTGGCGGCCGGCAGGTCCGGCGGACACGCCGCGGATGTCTGGACGAACCCGGTCTTCCTCGACTGACAGCCCCGCCTGACGCTGGCGCGAGTGCTAGATCACGCCGAGTCCGTCGAGCACGAACCGGCCTCCCAGGTAGACAAGGAACAGGGCCAGCGCGCCGATGACCAGGCGGTACGGTCGTTCGGGCAGCAGCCCGCGCCCGCGAGAGACCGCCGCGATCACGAACCCGTACCACGCGATGTCGGCCAGTTGGTGGCCGATGAAGAATGCGACGACCCCGAGCGCGCCGATGGCAAGCCCGTCTGAGGCCAGCTTCACGCCGATAGTCGCCCACCACAGCGTCCAGTACGGGTTGGAGAGGCTCACCGTGACGCCCTGCAGTATGGGGCCGAAGCGCGACTCCGTGGCCGCAGGTCCGGCTGTGGGTACGATGGTCCCGCTGAGCGCGCCGCGCAGGAGGTCCTGGCCCATCCACAGCAAGATGGCACCTCCGACAAGCGCCAGGCCGGTCGCGACCGTGGCGTGACGAAGTACGTTTTGCAGCCCGAACGCGAACCCGATGAGCAGCGTCCCCTCCAGAAGCGCGTGGCCGACGAGCATGAGCGCAGCCGAGAGCGCGCCGCGCGTCATGGTGCGCGTGATCGTCACCGTCAGGTAGGGACCGGGCGACATCGCACCTGACAGGCCTACGACGAAGGCGGCGCCTCCGAGCGCGAGCGCTTGTGCCAGCTGCCCGCTCACGTGAGGGGAGCCGGTGTGCGGGTGCATGGGCGGATAGCGGTCTGCATAGTGGTATCGTAGCGCAGCGCGCGGCGCCGTCGCTTACCGCGGCGGCAGTACCCGTCGCGCTTTCGCCAGCTCCCACTCGAGCAGGTAGGAGAGCGCCTGGGGGCCGCCCATCATCGTGAACGAGCGGATCCGCGCGGTGTCGTGCATGATCCACTCGCGCGTGAAGCCGGGCAGGTACTTGGCCCCGCACAGCACGATCGGCTCATCGGTGCGGCCGGCTATCGAGCCGGCGACGAGCGCGTCGGGGAAGTCCGAGCCCGTGGCCACGAACGGCCGCACGTCGCCACTCGGCCAGAAGCGTTTGACTACCTTGAGGTTTGTCGCGTAGCGGTCCGCGCCGTAGAGCCACTCCGTCCGGACGCGGGTCCTCAGTGCGCTGTTCAGCAGTGGCTCCGAGATGACCGCCGGCCCACCGATAGCGTACGCATCTGTCAGGTCCCCGGCGTTGTCGTCGAGGAACGCGGCGGTCTGCGTGGGCAGCGTGCTGCGCTGCACGAGCAGGATGGGGGACGCTGTAGCAGCCGCGTACGCCGAAGCCGAGACGGCATCGGGATACGTCTCGCCGTTGACGAAGATGACCTGTCCGCTACCCGGGCCGATCTCGCGTGCGATGAGCGCGGCCGTCTCGTAGCGGTTGATGCCGGCGATCCGGGCGACCATGGTGGTCTCGATGCTCGCCGCGGCGGCGGCTTCGGTGGCCACTGCCGAGGAGAGCGCCTGCGCTCCGCCGAGCAGCACGATGGTCTCAGGGCCGAGCGCGGTGATCGCCTCTGCCGCAGCCGGACCTATCCGGTCGGCGGGCGCGAGGAGCACGGGGGCGTCCAGATGCTGCGACAGCGGCGCGGCCGCCAGGGCGTCCGGCCACTGCTCGCCGGATGCGACGATCACGGTATCGGCACCGTCGGGCCATGCGGATCGGGCGGCTGCCGCTGCCGTCGCGTAGCGGTCCGGTCCCTCGATCCGCTGCTCACGCGGCTTGTGGGGGTCGCTCGCCAGGTAGCGTTCGATTCCATCGGCGATGCCGACGGCGGCACGCCGCCGGAACGACGCGCTCAGCAACTTGGCGCGATCGTTCGGGTTGGAGAGGAACGCAACCTCGACGAGGGCTGCGGGCATGTTCGCCCACCGGATCACGTAGTAGCCGACGTCGTCTACCCTTCTGCTGTACGTCCCTGCCGACGCGACGACGCCCTGCTGCACATAGGTCGCCAGTCGCTGCGAGAGGATCCGGTCGGTATCCGTCTCCCAGCTGTTGTAGAAGGTCTCGGTGCCCGTGGCACTCGAGCCGCCAGCGTTGTTGTGGATCGAGACGAACACATCGGCGCCCCACAGGTTGGCAGAATCGCAACGGGCCTGCAGGTCGTCGTAGGCCACGGCGCTGCCATCGGGTGTGTAGCTGTAGACACCGGTCTTTCCGTCGGCGTAGAGATAGTAGGTCTGCGCCGCCTCGTCCCAGTGCCAGGTGGGTCGGTCGCCGTTCTCTATCGTGTAGTCTCCCGTGCGGCTCATGTTCACGCGATGGCCGCGCACGATGAGCTCGGTGCGCGTCTCCAGGGCGATGAGGAGGTTGATCCACTGCTCCTCCACGCCTGCGTACACGGCGCCGGGGTAGCGACCGCCATGTCCGGGATCGATGAAGATGGATGCGGCGCGCGCAGGCGAAGGAGTGAGGAAGGTGATGAGCGCGACGAACGCCGTGGCGAGCTGGAGCGCGCGCGTGCGGCGGATGCGGTCTACGACGGTGGGCTGCGGCTGCATCGGTGGCTCCCTGTCGGGGTCCAGCAGGTTCCAGTAAAGCACATCGGCACTGCGTCGTGCAGGCGATCCGTGGTGGAGGAGGTCGCGTCGTTCGACCGGGCGATGATGTTACGGCCAATTACGCATACGGCGGTTCCCCAACGGCGTACACTCATCTAGAATGTCGGCACCGGGGCGCCATCGTCGGAGTACTCGCACACCAAAGTCGACGGCGCAGCCATAGCAGCTCTCATCGGACCAGGCTCGCCCGTTGCGGCACTCGGCGGAGCCTGGTCGTGTCGTATCCGGGATCGGGCTCACGCGGTACAGCAGGTATGTAAGGCCGGCACGGTCCTTCGTGGAACGGGCGGCTCTAGTCGAGGAGGCGGCGCGCAGTATGGAGATGGAGATCGGACGCGGCAAGACGGCACGTCAGGCATTTGGTTTCGACGATATCGCGATCGTTCCGAGCCGTCGCACACGCGACCCTCGGGACGTGAACATCGGCTGGGAGTTCTCGTTCCGCGGACGTGACTACGAGTTCGCGCTGCCGGTCCTCGCCTCGGCGATGGACGGCGTTGTGGATCCGGCGTTCGCTGTCGCCATGGGCAAACTCGGCGGGCTGGCCGTGCTCAACCTCGAGGGCATCCAGACCAGGTACGAGGATCCCTCGCCCCATCTGGACGCCATCGCGTCGTTCTCACACGAAGAGGCGACACGCAAGATGCAGGAGATCTACCGCGAGGACGTCAAGGCGGAACTCATCACGCGTCGGGTCAAGGAAGTGAAGGATGGCGGCGTTCTGGCGGCCGCCTCGCTCACTCCCCAGAACGTCGAGCGGTACATCGACGCGGCGATGGCCGGCGGTCTGGATATCCTGGTCATCCAGGGCACGGTCGTCTCCGCCGAGCATGTCTCGAGCTACGACAAGCCGCTCGACCTCAACGCGTTCATCCGCGACCTCGATCTGCCCGTCATCGTCGGCGGCTGCTGCAGCTACCAGGGCGCGCTGCACCTCATGCGCACGGGCGCCGTCGGTGTGCTCGTGGGCGTCGGTCCCGGTCATGCCTGCACGTCGCGGCGCGTGCTCGGCATCGGCGTGCCGCAGGCCACCGCGATCGCCGATGCGGCTGCGGCGCGGATGCGTCACCTGGACGAGACCGGATCGTACTGTCACGTCATCGCTGACGGTGGCATGCGGACCGGTGGCGACCTTGCCAAGGCGGTCGCGTGCGGAGCCGACAGCGTGATGATCGGCTCGCCGCTCGCGGCTGCCAGCGAGGCGCCCGGGCGTGGCTACCACTGGGGTATGGCGACGTTCCATCCCGACCTGCCGCGTGGCACGCGCGTCAAGGCCGGTCAGAAGGGTACGCTTCAGGAGATCCTCATCGGTCCGGCCCGCGAGAACGACGGTACGCTGAACCTACTCGGCGGTCTGCGCACTTCGATGGCCACGACGGGATACGAGAACCTGAAGGCGTTTCAGAAGGCCGAGGTCATGGTCGCGCCCGCGCTGCAGACGGAGGGCAAGGTCCTCCAGCAGTCGCAGGGCGTCGGCATGGGCCGATAGGGAGACCCGGGTGACCTACCACGACGAGCAGCCTGCGGTATTCGTCCTCGACTTCGGTGCGCAGTACGCGCAGCTGATCGCGCGGCGCGTGCGAGAGGCGCGCGTCTACTCGGAGATCGTCCCGTACGACATCAAAGCCGAGGAGGTGGCCGAGCGCAGACCGGCGGCCATCATCTTGTCGGGCGGGCCCGCGAGCGTCTATGCCGAGGGCGCGCCGCATCTCGACCCGGGCGTGCTCGAACTCGGGATCCCGGTGCTCGGCTTCTGCTACGGCATCCAGGAGATGGCGTTGCATCTCGGTGGCGACATCCCGCGCACCGACATCGGTGAGTACGGGTTTGCCGAGCTCACGGTGGTCGGTGACGGCGGGCAGCTTCTGGTCGGCCTGCCTGAGACCTCGCAGTGCTGGATGAGCCACCGCGACAGTGTGGGTACGGCCCCGGAGGGCTTCACGGTCACCGCGTGCACGCCCACGACCGGCATCGCGGCTATGGAGGATCCGGCCAGGAAGCTCTACGCGACGCAGTTCCACCCCGAGGTAGCGCACACCGAGTGCGGCCAGCAGATCATCCGCACGTTCCTGCACGACATCGCCGGTATCCCGCCGGTGTGGACGATGGTGAACATCATCGACGAGACGGTCGAGCGCGTGCGCGAGCAGGTCGGTGGCGACCGCGTGATCTGCGGTCTCTCGGGTGGTGTGGACTCGAGCGTCGTGGCCGCGCTGCTCCACCGGGCCATCGGCGACCAGCTCACCTGCGTGTTCGTCGATCACGGGATGCTTCGCCTCGATGAAGCCGAGCAGGTCGTTCGTACGTTCCGCGACCAGTTCCACATCGACCTCGTGCACGTGGAGGCCGAGGAGCGCTATCTCTCGCTCCTGGCCGGTGTGAGCGATCCCGAGCTCAAGCGCCGCATCATCGGTGAGGAGTTCTGGAAGGTCTTCTTCGACGAGGCCACCAGGCTCGAAGGGGTCAAGTGGCTCGCGCAGGGGACGCTGTACCCGGACGTCATCGAGAGCGGCAACAAGACCGCCGCCAAGATCAAGAGCCACCACAACCTGATCCCGTTCCCTGCAGGCGTTCACTTCGACCTTATCGAGCCTCTGAAGGCGCTCTTCAAAGACGAGGTACGCGCCGCGGGCTCAGAACTCGGTCTGCCCGACGAGATGGTGCACCGGCAGCCGTTCCCGGGGCCGGGACTCGCTGTCCGCATCATCGGCGAGATCACGCACGAGAAGCTCGAGACGCTACGCCGGGCCGACGCGATCATCCGTGAGGAGATCGGCGCCTGGGACACGGAGCGCAGCGTGTGGCAGTACTTCGGTGTCCTCCCGGACATCAGGAGCGTCGGCGTCATGGGCGACGAGCGTACCTACGGGCGCCCGATCATCATCCGGGCGGTGGCCTCGGCAGATGCCATGACCGCCGACTGGGCGCGGTTGCCGCACGATCTGCTCGCGAAGATGAGCAACCGGATCATCAACGAGGTGGAGGGCATCAACCGTGTCGCGTACGACATAACGAGCAAGCCGCCCGGAACCATCGAGTGGGAATAGTACGCATACGGACGTAGGCGGCGCCGGGCGACCGGCGCCGCGCGTAGACCGAGCAGTGCGAGGAGCCGATCATGAACGAGACACCGGATGCCCAGGCGAGGATCGCCGAGTACCGCACGCGTATCGATGAGATCGACTGTCGCATCGTGGCACTGCTGAACGAGCGGGCCTCTCTCGCGCTTGCGATCCGCGAACTCAAGCCGCAGGTGCACATGGGCCTGTACGACCCGAAGCGTGAAGAGGAGATCTTCGGGCACCTCGCATCGTGCAACGAGGGACCGTTGTACGCCGAGAATCTGCGTGAGATCTACGAGGCGATCCTGCACGTGATGAAGGAGCTGAGGGACTGATGGCAGCGCTCGAGCGGGGGAGCGGCGCCGGTTCCGGCGGCGCGGCGCGGCCGGCGGTCGTGCGGGATGGAGCGGTAACGATCATCGCAGGTCCGTGCTCGGTGGAGACGCGCGACCAGATGGACGAGGTCGGCGCGGCGCTGGCTGAACTCGGCATACGCGTCATGCGCGGTGGCGCGTACAAGCCGCGAACGAGCCCGCACTCGTTCCAGGGGCTTGAGGAAGAAGGGCTGAAGATCCTGCGTGAGACCGCCGACAAGTACGGTCTCATCTTCGTAACCGAGGTGACGGACTCGGCGCACGTTGAGGTGGTTGACGCCTACGCGGACATCCTGCAGATCGGCACGCGCAACATGGCCAACTTCAGCCTGCTGAAGAAGATCGGACAGGCGACGGCCGAGAGCCACAAGCCCGTCGTCTTCAAGCGCGGCATGGCTGCGACGATCCAGGAGTGGCTGCAGGCAAGCGAGTACCTGACGATGCTCGGCAACGAGAACGTGATCTTGTGCGAGCGCGGGATACGCACCTTCGAGACGGCGACGCGTTTCACACTCGATATCAGCGCCGTCCCGGTGGTCAAGAAGCTCTCGCTCCTGCCGATCATCGTCGATGTCTCGCACCCGACCGGCCAGGCGGACCTCGTCCCGGCGGTTTCTCGTGCTGCGGTGGCGGTCGGCGCCGACGGGCTCATGGTGGAGGCGCATCCGGATCCGCGCGCGGCGCTGTGCGACGGTCCGCAGTCGCTCGATCTTCCGGGGCTGCGCGCGCTCGTAGCCGAGCTCGCGCCGATCGCGTCCGCCGTCGGCAGGAGTCTTGGATAGCCGGGCGGGAACCGGCGCCATACGTGCGCAAGAAGGGAAAGAACCTTACGGAATCTTGTTGTGACCGCGCTCGCCTGAGATAATCGTGATTGACTTCACGATTCGGCGGGATGTTTGCTGGTAGTGCAGGGCGGTCGGGGTTTCGAGGTTCAGGAAGGGCGTAGACGTGCAGAAGTCGTCACTCCACAGTATCTGCACCCACTGCGGATCGGTCGGGGCCGGGCGCATCGGCTACTGCAGCGTGTGTGATACGCCGGTATGCGAGAAGTGCGGCAACACACAGATCACGCTCTCCGAACGCAAGGTCATGCACGACAGCTGCCTGCGCGACGCCGACCAGTCGAGCTTCTCGATGATCAAGTTCGTGAAGTAGCAGCCTCCGGGCGCTTCAACGAGAGCGAAGCGCGGGGTACACTGGTCACCCCATGACCACACTCCCTCTCGACGACCTCAATCCGGCGCAGCGTGACGCCGTCACCACCGTTGAAGGCCCCCTGCTGGTGCTTGCCGGCGCGGGCAGCGGTAAGACGCGCGTGCTCACCTACCGCATCGGCCACCTGATCGGTCACCATGGCGTCTCGCCGGCGGGGGTGCTGGCGATCACGTTCACCAACAAGGCCGCCGGTGAGATGCGCGAGCGGCTCGAAGGTATCGTCGGCCCCGCCGCACGATCGATGTGGGTGATGACGTTCCACGCGTTTTGTGTGCGCCTGCTGCGCGGGGATGGCGGCCGCCTCGGCTACACGCGTTCCTTCACCATCTACGACGCAGACGACACCCGTCGGATGCTCACGAGCGTGCTGACCGAGCTCGATCTCGACCCGAAGCAGTATCCGGTCAAGGGGGTCGCCGGTCGCATCTCGGCGGCCAAGAACGAACTCGTAGACGCCGCCCGGTACGAGGCGAGCGCTGCGACGCCACCTGAGCGCGCGACCGCCAAGGCGTATCGCCTCTACCAGCAAAGACTCGTCTCGGCCAATGCGATGGACTTCGACGACCTGCTCGTGAATGCCGAGCGTCTCCTGCGCGAGCATCCGGACGTGCTGGAGTTCTACCAGGATCGCTTCCGCTACATCCTGATCGACGAGTATCAGGACACCAACAAGGCGCAGTACGAGATCGTGAAGCTGCTTGCCGCCCGCGACCGCAACCTCATGGTGGTGGGCGACGACGATCAGTCGATCTACTCGTGGCGTGGCGCGGACATCCGCAACATCCTCGAGTTCGAACGCGACTACCCGGACGCCACGGTCATCCGCCTCGAGCAGAACTACCGCTCCACGGAGACGATCCTGGCCGCCGCCAACGCGGTGGTGGCCAACAACCGCGGGCGCAAGCCCAAGACGCTCTGGACCGCGAATGTCGGCGGTGAGGCGATCACACGCTACTCGGCCACGGACGAGCGCGACGAGGCGAGATTCGTCGCCGAAGAGATCGAGCGGCTGCTCCGCGAGGAGCACCGTTCGTACGCGGACGTCGCCGTGTTCTACCGCACCAACGCCCAGTCGCGCGTCATCGAGGACATCTTCCTGCGCGCCGGGGTCCCGTATCGCCTTGTCGGCGGGACGCGCTTTTTCGAGCGTGCCGAGATCCGCGACGTCATGGCGTGGCTGCGCGCCACCGTCAACCCCGCCGACGTGCAGTCGCTCGTTCGCGTGCTCGAGAAGCGGCAGGGAATCGGCAAGACCACGATCGACGTGCTGCGCGCCCGAGCGATCGAGCACGACATCTCGCTGGCCGAGGCCATCGGGCGTGCGGCCGAGGCGGGCTGGCTCGCTACCGCGCCGGCACGCAAGGTTGCTACGCTGGCAGACGATCTTGCCTTGGCGCGCGAGGTCGAGGGCGAGACGCTCCGCGAGCACGTGGAGAACATCGTGACGCGTTCCGGGCTGTTGGGCGCGCTTTCGGCTGACGGTAGCCGGGAGGCTGTCGGGCGTGCCGAGAACATCCGCGAGTTCTTCGGGGTGGTCGATGAGTACGACGCGCAGCACGTCGATCCGGAGATGCGCACGCTCTCGGCGCTGCTCGAGTGGGTGGCGCTCAGAAGCGACCTCGACGAGGTCGAAGGCGACGAGCGCTCCGTGACGATGATGACGCTGCATGCGGCCAAAGGACTCGAGTACCCGGTCGTCTTCCTGCTCGGCATGGAGGACTCGATCTTCCCGCACGCGAACTGCATGTTCGACGAGGCGGGTCTCGAGGAGGAGCGGCGGCTGTGCTACGTGGGCATCACACGCGCCCGCGAGCGGCTCTACCTCACCCATGCATCGCAGCGGAGTCTGTTCGGCCAGACGCAGTACAACCAACCGAGCATGTTCATCCGCGAGATCCCGGACGAGCACATGAAGTCCGAGGGGATCGGCTCGGCCGGGTTCGGGGCATCGGCGCCGGGTCGCGGCCGGGGGGACCGTGGCGGTTCGGTGCGGTGGGGGAGCCCTCCGACGGCCCCGTCGGAGGGGCGCGTCTTCGGTTCGGGCAGGCCGGCGCCCCGTCAGGTCGAGCAACCGCTCGAGCTCGCCGCCGGCGACGCCGTGGACCACAAGGTGTTCGGCCGAGGGGTGGTGCAGTCGATCGCGGGCGATCGGGTGACGGTGACGTTCGCCTCGGGCGGGACGAAGAGCCTGCTTCTAGGGTACGCTCCGATACGGAAGATCGAGGGCTAGCGGCGCCGGAGCCGGCGGGAGGGCAGCGATGGGACCGATCCTCGTCTTTGGGCACAGGAACCCCGACAACGACTCGATCTGCTCGGCGGTCGCCTACGCGCATCTCAAGAACGTGACCGACCCTGATGACGTCTACGTCCCGGCGCGTCTGGGCCCGGTCCCTCCCGAGACCGCCTGGGTGTTCGCGCGGTTCGGCGCCGACCTGCCCGCCGAGATCACCCACGTCCGCACGCGCGTCCGCGATGCGATGACCGCCGATGCGATCGTCGTGCACGCCGATGACAACCTGCTGACCGCCGGGCGCCTCATGCGCGAGCATGGCGTCCGGGCGCTTCCCGTCATCGGCGACGGCGGGGTTGCACGGGGGCTGCTCAATCAAAGCATCCTGGCCGAGCTCTACATCGATGAGACCGAGATGCGTGGTCTGGAGGCACTGCCTGTCACCGTCGGCCAGCTCGCCGAGGTGCTCGGCGGAGAGATCCTGGTCGGGGCGGCGGATACCCGCCTCGTCGGCAACGTCCTCATCGGCGCGATGGAGCCCGAGACGATGACGTCGTACATCGCTGCCGGCGACACACTCATCGTCGGCGACCGCGTGAGAACCCAGCCCCGCGCCATCGAGGCGGGCGCGGCGTGTCTCGTCATCAGCGGCGGGCATGCCCCGGACGACGGTGTCATCGCGCTTGCCCGCCAACGCGGCGCTGCGATCGTCTCAAGCCCGCACAACACGTACACGACTGCTCGCCTCGTCAACCTCGGGCATGCGGTGAGCGGCGTGATGGACACGACGCCACTCGTGGTCGGCCCCGATGCGCTTCTGACCGAGGTCGCGGAGGACCTCATGGAGAGCGTGCACCGCGAGGCGCTCGTGGTCGATGACGACAGGCGCCTCGTCGGCATCCTCACGCGGACGAACCTCGCGCGCGGTGTCCGGAGGCGCGTCGTGCTGCTCGACCACAACGAGCTCTCGCAGTCGGCTCCCGGCGTGGAGGAGGCCGCCGTCGTCGAGATCGTCGACCACCACCGTGTCGGCGACGTGCAGACCACCGCGCCGATCCTGTTCCTGAACATGCCGGTCGGCTCGACGGCCACGATCGTTGCCGAGCGCTACCGGGATCTCGGCGTGGTGCCGCCCGCTCCGATGGCCGGGATCCTGCTCTCGGCGGTGCTGACCGACACGGTGCTTCTGAAGTCGCCCACGACGACGGCTGTAGACCGTGCGGTCGCCGAGCGGCTTGCCGCGCAACTCGGTCTCGACGCCGTCGAGTTCGGCCTCGAGATGTTCCGGGCGCGTTCGGCGGCTGCGGAGTTCTCGCTTGCCGATGCGGTGAGTGCCGACCTCAAGGAGTACCGCGTCGGTGACCTGACGATCGGCGTGGCGCAGGTCGAGACGGTGGACACGATGCCGTATCTCGATCGGTCCGACGAACTCGCCGCGACGCTGGAGGCGTTCCGGGCCAGGCGAGGCTTCGACCTCGCGATGCTGCTCGTCACCGACGTCGTCCGCGAGGGGAGCGAGGTCTTCGCGGCCGGAAAGACCCGTGTGGCCAGCCGCGCGCTCGGTGTCGATCTCTCCGACGGCCCCGTCTGGATGGACGGCGTCCTGTCCCGAAAGAAGCAGATCGCGTCACGGCTGCTCGATGCGGCGGGAGCGTAGCATGATGATGCCCGGACGGCGGGAACACTGGCGACGCGATCCGCGAGCGGGCGTGCTCGTCATCATCGCGGGCGCCGGTCTCGCGGGTTTCCTCGCGCTGGCGGCGGGCCTGCTGCTCGCCCCGGCGTTCTTGGAGGCGGACCTGGCGCTGTCCGCTGCGATCCGTGCGATCGATCTCCCCGGACTCGAGACGCTAGCGCGGCTGGCGACGACGGCCGGTGACTTCTGGCCGATCGCCGCGCTGACCGCCGTCACTTCGGCGATCCTGTGGTTTCGCGGACGCCGTACCGAGGCCGTCATGGTGGTCGTGGCGGTGCTCGGCGGGGCGCTTCTGGGCGTCGGTCTCAAGCAGGCGTTCATGCGCGTGCGACCGGCTCTCGACGTGGCGCGCATACCCCTGCCGGAGACGTACAGCTTCCCGTCGGGGCACGCGCTTTCGAGCCTGCTCTACTTCGGATCGTTGATGGTCGTGGCGGCGCTTGATGTTCGCCGGCGGCGCTATGCGGTCCTGCTCGTTGTCGGCTGCACCTTCGCGGCCCTTGCGATAGCGCTCTCACGCGTCTATCTCGGCGTGCACTACCTTGGCGATGTGATCGGTGCGTGGCTGCTGGGTTTCGCGTGGCTCTCGCTCGTGGTGCTCGTCTCCGCGCGATGGGGAGCGGGCGCGCCGGAAGATGCGGACGGCTAGATCGCGCGGGGGAGCTGAAGGGTGACGGTCGTGCCCGCGCCGGGTTCGGACTTGATCGTGACCGTGCCGCCCGAACGCTCGGCGACGTTGCGTACGAGCGAGAGCCCGAGTCCCGTGCCGCCGCTCGTACGCGAGCGCGCGCGGTCCACCCGGTAGAAGCGCTCGAAGACGCGTTCCACGTCTGCCGGGGGTATGCCGATGCCCGTGTCGGTCACCGAGATCTGTGCCTGCCCGTCGTCTGCGCGTACGGCGACGGTGACCGATCCATGCTCGGTGTAGGTGATCGCGTTGGAGAGCAGGTTATCGAGCGCGATGGCGACGTCGGTGGACTCGGCGTGCACGGCGACATCCTCGCCCGTGACCCCGGAGAAATCCGTCTCGAGCGCGAGCCCCTTGGCCGCGGCGGCCCTCCGGTGGCCTGCCGTTGCGAGCTCGACGGCCCGGCGAACGTCGGTCACGGCATCGGCCGCCGGCAGCGTTTCGAGCCGTGAGAGGTCGAGCAGGTCGCCCACCAGGCGCTTCAGGCGTGCCGCCTCGGCCTGGATCTGCGAGAGGAACGCGAGTGCCTGCGCGCTGTCGCCATCTCGCGCGGCCTGGTCGGCAGACTCGGCTAGAAGCAGGATACCGGCCGTCGGGGTCTTGAGCTCGTGCGACGCGTTGGCGACGAAGTCGCGTCGCATGGCGTCCAGACGCATGCGATCGGTGACGTCGGCGATCACCACGAGCGTACGGCGTACGCCCTCCGTCGTGCCGAGTGGTACCGTGAGCAGCCGGTGCGAGCGCCGGTACGGGTCGGGGCCGATCTCGGCCGATGCGGGCTCCTCGCTTCCCAGGCGCGCGATGATGGCGCTCTCGACCGGGGCGGGCAGTCCGAGTGAGTGAATCGTCTTGCCGCGAGTCCCCGTCGGCGGCATCCGGAACATCGAGGCCAGCGCGCGGTTGGAGAACACGACACGTTCGTCCTCGAGGAGCACGACGGCGTCGGAGAGGCTGTCCAGGACGAGGCGGAGGGTGTGCTCCTCGGCTTCAAGGGCACTGATGCGTTCGCGCATCTGTCCGGCGAGACGGGCGAGTGCGCTCGAAAGCGGCGCGAGGGAGTCACCCTCGACAGGTATCGGGGATGAGAGGTCGCCCTCCGCCATGGCGTGCGCGGCCGCGGCGAGCCGCTCCACGGGGCCTGCGGCGGCGTAGCTCAGGCGCCACACCGCGATGATCGCGACCGTCAGGGCAAAGCCGAGCAGTATCAGTCCGGTGCGGCGCGTGCGCCCGGCGACGTCATCGATGTGCGCGAGCGAGGTCGAGACGCGCACGGCGATCCGCTCGCCGCCGGTGACCAGCGGGACCGCCACGTACATGCGGTCCACACCCTGGGTGTCCGAGCGGCGTACGTCGGCGCCGACGCGCCCGCCAAGCGCCGCGCGGATCTCGGGCCGGTCGGCGTGATTCTCGAGCGCGCGCGCATCCTCGTCGCTGTCGGCAAGCACGACGCCGGCCGAATCGACGATCGTGAACCGCAGCTCGGTCCCCTCGGCCAGCCGCTCGACCTCGTCTTCGAGCGGCTCATCGGTGCGCGCAACCGCCAGCGCGGCGGCGCGGCCGATGCCGACGAGGTACTCCTCCTGCTGGTCGACGATGGCGCGTGTGAGCGGGCCGTACAGGCTCCACGTCCAGGCGCCGGCGAACAGCGCCATGACGGCGACGAAGCTCGCTACCAGTCTGATGCGGTACCTCGAGGTCCGCTGTTCGGGCGGGCGCGTCACGTCGATGCGACACCCTCTCGTGGCTGGGGGTCGAAGCGGTAGCCCACACCGTGCACGGTGTGGATGTAGCGGTAGGCCGATGGCTCCTCGACAGCCTGCCTGAGGCGTCGGATGTGCACGTCGATCGTTCGCGAGGACGGCAGGAACTCGTAGCCCCAGACCTCACGGGCGAGGCGCTGACGAGACATGAGCGTCCCGCTGTTGCGGGCCAGGGCGATCAGCAGCTGGAACTCCTTGAGGCGGACTTTGGCCGGTGATCCCGCGACCGAGACGCGCAGTTGCGCCGGCTCGATCGCGAGGTCACCGACCTCGATGATCTCGTCGGCTTCCAGCACGCTGCGTTCCCGTACCCGGCGCAGGTTGGCGCGCACCCGGGCGAGCAGCTCCTCCATGGAGAACGGCTTGGTGAGGTAGTCGTCTGCGCCGGCGTCCAGACCGCGCACGGTGTCGCGCTCGCCATCGAGCGCGGTGACCATGATGATCGCCACCTCGCCGTTGGTGCGCCGGACCTCCTCGGCGAAGCGATAGCCATCGATGCCCGGGAGCATGAGATCGAGCACGATGAGGTCGGGGCGCTCGGCCGTCGCCAGGTCGAGACCCTCGATGCCGTCTGCGGACGCCAGCGTCTCGAAGCCCGCGCGCTTGAGCGCGTAGGTCACCGTCTGCCTGATGATCGGGTCGTCCTCGACCACGAGTATGCGCGCCATGGATCACCCTCCAAGCCGGTACGGTCGTCCTGGCGGCATTGTGACAGGCGCCGCGCCCGATGAACATGCATGTAACAAAGAGTTCATATACCGGCTGAGTCTTTTTACACCGGTGCAACCACCTGATGTCGCGCTGCCTCTAGCCTGGTGCAGGGCCGGCGTCGCGTCGGCCGACCACTGATACCGAGACCAAGGAGTGTGAGCGTGAACCTGAAGAAGTTCGTTGCGCCCGGGCTTGCGGTGCTGCTGCTGATGAGCACCGTCGCCTTCGCAGGCTGTGCCGCCGAGGAGCCCGCCGCCGAGACGCCCGTCGAGACGCCGGCGGAGGAGCCGGCGGCCGAGCTCGAGGGCACCATCGACGTGCAGGGTTCTGACACGATGCTCAACATCGGCACCGCGTGGAGTGAGGCGTTCATGGACGAGAACCCGATGGTGGAGGTCTCGATCCAGGGTGGCGGCTCCGGTACGGGCATCGCCGCGCTCTTGAACGGCACCGTGGACTTCGCGCACTCCTCGCGTGACATCAAGGACGAGGAGCTCGCCGCCGGCGAGGAGAAGGGCATGGACATCGTCGAGCACAAGGTCGCCATCGACGGCATCGCCGTGATCGTGAACCCGGCCAACGGCGTCGAGGCCCTCACGATGGAGCAGCTCGGAGCGATCTACCGTGGCGAGGTCACCAACTGGAAGGACGTCGGCGGCGTGGACAAGCCGATCGTGCTCCTCTCCCGTGACAGCTCATCGGGCACCTACGAGTTCTTCAAGGAGGCCGTCGTTGGCGATGACGCCGAGTACGCCGCCGCCGCCAAGCTCCTGCCGTCGACCCAGGCGATCGTGGACGAGGTCGTGGCCAACGACGCCGGCATCGGCTACATCGGCCTCGGGTATCTGACTGAGGACGTCAAGGTCGTGGCGATCGACGGTGTGAAGGCGTCGGTCCCGGCCGCTGCCGACGGTTCCTACCCGATCAGCCGCTACCTCTATATGTACAGCGACGGTGAGCCGGCCGGCATCATGGCCGCCTACCTCGAGTGGATCCTCGGCGCCGAGGGTCAGCAGCTCGTGGTCGACGAGGGCTTCGTGCCGCTCCCGTAGCCACAGATGACGACTCCCCCGACCCATAGCGGGCGGAGGCTCGGCCGCACGACCACGCGTCGTGCGGCCGAGGCCGTCGTCCGGGCCATCATCTACCTGTGCGGGTGGATGGCCATCATCATCCTTGCCGCGATAGCGGTCTTCTTGATGTGGAACTCGTTTCGGGCGGTGAATGAGGCCGGCCTCTTCACGATGCTCAGCGGCACGGCCTGGTACCCGACCTCCTCGCCCGGCAAGTTCGGCATGCTGCCGCTCATCGTGGGCTCCCTCTTTGTGACGGGGGTCGCGCTCGCGGTCTGCGTGCCGGTCGGCGTGGCGGCCGCGGTCTTCATCTCGGAGTTCTCGGGCCGGCTCGTGAAAGAGGTCATGAAGTCGATCATCGAGTTCATGGCGGCGGTCCCGTCGGTGGTCTACGGACTGATCGGCGTGGCCGTGCTCATCCCGTTCGTCAAGGACGCGTTTTCGCTGACGAGCGGCATGACCGCGGTCACCGGCGGTATCGTGCTCGGCATCATGTCGATCCCGACGGTGATCTCGATCTCGGAAGACGCGTTGCACGCGGTTCCCGAGGAGCTGCGGCAGGGTTCCGCTGCGCTCGGCAACACGCGCTGGCAGACGACGTTCAAAGTGACGCTTCCGGCCGCGAGCTCGGGCATCTTCGCGGCAGTCATGCTCGGACTCGGACGCGCCATCGGTGAGACGATGGCGGTCCTCATGCTCACCGGTAACGCCGCCGTCATGCCGGCGAGCGTCTTTGAGTCGGTGCGCACCATGACCGGCACGATCGCCGCCGAGATGGGCGAGGTCGTCCAGGGCGGTCTGCACTACTCGGTGCTTTTCGCCGTCGGGCTCGTGCTGTTCACCATCACCTTCGGAATCAACCTGGTCGCCGACCTCGTGCTCGAACGCCAGCGGAAGCGGTGGCGCCGATGAGCCGGAGTTCGCGCACGAAACAGGCCCGCACCGCGGAAGCGACCGCCAAGGTAGTCACGGGAGCCATCGCGCTCTCGGTGGTGGCGGTAGCCGTCTTCGTCTTCGTATACATCGTCTACAACGGCATCGGCGCCCTTGACTGGACGTTCTTCTCGGAGGTTCCGCGAGACCGGGGTCGCGAGGGCGGGATCCTGCCGATCATCGTCGGTACGCTCTACCTCATCGGCGCGACCGCGGGCCTCACGCTGCCCATCGGCGTGCTCGCCGGGGTCTACCTCGCCGAGTACGCGCCGAGGAACTTCACCACGCGGGCGATCCGCCTGGCGATCACGAACATGGCGGGTGTCCCCTCGATCGTCTACGGCCTGTTCGGCCTTGCTGCCTTCGTGCTCCTGGCCGGGTTCGGCCGCTCGATCATCGCCGCCGCGCTCACGCTCACCTGCATGACGCTCCCGGTGGTCATCACCGCCACCGAGGAGGCCTTGAGGCAGATCCCGCAGGATCTCCGACAGGCCTCGCTTGCACTTGGCGCGACGCGCCTTAGGACCATCTACAAGGTCGTGCTTCCAGCGGCGGCGCCGGGGATAATCACCGGCGCCATCCTGGGACTGGCGCGCGCGGCGGGTGAGACGGCTCCGATCCTGTTCACGGGCGCCGTCTTCCAGATGCGGCGGCTCCCCGACGGCCCCTCGTCGCAGTTCATGGCGCTCCCGTACCACATCTACGCGCAGGTCACCTCGGTTCCGGACTGGAACCGCGAGCTCGTCTGGGGTACCGCGCTCGTGCTGGTTGCCGGCGTCAGCATCGTCAGTGTCATGGCCGCGTGGTGGCGGTCGGTCCAGAGGAGGAAGGTCAAGTGGTGAGTACGCTGCTCGTAACCGGTGACGGGGCGCTCTCGTACGACGCCGGGAGCGTCACCCTGCCGCGAACTGTCGCGCAGGAGGGCGCTGCGTCGAAAGCCGCCGACCTGCAGGGGAGCTTCTCGCTTGCCGACGTGTCGGTCGCCTACGGTCGCGACCGGGTCATCGAAGGCGTCAGCATGTACGTTCCGCCGCGGTCGGTGACCGCGCTCATCGGACCTTCGGGGTGCGGCAAGTCGACGCTGCTCAGGTGCCTGAACCGGATGAACGACGAACTCGGCAACGTGCACGTCGGCGGGACCATCACGCTGGACGGTGCCGACATCATGGGCCGGGCGATGGATCCGGTCGAGCTGAGGATGCGGGTGGGGCAGGTGTTCCAGAGGCCGAACCCCTTCCCGATGACGATCTGGGACAACGTCGCGTACGGCCCGCGTACGCAGGGTATCCGCAAGCGGTCCGAGCTTGACGAGCTGGTCGAGGAGTCGCTCAAGGGCGCCGCGCTGTGGGCCGAGGTGAAGAACAACCTCAAGAAGCATGCGTTCGAGCTCTCGGGCGGGCAGCAGCAGCGTCTGTGCATCGCCCGGGCGCTCGCGACCAAGCCCGAGGTGATCCTCATGGACGAGCCGGCCTCGGCGCTCGACCCGATCTCCACCCAGCAGATCGAAGACACGATCGCCCAGCTGAAGGACTCGGTGACGATCGTCATCGTGACGCACAACATGCAGCAGGCGGCGCGCATCTCGGACCAGACCGCGTTCATGCTGCGCGAGAGTCTCGACGAACCCGCGCATCTGGTCGAGATGGACGAGACCCGGAAGATGTTCACGAATCCGGACGACGCGCGTACCGAGTCCTACATCACGGGTCGCTTCGGCTAGGGCACGTCACCGGTGCTCGACGACGAAGGCCCCCGCCGTGAAGCGGGGGCCTTCGTCGTCCGTCGGTGACCGGATGCGCGGTCCCCGGGAAAGCGAACGAGGCGCGTGGGGGGCGCGCCTCGTTTCAGTGAGCGGCGATTCCCCGCGTCCGAGGGGGGGAGGGATTGCGGGTCGCACTGCTCTGCCGGACTGTATGCAATGAGCGTGCCATTTTCGGTGACCGGCCACAAAAAAGTGGAGGGAGCCCGAAGGCCCCCGCCACTCACGATAGTCGGGTGCCAGTGACGCTACTGGCAGGTGTAGCCGCCGTCGACGGCGACGTTCGAACCGGTGACGAACGATGCCTCGTCCGAGGCAAGCCAGACGATAAGATTGGCGACCTCCGTGGCTGTGCCGAGCCGGTTCATGGCGTGCTTGCCCGCGATGAAGGCCTCGAGATCCGAGCCGCTCGTGATGCCCGCGTTGGTGAGCAGCGGTGTCGCGATGAAGCCGGGGTGTACGGAGTTCACGCGGATGCCCTGCTGCGCGTACTCCACAGCGGCGGCCTTGGTAAGACCTGATACCGCGTGTTTGGCAGCGACGTAGGCGGGAGCGGACGCCCAGCCGACGAGACCCAGGATGCTCGAGATGTTGACGATGGCGCCACCGCCGGAGGCGAGGATAGCCGGGATGCCGAAACGCATGCCGTAGAAGACGCCGTTGAGGTTGATGTCGATGACCTTCTGCCAGCCCTCAAGTGAGTACTCGCCGGTAAGGGCGGCCTCACCGCCGATGCCGGCGTTGTTCACGACGATGTTCAGTCCGCCGAACGCCTCGACTGTCGCTGCTACAGCGGCCTCGACCTGGGCCGGGTCGGCGACGTTGGCATGCACGAACATCGCGATGCCGCCCGCAGCTTCGATGAGTGAGACGGTCTCGGCTCCCGCGGCGTCGTCCACGTCGGAGACGGCCACCTTCGCGCCGCCGCGTGCGAAGCCAAGCGCCGACTCGCGGCCGATACCCGATCCTGCGCCGGTGATCAGCGCGACCTTACCCTCGAATGCAGACACGGGAACTCCTTTCATCGGAGACGTTACGTACGCTAACGATTGTAACAAGAGTTACAAGTGAATGCAGTCACACGAGACTCAGCAGTCGGCGGTACCTCTCGGGCACAGCAGCCCCGGTCTGAGTTGCAGGAACAGTGCCCAACCGAGCAGCACGACACCGCCGCCGACGACAGCCCACCCCGAGCCGATCACGTCGCCGAGCGCGCCGAAAGCGAGCGAGCCGAACGGCATCATCCCCATGAACGCGACGACGAACAGCGCCATGATCCGGCCCCGGAGGTGGTTGGGGGCTGCGGTCTGCAGGTTCGTGTTGATACTCGAGACGCACGCCAGGAACGCAGCGCCCAACACGACGAGCAGCACCGATGAGAGCAGGTAGGAGTGTGAGAACCCGAGCGCCACCGAGCCGAGTGCCATGATCAGGAGCCCGCCCCGGATGATCCGCTCCCGCCGCACGCTCCTCGGCAAGGACGCGACGGCAAGCGCTCCGGCCAGAGCGCCGAGGCCGTTGAAGACCATGAGCGACGAGTACCCTGCGCTGCCGAGGCCGAGTGTATCGACCGCGATTGCCGGCAGGAGCGTCATGAACGGCATCCCGAATATGACGAGCATCGTCGCCGTCAGCAGATGCATCGCCACGTGGGTATGGTCGCGGGCGTACGCAAGGCCCGCGCCGAGCGTCCTGCGGGCAGACTCCCCGTTGCGCCGCTGAACCTCCTGGTTCGGCCGGATGACGGCGAGTGCCCAGATGACGAACAGGAAGCTCAGCGCATTGAACGAGAAGACCATGGTGATCCCGAGGCTCTCGTTGGCCGCGAAGGCGGCCATGATCGCCGCGGTCACCATCGGGCCGACGAGCCGGGCGGCGTTGAACTGCGCCGAGGACAGCGCGACGGCGTTCAGCAGCGATGAGCGCGGCACAAGGTCGGGGACCATGGCCTGCCAGGCCGGGAACATGAACGCCGAGACCACGCCACCGGCGAGCGTGAGCGCGTAGATCCAGCCAATCGTGATATGCCCGGTGTGGTTCAGGTACGCGAACGCAGCCGCCTGGGCCATCATGACCACCTGCGCCCAGATGAGCAGCGTCCGGCGGTCCATGTGGTCCACGAGCGAGCCGGCGAGAAGCGTGAGGAAGAAGATCGGGATGCCGGAGAGGAAGTTGACGATGCCGAGGGACGACGATGAGCTGGTCAGCGCGTAGATGACCCAGCCGAGTGCCACTGTCTGCGTCCACGTTCCGATGTTGGAGAGCAGGGCACCGGCGAAGAAGTACGTGTAATCACGGTGCCGGAACGACTCGAAGGTGCGCAGTCCCCGCAGTACGCGTCGCGGCGGACTCGAGACGTCGGCTTCGTAGGTAGGAGTGTCTGCAGGCAGCGGCGCCTGTGGCTCGGGTGGCTTGGCGTATCGGTCGGTCACGGTCAGATCGTCTCCCGGAAATGCAAGCGCCGCCCCCGGGTGCCGGGGGCGGCGCTGGTGCGCCGAGAGGTCAGTCTACACCTACTCGCCGATGATGCGCATGGCCTCCTCGCGCTGTACGTCCATCACGTAGGTGAGCCCGGAGACCTTTGCGGCCTCCTCGGTCAGCGCGAAGACGTCGGAACGCGAGATCGACGGGATGTCGAACTTGCGGCTGCCGCTCATGAGCTGCTGCAGGCCGACCTTGAGCTTGTCCGAGAATGTGTAGAGCGCGATCGCCCCGAGCGGCATGTCGTCGACCTCGGCGCCGAACTCGGCCTTGAGCGTCTCGTACGACACGAAGATCTCTTCCTTGGTCGTGCCGAACTCGGAGACGGTCTTAGGCAGGCTCTGCTCCTTCATCCACAACTCGATGTTCTTGCCGACGAAGCCGGGGATCATGAGGGCACGACCCATGCAGACGGCTACCGTATGGGGAGCGCCCATCGCAAGGACCTTGTAGACGTGGTCTTCGGTCGAGAACCCGCCCGCGATCGCGATGTCGGGGATGTACGCTTCGCCCTTTTCGCGAAGCTTGTTGACGAGTTCGTTGGCCATCGACTGGAGATAGAAGGTGGGGATGCCCCACTCCTCCATCATCCGCCAGGGGCTCATGCCGGTGCCGCCGGGCGCGCCGTCGATCGTGAGCAGGTCGATGCGGGCGTTGCTGGCCCACTTGATGGCCATCGCCAGCTCACGCATGCCGTACGCGCCGGTCTTGAGCGTGACGCGCTTGGCGCCGAGACGGCGCAGCCGCTCGACCTCCGCGTAGAAGCCCTCCTCTTCGATGAAACCGAGGCGGCTGTGGCGCTCGAACTGGCGGATGGCGCCGTCTTTGAACGCCGCCTGGATCGCCGGATCGCTCGGGTCGGGCGTGACGAGATAGCCGCGGCGCTGCAGCTCGAGCGCACGCTCGATGTCGTTGACCTTGATCTCGCCGCCGATGCACTTGGCGCCCTGGCCCCACTTGAGTTCGACGGTCTCGACCCCGAGCTTCTCGATGACGTATTCGGCGACGCCGAGGCGCGTGTCCTCGACGTTCATCTGTACGAGGATGTCGCCGTAGCCCTGGTGATAGCGGCGGTAGTTCTCCACGCGGCGATCCATGTCGGGGGCCTTGGTCACGTGGCCGTTGCCGTCGCGCTCGAGCAGGGGGTCGATGCCGCAGACGTTCTCGCCGCACACGAGCGAGATGCCGCTGATGGCCGCGCCGACGGCGAAGTGCTCCCAGTTCTTGCGGGCGATCTCGGTGGAGCCGAGCGCGCCGGTGAAGACGGGGACCTTCATCTTGACCTTGTTGACGTCGCCGAAGACAGTCTCGGTGTTCGCGTTGGGGAAGAGCGTGTTGTCCGAATCGCCCACCGCACCGCCCGGCAGCCCTTCGGCGCCGAGCGCATAGCCCATGATGTTCAGGTGCGAGTAGTCGACCGGGTAGTCCTTGTCGCCGCCGGCGGTGATCTCGCCGAACGGGCCGGGATAGATCACTTCCCGGCCACGAAACGAGGCCTTGAAGACCTCACAGTTGCCGCGGCACCCGTCCAGACAGCGGGTGCATATCCCGCTGGCAGGCGCGACATCGCGAGAGCGGTTGGACGTCTGGGTCGCGTCGTTGGCATTCGGGCGCTGCAAGTTCATCTCTTCTACCCCCTGGCTGGAATCCGGCCACACGGCCGTCACGATTTCGGCTATTGTAACCTGTTGGAAACACAGTAGAAGTGCTTTCGCAACAATGGGTGGCGCTGATCCGAGGAGACACTATGCCGCAGCAGTTGAGACACGACACGGTCAAGGCCATCAAGGACAAGAAGATCGAGTTCATCCATCTGTGGTTCACCGACGTCCTGGGATTCCTCAAGAGCTTCACGATCGACGTCGAGGAGCTCGAACTCGCCATGACCGAGGGGATGGGATTCGACGGCAGCTCCATCCAGGGTTTCGCACGGATCCAGGAGTCGGACATGATCGCGATGCCCGACCCGAGCACGCTCCAGATCCTTCCGTGGCGTCAGAAGGGCGTACTTGTAGCGACGATGTTCTGCGACATCGTGCGCCCCGACGGCACGCCGTACGATGCCGACCCGCGGCGGGTGCTCAAGCGCAATCTCGAGCGCGCCGAGGCGCTGGGCTTCACGATGTACGTGGGTCCCGAACTCGAGTACTACTACCTCAAGAGTGACCGCGAGCCCGAGGTCCTCGACTTGGGCACGTATTTCGATCAGACGACGCGCGATCTCGCCATCGACCTGCGTATGGACACGGTGCGGCAGCTCAAACGCTTCGGCATCCAGGTGGAGTACAGCCACCACGAGGTGGGGCCGAGCCAGCACGAGATCGATCTGCGGTACGCCGAGGCGCTCTCGATGGCCGACAAGGTCATGACATACCGCGTGGTCGTCAAGGAAGTGGCGCAGGCCAACGGTGTCTATGCGACCTTCATGCCCAAGCCGATCTACGGCGAGGCCGGGAGCGGCATGCACGTGCACCAGTCGCTGTTCAAGGACGGTCGTAACGCGTTCTACGACGCGGAGGACCCCTTCCACCTGTCGGCGACCGCCAAGAGCTACATCGCGGGCATCCTGCACCATGCGCGCGGCATGTGCGCCGTCACCAACCAGTGGGTCAACTCCTACAAGCGCCTGGTCTCAGGGTACGAGGCGCCGGTCTACATCTGCTGGGCGCACCGGAACCGCTCGGCGCTCGTGCGTGTGCCGATGTACAAGCCCGGGAAGGAGAACGCGACACGCATCGAGCTGCGTTCGCCGGATCCGGCCTGCAATCCGTACCTCGCGTTCTCCGTGATGCTCGCCGCCGGCCTCGATGGCATCGAGAAGGGCATGACCCTTCCCGACGACGTGACCGATGACGTCTACGAGATGTCGGACGCCCGCCGCGCCGAGCTCGGTATCGGCCAGCTGCCGGGGGATCTCGACGAGGCCATCGTGGCGATGGAGGAGAGCGAGCTGGTGCGCGAGGCTCTCGGCGAGCCGGTGTTCAACTGGTTCCTGCGCAACAAGAAGGCCGAGTGGATGCGCTACCACACCCGCGTCACGCCGTTCGAGCTCGAGGAGTATCTGCCGCTGCTGTAGGTGCCGCGGTCATCGGACGATGTTCAGAAGGGCGCCCGGTGGGCGCCCTTAGTCCTGTACGTCGGCGCGTCCGATCCGGTGGTGCACGACCGGGACGCCGTCGATGGACTCAGGGATGTCGGCTACCGAGGCGGCGCGCGGGTCGTCGAGGCCCACAATGATCGCCGGCTCGCCATCATCGGTAGTGCCGACGCTGACGCTCATCACGCCCTTCATGCGCATCAGCCGCTCGGCATGTTGCGACATCACCTCGGCGGCGGCAAGGCCGCGACCGGACTCTGATGCGGCCGGTCGTCGCGCGAAGAGCTGGCTGAAGAACTCGAGCAGGGTCATCGCCTGAGTCCGTTCTCGAGGCTGCGGGGCGGCCGTCCGTCGGAGTGGCCGTTCCGCCTTCCGTCACATGCACGCGCCCGACACGTCTAGTGTACGCCAAGGGCCGCTGATGTCCGCTCGTCGGCCAGTTCTCAGGTCGGTCGCCGGGACTGCCGAAGTATCCGGTAGCGGCTCCGGTGGGAGGTGTGCGGCATGGCCGAGATGTGCAGGTTCGCGGACGGATGTCCGGTCTGCAACGGCTCGGCGTCACTCGACCCGCGCGTGGCGCGCCGGTTGCGCACCGGTTACTGCATTGACGACTGGCAAGAGTGCGCGCGTTTCGCCGTCACGCGGGAGGCCGGTCTCGAGGCGGTTCCCGCCCGGATGCTCCCCACAGATCACACCGCCGCGTATGAGATCTTGAGCGCGCGCTGGACCAGACGGGGAGTCTCGCCGGCCCTCGCGATCTTCGGGCCCTGAGCGCGCGCTACGTTCCGAGCCACGTTCGCACGGCGGCCTGAACCCCGCCGACTCCCGCATCCACCACGCCCGTGAAGCGCTCGGGCAGGTTGGCGAGTTCGGCCAGCGGGTCCGGGATCGGCGCGCCCTCCGGAGCGAGTCGGCGCACTTCGTCGAGCAGCTCCAGGCCGGTCATCGTCCCGGCATCCCCGGTCAGCGGCTCGCCGTAGGGGATCGCTGCGAGCGCGCGGTACACGTCGGCGCCGAACTTGGCCCAGTGGGCGGTCGAGACCACGAGCACCGGGTCCTCTCCGCGCAGGCGCTCGGCGACCTCCCATGCGACCGCCGTGTGGGCGTCTATGAGGTAGCCGGTCTCGCCGTAGACGCGTGCGATCGTCGCGAGACTCTCGTCGTTGGACACCCAGTCGGCCGAGAAGATCTCGCGCAGGGAGGCGAAGGTCTTGCGGTCCACGGTGAAGCGGCGCTTCTCGGCAAGTTCGGCCATCCATCCGCGGACCGCTTCCGGGCCAGCTTCGTGGTAGAGCAGCCGCTCGAGGTTGGACGAGACGAGGATGTCCATGCTCGGGCTCGGCGTCGTGACGAACGGCCGGGCGGAGATGTCGTAGGTGCCGGTGGCTATGAAGTCCGCGAGCACGTTGTTCTCGTTGCTGGCACACAGCAGGCGGCCGATCGGTACACCGATCAGGCGGGCATAGTACGCGCCGAGGATGTTGCCGAAGTTCCCGGTGGGCACACAGACATCCATCGGGCTGCCGGGTTTCACGCCGCCCTCGGCCACCATGTCGGCGTACGCGCTGACGTAGTAGGCGATCTGCGGGAGCAGGCGGCCCCAGTTGATCGAGTTGGCCGACGAGAGCTTGAGTCCGTGGCGCTCGTGCAGCTCGGCGTTGAAGGCCTCATCGTTGAACGCGGCCTTGACCGCGTTCTGGCAGTCATCGAAGTTGCCCCGCACGCCGAAGACGCCGACGTTGGCACCGCGCTGCGTGACCATCTGGAGCCGCTGGACATCCGAGACGCCGCCGTCCGGGTAGAACACGACGATGCCGGTGTGGGCGCGGTCGGCGAAGCCGTCGAGCGCGGCTTTCCCGGTGTCACCGGATGTCGCGACCAAGACGAGGTAGTCGTCGGTCAACTCGCCACGAGCGTGGCCGACGTCCACGGCTTCGGAGAAGAACAGCGGCATGCACTGGAGGGCCATGTCCTTGAAGGCGCTCGTCGGGCCGTGCCAGAGCTCGAGCACGTGCATCCCGGCGACGACCTCGATCACCGGAGCGATACGCTCGTCGCTCCACTGCGTGCCGTATGCCGCGCGCATGAGCATGTCCACGCGGTCTGCGGAGACGTCCACGCCGAATCGGGAGAACACCGCAGCCGCGCGGCGCCAGTACGGCCAATCGGCAAAGGCGATGATCTCCCCGAGTGTGAACTCGGGAAGATGCTCGGGCACGTAGAGGCCTCCGCCGGCAGCGATGCCCTTGACCACGGCACGGCTGAACGTGGGTAGCGAAGCATCGTGGCCCCGTGTATCGAGGTAGAGCGTCTGTCTACTCATGTGCGCATGGTACCCGAAGTGGCGGCCGGCCGGCCGGACTACTTCAGCATGCTTCTAATCTGCGTCGCGGCCCGATCGCCAGCAGTGCAACGGCAAGGGCACACACGAACGCACGCTTCATGAAGACCAACTCCTTCATCTCGCAGCGCTCGTGTGCGCCCCTGTCATCCAGCGTCTCGTCTCTACTTCAGCTTGCTGGTCACCGTCGTCTTCACGGCCTCGCTGACCACGTCGATCCCGCCGAAGAAGTCGGCGCGACCGATCTCGTACTCGTGGCTCTCGAGGAACGCCGCCACACTGTCTGGCAGCGACGTGGGTGCGGTGAGCAGCAGCGGGCTTCCGTAGCAGCCGAGTGCCGCGCCTCCGCCGAGAGCATCAGGGAAGTTGAATCCGGTTGCGAACCCGAGCGTGTCAAGATCGATCCACCGGGCCTCCAGCCCTCCATTGACGATGGCGATCGCGGTCTCGTAGCGCGTCGCTCCGCCCCACCGCTCGACGATCATCGGGTCGTGGTCGTCGCCACCGTTGGCGATCATGAGTGTGCGCAGGGAGTCCCGCACCCCGTTGCTCACCACGTCGGTTCCGCCGGCGATGATACCGCTCGTGATGTCGAGGTCGTCGACCGTGATCTGGATCGACTCGGGCACGTCATTCGTGCGAACGAGCAGGATCGGCGAGAGGGAGCTCGCCGCCACCGGCCCGAGTGCGAGCGCGTCGGGGAAGTTGTCCCCGCGTGCGAAGAAGGCCCGTCGGATGGTGTGGGGACCGCCGAGCAGCGTCCCCATCTTCTCGGCTATCGCGGCGGAGGTCTGGTAGCGATCCTCGCCGTAGATGCGTGAACACGCAGCTCCGGTCTCGCTCGTGATCTGCGTCATGACGTCGTTGGAGACAACGTCGGCTCCGCCGATCACGTAGACCTTCTCCACGGCCAGCCGATCGAGTTCTTCGATCGTGGCTGCGTCGACCTCACCTGGGCGGGTGAGCAGCAGTGGGCCGTTCACCAGCCGGGCGAATGGCGCGGCTGCGAGGGCATCAGGGAAGTTGAGTCCCGTGCACAGGACGGCGTTGTTCGCCCGCCCGAAGTACGCCTTGCTGGTTTCCACCGCCGTGAGGTAGCGGTCATCGCCTGACGTGCGGGCGACTTCCGGAGCCGCCTTGGACACCCATACCTCGGTATCCGTGATGCCGTTGTTCTTCGTGTAGACGACGCGGCGGCCGAACAGCGATGGATCGAGTTGCGTGTCCGTGTCTGATGCTCCGCCGGCCACCGCGCTGAGCGTTCCGTCCGTCGGGCGAACCGTCCGGAAGAGGATGTCCGTACTCCCCATCTTGTCGGTCTCCCAGGCGACTCCGCGGTGGAAGATCACCGGACGCTGCTCGCTGAACAGGTTCTCGTTTCCCTCCACGCGGCCGCGGATGATGCCGTAGTCGCTCGAGATGTCGGCATACCAGGCGTCATCGTCCCCGCCGTCGGTGCGCTCCATCGTGAAGGCGATGAGCGTCCCGTGCATCTGCAGCGTGGAGATGTCCAGGTCTTCGACGCCGTTCATGATGTACATGGCGCCAGAATCGATGCCCGGCCGGAAGCGCAGGATGCGATCGCTGGCTGCCGAGTACTCGTACGACCAGATGATCGCCCCGTTGTCCACATCCCAGCACTCGACATCGTGTGCACCCGGGACGACCGCGCTGGTGATGCCCCTACCGAGGTCGCGGTAGCGCAGTTCGTCTGCCGATGGGACGTACCAGACGACCAGGTTGCCGTCGATGCGAGGATCGACCTCGTCGTTCGCTGTTTCGGCGATCGGCATGTGGAGGTTCCACATGCTGTCCCACATGCGGATATCGACGTCACCGCCATCGTCGTACTCGTACACGATGCGGCCGGCCGACACGTCGGCGCGATCCTGGTCGATGCCGTCACTGGTGGTGCCGATGGGCGTGCCGCTCGCTGTCGCGAAGTCCCACACGTACACATGGCGGTCAGTGCTCATCATGAGCGGAGTGTCCGCCGTCCACACGGCCAGTGAGCCGTGTGTCTCAGGATCGTAGGCGCGGCTGACGCCTCCGCCAGCCAGCTTCGCCGCCGTGAACGTGGGTGCTCCTCCGGCCACCCCGCCAAGTGCCATCACCGCCGCAAGGGTGAGAACGGCCAGACGGCCCTGCCAGGTTCTTGACATCGCACGCCTCCCCAACATGGCCGCGCATGCGCGCGGCACCCCTATGACGAGGTCCGCCCGTGCCCCCCAGCTCGCGCCGAACCTCTTCGTCGCAGATACCCATGAGCGGGCCCCGAGTCACCGGGCCGAGGCCTGCGGCTGCGTGGCCCGACTGTGAGAGAATCGCTTCGGAAGGAGGCGGTCATGCCACATCTCAAGTTCGACATCGCGAAACTCGAGAAGCTCAACGATCCGGCGCGGTTCGAGACGCTCCCGCCCGGGGTATTCTGGAGCGCGCTCGGCAGGCCTGCGGGCGCCTGTACCATCGTGGAGATCGGAGCGGGGACGGGCCTGTTCGCCTCGGCATTCTCGGCTCTGGCTCCCGAGGCGGTCATCTACGCCGCGGACACCTCACCGGAGATGCTCGACTGGATGCGCGCGAATCGTCCGGAGGTGACGGCCGGCCGGATCGTCCCGGTTGCGGCCGAGGAGACGCGCGTCCCGCTCGATGACGGCATCGCCGACGCGCTGTACATGATCAACCTGCACCACGAACTCGCGCATCCCGGCGAGACCTACGCCGAGGCGCTGCGTCTGCTCGAACCGGGCGGCATGTTGCTCGTGGTGGACTGGGCGGACCGTGACACGCCGAAGGGCCCGCCCCGCGACGTGCGCGTGACCGCACGAGAGATGACGGCCTTCCTCGAGGGGGCGGGCTTTGCCGCCGTTGCCACAGATGAGACCGGACTGCCATGGCACGTGATGGCCACAGCAGTCCGGCCCCGTGGGGTATGAGCGTCTAGTTGAGGTAGCTGTTCAGGCCGGTGAACGTCCCGCCCGCTATCGCCGCGGTTCCGCCGAAGACAGTCATGCCGCCGAAGTCGTACCGGCGCTGGGCGAAGAAGGCGTCCACCGAGGTCGGGACGTACGTGGGTGCCGTGAGCACAAGCGGGCTGCCGTAGGAGCCGCATGCGGCGCCGCCGCTGAGCGCGTCGGGGAAGTTCAGTCCGGTGGCCACGCCGATCGCGTCGTAGTCGAGCCACCCGCGAGCGACACCCCTGGTCGCGCATTCGACTGCAGTCGCGTATCGGTCGGCGCCATCCCAGCGCTCGGCAGCATCACCCAGCATGTTGCCGATCTCGGTGGCGGTCGCGGCACTCACCGCGGTCGTGCCGCCGACGATGATCCCCTCGGTGATGGAGCTGAAGGTCACAGCCTCTTCCGTGGGAGCGGGGACGCTGCCCGGCTGCACGAGCAGGATCGGGATCTTCATGCGGTACGCGTGCGGGGCGACCGACAGGGCGTCCGGGAACGCGTCGCCGCGGACGAAGAACGCGGTCTTGCGCCAGGTCCCGCCGGACGAGTTTACGATGTCCATCACCCAGTACGCGACCTGCTTGGCGGTGGCATAGCGATCAGGGCCCGATACGCGCTGGACGGTGAGACCTTCGTCCTCGAGCTGGTCCTTGACGTCGTCACTGATGACCGAGGTCCCGCCGACGAGCCATGCGCCCGTCGCGTCGAGGCGGTCGATCTCCGCCATGATATCGGCCGGGACTGCGTTTGGTAGCGTCAGGAGGAGCGGGCAGTCGAGGGCGCCGGCGAGCGCGCTTGCCGAGAGCGCGTCAGGGAAGTCCTCGCCCGTGGCGATGACCACGTTCGTCGACTTCGTGAAGTACCGCTCCGACACGAGAGCAGACGTCTCGTAGCGGTTGTCGCCGGCGATCCGCAAGGCGTCCAACGGCGCGACGGACAGTCCGGCGCGCGGTTCGCCCACATCGCGTCCGTAGACGACGCTGTGTCCGAACACATCCGGCGACGTCTCATCGTCAGCGGTCATCGCGACATCCTGATAGCCGGGCGTCTCCGGCCCCCACCACGCGAGGACATTCTCGTTCCCCGAGCGGTCGTCCTGCCACGCAAGCAGATCGCCGAAGACAACGGGCGAGCGCTGGGTTGACGGGTGGTTCGTGACTTGCGCCGTCACTCCCGAGCGGGTGTTGGCCACCCAGATGTCCTTGTTGTCCGAGCTGCCGACGGGATACCGGGACCATGTCACGACATCGCCGTGCATCGAGGGTGAGTCGGGGTCGATGCGGGTGACCGTCCAGTCGACCTCATGTACGACCGTCTCCACTCCCGTCTCCAGGTCGTATACATAGACTCCCTCGTAGCCCGGTCGCTTGTCGACGTCGAACCAGCAGACGCGTCCGCGGTCCACCGAGACACCGTTCGGCAGGGTGGTGTCGGGCACCGTGCCCATGGAGTTGTGCTCGATGTCGTACCAGCGGATCTGACGGCCGGGCGTGGTGCCGTCCATCCAGACGATGAAGTTGCCGTCGATCGTGACGCCCGTATCGTCTTTGGTGTCGTTGGTTATCTTGCGGCGTGCTACGAGGTCGGCCAGATCGTCGTACCAGACCTCACCGTCGGCCTCGGCCTGGTCGATCCAGGCCACACGGCTGCCGTGGATCGCGGGCTGCTCCTGGTCGTTGCCATCCCCATAGCCGATGGAGGTGTCCGCCCCCGTCTGCCGGTTGTAGACGACGATGTCCGATGTTCCCGGTACTCCGAAGGGCGCGCGAGCCGCAACGACGTAGACGCCACCGATCTGCGGGTTCGTGAAGGCGTATCCCGGCTGATTCATGAGGACCGAGCCGGTGAACAGGAGCGCGCCGCTCGCCGGATGCACCACCCCCATCGCGAGCACCAGCCCCAACACGATCGACACGAAGATGACCCGACGCGCGCGACGCATGCTGACCACTCTCCCCCCGACAGCGGTTCCCTAGAGGGGTGTGTACCCGCCGGGACGCTACTCGTACGTGCCGAGCGAGCGGGAAAGCCCTCGGCCGACGATAGCACTGTTGAGCTGATCGCACAGACTGGTGCGCGTGTAGCGTCCCGGCGGCATCCCGCCGACGATCTCCATCATCGCGGCGGGCAGGTCGAACGTCTCAGCTCGGACGATCGCGTCGAGCTGGTCCACGGACCGCCGATCACGAAACAGAGCATCGAGCCACCTAGAAATCTGTTCGCGGTCGTCTTCCACGGGGCTCCAGGGTCGTCGGGGTCCCGCCAGTGTACGACTACTCCCCGTGGCCGGCGAACTCGGCGGCGAGCAGGTCCATGAGAAGGTTGTCGTGCCAGGTGCCGTCCGGCCCGCGTTCGTACGCCCGCATGATGCCGACCGGCTTGAAGCCGACCTTCTCGTACACGTGGATCGCCCGGCTGTTCCCGGCCGCAGGGTCGATCGAGATCCTGTGGTGTCCGCGTGTCTCGATGAGGTAGCGGATGAGTACGCGGAGCGCGCTTGTGCCCAACCCGCGCCCTTGATGCGCTCCATCGAGCGCGAGGTCGATGCTCGCCTGTTTGTAGTCAGGATCAGGGACCTCTTCGAACTGGATAAGACCAACTGCGCCGCCGCCGGTCTCGATGAGGTACGTGTACGTCCAGGCGAGATCGAAGAAGTCGCGCTCGATCCTGGCGTCGTCGTAGACGCCCCACCAGGGAATCACCGCGGGGTCGGTCAGCAGCGTGCGCAGAGTCGCCGTGTCGTCTCGCTTGAGGGGCCGCAGCGTGACGCGAGGCCCGGCCAGTGTCGGAAGGCCCTGATCGAAGTCCATGCGGTCCTCCGTTTGTGTCGAAGCGTGGCGTACGGGTACGATTCTATCCCCGTACGCGTCTGGAGGGAGCGGTCGTGAAGCACGTCATCCTGATCCTGGACGGCGCCGCCGGCTGGCCCCTTGCCGAACTCGGCTCCCGCACGACGCTTGCCGCGGCGCGTACGCCCAATCTCGACGCACTGGCCGCCGCCGGTATGGTCGGCCTGGCGCAGACGGTCCCGCCGGGCGCCGAGCCCTCATCCTCGGCGGCCTGCACCTCCATCCTCGGCTACGATCCCGTGGCCGACTACGTCGGACGCGGGGCGATCGAGGCGGCGAGTCTCGGGATCTCGCTGGCGTCCGACGAGATCGCGCTCCGGATGAACCTGGTGCATATCGCGGACTGCACCATGGCGTCGTACTCGTGCGGGCACATCAGGACCGAGGAGTCCCGGGCACTCGTCGATGAGATCGCCGCCGAGCTCGAAGACGCCACATTCCGGTTCTTCCCCGGCGTGGCGTATCGGCACATCCTCGTCGTGAAGGGCCATCCCGAGCTGCTCGATCTCGTCTACACGCCGCCACACGACATCAGTGACCAGTCTGCCGAGGGGCGCGCTCCGTCAGGCGACGGCGCCCGGACGTTGCTGGACCTCATGGAGCGCGCGCGCGGCGTGCTCGGATCGTCGCCCACGAACGCCGCACGTATCGCCCGCGGTGACGTGCCGGCAACCGACATCTGGCCGTTCTGGCCGGGGGCAGCGCCCGGTGGTCTCGTTCCGTTCGCCGAGAAGCGTGGCATCTCGGCTGCACTGACCTCGGGTGTCGACCTGCTCAACGGACTTGCGGTGCTCTTCGGCATCGAGCGGCTCGTTATCCCCGGCGTGACCGATGGCGGCGACAACGACTACCGTGCGCAGATCGCCGGAGCGCTTGAGGCCCTCGACGATCACGACCTGGTGGTCGTGCACGTGGAGTCGCCTGATGAGGAGGGGCACGCCGGTAGCGTAGAGGGCAAGATCGAGGCGATCGAAGCGATCGACCGCGACATGGTGAGCGTGCTCCGTGATCGCCTCGGCGATCTGCGCATCCTGGCGATGCCGGACCACCCGACGCCCATCGAGCTCAAGACCCACGTGGGGGAGCCGGTCCCGTTCGTGATGGCCGGTCCGGGCGTCGCGCTCAACGCCGCGACCGAGTTCCACGAGACGGCGGCCGCGGCGACGGGGTTCGTGGTCGACCCGGGGCGCGGCGTGGTGGACCTGCTGCTCGGCTAGGGGTGTCAGCCGGTCTTTCGCGAGCGTACGAGAACGAACGCGAGAACGGCAAGAAGGACCGCCACTATGCCCGCGAGGATCGGCACGACCGGGAGCGAGGCAGGAGCCGACTCCGCAGTCGCCGGCGGCGTCATCGCGGCAGGCGGCGCGCCGGTCGCATCCTCGGTCGTCGTCGGTCCGGACAGCGCCGGGTCGGCGCCTGGCAGGACCAGCGCGTCGAGGGTCAGCACATCACCCGCACCGACAGATGTCGTCTCGAAGCTGTAGAGGATCCCGGCCGACGTCGGGCTCGGCAGTGCGCGCTCGGGCACGATCTGCTCGGCGTGTGCCGAATCGGGGATCTCGAACCCGAGGCGTATGCCGGGCGTGTCCTCGTGCGCGGTCCACGACATCATCAGGCCCAGACTCGCCTCGGCACGGTCGACCCAGCCTTCCGGCGGGACGAGCTCGGCCTGCACCGCGCGGGCGCTTGTCACGGTGATCTCCAGGACGTCGTACCCGTCTTCGGAGCGCAGCTCGAACTCAGCGATGGTGTCGAGCGAGGCGTCCTGGCCGAAGACCTCGCCGACCCAGCCGACCTCGCAGCCGGCGGGTATGGGCAGGTCGACTGTGACCGGGAGCTCCACGTCGTCGGCGAGGGAGCCGAAGATGACGAGGGTCGGCGTCTTGTCGAAGCCGAGGTCGTAGAGCGTCACCCCGATGCCGCGCCAGGGTGAAGCGAGCGCGGTAGACGGCGCAAGGAGGGCGATGAAGAGTGTGAGTGCGATCAGCGCAGCGGGGCGGGTGGGGCGCACGGGAGACTCCTATTCGTTAGGCAGATAACGTAAGTGTGGCACACAGCGGGCCTCCGGTGCAGCACCGTCGTCAGGCCTCGCCGAACTGCGCTTCGTGGAGGCGGGCGAACAGGCCACCCGCTTCGAGGAGCTCGTCGTAGGTGCCCTGGCCCGTGACGCGCCCGTCCTCGATGACGACGATGCGGTCGGCCTCGCGAACCGTGGACAGCCGATGTGCGATCACGAGTGCGGTGCGGTCGCGCATGATCTCGGCCAGCGCCGAGCGGATGGCAAGCTCGGTGCGCGTGTCCACGGCCGAGGTCGCCTCGTCGAGGATGAGGACCGCCGGGTCGGCCAGGATCGCCCGCGCGATCGCCAGCAGTTGACGCTGTCCGCCGGAGAGCGCCGAGCCGCGCTCGCCGACGTTCGTGTCGAGTCCGTGGGGAAGCTTCTCGATGAATTCGAGCGCCTGCGCGCGTCCGGCTGCCTCGCGCACCTCGGCATCGGTGGCCTCGAGCCTGCCGTAGCGGATGTTCTCGGCTACGCTGCCCGAGAAGAGGAAGGGGTCTTGCAGGACCGCGCCTAAGTTGCGCCGCCAGCCGGCGAGTGAGAGCGCCCTGAGGTCGTGCCCGTCGGCGAGCACGCGACCGCCGGTCGGGTCGTAGAAGCGAGCCAGCAGACTCACGAGTGTGCTCTTGCCCGCGCCGGTGGGCCCGACGATGGCCACCGTCTCGCCCGGTTCGATCTCGAGGTCGATATCGTCGAGCACGCGCGGGCCGTCGGCGTAGGCGAAGTCCACGTGCTCGTAGGCGATCCGGCCGGAACTGCGACCGGGGTCGATGGCGTCTGGCGCCTGGCGCACCGCCGGCTCGGTGTCCATGAGCGCGAAGACGCGCTCTCCACCTGCGAGTGCGGATTGCGTGTCGGCGTACAGGCTCGAGAGCTGCGTGATGCCGCTGAAGAAGCTGCGCGCGTAGGCGAAGAACGCGACCACGACGCCCACGCTCACGGCGCCGGTCGCCGCGAGCCAGCCGCCGTAGCCGGCGACGAGTGCGACGGCCGCCGAGGTGATGACCGCGAGCGCCGGCGAGAACGCCGACGAGACGGTCGCCGCGGCGATGTTCGCGTCGCGGTTCAGGGCGTTACGTGACTCGAACTCGGTGCGATTGACCCCCGTGCGCGCATAGGCCTGGGCCACCTTGATGCCGGCGAGTCCTTCGGCAAGTGTGGCGGAGATGTCACTGATCGCCTCCTGCCGCTTTCGGAACGCGCGCCTGGCCACTGCGCCGAACAGTCGTGTGACACCGAGCATCACGGGAACGGCGGTGAGGGTGGCCAGCGCGAGCCGGGCGTCGAGGAGCAGCATGCCGATGAGCGTGGTGATCACGCCGAGGGAGGAGGCCAGCACGCGGCGGAGCCCCTGCGCGAGGAACGAGTTGACGGTGTCGACGTCGTTGACGAGGCGGCTCATGAGGTCGCCCGAACCCGCTCGGTCGAAGTAGGCGACCGAAAGGCGCTGGACGGCGCCGAAGACCTGCTCGCGGAGTTCGAACAGCGCCTTCTGCCCCACGGTGCCGAGCGTGAGGATCTGCATACGCTGTGAGTACCAGCCCACGACGCCCGAGACGAGCAATGCGAGTACGGGTGCTGCGAGCGCGCCGGCGTCTCGTCCGGATGCCGCTGCCTCAACAGCGGTATCGACGATGATGCCGGTGATCGCGGGCGCCACCGCAAGGTTCACGGCCGAGACCACGATCCATGCGAACGCCCAGGCGACGCTGCGACGGTACGGCGCAAGGTAGTCGAGAAGCCGGCGTGCCGTCGGCCACGAGGCCGAGGGGCGCTCGGTCCCGGCGATCGATGCGAGCGATGTGCCGCCGCGTGCCATCAGGCGCCACCGTCCCCGGCCAGCAGCGTGCACATCTGTGGTACTGAGAGTGCGCCGGCACCCGCGAGCTGACTCGCCGCGATCTCGGCGTACAGGCAGCTCGCGGCGAGCAACTCCTCGTGCGTGCCGGTCGCGACAAGGCGGCCTTCATCGAGGAGCAGCACGATGTCGGCGTGCCGGACGGTGGACAGCCGCGCGGCTATGACCAGTGTCGTCCGGCCGCCCATGAGGGACTCGAGCTCCGTGCGCACCGCGGTCTCGGTCTCGGCGTCAACGGCCGAGGTGGAGTCATCCATGATGAGGATGCACGGGTCGATGAGCAGTGCGCGGGCGATCGCCACGCGCTGACGTTGACCTCCCGAGAGCGTGACGCCCCGCTCGCCGACCCGGGTGGCGTACCCGTCGGGCAGCGCGGCGATGAAGTCGTGCGCGGCAGCCGCACGCGCCGCACGCTGGATCTCGGCCCCAGACGCATCGGGGCGACCGTAAGCGATGTTGTCGGCTACCGTGCCGGTGAACAGGACCGAGTCTTGCATGACGACACCGATGCGGGAGCGCAGCGCGTCGAGCCCGTACTCACGGACGTCGTGCCCGTCCACGAGGACGGCGCCGGCGGTCACGTCGTAGAAGCGCGGGATGAGGTTCACGAGCGTGCTCTTGCCCGACCCGGTGCCGCCGACGATGGCCACGGTGGTGCCGGGCTCGACTTCGAAGCTTACGTCGGCGAGCGTCTCGCGCTCCGCGCCCGGGTAGCGCATGCCGACACCCGAGAACTCGATGCGGCCGATCAGGTCGGTCGGCCTGATGGGGTCGGGTGACTCGGCGATGTCTTCGGCCGTGTCGAGGATCTCGAAGAGGCGTTCGGCGGACGCACCGGCCCGGGCGACTTGCTGCGCGCCGAAGCCCAGCGTGAACAGCGGCTGCAGCAGCAGCGACAGGTACCCGGTGAAGGCGACGAGCTCGCCTATGGTGAGCGTCCCGCCGACGACCTGGACCGCGCCGACGCCGGTGACGAGCGCCATGCCGAGGGTACCGGCGGCAAACAGCAGCGGGAATGCGTTGGCCACCGTGCGTCGCACGATGAGTCCCTGCTCGAGGAGTGCCTCGTTGGCCCGGCTGTACCGCTCGGCCTCGAACGGCTCGCGCGCGAAGATCTTGACGATGCGTACGCCGGCGGCGTTCTCCTGGAGTATCGCGTTCAGCGCGGCGAGGCGCTGCTGCGACGCCCGGAAGGTCGGGCCGAGTCCGCGTACGAAGCGCAGCAGAACGAACACCGTCGCCGGTATCGTGATGAACGCGACAAGCGCGAGCTGCCAGTTCATTGCGAGTAGGAACACCATTGCGCCGGCGAGCAGGATGAGTGCCGACAGCGCCTGCACGAGCCCGCCGCCGACGAACTCGCGCACCTGGTCGACATCCGAAGTGACGCGCGTGATGAGTTGGCCGGTCTGCGAACTGTCGTGCCAGCTGAACGAGAGTGCCTGGATCTTGGCGAAGATCGCCTCGCGCATCCGGTAGGCTGCGCCGTGGCTCGCCCGTGCCGAGAGGTAGCCCTGGACGAACTGCGCGACACCGCCTGCGATGGCGACCGCGACGAGCGTCAGCGCACTGCCGATGAGCAGGTCCTGACGGCCTCCCGCGATCCCCGAGTCGATGATGCGCCTGAGGATCTGCGGCGCGACCAGGTCGGCCGCAGCGCCCGCGAGCACCGCGATCACGGCGAGCGTGGCGGCACCGGCATAGTGGCGCATGAAGCGCAGCGAGCGGAAGAGGGCGCGATTCACGTGTCTCCTCGGAAGAGGGCTCACACGAGGATAGCGCACGCGGGCGTGGACGGCGCAGCCGACCGGAGACGGGACGGAGCGGGACCTGCGTACAGGTCCCGCTCCGCGAGCGAGGGGGGAGGGAAGAGAGGAGAGGGAAGGGTCAGGTCTTGAGCGCGGCGACGATGGCGGTGTACTGCCCGGGGTCGATCTCGCCCCGGGCGAGGCGCTCGCGGGCTATCTCAAGCGCGGTGTCTCCCGCGGGCGGAGCCGATGCGACAGTCGGGGATCTGTGAGCCCGCGACACGGTCCAGACGACGATCGCCACGACGATCACTGCGGCTACGACTGCGAGGAACAACGCGGCGATGCCGAAGCCGCCGGGCACTCCTCCACCATCCATCATCCGCTGACCGTACGCCATCGTCCCGGAACCGAACTGGGGGTTCATCTCGTGTCTCCTTCCACGGGGCACGAGATGAGTATCACTCGCCGATATGGGGCGCACGTGCGGCGGGCGTGGAGATGTCGTGGAGACGCCGCGGGTCTACTCGGCGTCGGCAGAGGCCGCGACCGCCAACTCGGCCTCGGGCTCCGGTGCGACGATGGCGGTCGTGCGCGTGGGGGCGCTTGTGGTGAGTGCGACACCGGCGATGATGATCGCCATACCGGCAACCACCCAGCCGTCCACCGGCTCGGGCGGGATGAAGCCGAGTGAGCCGGCCGCCCAGCCGAGGAACACGGCGATGACCGGGTTCACGTACGCGTAGGTCATGACCTTGGATGCGGGCGCGTTGGCGAGCAGCCAGACGAACGCGGTGAATGCGACGCACGACCCGATGACGCTCAGGTAGGCGAGCGCGCCGAGGCCGGCCGGTGTCAGCACGAAGCGTGGCCACTCTCCGGCGATCGTGCCGATGACGAGCAGCACGCCGCCCGCGGTGAGCATCTCGTAGCCGGTAGCCACGAGGGAGTCGACATCGACCGGGTTGCGCTTGGACAGGATCGAGCCGGTCGTCCACAACCAGGTGCCCAGGATCTGCACGCCGATGCCGATGAACTCCTCGGGCGTCCCACTGATACCCGTGAGGCGCGGTGCGATCAGAACGCCGAGGCCCGCGAAGCCGATGACGAGTCCGAGGTACCCGCGGGCACTCGGGCGTTCCATGCCGGGGACGAACGACTCGGCGAGCGCCACCCACAGCGGCAGGAGCGCCACGATCAGCGCCGCCAGGCCCGAGGGGATGGTCTGCTCGGCCAGGAACGTGAAGTACATACCGCCGACGAGGAGGAACAGGCCGATCATGGCCACGATGCGGTACTGATCGAGCCGGATACGCAGCGAGGTCCCGCGCAGTCGTGCGAGGCCGAGCAGCAGCAGCCCGGCGGGGACGAGGCGCCAGCCCGCGAACAGCGTGGGCGGCAGGTCGGCCTCGAGGCCTACGCGGATGCCGAGGTAGGTCGATCCCCAGACCACGTATAGCGTCGCGAAGGCGACGATGAGCTTGACGCGGTGCGACCACGAGAACGGGTTGAGTGACACGAGCGTCCTTCCCAGGGCGATGTACGCGTCAGTCTAGACGAGCGGGCCCGCGCGCGCGATAGGCGGGCGCGGGCGTCACGGAGGCGTTACACTGCGCGTATGCCACACTACGACTTCTGCAGACCGGCGCTCACGGCCGACGTTGTGGCGATCGCCACCGACGGCGCGCCGCGCGTACTGTTCATTCGCCGGGGACACCCGCCGTTCGAAGGGCAGTGGGCGCTTCCGGGCGGGTTCGTGGACGAGTGGGAGCGGCCGGAGGATGCAGCGCGGCGCGAGCTTGCCGAGGAGACGGGCCTCGCCTTCGAAGGCGCGCTTCGCATCGTCGGCGTGTACGGCGAACGCGGGCGCGATCCTCGCGGCTGGACGGTCTCGGCGGTGTACCTGGCCGTACTTGATCGTGAGGCCGAGGTGTTCGGCGGCGACGACGCTGCCGAAGCGCGATGGTTCCCGATAGGCGACCTGCCGCCGCTCGCCTTCGATCACCATGTCATCGTCGCCGACGCTCTTGCGGTGCTCGGCGAGGACTGACAGGCGGCCGTCGTGTCGGCGGTGCCGGTTGACACGAACACGTCCGCGCCCGTACCCTAGCGGGACAAATCGATAGCACCACGCCGTCGATGGGGAAGAGTACGCGGTCCGACTAGGACTTCCAGAGAGCCGGGGCAGCTGAGAACCGGCGTCTGAAAAGCCGCGGAACATGGCCCCGGAGGCATCCGGCAGAAACGCACATGCGGAGTAGAGCCGGACGGACGCCCCCGTTACCTCGGGCTAGAGAGCTTCGAAGACCCGGCCGCGGCACTCCCGCCGTCGTGGAGCAGGTGGGTCCGGAGCTTGAGAGGCCGACAGTACGCTGTCGGCGAAGTCGGGTGGTACCGCGCGAAGCGACACGCTTCTCGCCCTGACGAACAGAGATGTTGTCAGGCGGGAGGCGTTTTTTCGTATGCGGAGGTGGACGGTATGGCAAAGAGCTGGGAAGAGATCAACGCGCGTATCGCATCCGGTGACGCGGTCGTGTTCACGGCCGAGGAGTTTGGAGCGCTTGCGGCCGAGGAGGGCGTGTCCGCGGCGGCGAAGCGCGTCGACGTGGTGACGACCGGGACGTTCGGGCCGATGTGCTCGTCGGGCGTGTTCCTGAACTTCGGACACTCGGACCCGCCGATCAAGATGGGCGAGATCACACTCAACGATGTGCCGGCTTCCGGCGGACTCGCGGCCGTGGACACGTACCTCGGCGTGACGGAACCGAGTCGCGTGCGCGGCATCGAGTACGGTGGCGCGCACGTCATCGAGGACCTGCTGCGCGGCCGTGCCGTGCGCCTTCGCGCGACCGGGCCGGGGACCGACTGCTATCCGCGGACCGAGATCGACACGTGGGTGACCCTCGAGGACCTGAACCAGGCGTACTTCTTCAATCCGCGCAACGCCTACCAGAACTACGCCGTCGCGGTGAACTCGACGGATACCGCGCTCTACACGTACCTCGGCACGCTCCTGCCGCGCCTCGGTAACGCGACGTACTGCTCAGGCGGCGCGCTCTCCCCGCTGCTGAACGACCCGACGTACCGCACAATCGGCGTTGGGACCCGGTGTTTCGTGGCAGGCGCGCCCGGCTACGTCGCCTGGGAGGGCACGCAGCACAACCCGCACACCGATCGCGACGAACACGGCGTGCCGGTGCGCCCGTCGGGCACGCTCGCGGTGATCGCGGACCTCAAGGCCGCGAGCCCGGAGTTCTTCAGCGCGGCGACGTTCACCAGGTACGGCGTCTCGAGCTTCGTCGGCATCGGCGTGCCGATCCCCGTGCTCGACGACGACATCGCGGCCACACTCGCGCTCACCGATGCGGACCTCAAGGCGACCATCTACGACTACGGCGTGCAGCACCGATCGAGGCCTTCGCTCGGCACGGTCACCTACGCCGAGCTGCGCTCGGGCTCGATAGAGGTGGACGGCAAGACCATTCCCACCGGTCCGATCTCGTCGCTACCGGTGGCACGGCGCATCGCCGCCGAACTGAAGCGCTGGGTGGCCGAGGAGCGGTTCACGCTTGCGCCGCCGCTTCAGGCGCTGCCGCAGGTCGGAAGCCAGGCGTTCAAACCGCTTGAGATCCGGACAGGGGAGGCGATCTAGCCATGCCGCGCAAGAGACTCGACCTGACGTTCCCGCCCCGGCAGTCCCTGAAGCCGGTCATCTACCATCTCGTGAAGGACTACGACCTCGTGCCGAATATCCTGCGGGCGCAGATCCATCCCGCTCAGGAGGGGCGCATGGTCCTTGAGGTCACCGGCAGCAAGGAGAGCTACGCCGCCGGTGTGGCCTTCCTGGAAAGCCAGGGCCTTACCGTGCGCGAGGCCGCGAGCGACATCGTGCTCGACGAAGAGCTGTGCGTGAACTGCGGTCTGTGCACCGCGGTGTGCAAGCCCGACGCCCTGACGCTCGACCCCGAGACCCAGACGCTCGTCTTCGACAAGGACAAGTGCGTGTACTGCGAAGCGTGCGTGATAGCCTGTCCACGAAGAGCCATCACACTCAGTTTCTAAGTTGAAGGAGGATAGTCCCCAACGATGCCCGAACTCCCATTCCTGCAGGTCATGGCTGTGGTCGCGTGTCTGACGTTCGTCGGCGTCGTCATCGCCATGCCCGTTGGCACGCGCGTCGGGGCACGTGTCGGCCGCGCTGTGTTGCGCGCGAGTCTCGGCGTGCTGCTCGCTACGATCGCTGCATGCCTGTGGTGGGGGCACGTGACCGGCGACCTCGCCACGTTCAACACCCGCATGGGTCTCGAGGCTTGGCTGCAGATAGGGGCGTTCTTCGGCATCATCCTGTCGACCGGCTATCGGTTCGTCGGGCGTTTCCTCGACGAGCTGGCCGGCACCGAGAGCCCGGAGGTGGCCGATGCCTGACATCGGACGTCGACTCGGCCGTGAGGTGCTCGTCATCGACGGCGCCATGGGCACGATGCTCCAGCGCGCAGCGGTTCCACCCGAGATCGCGCCGATGCAGCTCAACATCACCGCGCCCGAGGTCATAGAGGAGGTGCATCGCCTCTACGCCCTCGCCGGTGCCGAGTGCGCCACCACCAACTCCTTCGGTGGCACGCGCATCAAGCTGGCCGCGCACGGGCTGGACGACCAGGTGGCCGAGCTCAACAGGGCCGCGGTCCGGCTCGCGCGCGCCGGCGGGGCGCCGCACATCTTAGGCGACATCGGACCGACCGGCCTCGTGCTCGAGCCGCTCGGCACGGCGGTGTTCGACGAGGTGTTCGACGCGTTTTGTGAGCAGGCGGCGGCGCTTGCTGCCGAGGGCGTCGACGCACTGCTCATCGAAACGATGACCGACATCGCCGAGGCTCGTTGCGCCGTGCTTGCCGCGCGCTCGGTGACCGACGTGCCGGTGTTCGTGACGTGCACGTTCGGCCTGAACGGCCGGATGGACCTCTCGGGCACCGAACCCGAGACCGCCGCAGTCATACTCGCCGCCGTCGGCGCATCGGCTGTCGGCATGAACTGTGGTCTTGGTCCGGAGCAGATGCTGCCGCTCGTCGAGCGCATGGCAGCCGCCACGACGCTGCCGATCATCGTGCAGCCCAACGCCGGCCTGCCGCAGCTGGTAGACGGCGCGACCGCCTTTCCCGGCACCGCCCTGGAGATGGGCGAGTACGCCGCGCGATTCGTGGATGCCGGTGCCGCTCTCGTCGGTTCGTGCTGCGGCTCGACACCCGAGTTCACGGGCTCGATCGTCGACTTCGCCAAGGAGCGTCGTCTGGCCGGGCGCGCCGCGCCGACGGCTGGCGTCACACTCGCCGGTCCCCGCGGCGTCGTCCGCATCGGCCCGGGTCAGCCGTTGGCGAGGATCGGCGAGCGCATCAACCCCACGGGCAAGAAGCGTCTGGCCGACTCGCTACGCGCAGGTGCGCTTGACGTCGTCCGCGAGTACGCCATCGAGCAGACAGACGCCGGTGCCGATCTGCTCGACGTGAACGTCGGCGCCGCCGGCGTGGTGCAGTCAGACGTGCTGCCGAAGGCGGTGCTCGCACTGTCCGGACTGGTAGACGTCCCGCTTGTGATCGACACCACCGACCACGCGGCGCTCGAGGCTGCTCTCAGGGTCTATCCGGGTCGTGCGCTCATCAACAGCGTCAGCGGTGAAGCCGACTCGCTGGCCGCCGTACTCCCGCTCGCTGTCCGCTACGGTGCGGCCGTCGTGGTGCTTGCGCTCGACGATGATGGCATCCCTCATGCGGCCGCCGCGCGTGTGGCGGTGGTGCGGCGGGTGCGCGAGGAGGCACACGCCGCCGGCCTTGCCGACAACGACCTGCTCGTCGACACGCTCGTGCTGGCGGCAGCCACCGAGGAGATGGGCGCTTCGGCCACGCTCGATGCGATCCGCACGGTGAGCCATGATCTCGGGCTGGCGACGCTTGCGGGTGTGAGCAACGTGAGCCACGGCCTGCCCGACCGGCCCGCACTCAACGCGCGGTTCCTCGCGCTTGCGGGGGCCTCAGGTCTGAACGCGGCCATCGTGAACCCATCCGAGCGCGTCGAACTCGACGATGCGACCGCATCCGCTGCGACAGACGTGCTGCTTGGCCGCGATCCGCGTGCCGAGCGGTGGATCGCGCTCGCTACGTCGCAGGCAGATGAGCCAGCAACGCCCGCGAGTGGCGGTGATGTCCCCACCCGCCTCGGCCGAGCCATCGAGCGCGGCGACACTGACTCGGCCCCGGATCTCGTCGACGAGCTTATCGGTGAGGGTATCGCCCCACAGGCGGTCATCGCCGACGTGCTCACGCCGGCGATCCAACGTCTCGGTGACGCCTACGGGCGCGGTGAGGTGTTCTTGCCGCAGCTCATCGCGGCCGCCGATGCGATGAAGACCGCCGTCGGGCGCGCGAAGTCACACCTGCCCGAGGGCTCGGCCGCACACGAGGGCCGCGTCGTGTTCGGCACGGTCAAGGGTGACATCCACTCCATCGGCAAGGACATCTGCGTGAGCATGCTGGAGAGCCAGGGCTACCTCGTCGAGGACCTCGGCGTGGACGTGTCGCCCGAGCGGTTCGCCGAGGCTGCCGCCGCCGCGGACGTCGTGTGCCTCTCGGCGCTCATGACGACGACGCTCCGCAACATGGAGGCTGCTGCCGAGGCCGTGCGGGCAGTCGGCCCGGCATCCGTGCTCGTCGGCGGTGCCGTGGTCACGCGGGACTTCGCCGATTCGCTCGGCGCGGGGTACTCTGAAGATGCTCCCGGCTGCGTGTCGGCCGTGCGGGAGGCCATCGAGACAAGCAGGGGACGCGCATGATCATCACACGGCCGCGCGACTGGGAGCGCATCGAGGACAACCTCGCGAGCATCGGCGCGAGGAGCGTCTTCATCATGGGCTGCGGTCAGTGCGCTACAGTCGCCCACACGGGCGGCGAGACCGAGGTGGCCGAGGTGGCCGCCAGACTCGAGGCGCTCGGACTGGAAGTCACCGGGTGGACCGTCGGCGAGGTGACGTGTCACCTGGGCGGGACGAAGCTCGAGAGCCGCAAGCACGGCGGTGACATCGAGGCGGCCGACGCTGTGCTCGTGCTCGCGTGCGGCGCCGGCGTGCAGACCGTGGCCGACTCGGTGACCAAGCCCGTGTTCCCGGGGCTCGAGTCCCTGTTCCTTGGCAACGTCATCCGCAACGGCATCTTCGAGGAGCGCTGCCTGATGTGCGGCGAGTGCGTGCTTGATAAGACCGCCGGTATCTGCCCCGTCACGACCTGCCCGAAGGGCCTGCTGAACGGCCCGTGCGGCGGGATGTGGGAGGGCATGTGCGAGGTGCTGACCGACCGCGAGTGCACGCACGTCCGTATCCGCCGCCGCCTGACCGAGCAGCACCGTGCCGGTAAGGGAACCCTGGCGCCGAAGGACTTCAGCAAGACCCTGAAGCCGGGCGGCGTGAACATTCGCGGACATGGAGACAGCCGGTGAGCCGCCTCAGGGACATGCTCTCGGCGGGTGAGTTCGTGGTGACCGGCGAGGTCGCACCGCCGAAGGGAGCCGACGTGACGGCGATGCGCGCAGCAGTCGAGCTGCTCGCTCCTCACTGCCATGCGCTCAACGTGACCGACAACCAGGGTGCGAGCCTGCATCTGGCGAGTCTGGCCGCCTCCAGGATCGTGCTCGACATGGGCATCGAACCGATCTTCCAGCAGACGTGCCGCGACCGGAACCGTCTGGCGTTGCAGTCCGACCTGCTCGCCGCGTGGTCTCTCGGCCTCGAGAACGTCCTCGTCGTGACCGGAGACGATCCGCGCGCGGGCGACCACCCGAATGCGAAGGGGGTCTTCGACCTCGACTCGACGCAGCTGGCCGAGATCGCACGGGGTATGAACGAGGGCCACGACATGATGGATCGACCCCTGGCGGGCGCAACGGACTTCTTCATCGGCGCGGCGATGTTCCCGGAAGCCGAGCCGTGGGACGTGCAGCTCGCCCGGGCCGAGCAGAAGATCGAGGCCGGCGTGCGCTTCTTCCAGACGCAGGCCATCTTCGACATGACCAGACTGAAGCGCGCGGTCGAGGCGTTGCGGCCGCATGGCGCAAAGGTCATCGCGGGCGTGCTCGTACTCAAGAGTCCGCGGGTGATCGACTTCATCAACGAACGACTGGCCGGGCTCATGGTGCCCGACGCGATCGCCGATCGGATCCGGTCGGCCGATGACCCTGCCGAGGAGGCGATCGTGCTCGCCACCGAGCAGGTGCGCGAGATCCGTACGATCGCCGACGGAGTCCATATCATGCCACTCGGCCTGGACGCGGCGGTCGGTCGCATCCTCGGAAACAGCAGCTAGGCGGAGAGCATGAGGCGCATCGGACTGTACAGCGACGTGCACGCGAATCTGCCGGCGCTTCAGGCCGTGCTCGATCACATGCAGGCCGAGGGGATCACCGAGCGATACTGCCTCGGTGATCTGGTCGGATACGGACCGCACCCCGCCGAGGTGATCACACGCATGCGCGCCATCGGCGACACGGTCGTCCAGGGCAACTTCGATCGTGCGCTCGGCGCCAGGCTTCGCGACTCGGGCAGCAACCTGCCGACACCGCAGGAGATGCTCGATGCGGCTGAGTCCTACGCGTACACCATCGCCGCGATAAGCAGGGAAGACGAGCGGTATCTCGCGGCGCTACCGCGCGAGATCACACTCGAGGTCGATGGCGTTCGCATCCTGCTGTGTCACGGGACTCCGCGCAGGATGAACGAGATCGTCGCGCCGGACGCATCCGGCTCGTTGCTCGTGTCGCTCGTGCGTGGCGCCGGCGTCGATGCCGTGTGTTGTGGTCACGTGCACGTCCCGTTCCACCGCTCCATTCCCACCGAGGCCGGTGTCTGCCACTGGGTGAACGCAGGGTCGGTCGGCCGTCCGCGCGACGGCGACCCGCGTGCCGCGTGGGTGGAACTCGCGCTCGGTACGCACCAGGAGGTGCTCACGCGTGCGGTCGAGGACCTTGCGTGCCGGCGTATCGGCGAGACGGATCTCTGGTTGTCGGCGCACCCGCATCGGGTGGCGTACGACACCGAGTCCGTCGTGCGGGACACCGTCGCGCGCGGACTTCCCGCAACGCTCGCATCGGCGCTCTCCACCGGGTCGGAGACGCGTCACACCCTGTCTCCGTCGAGCGTCTCTGAAGCCGTCGATCATCCCCACCACCACCGGGACGGTGTGCTTCGCCGGGCGTTCTCCACTCTCAGTGGAGGTGCGAGCCACGGGTGCGAAGCCGCGGGCGAGGGCCGGCAGTGCACGTGCGCGCTCGGAGACCGCATCGCGGCCTACGAGTGCTTTGCCGCGCTGTACCGGGACCCGCCGGCGTCGGCTCCGGGCGCGGTGGCCAGACTGGCCACCGCGATGCGTTCCTGTCGGAAGAACCCTCACCTCGATGACGGCGCGATCGAGGCCGCGCGGGACCTAGCGCTTCACGCACTCGAGCGCCCGGCCGGGTTGGAGGCATTTGCAGCCGAGCGTGTCCGCATTCACGGCGAGCCGGGACGGTTCGACCCGTTCACCCATGTGCTCTCGTCCAGCGAGCTCACATACCTCTCGGGAGATGGAGCGAAGAATGCGGCGGAACTCAAGGCACTCTATGCCGCCGCCGGTTTCACGTCGGCCGGGGACGGCGCCGGAGACGTCGGGCACATCTCGGTCGAGCTGGCGTTCATGGCTTACTGCCTCAGGCACGGTTCGGTCGCCGACTCGGAAAGTCTCGGCCTGGCACACGACTTCTTCGCGGGGCACCTTGCCGACTGGGCCGTTCTTCTCGCCGTGGTCACCGCACAACAGGCGACCGAACCGGTCATGCGCTACGTGGGTCTCGCGCTCGACAAGTACCTTATCTGCGAGGCCGCCACGTTCAGAGCGGCGGTTCCCGAGTACTGCGAGATGCGCGAGAAGGGGTCCGCACCGGGCGTGCTATCATCGGCGCGCACGGACGGCTTGCACTCTCAGGGAGGCGGTCCACAGTGAACGAGCAGACGCCCCCGAGCCTGGACGTATGGCTCGCCGAGGCAAAACGCGAAGCCGACGCCGCGGGCGTGGGCATGTACCTGTGCCACAACGGCGTTGTCCGTTCGTTCTCGCGTGACGGCCGCCTGGTGAGCGGGATGGATCTCGCCGTCGACCACGGGCGGCTCGCTGAGATCCTCTCGACCACCCGGCTCATGGATGGCGTGTCGATCGTGCGCGTCTGGGTCAACGAGGGACACCTCGAGGTCGGCGACGACATCATGTACGTCATGGTCGGCGGGGATATCCGGGACAACGTCTTCGAGGCGCTCTCGGCACTCGTGCGCATGATCAAGACCGAGGTCGTCACCGAGACCGAACAGCGTCCGGAGCAGTAGCGCTCCGCCAGTCGAGACGAGCCTGCACATGACGCCGTCCGGGACACCGGATCCGCCCGAGTCGCGACGTATCGTCGTGGACGTGATGCGCCTGTGTCCCGATTGAGACTACGAGCTGCGGCTGGTCCAAGCCGTGTCGCGCTGGCCCCGGTGGCGGGGCAGGCTCATCATCCGCGAGTGGGAGCCGGAAGACCGGGCCCATGAAGGCGCGCCCGTGATCGTCGATGGTCGTTTCGGCGTCGATCCGGTGAACGTGAAGACCGTCCGCGCCGCCCTCGAGCGCGCCGACGACGAGCCCGTTCCCGCGCCCGAGCCGAGCGCGTAGCCACCTGCTGCTACAATCGTCGGACATGCGAGCCGCTCGGCTCCGAACGGGGAGGTCAACATGCATATCGTCATACTCGGTGGCGGGCCCGGCGGCCACGGTGCGGCATTCGAGGCGGCCCGGCTTGGAGCTGACGTGACGTTGGTCGAGGCCCGTCGCCTCGGCGGCACGTGTCTGAACTGGGGCTGTATCCCGACGAAGACGATCCTGCGCTCGGCACACATCGTTGCCGACACGCGCGAGGCCGCAGCGTTCGGTCTGAGCGCGTCGGTCGCCAGTGTGGACGTACCTGCGCTGAGAGCGCGCAAGGAGGCGGTCGTCGACGAACTCGTGGGTCAGGTCGAGGGGACCGCACGGCGCTTGAAGGTGCGCGTCGTGGTCGGGACCGGCAGGCTTGTCGGACCGAAGGCGGTCGAGGTCGCGCTCGCCGACGGCACGACCGAGACCGTTGAAGGTGACGCGGTGATCCTTGCGACCGGATCGGTCGTCTTCAAGCTCCCGGGCATCGACCACGATCTCGAGGGCGTGTGGACGAGCGACGAGGCGGTCGCGCTCTCGGACATCCCCAAAGACATCGTCATCATCGGCGGCGGCGTTATAGGCCTCGAGTTCGCGTGCGCGTACGCGGCGTTCGGCAGTGTGGTGACCGTCGTCGAGCTGATGGAGCAGGTCCTGCCGGGTAACGACCGGCGCGTGGTGAAGCAGACGCAGGCTGCGCTTGAGGAGATGGGCGTCACCTTCCATCTCGGCGACGCGGTCGAGCGCGTGGAGCGCATCGGTGAGCGGATGCGCGCGACGTTGCGCAGCGGAGCGGTGCTCGAGAGTGACATCGTGATGAGCGCGGTGGGGCGTATCCCCAACTCGGCGGGGCTCGGCTTCGAGGAGGCCGGGGTCGAGTTCGACAGACGAGCCGTCAAGGTCGACCAGTACTTCCGCACGAGCGTCGAGGGTGTCTATGCCATCGGGGACGTGATCGGCGGCATGATGCTCGCCCACGTGGCCGACGAAGAGGGCGTCGTCGCGGCGAGAAATACGGTGGCGGAGTTGTCGACGGCCAGTGCCGAAGCGATCCTGGAGAGCGTGCGCTACGACTGCATCCCGGCGTGCGTGTACACCTTCCCCGAGGTCGCGGTCGTGGGGAGCACGCGCGACAGCGCCAAGGAACGCGGGGTCGACGTGGTGCAGGCGGTCGCCAAGTTCGCCGCAAACGGTAAGGCGCTCGGTGAGGGCGACGCCGACGGGTTCGTGCAGATCGTCGCCGAGAAGGGAACCGGCGCGATCATCGGGTGCCAGATCGTGGGACCGCATGCCGTCGAGACGATTCACGAGGTCGCACTCGCCATCCGCCACAGCCTGACCGTGCGGGATCTCGCCGAGACCGTGCATGCGCACCCCACCGTCTCCGAGGTCATCCGCATGGCGTGCGCGGATGCGGCGGGCAAGTGCGGCTGCTGACGTGACGTACGAGCACGGCGCGGACGCGCGGCGCCTTCCGGCCTGGTTGCGGAGGCCACTCGCGCACGGCGGCGAGTATCGCACCGTCGAGGGTCTGCTCGGCGAACTCCACCTGGCGACCGTGTGCCAGGAGGCGAAGTGCCCCAACCGCGGCGAGTGCTTCGCGAGCGGCACCGCCACGTTCCTCGTCGCCGGTGACGCGTGCACGCGCGGATGCCGCTTCTGCGCGGTGGAAACCCGGACACCGCTGCCGCTCGACCCCGATGAGCCGGCGCGTGTGGCCGAGGCGGTTGCGCGTCTCGGGTTACGCCATGCGGTGGTGACGATGGTGACACGCGACGACCTGCCGGACGGCGCGGCAGGTCACGTCGTCGCGACGATCGCCGCGATCCGCTCGGCGGCTCCCGGCGTCGCCGTCGAGGTGCTGGTGAGTGATTTCGGCGGCTCGGCCGAGGCGGTCGATCTGGTCGTTGACGCGCGGCCCGAAGTCCTCAATCACAACCTGGAGACGGTCCCGCGCCTGTATCCCGAGGTGCGTCCCGGCGCCGACTATGCGAGAAGTCTCGCCGTGCTCGAGCGCGCGAAGGAGCACGCGCCCAGGATGCCGACCAAGTCGGGGCTCATGCTCGGCCTCGGCGAGACCCGCGACGAGGTGCTCGCGGTCATGGGCGACCTCCGCGATGTGGATTGCGACCTGCTGACACTGGGGCAGTATCTGCGTCCGAGCGCAGCACACCTGCCCGTGGCGGCCTTCATCGAGCCCGCCGAGTTCGCCCTGCTGGCCCGGGAGGGCCGGAAGATGGGCTTCTCGGGCGTGGCGAGCGCCCCTCTCGTGCGGTCGAGCTACCACGCCGCCAAGCTCGCGGCCGACTGACGGTCTTCTGCGGCGCCCGCTGGCTGCTACCATGGGCCCATGGCATGGGAACCGAGAACATACCGTCAGCGCGCCGGGGCCGCGGGGCTCGTTGGTTTCGGGGTCGTTCAGGCCGAGACCGACCTGCACATCAGCGCGTCTCGCGACCTGACCGTTGAGGCGGCGGCGCTCATCACCGGACTTCGTGCCGATCTCGAGCGGTACATCGCGCGGCATCCGCTGTTCGCCGAGAGCTTCGTCCCGGTTGAAGCCGCCGAAGATGCGCCCGAGATCGTGCAGGCGATGGCCGCAGCGGGTGCTGCGGCTGGCGTGGGGCCGATGGCCGCGGTGGCGGGCGCGGTTGCCGAGCGCGTCGCACGGGGCCTGGCCGTTCACTCCCGAGAGGTGATCGTGGAGAACGGGGGCGATCTGTACCTCCTCGGCCGTACGCCGCGACGCGTGTTGCTCGTGGCCGGTGACTCGCCGCTGTCGGGCACTGTGGCCATCGAGCTCGCCGCTGGCGCATTCCCGCTCGCGATCTGCACATCGTCGGGTACGGTGGGGCATAGTGTGAGTCTGGGCGTGGCGCACGCTGCCACCGTGGTTGCGGCCGACGGCGCGCTCGCCGATGCGGTGGCAACCGCGACAGGCAACCGCGTCCACGGCCCGGAAGACGTCGAGGCCGCACTCGCGTTCGCGCGGGGCATCACGGGCGTGCGCGGCGCGGCGGTGATCGCAGGGGACAGGCTGGGCGCGGCTGGCGATGTGACGCTCGCGCCCGTCGGGGGATGAACGCGCTATCCGATCTCGACTGACTGACTCGGAAGGGGCCACTGTATGGACAGCATCGACGAACTGGACATGTTCGAAGCCGAGCGCCGGCTGGCGCTCTACAACGAGTATCGCGACGCGGCGCGCGTCTTCACCTACTACATCGAGACGGAGCTGCGGGCGTATCTGGCCAACGGTGTCGACGTTGAGCCGGTGACCGGCCCGGGCGGGATCTACTTCAAGGTGACGCTCACTGACGTGTGGATCTACGAGGCCGAGCGCCTGAACCGCTTCGTACCCGAGACGATCATCTACTCGGTCAACGACGTGCACGTCCAGATGCTTAAGGCCGAGGAGTAGCCGCCGATGACCGACGAGCGTGTCGTGGTGCCCGCCTCGGCTGAAGACGCCGCACGCAGGGCCGAGAAGCTGGCGACCGAGCTCAGACACCACAACTGGCGCTACTACGCCCTCGACGCTCCGGAGATCACCGACGCTGCGTACGACGATCTCGTGCGCGAACTCATGGCGATTGAGGCCGCGTACCCCGAGCTCGTCACGCCCGATTCACCGACGCAGCGGGTGGGTGTCGGCCCGTCGGAGACGTTCGCGCCCGTCGTGCATGCGCAGCGGATGTACTCGCTCGACAACGCGATGGACGAGACCGAACTGGAGGCGTGGCTCGGGCGGGTCGAGCGCGATGCCGACGGTCGGGAGGTCGGCTACCTGTGCGAGCTCAAGATCGACGGCAGTTCGCTGGCGCTGACCTACGAGGACGGTCAGCTCGTTCGGGCCGCGACCCGCGGCGATGGCTCCACCGGCGAGGACGTGACGGCCAACGTGCGCACGGTCAAGAGCGTGCCGCTCCGCCTGCTCGTTCCCGCGCCGGGCGCGCTGGAGGTGCGCGGTGAGGTCTTCATGCCCAAGGCGAGCTTCGCCCGGCTGAACGAGGAGCAGGACGAAGCCGGGCTCTCGCCGTTCGCCAACCCGCGCAACGCGGCGGCGGGCTCGCTTCGGCAGAAGGACCCGGCGGTGACGGCGTCGCGCGACCTGTCCACGTTCATCTACCAGGTTGTGGATCCCGCCGCCCGGGGGCTGGCGGGACAGCAGGCGGCCCTTGCGTGGCTCGGACGCGCCGGCTTCAAGGTCAACCCCGACATCGAGTACTGCGCGACGCCGGACGAGGTGCGCGCCTACTGTGCGCGTGCGGTCGAGCGCCGCGGTGAACTCCCGTACGAGATCGACGGCGTGGTGGTGAAGGTCGACTCGTTCGCGCTGCAAGACGAGCTCGGCTACACGAGCAAGGCGCCACGGTGGGCCATCGCGTTCAAGTTCCCGCCTGAGGAGAGGACGACACGCCTGCTCGATATCCGCGTGAGCGTGGGACGTACCGGCGCACTCACGCCGTACGCCGTCTTCGAGCCGGTGAGCGTGGCTGGCTCGACGATCGCGCGGGCTACGCTACACAACGCCGACGAGGTCGCGCGCAAGGGCGTGCTCATCGGCGACACGATCGTCGTGCGCAAGGCAGGCGACGTCATCCCCGAGGTCGTCGGACCGGTCGAGCGCCTGCGCGACGGCTCCGAGTGCGCGTGGGTGATGCCCGGTGCGTGCCCGAGCTGCGGGTCGGTGGCGTGGCGTCCCGAGGGGGAAGCGGTCTGGCGCTGCACGAACGTGGCGTGCCCCGCGCAGCGACACGAGCGGCTGCTCCACTGGGCGAGCCGCGGAGCGATGGACATCGACGGGCTGGGCGAGGAGATCATGACCCGGCTCGAGGACGAGGGTCTCGTGGGTGATGTGGCCGACCTGTACCGCCTGGATGCCGCCACGCTTGCTGCGCTCGACACCGGGCGCACCCGCAAGGACGGCTCGGTGATCACGCTCGGCGAGACGATCGCCGCCAAGCTCATCACCAGCATCGAGGCGTCCAAAGACCGCCCGCTGGCGCGACTCCTCTTCGGGCTCGGCATCCGGCACGTCGGCTCGACGGTGGCCGAGCTTATCACCGCAGCGTACCCGTCGCTGGACGCGATCATCGCCGCCTCGGAGGATGAACTTGCCGCTATCGAGGGCGTGGGTCCACGGATCGCATGCTCGGCGATCGCGTTTCTCTCGAGTCCGGACAATCTTGCCGTGATCGGGCGGCTGGCCGAGGCCGGAGTACGTACCGCCGATGAGGCGCGCGAGACGCGCGAGCAGACGCTAGCGGGCACGACGTGGGTTCTCACCGGTGCGCTCGAGCGCTTCACCCGGGACGAGGCTGCATCCGCCCTCAAGGCGCTCGGAGCCAAAGTGACCGGCAGCGTGAGCAAGAAGACGTCGTACGTGGTGGTCGGCGCGGATCCCGGGAGCAAGTACGATACGGCCCGCGAGCTCGGCGTCCGCATCCTGGATGAGGACGAGCTGGCAGCAACGCTTGCCGCCGGCGCCGTGCCGGAGGCCGCCGAGTGAGGTCAGGACCGCCGCTCGTCTTGCACCCGCGTGCGTGCGATCGTTGTGGGCGCTGCCTGGATGCATGCTCCAAAGACGCGTTGCGCGTCGGGCGCACGTACCTCAAGGTCGACTGGACCGTCTGCGACGGCTGCGGCGCGTGCGTCAAGGCGTGCGGCCGGGGGGCGCTTTCGCTCAAGGGGAGCGCGAGGCGCGCGACGGGTGGGGGCAGCCGCGCCAGATCCGCTTCGCGTCCGGCCTCCGCCACGCCCCGGAGCAGAAGCTCCGCCAAGAAGGCCGCACGATCCCAGGCGACGACCGCAGGAGGGCTCGGCCCCTTGCTCGGCAGGCTCGGCGGCGGCGGGACGCCCAGAAGCGGCGCGCGGGGCGGGTTCCAGTGGACGCTGCTCGAGGCCGCAGCGATGCTCTCGGTCACCTTCTCGGCGTTCGTGGTCAAGGAGACGATCTCGGCATCAGAGGCGCTCGCTGCCGTGCCGCCGGATCTCGCCACGCCCGCCCGCATCGGGGTGCTCCTGCTCTACTACGCCGTGCAGGTCGCCGTGCTCGTCTGGTTGGTGCGGCGCAGGGGTGGCGACACGCTCGCGGCTCTCGGGTTGAGATCGGGCGGCAGCGGTGGCGTGCTGCGAGCGGCCTCGTCCGCAGGGCTCGTGGTGGGCGGCCTGATCGTCACGCGTCTGCTCGCGTCGGTGTACGCGTACCTCACGCGCGCATGGGGGCTGATGCCCGCCGAGGGCGCCGATCTGCCGGCGCTATTCGGCGCCGACGCGACAGGCTTCGTGCTTGCGGTCGTGATGGTGGTCCTCGTGGGGCCGGTGATCGAGGAGGCTGTTTTCCGTGCGGCTCTGCTCGAGGGGCTTGCCGCCCGCTTCGGTGTCTGGCCCGCGATCGTTGCGCAGGCTGCGCTGTTCGCCGCCCTGCACCGGAGCCTCTGGTTGCTCTTTCCGACGTTCATCCTCGGTGTCGTTCTCGGCTACCTCGCGCACGAGCGCGAGAGCCTCTGGCCGCCCATCGCCTTGCACGCGCTCTACAACGCGATGACCGTGGCGGCGGCGTTCCTTGTGATGCCTGCTGGCCCCTGACTCCGGACGCGGGTCTCTCGGGTATGATGGTGCGCGTCAGTCCCGACAGCCGGCAGCTGTGCTGCCGCGTATCCGGAGGCACTCGCATGGCTATCACCGAGTCCGACGTCCGACACGTCGCTTTGCTCGCGCGGCTCGCGCTCACCGACGAGCAGATCACGACGCTCGCCGCCGAGCTCACCGGCGTACTCGGCCACATCGACGAGCTCCAGCACCTCGATCTCGCCGGCGTTCAGCCCACCGCGCATCCGCTCGCGGTGACCAACGCCATGCGCGCCGATGTCGTCGTGCCGGGCCTTCCCCGTGCCGAGGCCCTGCGCAACGCTCCGGAAACCGACGGGAGCGCGTTCGTCGTACCGGCGATCACCGGCACCGGGGAGGAGTCGTGAGCGCGATCGACCTCTCCGCGCTTTCGGCGCATCAGGTGCGCGATTCGATTGCTGCAGGGGAGTTCACCGCACGCGAGGCCGCTGAGGCAGCCTACGCGCGCATCGAGGCTCTCGACGGTGACGTCCACGCCTTCCTGCAGCTCACGCCCGAGCTCGCATTCGCGGCGGCCGATCGTGTCGACACGGCGCGTGCCGCAGGCGATGAACTCCCGTCGCTCGCGGGTGTTCCTGCGGGCATCAAAGACAACATGAACCTCATCGGCACGCGGACCACATGCGGGAGCCGCATGCTCGAGAACTACGAGAGCGTCTACGACTGCACGGCGGTCCGCAGGCTGCTCGACGCGGGCGCCCTGCCCATCGGCAAGTGCAACATGGACGAGTTCGCGTTCGGCTCGTCTACCGAGAACTCGGCGTACGGTCCCACGCACAACCCGTGGGACCTCGCGCGCGTGCCGGGCGGCTCGTCCGGCGGCAGCGCTGCGTGCGTGGCCGCAGGCATGACGAGCATCTCGCTCGGCAGCGACACCGGCGGCTCGATCCGCCAGCCAGGCGCGCTCACCGGCACGGTGGCGCTCAAGCCGACGTACGGGCGCGTGAGCCGCTACGGCGTGGTCGCCTTCGGCTCGTCGCTCGATCAGATCGGGCCGTTCGGCACGAGCGTGGATGACGTGGCGCTTGCTCTCGAGGCGATCTCGGGCGCCGATTCGATGGATGCCACGTCGTCATCCGAGCCCGTGGGCAGCTACGCAGACGGTCTCGACCAGGGCGTGCGGGGGCTGCGCGTGGGAATCGTGCGCGACATGCTTGACCTCGAGGGCTGCGGTGCCGAGATACGCGCGTCGGTTGACATGGCCGCCGAGACGTTCGCGGCACTCGGCGCCGAGGTCGGCGAGGTGGAGCTCCCGGCCACGCGCCACGGGCTTGCCGCGTACTACATCATCGGCCCGGCCGAGGCGAGTTCTAACCTCGCGCGCTTCGACGGCATCCGCTACGGTCACCGCGCCGCAGACCCCGCCGACGTGCTCGACCTCTACATGCGTTCGCGCGCCGAAGGCTTTGGTCCCGAGACGATCCGCCGCATCATGCTCGGCACCTACGCGCTCTCGGCCGGCTACTACGACGCCTACTACGGGCAGGCGCAGAAGGCGCGCACCCTCATCATCGAGGACTTCCGCGCAGCGTTCGAGCGCTTCGACGTGCTGCTCACGCCCACCACGCCTGAAGTCGCGTTCCGATTCGGCGAGAAGTCCGACCCCTACACGATGTACCTGAACGACGTCTACACGATCCCGGTGAACCTCGCCGGCAACTGCGCTATCAGCGTGCCGAGCGGGCTGTGCTCGGCCTCGGGCATGCCGATCGGGCTGCAGATCATCGGCGATCATTTCGCCGAGGCGACGCTCCTGCGTGCGGCGGCCGCGTTCGAGGAGGCGACAGGTTTTGATCCGGTGCCGCCGCTCGTCAACTCGCTCGGCTCCTAGCACGGCCGCTGCCCGTTTGTGGGAAGATGATTCTCGTAGTCATCGCGCGTGCTGGGGGGCGCGCCGGAGACGGGAGGACTGTCATGCGCAGAGCGCTCACGCCGTTGTTGCTCGCAATCGTCTCGGTAGTTGTTGCGAGCGCGATGCCTGCGGCTGCCGCCGGACCCGTGACGGTCACCTGGGAGCGGAACTGGGGCAGCACGAATGCAGACGCGGCGCTGCTGACGGACGGTCAGTTCCGCTACCCGACTGACGTTGCGGTCGACAAGTGGGGACGCGTCTTTGTTGCCGGTGGTGAAAGCGGCGACCACCGGATCCAGATGTTCTCATCCGATGGGACGTTTCTTGATGCCGTAGGGACTGTCGGTGCTGGCTCGGCCCTCCTAGACAGTCCCATGTGCGTGACCACCGACCGCTGGGGCCACGTCTACGTCGGCGAGAAGGGCAACGGCCAGCGCATCCACATCTTCAACCCGGGACTCTATAGCGACGTGCGGACGATCGATGGCGTGGGCACATCCGGGGTATCCGAACCGCTCCGGATCGCCGTGGCTCTTGATGGGACGATCTATCTGGCCGACTCAGGGTACGAGATCAAGACCTGGGACTGGTTCGGCACGTTCGGTGGCTCGTGGACCACGCTCGGGGTCCACACGCGCGGCATGGGGTTGGCGCACGACGGCAATGTCTACACGACGACCGATACTCATGCCGGCATCACCAACTCCGTCATCAAGTACGACCGCCATGGTGACTACATCACGAACTGGGGAGGCGAAGGAACGGATCCGGGGGAATTCCGGAGACCGTACGACGTCGAGGTGGACCCGCTTGAGCGCTCGTACGTGATCGAAGCGGAGGGCGTGCGCGCGCAGGTCTTCGAGCCGGACGGCACGCACCTCGCGACGTTCGGCGCTCCGGGAGCCGGAGACGGGCAGTTCCAGTGGCCGTACGGGATCGCGGTCGGCCCCAACCGTACGGTGTATGTCGCAGACACATTCAACCATCGAATCTCCAAGTGGAACGTGGGCGCGTCCACCGAGGTTGCCGAGATCGAAGGTGACACGCGCTACACCACGGCGGTCGCCGCATCGCAGAAGGCATATCCCGACCCCGACGCGGTGGACATCGTGGTGATTGCCACCGGCGCCAACTGGCCCGACGCGCTTGGCGGAGCCGCACTTGCCGGCACGGTGAACGGGCCGCTGCTGCTCACGACGCGAGACACGCTTCCTGCCGCCGTAGCCGACGAGATCGCGCGGCTCGAGCCGAAGCGCGTCTACGTCCTTGGCGGCAGCGATGTCGTGAGCGACGCGGTGATGGACGCTGCCAAGGCGCTCACCACGATGAACATCGCCACGCGTCTGGAGGGTCCGACGCGCTACGAGACAGCCATCGAGATCGCCGACGAGGTCAAGGCGATGCGCGGAGTCGAGTACGACGGCACGGCGTTCGTGTGCACCGGCGAGAACTTCCCCGATGCGCTCGCCGCTTCGCCCATCGCCGCGGCCAACGGCTGGCCGATCTACCTGACGCCCACGGCCGCTCTGCCGGCATCGGTTGCCACTGCGATGATCACCAACAGCTGGGGCGGTAACCCGACCAACCACGGCTACATCATCGGTGGCGAGGCAGTCGTGAGTGCGGAGGTCGAGGAGACGCTCAACGAGGCGCCGTTCATAGGCTTCGGCCGTTTCTGGGGTGACACGCGGTATGAGACGGCAGCGGCCGTTGCGGAGATCGGCTTCGAGGGCATGGGCATGCTGTGGAGCCGTCCCGCACTGGCCACGGGTGAGAACTTCCCCGATGCGCTTGCAGGCGGCGTGCTCCAGGGCAGCGACTACAGCGTGATGCTGCTCACGAGGGGCGGCGCGCTCAGCCCCGAGGCGGCCGCGATGCTGACTGAGTACAAGGACCACATCTACGAGATCAGATTCCTGGGCGGTTCGGACGTGGTGACACCCGCGGTCCGCACGGCGGCCCGGGCCCTTCTCTGGTAGGCCGGCACCCGCACGTGGGGTGATGGGGTGGGGCGGCCCGAAAAGGACCGCCCCACCGGCTTCTTCTCGGTCACCCTCGCCTCGCTCGGGTAGAATCGGAGCGGCACGTGCACCGGGAGCGCAGCACGGCGTGCTCGCACACATCCACGAGGGGAGTCCCGCGTTGGCGAAAGACCGGCTCACCGAAGTCCTCATACGCTACGAGGCCGTCATCGGCCTCGAGATCCATACCGAGATAACCGCGGTGAACACGAAGATGTTCTGCGGCTGTCCGGTCGCCTTTGGCGGAGAGCCCAACACGCGCGTGTGCCCTGTCTGCCTCGGCATGCCGGGCGCACTGCCGGTTCCCAACGAGGCCGCCATCGAGTGGACCGTGATCGCCGGGCTGGCCACCGAGTGCGATATCGCGCTGTGGAGCCAGTTCCACCGCAAGCAGTACTTCTATCCCGACATGCCCAAGGACTACCAGATCTCCCAGTACGACCTGCCCTTCTGCAGCGGGGGATTCGTGGACATCGAGGTCGACGGCGACGGCGTGGCCGAGCGTGCCGACCTCGGCGGTGCACTGGCGTTCGTGGGCCCCGAGGCGGTGCCCGAAGACGGCGGCTATCGCGCGAGGATCGGGATCACGCGTATCCACCTCGAGGAGGATACCGGCAAGATGGTGCACGTTGGCGGCTCCGAGGGTCGCATCGCGGGCGCCACACACTCGCTCGTGGACTTCAACCGCGCGGGGACGCCGCTTATGGAACTCGTGAGCGAGCCCGACATCCGTACGCCCGAGGAGGCACGCCGATTCGCGCAGAAGCTGCGCTCCATCTGGCTCGCACTCGGCGTGAGCGACTGCAGCATGGAGGAAGGCTCGATGCGCGTGGACGCCAACGTGTCGGTGCGCCTGCGTGGTGCGACCGGGCTCGGCACCAAGAGCGAGGTCAAGAACATGAACTCGTTCAAGTCGCTCCACGACGCCATCGCCTACGAGATCGTCCGCCAGGCCGACCTGCTCGATGCGGGCAGCCGCGTCGTGCAGGAGACGCGGCACTGGGACGCCGGCGCCAAGCGCACCAGCGGCCTGCGAAGCAAAGAAGAGGCGCACGACTACCGCTACTTCCCGGAGCCGGACATGGTGCCGTTCAGCTTCGATCCTGCATGGATCGCCGGGCTTGCCGAGAGCCTGCCCGAACTGCCCGACGCGCGGCGCGACCGGTACATGGCCGAGTTCGGCCTGCCCAAGCACGATGCGGCGGCACTCTCCGCCGAGCACGCCCTTGCATGCTACTTCGAGGATGCGGTTGCACTTGCCGGTACCGATCGAGCCAGACTGGTCGCCAACTGGATGCTCGGTGATCTCGCGGCGCACCTCAACGCCGAGGGGATCGAGATTGGATCCTCTCGGGTGACCGCGGCGATGCTGGCCGAACTCGTGGGCCTCATCGAGGACGGCACGATCTCGGGCAAGCAGGCGAAGGAGGTCTTCGCCGACGCGGCTGTTTCAGGCGACGCGCCGGGCGCGATCGTCGAGGCCCGGGGCATGAAGCAGGTCTCGGACACCTCCGCCATCGAAGCCGTCGTGCGGAACGTGATCGACGCGCATCCGGACGAAGCCGCGAACTACCGCGCCGGCAAGACGGGACTTATCGGCTTCTTCGTCGGCCAGGTCATGCGCGAGATGCGTGGCCAAGGCAACCCCGCCGTCGTCAACGAGGTCGTGCGGCGGCTGCTCGGGTAGCGGTCGCTGACCCCCTCACGGGAGTATCAATCGACCCAGCACTGCATCTGCCACGCTGCTGCTGACCGCCGAGGTCCCGCCAAGCACGACCGGTCTGTGGATGCGAAGCCATCGATCGTCGATGAACGTCGCGTCTGTCGTCGGTAACGCCGCCGAGCGTGTCAGCACGAGCGCCTGACCGCGGGCACCGCATGCCGCGCCTCCCGCGAGCCCGTCCGGGAACTGTTCGCCGGTTGCGATACCGACTCGCTGCGGACGCAGCTCGCCCCACGTGAGCGCTTGTCCGGCGATGAGCGTGGCGGTCTCGTAGCGGTCCGCGCCGCCGAGCCGCAGCGGTTCCTCGCTTCCGTCCAGCGTGTCGAGCTCGTCGAACACGGCGTCGCTCACCGCGCTCTCCGATCCGCAGACGACGAAGTACGAGAGCCCGAGGTCCTCGGCGGCTGCGCGTGTAACGGGCGGCAGCTCGGCGGTCCGCGTAAGCAGCACAGGTGTCCGCGCGGCGTATGCCCACGGTGAGGCCGCGAGGGCGTCAGGGTAGAGGTCGCCGCGGGCGACGAAAGCGGTGTTCTCGCGTGCCCATGGGCCGAGCACGTCGATGGTCTCCCGAGCCACAAGAGCCGCAGTCTCGTAACGGTCCGAGCCACCGAGCCGCCGGACGTCGTAGCCGGCATCGAGGAGCTCGTCCTCCACGGCCTGACCCACCGCCGAGGTGCCACCCACGATGTAGACGCCGCGGACGCCCCAGTCTGCCAGTAAGGTTGCGACGGCGGGATGGAGGGCTGTCTTCGGTGTGAGGAGGAGCGCCCCCTCGACTGCGCCCGCCAGCGCGGATGCGGACAGCGCATCCGGGAACGCCTCACCGGTGGTGATCACGGTCCAGGCACACCCCGCCGGCAGCGTCTCCTTCCACGCGGCGATGGCTGTCGCATACCGGTCGGCACCCCACCACCGGTCGAGACCGAGCGGGGGAGCCTCGTAGGCGCCCATGTCCACATCGGCACCGACGAACGGATTGCCATCGGCGACGCGCAAGAAGCCGTCGAGGTCGTGGGACGGGATGTCCGGCGGGGTGGACACGGGGTCGCCGGTGTCGATGCACGGCGACGTGCGCTGGAGGCGAAGATCGGGCCAGTCGAGCGTGGGGTCGGCGAACTGCGGGTCGTCATGGATCGTGCCGGCGCCGGTCACGGCGGGGTTCTCTATGCACGAGTGGTACACGCCGTGAAACCCAACCACGTCAGCGAGCTCATGGTTCCACACGATGCTGCTGCGGATGATCCGACTGCCGGTGCCCGTGCCCTGGATGCCGTGCGCGCCGGACGTCGAGCGGTTGCCCCAGACAGTGGAGCACTCGATCAGCGTCGGGGTGTCGACCGTCAGGATGGCGCCGTTCAGACCCCCGGCGTGGTTCTTGGCGATCACACTGTTGACGATCGATGCCTGAGAGGTGTTGACCGCCATGACGCCGCCGGCGCCACCGCCGGCTTCGTTGAACATGATGATCGAGTTCACCACATGCAACTCGTGCAAGTCCTCGGCATGGATGCCGCCGGCGCTCTTCGGCGGGTCGACGCCCTGATTGAACATGATGAGACAGCCCTGCACCCAGACGTCGCCGTCGAAACCAGGCCATGACGATGCGTAGATGCCGCCTCCGCTACCGCTGGCGCGGTTGTCCGAGATGACGCAGTCCGTGATGTACACCGCGGCTTTGGGGTCGATGACCTGGATCCCGCCGCCGTTGACAAGCGTTGGAGAAGCGGTCGTTCGATAGTCGTGGATCCAGCAGTCCCGTATCGTAGGGCCACCGGTGTCGCCCGTCAGGTCGACGACCACGGCAGCGGGCCTCCAGTCGGTTGCGACGAGTTCTTCTCCATCGATCTCGAATCCCTCAAGCAGCGTATGGCCGTCGCATGCCTCAAGGAGGAAGACGCCACGGTCTGGCCGTGACAGCACGCGCGGCCTGCCCGGACCCCAGGCGCGCAACGCGACGCCGCTCTTCAGGCGGATCGGGTAGTCCTCCCCGTGGGTGGGCCCGTACTCTCCGGGAAGGACCCAGATCGTGTCGCCGGCGTACGCGCGAACCATCGCCTCGCGGATGCTGCGAAACGGCGCGGCCCGCGTGCCGAGGCCTGACATGTCGCTGCCATCGGGCGACACCCAGATCTCCGCGGCCGGTGGTGCAGCGTGGGCCGACGGCACAAGTGCGAGAGATAGCGCGAGCACGACGCCGAGGACTGCCCGGTTGACGAGGCGCGGCGCGCGGCGGTCCTCCACCCGGGTGCGCGACGCGCGGTGGAATGCGGTCATGACGCCTCCCCTCAGTGGCATCTCCGCAGGTCCCCCCTCCGGCTATACCCACGTCTGGCGGATCAGACTCGCTCGAAGCGAGGTCAGCCGGTCGATCTCATTCGGCGGGCACTCCGGGATAGCGGTATTCCCAGTACAGGAGAGACCAGCCGTCGCCGCTATCCTCGTACGTCGCGTAGACATGCGGGCTGATCTCGTCGATCGCGTACGCGCGCCAGGTCGTGATCTTCACGTACCAGGTGTCTGAGCCCTCTGCCCACGGCGCCATCTCCATGACCACGCTGTCGGGCCAGTCCGCGCCGACCGTCGTCCAGAGTTCGGCTACCGACGGATCACTGAGGTCGAGTGTTTCGCTCGTCCACTGTGGTCGGTAGAGCAGTTCGCGCTCGCCGTCGGCGACCGTGGTCACCGAGTCGGTCTCGGATTGCTGGAAGGCGATCCCGTCGCCGACCATCTGGTCGCTCTGGAGGTAGAGCTCCACGGCCGCGAACACGCGGTCGCCCGGCGCGCGCTCACCGCGGACCAGCACGAGATCCGCGTAGAACCAGTCGGCCTCGGCATCGTAATAGCCGTCCCGCCAGGCGATGTCCGTCGCGGTCAGGCCCGGCGCAGCAGCGGCCATGCCCTCGTCGATCATCGGGAGTCTGTCCTCAGGCGGAGCGCCGAGCGCGGCGCCGACGGGTGGGTCCCAGGCGAGCCACTCGGCGGTGCGTGTATCGCTGGCCACGCCGCTGTCTCGGTCGCTTTCCCATGCCGTCTCGTTGTCCGGAAGGAGCGTGACGGTCCCCGTATCGTCTTCGGCCACGCTGAAAGCCATCACCGCAAGGGCGACCGACACGGCGCAACCGCACATGACAAGGGCGATGACGACCCCGATGGCGGTCGCAAGCGGCTTGCGCGGCCCGGTGCCGGATGTGGATGCGTCGCGGGTCGATCGGGGAGGGGTGATGCTCGCGGCGCCGAACGACTCAGGTCCGTACGAGCGTGGTGCCGGCGAAGGGGAGTAGTCCGGTGGAGGATCGTATCGGGGTTCCGAGTGAGCCATGTGGCTGTCCTCTCGCAACGGCTGGCTGAAGCGACTATACCCGCTTGGAGGTCCGTGGGCGGCGTGCCGAGGCGCGCAAACGCCCCGAGCCGTGTGCAATGCGCCCGTTCGTCTCTCACAAGTGCCGTTCAGCGTACAATTACGACCGTTAGACCAGATTGCGCTACCGTTGAGCGACAACATGGACATTTCACGAATTGCCTCTTGCGCACCGCCAGACGGTAGTCTAGAGTTGGTCTTGTCCCGAGAGGTCGGACGGGCGAACCGCGAAGGGTAGCGTACCAGTAGCTGCCGGCGGGGTGTGTAAGCGGAAGGCACGCGCAAGCTGGCCGGAGGCTCGCAGGCTCCAAGGGTGTGAAACGGGAAGCTGCAGGTAGCGGATCTCGCTGGCGAGGTCTCTCGGGACACTTCTTTGCCTTCAGAACCCCGCCACCGGTCGGGGTTCTTGCGTTTCCGGGCCTCAGTCGCCGCCGGGCATAAGGCCGCCGTACTCCTCGCGGACGACGTCCCGGAGCACCTGTGCGCGTGCAAGCGGATCGAGCCCCTCGAGCTCGGCTGTGATGAAGGCGCGGCTCCAGGCGATGCGCTCCCCGCGAACATCGAAGGTCACATCAGTCAGCATCACGAGCCCGGCTGCAAGCAGCGCGCCCGGGACGGCGAACGCGAAGAAGCCACGTCGGCCGCGCACGAGCATGAGCACGAGCGCGGCGATGCCGAGTCCGATGACGCCGGCACCGGCACCCGCTTCTACGAGTGACTTTCGGGGGATCTCCTCCCGCCACCGTTCGACGGTCTCACGAACGTCCATCGGATCCTCCTATCGTTGAGCACTGTATCGGGTATGTACCCGCACCTGCGGTACACTGCTGGCGATCGAGGGAGGAATCGTGCACGGGAGTGTCTCTGAGGCAGCCTGGTCGCCACGCCGCGCGGGCGTCGTGGCGTGGGTCCTCTACGATCTCGCGAACACCACGTTTGCGCTCGGCGTCGGGAGTCGCTACTTCGGGCTCTGGCTCATCGAGGACCGTGGCGGCAGCGACTGGCAGTTGAGCGTCACGACCATCGTCGCGATGATCGCGGTCATCATCCTCGGACCGTGGATCGGCGCGCTCACGGACCACCTGGGACGCCGCGTACCGTACCTCGTCGGCTCGACGCTTGTCTGCGTGGGTGCGACCGCGATGCTCGCGACCTGGGGCGTGGTGCCGTCCCTCGTCTTCTACGCCGTAGGGACCGTCGGATTCCACAGCGGTGCGGTCGTCTATGACGCACTGCTGCCCGATGTAAGCACTCCCGCAACGCGCGGGCTGATCTCGGGCATCGGCGTGGCGGTGGGCTACGCGGGCTCGGCTCTCGCCCTCGGCATCGGCGCGTACCTCTTGCCCAGGGCCGGATACGATGCGGTCTTCCGGGGCCTGGCGGTCGCGTTCCTGCTCTTCGCTCTCCCTGCGTTCGTGTGGATCCGCGAGCGTCCACGCCCGCGGCGGCCCGGCCGGGCGCCGGGGCTACGCTCCTCGCCAGCGACGATGGTCCGCGCCTGGCGCGAGGCGGCGCGGCATCCCGGAGTCGTGCGCTTCTTAGTGGGCAGGTTCCTGTACACCGACGCGATCAACACGGTCTTCCTCTTCAACGCGGTCTTCGCCCGACTCGAGCTTGGCTTCACGAACGCGCAGACAGACCGCCTCGCGCTCATCGGCATCGCCTGCGCATCGCTCGGTGCTGTCGTCGCGGGCAAAGCGGTCGACCGGCTCGGTCCGCGCAGGGTGCTCAATGCGGCGCTCTATGCCCAGCTTGTCGGACTGGCGGCGGCCATCACGGCGGCGCTCACTGGCGTGCAGGCGGTCGGCTGGCTCGTGGCGGTGGGCGGTGGCGCGGGCGTCGGCGCCGCGTGGGCTTCGGACCGCGTGTTCATGACACGCCTGACACCCTCGCACCTGCTCGGCGAGTTCTTCGGTCTCTACGCGGTGGTCGGTCGGTTCGCGACGGTGCTCGGTCCGCTCGTCTGGGCACTTGTGGCCGACGGCTTCGGCTGGGGCAGGACGGCCGCGCTCGGCCTGCTGGGGCTGTTCATCGTGGCCGCACGTGTGGTACTCCAGCGTGTGGACGATGCCGTGCGTTACGAGGAGGTCTCTGGGTGACGGTTTCCTATCCGCTTGCAGACACAGGACTCGCGCGCCGGATCGAGGCGGGGACGGTCGTCGATCTGGTGACGTACGCCGAGTCGGCACGGGCCGGCGGCATCTATCCGGACGCGGCCGTGCTTCGGGTGGGCGGCGGCGCGGCGCTGTGGTTCTCCGAGAGCAACGTCGTGAACGGATCGTTCGGCCTCGGCATGAACGGGCCGGTGGAGGAGGAAGAGGTGGCGGCGCTCGTCGCCTTCTTCGAAGAGCGGGATGCGTCCGCGCGCGTCGACGTGTGTCCGCATGCCGACGTCTCGCTCCGGCGCTGGCTTGCCGGGTACGGGTTCCTCGCGACCGACTTCGAGATGGTGCTCTACCAGCCGTTACCTGCGGTGTCGGTCGCGGACCCTGCGCCTGGCGTGGAGGTCCGCATCGCGCGTGGTGCCGAGGAGCGGGAGCTCTGGGCGCAGCTTGAGGCACGCGGGTTCCGCGACGAGAGCGTCTCCGAGGCCGACATGACACTCGCTCGCGCGATCTCGCTTCGGGCCGACGCGCTGCCGTTCCTCGGCTATCTGGATGGTGAGCCGGCCGGGACCGGCATGCTGGTGTTGGCGGACGGCCTGGCGCTGTTCAACGGGGACTCGACCCTGCCCGCCCATCGCGGTCGCGGCGTGCAGGGGAGCCTGCTCGCCGAGCGGCTCCGCCATGCGAGCGCGAGCGGGGCCGATCTCGCGGTGATCGAGGCGACGCCGGGTGGCGTCTCGATGCGCAACCAGGAGCGCGCCGGCTTCAGGGTCGCTTACACGCGCGTGACGCTCGAGCGCCCGCTCGCGAGGTGAGGAGTGCCGCCTCGGCTATACTGCCAGTCGTCCGCAGACACACCGGGAGGTCTTCGACTATGGCTGAACGTCCGAGAGTCGCCTTCGTCGGCACCGGCGTCATGGGGGCGGCGATGGCCGGGCACCTGCTCACCGCCGGCTACCCGCTCGTGGTGTTCAACCGCACACGTGAGAAGGCCGAGGGGTTGCTCGCACGTGGGGCTACGTGGGCCGGATCGCCGGGTGAAGCAGCCTCGCGAGCCGAGGTGACCATCACGATGGTGGGATACCCGGCCGACGTCGAGGAGATCTATCTCGGCGCGGGCGGTATCGTCGAGAGGGCGCCCGAAGGCGCGCTGCTGATCGACATGACCACCTCCACGCCTACGCTTGCGGTGCGCATCGCCGAGGCGGCGAGTGCGAGGGGCCTTCGGACGCTTGATGCGCCGGTCTCGGGCGGGGACGTCGGCGCGCGGAACGCGACGCTCACGATCATGGCCGGCGGCGACGCGGCGGCGTTCGAGCGCGCGATGCCACTGTTCGAGGCGATGGGCAAGACGTACACGCTCGCCGGTGGTCCTGGCGCCGGCCAGCACACCAAGATGGCCAATCAGATAGGGATCGCCGGGACGATGCTCGGCTTGATCGAGGCGCTGCAGTACGCAAAGGCCGCCGGGCTCGACTTGGAGCGCACGCACGCGGCGCTTTCCGGAGGAGGCGCCAACTCGTGGTCGTGGGGAGCATACGGCCCGCGCATCTTGAGTGGTGACTTCGCGCCCGGCTTCTTCGTGAAGCACTTCGTGAAGGACTTGCGCATCGCGCTTGACGAGTCGCGGGCATTGGGACTCGTGTTGCCTGGTCTCGAGCTTGCCGAGCGGCTGTACGCGCGGCTGCAGAAGGCCGACGGAGCCGAACTCGGCACGCAGGCGCTGTGGCTGCTCTACGAGCGCGGCGATCAGACGGGAGGTGTGTCGTGAGCATCGAGGCTCCGCCCGAAGGCAGCCGCGTGACGATCGAGATCGTCGAGATCCAGGGCACGGGAGCGTGCTCGATCGGGCACCGCGTGGGCGACACATGGGAGGTCGACTCAGCGCTTGTGCCCACCGGCATCTGCGGCTGGGCGTACGCGGCGATGTTGCCGTTCCTGCAGCCGCTGCGCTTCGGCGGCAACTTCCCGTGGGAGGAGGCGGGCGAGGCGCTCGTGTGCTGCCCCGACCCGCACAACCCCGTCGTCTTCCGGCTGAAGGTCGTCCAGACCGGCTGACGGCGTTTCCTACCTGACGTTTGCGACCGTGGCCACCTCGGCACCGCCGATGAAGTACGGGCGGTCGGGACTCGTCGCCGGGCTCTCCATGTCGAAGTCGAACTCACCCGGCGTCCCCCGGTCGGCGTGCAGCGCCACGATCAGCGAGTTGGTGAGGTCGCCCTCGAGCTCTATGCGGAGGTCGATGGTCTCACCTTTCGCAATGCTGGCCAGGCCCACGCGCATGCCGGGCGCCCCGTCGTCGTCCAGATGCACGACAACCCAGGCATCACCGGGCGCGAGGACTCGGTCGACGATGAGCTCGGTCGCCCCCGCCTGGTCCGTCCCGAGTTCGAGTGCCGCGCTGTCAGCGGAGGTCACGTAGCCCCAGACGCCGTCGGTAGGGTGGTCGGCCTCTGCTGCCGGCGCACAGCCACCGAGCGTGAGTGCACCGGCGATGAGGGCCGCGAGGGTAGCGGGGGCCAGGATCCTGTTCATCGGTATGTCCTTTCGGAGTGTTTCGGGAGGGGCATCCAAGCCCCTCCCGAAAGGTGTCTGCAGAGGTAGCGCTACGCGCTCTTCGCCATGCTCGGACGGAAACGCCTGAGCAGCAGCGAACTCGTCACGACGCTCACGCTCGAGAGCGCCATCGCCGCTCCGGCAAGCTCCGGCTTCAGGAGGCCGAGAGCGGCCACCGGTATGCCGAGTGTGTTGTAGCCGAGCGCCCAGACGAAGTTCTGGCGGATCTTGCGGATCGTGGCGCGCGAGAGTTCGATCGCGGTGACCACGTCGCGCAGGTCGTTGGTGATAAGGACGATGCCGCCGGTCTCCATGGCGATGTCGGTGCCGGCGCCCATGGCGATACCGACGTCGGCCGCCGCCAGCGCGGGGGTGTCGTTGATCCCGTCGCCGACCATCGCGACCTTGCGACCTGCGGCCTGGAGCCTGGTGACCTCCTCGGCCTTGTGTTCGGGGAGCACCTCGGCCAGCACGTGGTCGGCCGGTATGCCGGCCTCAGCCGCGATCGCTTCGGCGGTCCGGCGGTTGTCGCCGGTGATCATGTACACCTCGACGCCGATCTCGGCCAGACGCTTCACGGCCTGGGCCGAATGGGCCTTGAGCGTGTCGGCAACGGCGATCAGGCCGGCGAGCTTCGTTCCGTTCACACCGACGAGCATGACTGTCTTGCCCTGGTTCTCGAGAGCGGCGATGCGCTCCTCGAACCGGGCGATGTCGATGCCCTCGCGGGCCATGAGGCGGCGGTTGCCGAAGGCGACACGCATGCCGTCGACCGTGCCCTCCACGCCGTGACCCGGTACGGCGGCAAAGCCGTCGACCGACGGGAGCTCGATGCCGTCGGCCTTCGCGCGGGCCATGATCGCCTCGGCCAGCGGGTGCTCGCTGCCACGCTCGAGTGCCGCCGCGAGCATGAACACGCGTCCGGTGTCATGTCCCTCGGCAAGCTCGATATCGGTCACGACCGGGGTGCCGTGCGTAAGCGTACCGGTCTTGTCGAAGATGATCGTCGAGATCTTGTACGTGGTCTCGAGCGCCTCTCCGCTCTTGATGAGCACACCGTTCTCGGCGCCCTTGCCGGTGCCGACCATGATCGCGGTTGGCGTGGCAAGTCCGAGCGCGCAGGGGCATGCGATGACCACGACGGCGGTGCCGGCGAGCAGCGCTTTGATGAACGGGGTCGCGTCTATGTAGAAGCTCGGGTCCACGAAGCGCGGAACCACGAACAGCCATACCAGGAACGTGAGAACCGCGAGACCGACCACAACGGGCACGAACACCGAGCTGATGCGGTCGGCGAAACGCTGTACGGGAGCCTTGGAACCCTGCGCTTCTTCAACGAGCTTCACGATCTGGGCGAGCGCGGTCTCGGCGCCCACCTTCGTGGCGCGGAAGCGGAAGCTGCCGAGCTTGTTGATCGTCGCCCCGATGACGGTGTCGCCTTCGCGCTTCTCCACCGGTATGGACTCGCCGGTGAGCATGGACTCGTCTACGGCGGACGAGCCGTCGATGACGATGCCGTCAACCGGCACCTTCTCGCCGGGGCGGACCACGACCGTGTCACCTGCGACCACGGTCTCGACGGGGACGTCGATCTCGACGCCGTCACGGACGACGCGCGCGGTCTTGGGCGCGAGCCCCATGAGCTTCTTGATCGCGTCACCCGTCTTGCCCTTGGCGCGCGCTTCGAGGAGCTTGCCTAAGATGACGAACGTGATCAGCAGCGCGGCAGTCTCGTAGAAGACCGGCTCCATGTACAGGCTCGGTACGAACGTGGCGGCGAGGCTGTAGAAGTATGCAGCCGAGGTGCCGATGGCGATCAGGGTGTCCATGTTGCCGGTGCGGCGCTTGAGCGCGTGATAGAAGCCCCTGTAGAACTGCCGGCCGGCGATGAACTGCACCGGCGTGGCAAGCGCGAAGCCGATGTACTTGAACACCATCATCGGGTCCCATGCGCCGCCAAAGACGGCGGCGAGCCACTCGGCCACCGCAAGCGGAACGGACTCCATGAGCGCAGGAATCATGAGGATGAGGAGCGGGAACGAGAGCGCAAGCGAGAAGACGAAGAGCCGCTTCTCGTGGGTGATGTGCGCCTGCTGCGCCTCACGCTGGGCGTCGTCGCCGGTACCCATCGCCGCGTCGGCAGCGCGCGGTACGGCGTCGTAGCCGGCATCGCGCACCGCAGCGACGATGCCGTCGATGCCGATGGTGTGCGGGTCGAAGGTGACCGTGGCCGTCTCGGCGGCCAGGTTCACCGTCGCACTCCCGATGCCCGGCGTCCGGGCGAGGGTGCGCTCGATGACCGCCTGGCACGACGAACACGTCATGCCGATGATGCCGAGCGTGGCCGTAGCGACGGCTGCGGCTGCGCTTGCGGCCATCAGCGCAGGATCGGGCGCGGGCGGCACGGTCGGGCAGGCGCCGGTGGGGCACGCGTCGTCCTCGGCAGTCACGGGCGCCGGTGGCTCGATGTCGTCGACGGGTACGAGCGTGACGGTTCCGCCGGTGGGTGTGAATCCTGCCGCGGCGATGGCCTCGGCCAACGCGGCCGGATCGGGCTCGGCATCGACCGTGATGATCGCCGTGCCGGCCTGCGCGTCGGCGAGCACGCCGGTCACGCCGGGCACGCGGGAGAGCGTGCCCGTGATGAGGCGCTCGCAGGCGTGGCAGTGCATGCCGTCTATCGCTATGAGGTAGGACGTGCTCAATGTGGTCTCCATCTCAGGTGTCCTTACTCGACGATGATCTCGCCGAATACCATCTCCATACCACACGAGAACCCGTACGTCCCCGGTTCCAGCGCGGGAAGCGAGATAGTTTTCGGCCCGGCGGTGAGGTCCTCGAAGAATCCGAGGTCGGCGCTCATGACCTGCGCCATGCAGCCGCTGCCCTGCGAGAAGGTGATCTCGGTGGGGATGCCGGCGGCGAGTCTGATGGTGTTGGGGTCGTACCCGTTGGCGGTATCGACGGTGATGCGCTGCACGTCACCGTCCACGGTCGCCGAGCCTTCGATCGGCTCGCCTGTGCCCGAGTTGGTGCAGCACGCGCAGTTCGCCGAGCCGGATCCGCCCTGGGTCGGGTCTCCGGCCCTGGCAGGGACGAGGCCGCTCGCAGCGGGAGGGACGCGTGTCGCTGTAGCGCCCGAACCGAGTGCGCCGGCGATCTGGTAGGTAGCCACGAAGGCCAGTACCACGATCACCAGGATGAGTCCCGTTCGGAGGTATCGGGTGCCGCCGGTGGGTGCAGCCTCTGTGGTGGTTGTGTCGCTCATGTCGCTGATCCTTTCGCTGAGCCTGGCGGCATCGGCCGCCGGGCGACTGGTCTTAGATGACGCCGCTGAACACGAGACCCGCCAGCACGGCGATCACGATGCCGACTACCGCCAGCATGAGCTCCCGACTATCGAGACCGAGAACGCGCTGGGCCGTGTCGCCTTTCGGTGCCGTGCGAGCCAGGGTGGCACCCGCGGCCACGGTCCCCGCGAGCGCGAGCACCAAGACGATGCCGCCGGTGTCGTTCGGGCTTCCGTCGGCCACCACACCTACGCGGAGCTGACCGGACATCATGCCCATGCCGCACGTGAGGGTGTAGGAACCCGCCTTCGCGGGCGGGAGTTCGACCACGGTCGTCGCGTTGGGTGCGAGGTCGACGAGCACGCCGAGCTGCGGTATCGCCAGCTGATCGGAGCACGCGTTGGCTTCCTGCCGGTCGACGATGAGCCGCACGGGCACATCGGCGGGGATGTCGACGACCGACGGCACGAAGCGCACGTTGGCGATCGTGAGGGGCACCTCGGCAACGCCGTCGGTACCGACGATCACCGGGCCATCGGCCGTCGTCTGGCCGCCGAACACGGCGGTCCGTGCTGTCTGGAGCGTGACCGGTGAGCCGAGGAGCATCGCGCCCCGGTTCAGGTACGTCACGCCGAAGATGAGCACGACGACGGCGAGCACCACCATCACGCGCTCCTTGATGCGGCGCGGGATCATGCTGGAAGCGGTGCCGAAGGCGAGCATCAACGGGGCGGTGCCGAGGCCGAAGGCGAACATCGCCACGAGACCGTTCACCGCACTGCCGCTCGCGGCGGCGTTGAGCTGTGCGGCCATGAGCGGAGCGCATGGCATCAGACCGGTGAGCAGGCCGAATGTGATCGGCGTGGCGAGCGATGACCGGTCGGCGTCGGCATCGGAGACCGCTTTGCGGCGTGTCGCGGTGAGCGCACGCATGAGGAAGCGCGGCGGTCTCGGCGTCAGTCTGGCGGCCCACGGGAACCGTCCGGTCATGCCGAGAGCGAGCACGATCATGAACGCGCCGGCAGCCACCATCACGTAGGGTCGGATGGCAGCAAGATCGAACGCAGAACCGATCGCACCGAGCAACAGACCGACGAGCATGTAGCTTGCGATCTTCGCCGACTGGTAGGCGAGATTGGGTACGACGCGCTGCGCGACGGTGCCGTCCTCAGTACCCTTGACAGCGTACGTGACGACCATCGGGCCGCACATCGACACGCAGTGGAGACTCGTTACGAGTCCCAGCGTGAGCATAGGCAAGAACAGATCCACAGTGACACTCCTCGTGTCGGAAACGAGCACAGCGAGCCGTGCGGACAGGGCCGGTCACGGCAGGTGCGAGGAGTGTCTTCTAGATGCTGAGGCGTACCCCGAGCGGGTCGAGCGGGGGCGGGGCGCCCGTCGCATCCGGTTCGGACACGGTGAACGCCACGAGGGCGAGGGGGGATCCGGGTATCTCGGACGGCGCTGCGACGAGGTCGGCGACTGCTATCGGTGCCGAGGCCGTAGCCTCATCCGGCGTGTGCTTCATGACGACGGTCTCGTCGTCACAGTCACCGCAGGCAGGGACGACGTCCGAACACGCGGAGAGGCTGGCCGTGGCATCGCACTCAGGCATCGCACACACGGGCGTGACGATCCCCACCAGCGCTACGGCGATAAGCGCTAGTGCGAGCACGTTCGTTGCGTATGACCTGCGGTCCATCGGGCCCCTCGTCAGACGGTTCGTGTGGCATGTGGAGCAATGGCCGTGCCACGTACAAGGATGCCGGCGCCTCAGATGAAGTACATCGTTTCGGCGGCCGCATCGATGTCGGCCTGCTCTCGCGCGAGGTCCGCCAGCGTGGTCGAGGCAAGCCGTTCGTCCAGCGTGCGGGCCACGTCGGCCCACAGCGCGCTCGTGGCCGATGTGGATGCGCGGGGGACGTCGAGCGCATCGCCCTGAACCGCCCTGACGACATCGAGCACGGTGACCTCCCCGGCTGGCCTCATGAGCGCGCAGCCGCCCGCGGCACCGCGCTTGCACGTGACGAGGCCGGTCTTGGCGAGCGCCGTCATCTGCTGCTCGCCGAAGCGGCGGGGCATGCCGAGGGCGCGCGCGAGCTCTCCGGAGGCCGTGAGCGTGCCCTCAGGCAGCCGCGCGAGTGCCACGAGCATCCTGAGCGTGTAGTCGAGTCGTTGGGAGACCCGCATCGCCTACGCCCCGTAGCCTTCCCACAGCGGCGTGGAGAGGTACCGTTCACCGGTGGACGGGGCGACCGTCACGATGGTGGTCCCGGCAAGCTCCGGCCGTGCGGCAAGGCGTAGCGCCGCCGCCACGTTGGCGCCGGATGAGATGCCGACGAAGAGTCCCTCCTCGGCTGCGAGGCGACGGGCCATCGCTATCGCATCGGTTCCGCTGACGCTCAGCACCTCATCGAGCACGTCGAGGTCGAGCACCGAGGGGACGAAGTTGGCGCCGATGCCCTGGATCGGATGCGGAGCGGGCGTGAGCGCCTCACCGGCGAGCTTCTGGGAGATGATCGGGGACTCCTCGGGCTCGACCGCGACGCGCTCCGCGTCCGGCCGGTGGTCGCCCAGATAGCGGCCGACACCGGTGATGGTCCCGCCCGTCCCGACGCCGGCGACGAAGGCGCCGAGCACATCAGTGCCGAGTGCCGCGTCGATCTCCGGGCCCGTGGTCGCGTAGTGGGCGGCAGGGTTGGCCGGGTTGTCGAACTGGCGGGGGATGAACGCGTCATCGGTCTCGGCCGCGATGCGGTCGGCCGCGTCAAGGGCGCCACGCATCCCGTCGCCTCGCGGCGTCAGCACGAGTTCGGCGCCGTACGCGGCAAGCAGCTTGCGGCGTTCGATAGACATGGACTCAGGCATCGTCAGGATGACGCGGTAGCCGCGCGCTGCGCCGATCATGGCAAGCGCGATACCCGTGTTGCCGGAGGTGGGCTCCACGATGACCGAGCGCCCGGGCTCGATGAGGCCGCGCGACTCGGCGTCGTCGAGCATCCCGCGCGCGATCCTGTCCTTCACCGAGCCGCCGGGGTTGCGCGACTCGAGCTTGACGGCGATGACGGCAGGAAGGCCGGCGGCGAGCCGGTTCAGGCGGACGAGTGGGGTGGCGCCGATCGTCTCGGCGACGGTGGGTTCGATGCTCGACATGACGTCTCCTTACGGGTGGCGCGGTGTCCTTGCCTGCACCATACGCACCGCGGGAGGTGACGGCAAGGCATTGAAGCGCACTAATACCATGTGGATTATGCGCTTACGTCGGCCGATGCAGTCAGGATGCCCCCGCCGACGACGCGGTCGCCCTGGTAGAGCACGACCGACTGCCCCGGCGCGAGTCCGCGGGCGGGAGCGGAGAACCGTACATCGAGCCTCGCCGGTCCGCTCGGGGTCGCGGTCGCTTCGAGCGGCGTGGCGCGGTAGCGGATCTGTGCGCCGACGGTTGCCGGGCCATCGAGCCGCCAGATGGCGTCGGAGAGCGTGACGCCGGCCCGGTCGAGCGCGGCGGGCGGACCGACGACGAGCGCGTTCCTCCCGGGGTCGAGCGCGATCACGACGAACGGCCCCTCCGGTCCGCCGAGGCCGAGACCTTTGCGTTGCCCGACCGTGTACCGGGCGAGTCCGCGATGCGTGCCGAGTGTGCGGCCGGCCGCGTCGAGCATGGGTCCCGGAGACAGGGCCTCCGGATGCGTGTGCGCCACGAGTGCCGCGTGGTCGTCGGTGAAGCAGACCTCCTGGCTCTCGCGTCGTGCGGCTGTGGGCAGGCCGAGCGCATGGGCGCGGGCACGCACCTCGGACTTGGTGGTATCGCCGAGGGGGAAGACGAGGCGCCCGAGCACGTCAGGACCGACCCGGTACAGGAAGTACGACTGGTCCTTGGCGGCGTCTGCGGCCCGCTCGAGCCACACGGTACCGTCCTCACTGACCGTGCGGGCATAGTGGCCGGTGGCGATCTCGTCTGCGCCGAGCCGACGCGCGCGCTCGGCGAAGGCGCCGAGCTTCACGCGCTCGTTGCAGCGCACGCACGGGTTGGGGGTGAGCCCGGCGGCGTACGCGTCGACGAACGGCTCGACGACCTCGGACGAGAACTCCTCGGCCATGTCCACGACCACGTGCTGTATGCCGAGGAGATCGCAGACGCGTCGGGCGAGGAGCACCTCTTCCTCTCCGCAGCACTGGCGGCCGGTGATCTCGGCGAGGCCGAGCCGCATGGTGACGCCGAAGACGTCCCGGCCAGCCTCGAGCAGGAGCGCCGCGGCGACCGACGAGTCCACGCCGCCGCTCACGGCCACGGCCGTCCTTGTCATGATGCGCACCTCCCGGCCAGGAACCTTACACGTCGCAGGCCTCGTCGTGCTCCTCGGCGTGCGGATCGAAGTCGGGATCGTCATGTGCGATCGTGCCGACGGCGATCGGCTCGCGGCCGTGGCGCACGAGGTAGTCGTCCACGGCCTTCTTGAGCCCGTCGGTGGCGAGCACCGAGCAGTGCATCTTGGCCGGCGGCAGGCCGCCGAGTTCCTCGGCCACCTGACTCTTGGTGATAGCGACGGCCTCGGCAAGCGTCATGCCCTTGGCCATCTCCGTCACGATCGAGGAGGTGGCGATCGCCGCGCCGCAGCCGAGCGTCTGGAACCGGATGTCGCCGATCCTGTCGTCGTCCACCTTGATGGTGATCTTCATGACGTCGCCGCAGACAGGGTTGCCCACCTCACCCGTGCCATCCGCGTCTTCGAGCACGCCCACGTTGCGCGGGTTGCCGAAATGGTCCATCACCTTATCGCTGTAGATCATCGGATGTCTCCTACTCGTGTGTGCCGGCCAGCCCGGCGACGGTCTTCTCGTACAGGGGGTTCATCGAGCGCAACCGCTCCACGACAGGAGCGAGCGATCCGATGAGGTGGTCGATGTCCTCGTCGGTGGTGAAGCGGCCAAGGCTCACGCGGAGCGAGCCATGCGCGAACTCCACCGGGCAGCCGATGGACAGCAGTACGTGGCTCGGCTTGAGCGAGCCCGAGCTGCACGCCGAGCCGGTGGACACTGCGATGCCGGACGCGTCGAGGTGAAGCAGCATCGCCTCACCCTCTACGCCGGGGATCACGAAGTTGGCGATATGTGGCAGGCGTTCCGGTGCCTCGGCGGCGTTGAGCTGCGCGTACTCGATCCCGCCGAGAAGTCCGCTCACGAGCCGGTCACGGAGCGCGGTCAGGCGAGGGGCCTCGGTCGGTCGTTCGGCGTCCATGAGCTCGAGCGCCGTCGCGAACCCGATGTTGCCCGCCACGTTCTGCGTGCCGCTGCGCTTCTTGGACTCCTGGCCGCCGCCCATCAGGTACGTCGCGAGTCGCGTGCCGCCCTTCAGGTACAGCACGCCGGTCCCCTTCGGCCCGTAGATCTTGTGGCCGGAGAAGGACGCGGCGTCCACGCCGAGTGCGGCGACGTCGAAGTCGATCTTGCCGAGCGTCTGCGCCGCGTCGGTGTGGAAGAGCGCGCCGCGGGCGTGCGCGACGGTCGCAAGCTCGGCGATGGGCTGGATCGTGCCGATCTCGTTGTTGCCGTGCATGACCGAGACGAGCACGGTGTCGTCGCGCAGCGCGGCGGCCAGATCGTCGGGGTGCACGGTGCCATCGGGGCGCGGAGCGAGCTCGGTCACTTCGAAGCCGTGTTTGCCGAGCCACCACGCGGGCTCGAGCACGGCGTGGTGCTCGAAGGCCGAGACGATGATGTGGCCATTGCTTCTTCCGCCTGCGGTAGCCAGGCCGATGAGTGCGGTGTTGTCGGACTCGGTGCCGCCCGAGGTGAAGATGATCTCGTCCGATCGCGCGACGCCGATAGAGCGGGCAACGCGCTCCCGCGCGTCCTCGAGCGCGCGCGCCGCCTCGCGCCCGAGTGCGTACAGGCTGTTGGCGTTGCCGAACCGCTCGGTGAAGTACGGGAGCATCGCTTCGACCACCTTCGGATCGACCGGGGTGGTGGCTGCGTAGTCGAGATACGAGGTTCGTTCCATCAGGTGTTCCTCCGTGGTGTGCAGGTCAGTGGGGCGCGGTCGAGACGCGACTGGTCCTCGGCCAACCGTGCGAGCGTGAAGCCGCCAAGGGCGTCGCGCACGGCGCCGGCGACGTCGGTCCACACCGTCGCGGCGGCGCATCCGCCTTCCCGGTCACACTCGTTGGGCATGCAGACCGAAGGCACGATCGGCCCTTCGAGCGCTTCGACGATCTCGAGGGCCGTGATCGCCGAGGCGCCACGGGCGAGCGCGAAGCCGCCGTGCGCGCCGCGCGTGGAGCGCACGATCCCTGCGCGTCGCAGATCGGCAAGGAGCTGCTCGAGGAACGCCGGCGGGATCCCGCGGCGCTCGGCGATCTCGCGTGCCGCCACCGGCGATCCGCCGGGCGCGGTCGTCAGGTCGACGAGGGCGAGCAGTCCGTATTCGCTGCGTGCGGAGAGGCGCATCGGTCTATCCCTACCATTCTGACCCATGTTGTCAGGTATCACGACACGCTACGCCGCTCGCGCGGCGGCGTCAAGTCGGCGCGGAACGCGGATGGAACCTTTTGTGCCACCGGCGCGTCAGGTACGGTGACAGGAAGGAGGAGCGTATGGAGGACCAGGAGCTCGTTGCACGCGCGTTGGCCGGCGATGCGAGATCGTTCACCACGCTCGTGCGGCGTCACGAACGCTCGCTGTACGCAACGGCGTACGCCATCACGCGCTCGCAGTGGGACGCCGCCGACGCGGTGCAGGACGCTCTGGCCGAGGCGTACGTCAAACTGGGGTCTCTCAGGGATCCGGCGCGCTTCGGTGCGTGGGTGTCCAGGATCGTCATCAACACGTGCAACACCGTGCTCAGGCGCCGGGGGCGCGTGTTGCCCATGGAGGAACCGCCCGAGCCGCAGGCGTTCGTGTGGGACGGGCCCGAGGACGGCATCGACCTCATGCGCGCGATACAGACGCTCTCACCCGACCACCGCGAAGTGATCGCGCTTCGGTACTTCCGCGATCTGAAGGTTGCCGATATCGCCGAGGTGCTCGGCACCCCGGCCGGAACGGTCAAGTCCCGCATCAACCGGGCGCTCGCCGCCCTCCAGGCCGCTCTCGGACGTACCGAACAGGAGGTGTCACGATGAACTGCAGCGACGTGCGAGATGCACTGGAGTCGTACATAGCCGATGACCTCACCGACGCCGAGTCGGCGCGGCTCGCCACCCATCTCACCGAGTGCGATGAGTGCGCCGCGGAGTACGAGCACACACGGGAGGTCGTCTCCAGGCTCACGGGCCTTGCCGACGCCTTCGTGCCGAGGGAGCGCTACGTCCCCCGGCCTGCGTACGTACCCCGACCCGCTGGCGGCTGGGGCTGGCGCATCGCGGCTATCGCCGCCTCGGTGATCGCGATCCTCGCCGTGGGCGCGATGAGCGTTCCCGCGATCGCGCGACAGCTGCCCCTGCCGGTGGCCCGCGAGATCGATGCGCTGGAGAGCCAGAACGACTCGCTGCGCGAACGGGTCGACGAGCTCACCGTGCGTCTCGAGACGATCGGGGGCGCCGAGGTGGCGATCGTCGATACCGCCGAGGGCGACCTGTCGGCCGAGGAGAACTCGGCGGTCCAGCTGCTCGCGATGGCGTTCATCCGCGCGCAGTACGCGGGCGACCTTGACGCGCTTGCCGGGATGGGGACCGACCGGCTCCGGGCCGACCTCGCCACTCATCCGGACGATTATCTGCGCGCCCAGGGCGCCGATGTCGTCTTCGCGCAGATGACCGAAGCTGTCCTTGCCGAGGATGGCACCTATCTCGTGTTCGTCCGCCTCTCGGACTCGGTCGAGTGGACCGACAGCCAGTATCAGGAGAACTTCGAGATCAAGCGGGTTGGCGACAGGTACCTCGTGGACTTCATGGGTATGGACGCCTGAGTACGGTGTCGTTCACCCGGACCGGGGACCGCCGGATCGACGGTGGTCCCCGGCCTGTAGAGGGGCTCCTGCTATCCTGTGAGACGTGCCTGCCGAAGGGAGTACCGTGGCGCACGAGGCGAGCCCCGGCCGGGTCTCCGGCATGCTGACGGATCTCTACCAGATCACCATGGCGTCGGCCTACTGGCGCGCCGGACTGGTCGGGACCGACGCGTGCTTCCATCTCTACTTCCGCGACCAGCCGTTCAACGGCGGTTTCACTGTGGCGGCGGGTCTGGCCGATGCGCTTCACTACCTCCGGAACCTGCGCTTCTCGGCCGAGGACGCGGCCTATCTCGCAACGCTATCCGGCCGCGACGGCAGACCACTGTTCGCTCCCGACTTCCTGGAGCGGCTGATGGATCTGCGCTTCACCGGAGACGTGCTCGCGGTGCCCGAGGGAACGGTCGTGTTCCCGAACGAGCCGCTCCTGCGGGTGACCGGCCCCATCGATGAGTGTCAGCTCGTGGAGACCGCGCTGCTCAACATCGTGAACTTCCAGACACTTGTCGCCACGAAGGCCGCGCGCGTGCGTCTTGCCGCCGAGGGTGACCCGGTGATCGAGTTCGGCCTGCGGCGCGCACAAGGACCCGACGGCGCCATCTCGGCAAGCCGGGCTGCATTCGTCGGTGGATGCGTGGCCACCTCCAACGTGCTGGCCGGTGCGCGGCATGGCATCCCTATCGGTGGCACCCATGCGCACAGCTGGGTGATGGCGTTCGAGAGCGAACTCGAGTCCTTCCTCGCGTACGCCGATGCGATGCCCAACAACGCGGTGCTTCTCGTCGACACCTACGACACCCTCGAGGGCGTGCGCAACGCGATCGTCGCGGGCAACCGGCTCCGTGAGGCGGGCCAGGACCTCATCGGCATCAGGATCGACTCGGGAGACCTCGCGTGGCTGTCGGTGCGCGCGCGGGAGATGCTCGACACGGCCGGCTTCACGGAGGCCCGGATCTACGCATCCAACGAGCTGGACGAGTACACGATCGGGAGCCTGAAGGAGCAGGGCGCCGCGATCGACGTCTGGGGCGTGGGGACCAAGCTCGTGACAGCGTACGACCAGCCCGCGCTCGGCGGCGTCTATAAGCTCTCGGCCATCCGGCGGCCCGGAGGGGCGTGGGAGCCGCGGGTCAAGGTATCCGAGCAGGCCGCCAAGGTGACGACTCCCGGACTGCTGCGCGTGCGCCGCTTCTCCGATGCCGACGGGCACTTCTCGGGCGACATGATCTACGACGAGCTCGCCGGGCCGACGGAGCAGTGCGTCATGGTCGATCCTGCCGATGCGACACGCCGAACGTCGTACTGTGGCTCCGACAGGGCCGAGGAGCTGCTCGTGCCGGTGATGACTGCGGGCCGGGTCGTCTACGACACGCCGCCGCTCGAGGACAGCCGGGCGCTCGCTATCTCGCAGCTGGAGCGGCTCGACCCGAGCCACCGGCGCTTCCTGAACCCGCATGTGTACAAGGTCGGTGTCGAGCTGGGACTCTACGAGCGCAAGACGGCGCTCATACTGGCTGCCCGCCGGCCCGGCTGAGGCGATCGAGGAGGGCGAGGGGCCATGCGTGCTCTGATCATGGTGGACATCCAGAACGACTTCATGCCGTTTGGGGCGCTGCCGGTTCCCGAGGGTGATGCCGTCGTTGCCGTCGCCAACGCCCTCGCGCCGAGGTTCGCACTCGTGGTGGCCACGCAGGACTGGCATCCGGCCGATCACGGCAGCTTCGCTTCGGCACATCCGGGACGAGCACCCGGCGAGATGATCGACCTCGGCGGTATCGACCAGGTGCTCTGGCCCGACCACTGCGTGCAGAACGGACCCGGCGCGTCACTACACTCCGGACTCGATGTCGGGAGTGTCGACCATGTGCTGCGCAAGGGCACCGACCCCGAGATCGACTCGTACAGTGCGTTTTTCGACAACGGTCACAGGAAGGACACCGGCCTGGCCGAGTACTGTCGGACCCACGGTGTCGACGAACTCGTGGTCTGCGGGCTGGCGACCGACTACTGCGTGAAGTACACCGTGCTCGATGCGATCGGGCTCGGATTCGGCGTGACCGTTATCGAGGACGGGTGCCGTGCGGTGGACCTGGCCGAAGGCGACGGCGCGCGTGCCTTGGACGAGATGCGGGCGGCCGGGGCGCATGTGGTCGCGTCCGGCGGGTTCGTGTGACCGGCGAGGAGGTAGGGCGATGAAGGTCGTGGCGTTCTCGGGCAGTGCACGCAAAGGTGGCAACACCTCGCTGCTGCTGCGCCGTGTGCTCGACGTGCTCGAAGCCGAAGGGGTGGAGACGGAGCTCGTGGAGCTCGCGGGCAGTCGCGCGGAGGGCTGCACTGTGTGTCTGAAGTGCCGCGAGGCGCGCGATCGCCGGTGTCACGGACGCCGGGACATCATCAACACCTGCATCGAGAAGATGGACGCCGCCGACGGGATCATCATCGGCTCGCCGGTGTACTTCGCTGACGTGACGCCCGAGACGAAGGCGCTCATCGATCGCGCCGGCTACGTCTCGAGGGCGAACCGCGGCATGCTGGCGCGCAAGGCGGGAGCGGCCGTCGTTGCGGTGCGCAGGGCGGGCGCGATGCACGCGCTCGACTCGATCGGCCACTTCTTCGGCATCACCGAGATGGTGACCGTCGGGTCGAGCTACTGGAACGTCGGCATCGGTGGGCCGTCGGGCGCCGTGGCCGATGACGACGAGGGCATGGCGACGATGGAGACGCTCGGCCGCAACATGGCGTGGCTGCTGCGGCAGACGGCGCACGCGCGATAGCCGGCCCGCCCGTCGGGCGTCCGTGGCGCGTGTCACCCGCGCGAACCGCGCACGCTCGGGTGTGGGCCGCCTGTCGGTTCGCGCTCAAGCGGGGGTGAGAGTATCCGATAGTGACGTGTAGGACGTGAGTCCTGTCAACCGGAGGTGCCGAATGAAACGCACGGTGAGCATCGCACTCGTTCTCACGCTCGTGTTCGCACTCGCATTGCCCTCACTCGCACTGGCGAAGAAGGGTGGCGTGCCGGCGAGCCCCAACGGCAAGGGCAAGCCTGCCGCAGTCTCGGAGCCGGTGACGGAGGCGGATGAGGGCACCTCGGCCGACGTCGAGCCGGAACGCGGGCGTGGCGCCAGCAAGGATGCGACTGCCAAGCGCGGCAACAGGCCGGAGAACCCTGGTGACGCGGTCAAGGAGCGCGACCGGGACCGGGATCGCGTGCAGAGCCAGGAGAGCTCGGGAACGCCCGAGCCGAAGCGCACGGGTATCGCAAACGCGCTCTCTCGCCTGGAGGCGAACCTCGAGCGCATGCAGACCGATCTGGACGCCGGCAGACGCTCCAACCTGCCTCCGGGGCTGCAGCGCGTGATCGCGAAGTTCATGTCGTGGCTCGGCATCGCACCCGATGACGGCGTCGTCGACGATGGTGACCCTGGTGACGGTTCGGTGGAGCCCACAGGTACGGTGGAGCCGACAGGCACCGTCGAACCGACCACGACCGTTGATCCGGACACCGTACCGTAGCCGAGAGCGAGTCCACCGAGGGCCGTCACCCGCACGGGTGGCGGCCCTCGTCTGTCTCAGGTCACGGCGCTCGCGATCAGCAGCTGCGCCACGTAGTAGAGGGGGAGCCCCCAGACGCGGTCGAGAAGCGACCCGGTGACGAAGCGGCGCCGGGCCACCGCCAGGTCCGAGAGGTAGAACAGCGCCCCGCCCACGGCAGGAAGCAGGAGGTCCACTGCGTCGGTGCCCGTCATGAGTGCCTGCAGGCCGGCCGCGACCGCGCACGCGGCCATGAGGGAGACGAGTGCCACGTACCCGCGGACCGGGAGCCGCAGGCTGCCGCGCACGTGCGGGTCCAGGACGGTCCACGCGAGATGTCCGATCGCGAGGAAGACGACGACCGGTGCGACCCACCACCACGAGACTCCCGTGCTGACGAACCAGCTCCCGTAGGCGACGTGCGCGAGCGCGAACGCGGCGATGCCGGCGATCGGGGCGCCTTCACGGCCACCGAGCAGCAGTACGTCGCCTACCGCCGAAAGCGCGAGCCCGGCGAACAGGAGCCAGGCCGTGCCGGTCGGCAGGGCCCATGCGGGCGCACCAAGCGCGGCAAGCAGGAAGCCAGCCGATGCCAACGGCTTGAACACCCGGTCGAGCCCGGCGTACCCGCGCCACTCGGCGAGCAGCGTACCGGACACTCCCAGGGCGATCAGGACGATGCCGGGTATCACGGCGTGCGATTCCGGGTCTTTGGATGGAGCCGACCGATGGCCAACGTGATGAATGGCCCCGCGACGGCTGCGGCGCCGAGTGCGGTCATCTGGATGAGGTCGAGGTCGTACTTGAACGCCTCCCGCATGTTCGGCAGGATCCATGCGACTTCAGCGCCCCAGCGCCACAGGTAGCCGCCGACCTGCCCCAGCAAGACCGCCTGAGCGAGCAGCACGGTCGCGCCCCCGAGGGCGAGCCACTCGGCAGCGTACCCACTGTCCGGACCCCTGGGCTCGGGGCGGAGCGCGACATAGACGAGTCCTGCGACGACGCACGCAAGCAGGCCAGAGAGTGCCGCCTCGAGCATCCGCTGGTTGAAGAAGGCCTCGAGCATCGCCTCGTCGTTGAAGGCCGAAAGCGACCACTGCAGGCGGTGGAGGCCGAAGAAGAGCGCATTGTAGGCGGCGGCGTAGGCGGCTGTTCCGGCGAGCGCCGCCACGAGCGCACGCCACGACGTGATCCCGATGACCGCGAGCAGTACAGCGATCGCCGCATAGATACCGAGGCCCAGCGGCCTTCGAACGTCGCGCTCGTCGGCGAGGCGTGCCGAATCCGCATCGGCGCGGAGCTTCGCGAGATCCGCGGGGGCCGATATGGACTCGACGCCCTTGAGGCCGTCGTCGCCGAGGACCTTCCTCACGTACGAGAGTGAGATGCCGGCGCCGCGAACGAACTCGGCATCCCGGGCGCTGCCGTTGGTGTCGGCGAGCACGGCATCGATCGCAGTCCCGGTGGCTTGCAGGGGGGCCTGCATGCCGGCGAGCACGGCGACGGTCGGCGCGATGTCGGCCAGTTGGGCCTCGGAGACACCCGGCTTCACGCCGGGGCCGGCGATGGCGGCGAACGTGCGGATGACTGGCTCCTCCCAGCCGCCATGGCCGCCAGTGTCGATGTGGCCGTGGTCGGGGAGCACGACGAAGACGGTCTCGCCGTCGTCGAGTCCCCCGATCAGGCGCGTGAGGTCGGCGTCCACCTTCGCCACCACCTCGGCGTACTCGGCCGACGCGCCCCCGAAGCTATGACCGGCGTTGTCCACATCCGGAAGCAGAACGAACAGGAAGTCCGCTCCGCCAAGTCCCTCATCGAGAGCGAGCGCGTTATCGACGACCTCGGCCGAGCGGTAGCCCTCGTAGTCCCACTCAATAAGGGCCGAGGCGGTGGCGACCTCGGATGCGCGGAACATGTCGTCGAGGTCCGCGGGTCCCGAGACCGCCACCGTGCGGCCGGAGCCCGCCGCTACATCGAGGAGAGTCTCCACGGCTACGGGCCCTTCGAACCAGTTGGTGGTGACGCCGCTGATCTGAGGAGGGGCGCCGCTCATGATGGTCGTCCAGGTGGGATAGGACAGGCTCGGCTGGGGCGCGGTGAGCCGGACATCGGCACCGCGCGCCCGGAGGCCGGAGATGGACGCCATCGTTCGCGAGGCGTCGTCGCGAAGGCCGTCGATGAGCACGAGCACGGTGCGCCGAGGTGTCGCGCCGGGCACAGGCTCGGAGAGCGACGGACGGACGCCGGAGAAGTCGGCGCCGGTCATCGACGTGTACGGACTCTCGTACGAGACGACCTGGTCCCACGAGTAGGAGGCGAGCAGGTACGAGCCGTACGCGAGCGCCAGCGAGCAGACGAGGGCAAGCGCCGGCAGGACCCAGCGCAGGACGCGGCGCCACAGTGGGCGGCGCGGTGATACGGACGTCTCGTTCATGATGACCTCCACGGGCTGCGGCGTGTGACTCAGTCTACGCACAATCTCCCAACCCCTCCACATCTTCGGTCGACAGGAACGGGGCCGAGTGGCACGATACTGACTGAACGTTCAGTCAGTATGCGGAGCCGAGGCGTGCGGGAGGTCGTTTCAATGGCATCAGACGGCGCGACACCGAGCGCACGCGAGCGGATTCTCGCAGTCGCGGGCGCGTTGTTCGCCGACGGGGGCTTCGACGCGGTCTCGGTCGCGGACATCGCGTCCGCAGGCGGCATATCCACCGGACTCATCTACTACCACTTCAAGGACAAGCAGACACTGTACGAGACCGTCGTGCGCGAGAGTATCCATCTGTTCGAGGGCGTGGCGGTCGAAGCGCTCTCGGCCGACTCAGCGCCCGAGGTCCGGCTCCGCGAGTTCATCGCGGCCTACATGCGGCTGCTCGAGGGCCACGAGGCGCTCATGCGGCTGCTCATCCGGAGCATCTCGGACCCGCGCGGTCCGGCTCCGCGACACGTACTCATGAGGAGTTCGGCGATCGTAGACCGGGTGCAGGCCGTTATCGAGGAGGGGGTCGCGACGGGCGCCTTCCGCTCGCTCGACGCTCACATGGCCGCAACGGCGCTCTTCGCGCTCATCAACACGCTGATGACCGCGCGGGTGCTCGATGCGCCGCTCGGGCAGCGCGCCGGCGGAGACATCGAGCAGCAGGCCGCGTTCATGACCGATCTGTTCCTGGGGGGTATCCAGTCGTGCTCGTGAGATTCGCCCGCTTCGTCGTCAGGCGTCGGCGCGCCATCGTCGCCGTCTACGTGCTGCTCTTCCTCTTCGGCGTGTTCGGCATGCTCAACAGCCGGATCAACTACGACATGCTGTCGTACCTGCCGGGCGAACTCGACTCGGTCAAGGGCTTCTCGGTCGTCGACGAGCAGTTCGGGCTTGGCAACACGGCGCAGATCCTCATCTACGACGAGAGCGACGCGCGGGTGGAGGCGCTCGTCGTCGAGCTGCGGGAGATCGAGGGCGTGAAGGCGGTCAACTGGGCGAGCGACATGGGGCCGATCACCGAGCCCGTGGAGTTCCGCGACGAGGTCATCGCCGAGAACTACTACGCCGATGGCGTCACCATCGTGCAGGTGAGCTTCGACGAGAGCGGCAACACGCCGCTCGTGAAGGGCGCGGTAACCGAGATCAGGGACACCATCGCCGGTCTCGACGCGTACCTGACCGGGGCGCAGCAGCTCGAACTCGAGGAGGTGATGGACCGCGACCAGGTACGGTTCGCGGTCGCCGCACTCATCCTCGTGACGGTGGTGCTGCTGCTCACGCTGCCGTCGATCATCGTACCGGTCGTGTTCGTGCTCGCGATCCTCGTGGCGGTGGTCCTGAACCTCGGCCTGTCGTACTACATCGGCCAGGAGGTCAGCTATATCACCGGCGTCATCGTCTTCGCGCTGCAGTTCGCCGTCACGATGGACTACGCGCTGTTCCTGTACCACCGCTTCGAGGAAGAGCGCGCACCGGGGGACGAGGAGGGGGCGATGGCGCGTGCCGTGGCCTCGACGTTCAAGTCGATCCTCGCTGCGGCCGTGACGACGATCGCCGGATTCCTCGCGCTCATGGTGATGAAGCTCGGCTTCGGCGTCGACATGGGCGTCACGCTCGCCCGGGGCGTGCTGATCACCTTGGTCGCGATAGTGACGCTCCTGCCGGGCCTGCTGCTTTTCGCGCTGCCGCTCATCGATCGCATACGGCACCGCGTGCCCCGTTTCGACTTCTCTCGTCTTGGGCACTTCATCGCGCGCCACGCGGGCGCGGTCACGCTCGTCGGGGCGGTGCTGTTCGTGCCTGCGATCTGGGGCTACTCGCAGGTCACGCTCACCTACGACCTCAACAAGAGTCTGCCCGACGACTTGCCCTCGACGCTTGCCGCCGAACGCGTGGCCGACGCGTTCGGCCGCGCCGAGACCGTGTTCATCGTGCTCGAGGACAGCGGCACGAGCGTGGACCTCGAGCGGCTGTACGATCGGCTCGGCGAGGTCGACGGTGTCACGCGCGTCTTCGGCTACGGGTCGCTTGTGGACCCGCGGATCCCCGTCGAGTTCATCCCGGCTGAGGCCCGCGAGGCCTTCTACGCCGAGGGCTACACGTACGTCACGCTCGATGTGGCCTACGACATGAAAGACCCGGAGCTCTCGCCGATGCTCGACGACATCCGTGCGGTGGCCGCCGCCGAGTGGCCGGGCGTGACCCACGTGACCGGTCAGCCGGTGCTGATGGACGACATGGAGCGTGTCTCCCAGGGCGATGCCGAGCGCATCAACCTCATCTCGATCGTCGCGATCTTTCTGATCGTGGCGATAGCGTTCAAGTCGATCACGCTGCCGGCCGTACTCCTTGCGGTCATCCAGCTCGCCATCCTGCTCAACCAGTCGTTCGAGGCGTTGTCCTCGGGAGACCTGATCTTCGTGGCGTCACTGGCGATCGGCGCTATCCAGCTTGGCGCCACGGTGGACTACGCGATCCTCATCACCACGCGCTACGAGGAAGAGCTCGCGCGCACGCGCGACCGCGTGGAGGCGATAACGGTGGCCGTGGGGGAGTCGAGCCAGTCCATCCTCGTCAGCGCCGCCACGATGTTCGCCGCTACGATCGCGCTCGCGGTGATGTCGAGTGTCGGCATCATCAGCTCGCTTACCATGCTCATCGCACGCGGCGCGATCGTGAGCTTCTTCGTCGTCATCGTGTTCCTGCCGGCCGTTCTCGTCGTCGGCCAGCCGCTATTCGAGAGAACCAGCCTCGGCTGGCCCCGCCATACCACGAAGGGTGAATGACATGGCACGATCGCTCAGGTTCTTCTCCGTGGCGCGCCGCTCGGCGGTTATCGCGTCGCTCGCCGCCGTGTGCATCCTGTCTGCCGCGACGGCCTCGTCGTACGTAGCGTCCGGAGTCCCCGAGGCGATCACCGACAACGAGACCGTCTACATCATCGCCGATGCGACCGGCGCGCCGCGCACCACGGTCGTCGTGGACTGGCTGCAAGTCGAGGGGAGCGGCAGGTTCACGATCGCCGACCCGGCCCCGGGTATCGGCGCCATCGAGTCACTCACCGACGGGTTCGCGCCCGAACGCGCGGGTGACGATGTGATCGCGACTGTCGATGTGGACGGCAACGGCGACTTCTTCTACCGTGCCGAGACCGACGCCGAGTTGCCGCTCGAGGTGGAGATGGTGTACTTCCTCGACGGCCAGGAGACCGCGCCCGCCGATCTCGCGGGCAAGAGCGGCCGGTTGCGCATCGAGATCACGCTCACCAACCTTCTCGAGCGCGAGGACACGGTGACCTATGTCGGCTCCGATGGCCTCGAGCGGACGTCCGAGGTCACGTACACTGTGCCGCTCCTGTGCATCCCGCAGTTCGAGATCGACGGTACCCGCATGACCGCCATCGAGGCGCCGGCAAGCGCGCAGCTCGCCATCGCGGGCTCGACGCTCACGTACGCCCTGCCGATGGTGCCCTCGCCCGAGTCGACTGCGTTTCTCGAGATGGACGCACGCGACATAGAGCTGGCGCCGCTCATCATCTCGGCATTCCCGAAGCTCCCGGCGTCACCCGATTTCTCGGTAGCCGACGATCTGCTCGAACTGCGTGACGGACTCTCGGACCTGCGCAGGCTCTCCGAGGGCCAGCTGCAGGTCTTGGATGGCATCACCGGCGGCATGAGCGAGATGGACCTTTCGGGTGCGGCGGGTGCGGCCGACGGCATCGCGGCTCTCACGTCAGGCCTCGGCGAACTCGGCGATGGCGCCGACGGCCTCGCACAGTTGACGGCGGGGCAGTACCTGTATCTTGACGGCGTCATCGCGGGTATCGATGCCTCCCGGTTCGAGTCGCTCGGTCAGCTTCAGGCGGCCATCGGCCAGATGCGCGCCGCCGCCTCGCAGCTTGCCACCGGCACGGCGGGACTCGTGCAGCTTCTCGACGGGCAGATCGCGCTTGCCGAGGGCATCCGTGCGTCCAACGCGGGCCTCCTGGCGCAGGCGGACGGTTTCGTGGCGTCGTACAGCGCCGATGCGACGCTCGCGCCGGCCGCTGCCGACTTCCAGACGCTTGCCGAGGGCCTCGGCGCACAGCAGCACCTGCTCGACGTGCTGCTCGACGGTGGCGACCCCGACGGGTCAGGACCCGCGCCCGCGATGCCGGGCCTGCGCACAACGCGCAGCTCGCTTCACGGGATCGCTGACGGCGTTGCCGCCCTTGCCGACGGGCTCGAGCAGATCGAGTCGCAATCGGCGGCACTCGGCGCGGTGCCGGACGCGTTCCTCCAGCTCCGACAGGCGCTTGTCGTGCTGCGCGACGGCGGCACGGTGTCCGGTCAGGCGCTGCCCGGTCTTGGCGCCACGCGTGACGGTCTCACCGGTGTCGCCAACGGCCTCAGCCGGGCCGAGGCCGGGCTCGCCGGGTCGGCAGCCGAGCTCGCGCGTCTGGCCGAGCTTCCCGTGATGATGGCCGAACTCGCCGACACGCTCGATGCGCTCGCGCGCGGCGGAGCGGTGCGCGGACAGCATCTCCCCGGCCTGACCACGACCAGCGGCGCGCTCCAGCAGATCACGAGCAACCTCGGCTGGGGTGTGGACGACATGCGGGAAGGGGAAGCACTCACTGAGGCGATGTCGGCAGCTGCCGACGCCTACACGAGCTTCCTCGGTCTGCCCGAGGGCGCCGACGGGCACCTGAGCTTCCTGTACAAGCTCGACGGCGTGAAGACGACCGACTGACGCGGAGTGCGACTCCGCACGACAGCGAGGAGCCTCCAGTGGCCGTGAAGGTGATAACCGATAGCACGTCGTACGTGCCGCGCGAGATGCTGCGGGAGTTCGATATGGGCGTGGCCGGACTGTCGTCGCTTCTCGACGGCGTGACGTTCGCCGACGATGCCGACGACTACGAGCCGTTCTTCACGGCGCTCGAGGCGTCCAGCGCGATGCCCACCACCTCGCAGCCCGCGGTCCAGGACATGGTCGATCTCATGGCCGAGCGCGTCAGCGCGGGGCACGACGTGGTGGGCGTGTTCATCTCCGAGAAGATGAGCGGCACGTACTCGACGGCGCTACTGGCGCGGGACATGGTCCTCGAACGCCATCCCGGCGCGGTGATCGAGGTCGTCGATAGCGAGAGCAACTGCATGGAGCTTGGTTTCGCAGCGCTCGCAGCAGCGAAGGCCGCCGCGGCGGGCGAGACGGTCGCCGAGGTGGTTGCCGCCGCGCGGCACATGGTCGAGCGCACGCGCTTCCTGTTCGTCCCCGAGACGCTCGAGTACCTCAGGCGCGGCGGGCGCATCGGGGGCGCTTCGGCGCTCATCGGCTCGCTGCTGCAGATCAAGCCGATCCTCACCGTGGTGGGCGGGCAGACCGACGTGTTCGCCAAGGTGCGCACCAAGCACAAGGCGCTCGCCGCGATCGTGGACGCGCTGGCGGCCGACGTCCGCGACAAGGGCGGGCTCGGGGGCGTGATCGTGCACCACATCCATGACGAGGCGGCTGGGAACGACCTCGCCACACGTGTGGCGGAAATCGTCGGGCATGCCGTCGACGTCTGTCCGATCGGCCCGGCGATCGGCGCCCACGTGGGGCCGGGCGCGGTGGCGGTCGTCTATCACACGGTCGACCCGATGCGTAAGTCCGGCTGACCGGAAGAGTCGGGGGCGTCCGGTCAGAGTCCGTGGGTCGCGGCGAAGTCGTCCACGACATCGGCGAGCGTCCGCCCACCTTCGCGATCCTCGATGTGGTACTTCGCCCGGACAGACGGCTTCCCGAGATCGACAAGGCGTGACAGGTCCACCGGTGTCGCCACGATCACGACGTCGGCGTCGGTTGCCTGCACCGTCGCCTCGAGGTCTGCGAGCTGTTCGGGAGAGTAGCCCATCGCGGGCAGCACCTCGGTCAGATGCGGGTACGCTGCCAGCGTGTCGGCGATGCTGCCGACCGCGAACGGGCGCGGATCGATGAGTTCGGCCGCTCCCGCCGAGCGCGCCGCGAGCGCGCCGGCGCCATACGGCATGCCGCCGTGTGTGACCGTCGGGCCGTCCTCGATCACGAGCACGCGCTTGCCGGCGATCGGTACGCTGCCGTCGAGGTCGATGGCCGAGTTCGTCTCGATGACCTCGGCTGCCGGGTTGTAGCGAGCAGCGGCCTCGCGCACTCGGGCAACGTCGGCGGGATCCGCGCTGTCGACCTTGTTGATGACGAGCACGTCTGCGCGTAGGAAGTTCGCCTCTCCGGGATGGTACGCGCGCTCGTGCCCCGCGCGGTGCGGGTCGAGCGCCACGATCTCGAGGTCCGAGAGGTAGAAGGGCAGGTCGTTGTTGCCCCCGTCCCAGACGATGACGTCGGCCTCCTTCTCGGCCTCGCGGAGGATCGCGGTGTAGTCCACACCGGCCATGACCACGGCACCCTCTTCGATCAGCGGTTCGTACTCCTCGCGCTCCTCGATGGTCGTGCCGAGCGCATCGAGGTCCTCGAGCGACGCGTAGCGCTCGACGCGCATGGCGAGCAGGTCGCGGTAGGGCATGGGGTGCCGGACGTCCACGGCGCGGATCCCGCGCTCGCGGAACAGCTTGAACAGGTGTCGGCTGATGCCGCTCTTGCCCACGCCGGTGCGCACGGCGCACACTGAGATCACCGGCTTGATCGAGGCGACCATCGTCGGCTCGGCCCCGAGGAGCGTGAAGTCCGCGCCCGCCGCGATGACCGCCTGCGCGTGGTGCATGACGTACTCGTGACTCACGTCGCTGTAGGCGAAGACGACTTCGTCGGCCTTCTGTTCGGCGATCAGGTCGAGCAGCCTAGCCTCGGCCACGATCGGGATGCCGTCGGGATAGCGGGGCCCCGCCAGGTCGGCGGGAAACATCCGCGAGTCGATGCCGGGGATCTGTGTGGCGGTGAATGCTACGACGCGCACGGCCGGGTCGTCTCTGTAGCGTGTCAGGAAGTCGTGGAAGTCCCGCCCCGCCGCTCCCATGATGACGATCCGCCGCTCTGACATGCGAACTCCCCTCGGTATACGGAACAAGGCCGGTCTTATGCAACGCAATCGCCCGCCAGGGCCTGACAACCCCATCAGGAGCGTACTCCTGCGCGCGCGGTGCGTCACCATCGTATTCATTCCCATCGCGCCCCGGCGCATCTCCCGGTCGTTCACCCGAACGGTGCCGGACGTTCACATCTTCTTCAAACGGCGCACGGATACTCAGGTAGTCAGATGAGTCACCGAGTCACCTTCAAGGAGGTGCGTACGATGAACAGAAGCAAGTCGATGGCGCTTGTCACAGCCGGCCTCGTGGCCGGACTGGTTCTCGGCAGCGTGGGCGTGTCCTATGCCGCTACCGAGTCGGAGACGACCAACCCGGTCGTCTGTTCCGGGATCCGCATGGGTGAGGCTATCCGCGGTGCGGGTGCCCGCCTGGTCGATGTCCTGGCCGACCTCACCGGCCTGTCCACCGACGAGATCGCGGCCGAGCGTGCCGATGGGAACTCTATCGCGGACATCGCCGAGGCGAATGGTGTAGCGACCGAGACGGTCGTCGACTCGGCGCTCGAGGCCCGCAAGGCGCTCCTCGATGCCAAGGTCGCCGAAGGCTCCATCACGCAGGACCAGGCCGATGTGGCCTACAGCCAGATGACCGAGCGTGTCACCGACCGCGTGACCACGGATGAGACCGGGCGGCCCGCGTGGGCCGGCCAGGGTCGTGGCGCCGGCAGCGGTCAGGGCCGTGGCGGCATGGGCCAGGTTGGCCAGGGCGCCTGCGGCGCGTGCACCCAGACGCAGTAGCTTCCATCAACGATCTGTTCAGACAGGCGGTCCTTCGGGGCCGCCTGTCTGCGTTCGCGTGTCGCATCGCCCGTGGTGTGGCATGATTAAGGATGGGGGAAGCGTACCGACACAATGAGAGAAGGTCGTGCCTACAGTGGCCGAAGAAGCGCACTCACTCGCCGTCCTCATCGACTTCGAGAACCTGGCCATCGGGATCGAGCGCCCATCAGGGCGCACGGCCTCGGGCAGGACCTCTCGTGCCAAGAGCACGGCTGACATCTTCGACATCAAGCTCGTGCTCGAGCGCCTCGTGGAGAAAGGGAAGGTCATCGTCAAGCGCGCCTACGCGGACTGGGGGCGGTTCAACCAGTACCGCGAGGTGATGCATGACGCAGGCATCCAGATGATGGAGATTCCCGAGCGCGGCAAGATGGGCAAGAATCACGCCGACATCCAGCTGTGCGTGGATGCCATGGACCTGTGCTACTCCAAGGAGCACATCGACACGTTCGTCATAGTCTCCGGCGACTCGGACTTCACGCCGCTTGTCTCCAAGCTCAAGGAGAACGGCAAGTCGGTCATCGGGCTTGGGATCAAGGATTCAACGAGCGATCTGCTCGCATCGAGTTGTGACGAGTTCATCTACTACGAAGACATCGTGCGTGGCCCCGCCGCCCCCGCAGTGTCCAAGGTGGACATCCCCAAGGCGAAGCGTCCTGCGATCGACCTGCTCATCGAGTCGGTCCAGGCTCTCCAGCGCGAGAACAAGGACATCATGCTCGCCTCAGCGGTCAAGGACACGATGCGCCGCAAGCAGCCGCAGTTCTCGGAGTCCAGCTACGGCTACCGATCGTTCTCCGACTTCCTGCAAGACGCCGAGCGACTCGGCATCGTGACCCTGCGCACCGACCAACGGTCGGGCACGTGGGTGGTCGTCGGGTTCGCCGAGAACCGGTGACCACGGCCATGTGCGGGAGGCTCTAGGCGGCGACGATGCGGATCGCGTACTTCACCGACACGTACCTGCCGGAGATCAACGGCGTGGTCACAAGCCTCGAGTCGCACTCCCGGCTTCTTGCTGCGCGTGGCCACGACATCATCATCATCTGCCCGAGATACCGGCGCTCGGCACTCAGTGCCGTCCCCGGCGTCCAGGTCAAGCGGTACCGGAGCTTCAGCTTCGTGACCAACAAGGACACACGCGTGGCGCTCCCGTCGATGGCGTCCGTGGCGCGGACGCTCCGGCGGTTCCGGCCCGATGTGGTACACGTGCACACGCCGCTTTCGATCGGGGTCATCGGGCTGGCGACCGCGCGTTTGATGCGACTTCCCACCCTCAAGACCTATCACACCTACATCCCGGACTTCATGCAGTACGTCGAACTGCATCGGCTGTTGCGTCTCGATGACTTCCAGGACAGGGTCGTCAACTCGCTCATCTTCGAGCGGATGTTCGAGTCGGGCACGTGGCGGCGGCTCGCGCGTGCAGGCGAGACGCGCAGGCAGGCGCTCGAGGATATCGCGAGCGTTGCGGACTCGGTGGTCGGCGATCTCGCTCCGACCGAGCGCACGCAACTCTCGGCCCGGGTCGCCTGGCAGTTCACCCGTACGCTGTACAACCGCGCGGATCTCGTGCTGACGCCCTCGGTCGCGCTCAAGCGCGAGCTCGAGGCGCACGGCGTGACCGTGCCGGTCGAGTACCTCAGCAACGGCATCGATATGTCGCTCGTCAGGGTCAAGGACTCGTATGCCGCAAGCGGCCGTCTGCTCCACGCCGGACGCCTCGGCCATGAGAAGAACGTGGACGTCGTGCTCAGGGCGTTCGCACGTCTGGTGGCCGAAAGGCCCGGCTGCTCGCTTGACATCATCGGCGACGGACCCGCGCGGGAGGGGCTTGTCAGGCTGGCCGAGCGACTCGGCGTGGCGGACAGCGTGCACATGCCGGGGTTCATGGATCGCCACGCGCTCGGGCGCGTCTACCGCGACTACGACGGGTTTGTCACGGCGAGCACGATCGAGACCCAGGGGATCGTCCTGCTCGAAGCGATGTCGGCCGGCTTGCCCGTGGTCGGGGTGAACGCGCTTGCGATCCCCGAGCTTGTGCGCGACGGGCGGGACGGGCTGATCGTCGAGCCCGGCGACGAGGTCGCGCTTGCCGATGCCATGCGGCGTCTGCTCGATGACGAGGCGCTGCGCATGGAGCTTGGTGCGGCGTGTCGCGAGGACGTGCGGCCGCACGCGCTCGAGCGCGTCGTCACCCGTCTCGAAGGCGTCTATGCCGATGTGGTCGAGGCACACCGGGCGCGCGCAGCGACCTAGCAGGTGTCGGCCGGTCCGCCTCCGTCACGCGGGCGCGATGCTGATGGCCGCCACAGGGCACATCTCGACGCAGGCCGCGATGTCGTCGTACGCCTCGTGTGGCGGGTCGTCGTCGATCACGTACGCCAGGCCGTCCTCGCCCATCCGGAACACCTCCGGACACGTCTGCTCGCATATCCCGCACCCGATGCAGAGGTCGCGGTCGACGATCGCCTTCATCGCGGGACTCCTTCCTGTGGGGAGACGCTCTAACGGGAGTGTCCCCTACGGCCGTGAGTCCGACACGGGGCCGCTGTCGGGGACGAGGTACTCCCACGTCACGACATCGAGCCATCGGCCGAACTTGTGTCCGACCTCGTGCATCGTGCCCGCTTCCGTGAAACCGAGTTCGCGTACCATGCGTATGCTCGCGACGTTCTCCGTGCAGATGCGGGCGAGTACCGAGTGGAGCCCCGCACGCCGGGCGGCCTCGAGGAGCGCCACGGCCAGTGCGCGGCCGACGCCGCGCCTGTGCCAGTCAGCGTCCACGTAGATGGATAGTTCGGCAGTCGCGTCGTAGGCGGGGCGCTCCGAGTAGGGCGACAGCGCGCCCCAGCCGATGACGGCGCGTGCCTCCTCGGCCACGATCACCGGATGACGTGACGCACGGGCGGAGAGCCAGCGCGTGCGGTCCGCGGGTGTCTTGGTCTCGGTGTCGAAGCTCGCGGTCGAGCCGGTCACAGCGACGTTGTAGATCGCCGCGATGGCTTCGGCGTCATCGGTTGCAGCGGCGCGCAGGAGCATGTCGAACCTCTCGATCCGGGTGCGTGTCGGCGGTACGTCAGCGCTTTGTCTCCACACGGTACGCCGTGGCCCGCCGAACGGCTACTGCGTGGTGCGGCGCGTGCGGCCGGGCACATCGGGTGATTCACATGGACGCATCGAGCACGCGTGCCGTACACTGTGCACCTGCCGCGGACCTCTTGAGCGCGCGGCGGCATGCTCTGCGAGCCAGACCGAGAGAGGTGAGCACCATTCCGGGCAAGACGATCGCCGAGAAGATCTTCTCGGCACACTCAGGAACCGATGCGTACGCTGGCGACATCGTCGTGGCGGATGTGGACTTCGTGATGGGGCAGGACGGCACCACGCCGCTTGCCATCCGCGCGCTTGAGAACATGGGCGTGGACCGCGTATTCGATCCGGCGAAGGTGGCCGTGGTGATGGACCACTCCAGCCCGAGTCCGATCGAGGGCGTCTCGGCGCTTCACACGATGATGCGCGAGTTCGGCAAGAAGACCGGCGCGAAGGTCTACGACGTCGGTTGCGGCGTCTGCCACCAGCTCATCCCCGAGGCGGGCCACGTCGTGCCGGGCGACCTCATGGTCGGCTGCGACAGCCACACCTGCACGTACGGGGCGGTCAACGTCTTCTCCACGGGCGTCGGCTCCACCGACGGTGCGGCCGCTATGGCCTCGGGCAAGCTGTGGTTCAAGGTGCCGGACACCATGAAGGTCACCTACTCAGGCGAGTTGCAGCCGGGCGTGTTCAGCAAGGACCTCATCCTTGCGCTCGCGGGCGCGATCGGTGTCGATGGCGCCACCTACATGGCGCTCGAGTTCCACGGGCCGGTCGTGGACGCGCTTTCGGTGGACGCCCGCATGACGATCTCCAACATGGCGATCGAGGTTGGCGCCAAGGCCGGTCTCATGCGTGCCGATGCCACAACGCTCACCTGGTACGAGGGCCGGGGCAGTCGCGCTCCGCAGCCTGTCGATCCTGACGCCGACGCGGTCTACGCCGAGGAGATCACACTCGACGCCTCGGCCATCGGGCCGCAGATCGCCAAGCCACACGCCGTTGGCAATGTGTCGGCGATCGAGGAGGTCGCCGGTACGCCGATAGCGCAGGGCTTCATCGGCACCTGCACCAACGGACGGCTTGAGGATCTGGGGATCGCCGCCGCCATCCTCCGCGGTCGGCACGTGCATCCGGACGTCCGCCTCATCGTCGCGCCGGCAAGCAAGCAGATCTTCCTCGACGCGATGGAGGTCGGTTACATCCGCGACCTCGTGGAGGCCGGCGCGGTCCTGGTCGCGCCGGGGTGCGGTCCGTGCGTGGGTACGCACAACGGGGTGCCGAGCGATGGCGAGAACGTCATATCAACGGCCAACCGGAACTTCAAGGGCCGGATGGGCAACAGTAACGCGTTCATCTACCTCGGCAGTCCGGCTACGGTCGCCGCCTCGTGCGTTGAGGGCGTCATCACCGATCCGCGGAAGTACTTCACGGGAGAGGGGGCGTAAGAGATGGCGATCACGGCGAAGGCGTTCAAGTACGGAGACGACATCAACACCGACTACATCATCAGCGGCAAGTACAAGTTCAAGTCGGCTGACATGGAGGCGATGGCGGTCCACGCCATGGAGGACCTCGACCCGCACTACTATGAGAAGGTCAAGCCGTCCGGCGGGTTTCTCGTGGCAGGCAGCAACTTCGGCATGGGTTCCAGCCGCGAGCAGGCACCGCTCGTGCTCATCCACGCCAACACCCGTGCCGTGTTGGCGAAGACGTTCGCGCGCATCTTCTACCGCAACGCCATCAACACCGGCCTGCCGGTGGTGGAGTGCGATACGGACCTGATCGACGACGGCGATGAGCTCGAGCTCGACCTCGCGGCCGGCGTGTTGCGTGACGTCACCAAAGGGATCGAGATACCGTTCGCGCCACTGCCGCCGGTGATGGCGCAGCTGCTCGCCGACGGCGGGCTTGTCGAGCACTTCAAGAAGCATGGCGGGTTCGCGGTCTCGTGAATCCCGGGCGGCGTTCGCCTGAGCTCTGGGACGGCGTAGAGCGTCGGAGTGGCACCAAGCGACGGCGGAGGCGCAGGTATCGTTTCATCGACCGTCGCCATGGGTTCGACCGTCGCACCCGTTATCCCGTGCTCGGTACGATGCGCGACCATCAGTGGATCGTCGCGCTCGTGATCGCCGTGCTCTGCGCGCTCTCGGCCATCGATGGCCTGCTCACGCTCGGCGAGATCGCACTCGGCATCGCCTCGGAGGGCAACCCCGTGCTCGCTGCGGCAGGCGAGCGCCACGTGCTGCTGGCGGTGGCGGCCAAGGTCGCCGGTACGCTGGTTGCGAGCGCGGTCATTTGGCATGGTCGGACGCGCCGCTCGATCCTCGGGCTCTCGCTCGTCGCCATCGGCGTCTTCTCGGCGCTCGTGGCGTACCACCTCGGCAGTCTCGTCGGCCTCGGCTGGCTGTAAGCTCCACGGTGAACCCCATGTCGCCGGGGTGCGTCATACCGGACAAGTTGCCGTTTCCTTGCTGCCCGCCAGGAGGTCTTGTGATGCGCACTGCTGCTGTCATCGCCACGATCATCGCCGTCGGACTCGGGCTGCTCGTCGCCGGTGGCTGTACGGCCGTCGGCTCGGCGGGCGATCTCGAGAATGCCGAGTGGAGTCTGGTCGCTTCCTCGGTCAGCGCCTCGAACCTCGGCGCCGCGGGGATCACTGCCCGGTTTGCCGACGGAGTTGTCGGCGGCACCGGCGGGGTCAACAGCTATAGCGCGGAGTACGAGTTGGGACGCAGCGGGGCGATCGAGATCGGCGACGTGACATCCACACTCATCGCAGCGGTCGACGAGGAGGCCAACGCTGCCGAGGCCGCCTACTTCGCGCTGCTACGCGAGGTCGCCGCCTACCAGGTGGACGGCACGATCCTCACGCTGACGGATGTGGGCGGCAACGAGCTGCTCGTCTTCGAGCGCGCCGAGTAGTCTCTCGCGTCAACCTCGCGCGGCGCTCGTCAGGTCGCGTACAATCGCCAGGCACCTGTCCGCGGGCGAGCCGCTGTGAGCCGCCCCGAACACCTGGAGGTACACCGAATGGCCAAGCACACTGTCACCCTGATTCCCGGCGACGGCATCGGACCTGAGCTCACCACCGCCATGACGCGCGTGGTCGAAGCGACGGGCGTCGATATCGCCTGGGAGATCGCCGAGGCCGGCGCCGACGTCATGGACAAGTACGGCACACCGCTGCCGCAGCATGTGCTCGACTCGGTCCGCAAGAACAAGGTGGCCATCAAGGGCCCGATCACCACGCCGGTCGGCACCGGGTTCCGCAGCGTGAACGTGGCGTTGCGCAAGGAGCTCGATCTGTACGCCTGCCTGCGTCCGTCGTTCTCGATTCCCGGAACCGGTGCGCGCTACGACAACGTCGATCTCGTCATCGTGCGCGAGAACACCGAGGATCTCTACGCGGGTATCGAGTTCGAAGAAGGCAGCGACGGCGCCCGGCGCCTCATCGAGTTCGCCGCCGCCGAGGGCGCGGGGATCATCCGTCCCGACTCGGGCATCTCGCTGAAGCCGATCAGCATCACGGGAACCCGGCGCATCGTCAAGTTCGCGTTCGACTATGCGATCGCCAACGGCCGCAAGAAGGTCACCGCCGTGCACAAGGCCAACATCCTCAAGCACAGCGACGGGCTGTTCCTGAAAGTCGCCCGTGAGGTCGCCGAGGAGTATCGCGACTCGGGCATCGAGTTCGAGGACTACATCGTGGACGCTACGTGCATGCAGCTCGTGCTGCATCCCGAGTGGTGGGACGTGCTCGTGCTCCCGAACCTGTACGGCGACATACTGTCGGATCTTGCGGCCGGCCTCATCGGCGGGCTCGGCGTCGCGCCCGGCGCGAACATCGGTACCGACTACGCTGTCTTCGAGCCAGTCCACGGCTCGGCCCCCAAGTACGCCGGCAAGGACATGGCGAATCCGACCGCGGAGATCCTCTCGGCGGTACTCATGCTCAACCACCTCGGCGAACGGGATGCGGCGTCACGCGTGCTGGCTGCGGTCAGGAGCGTGTTGGCCGAGGGCGAACGCGTGACCTACGACATCAAGCGGACGAACACCGGTAGCACCGAGGGGTGTGTCGGCACGCAGGCGTACGCCGACGCGCTCATCGAGCGGTTGTAGGGGGGTTCGCGCTACCGAACCGTGAGCAGGGGTACGGCCGTCTGTCGGTGCCGTGGGCCGATAGTGTGAGTTGTGTCACAAAGACTCTTGACCGAGCGGACTGCTACGTTCATAATTCACAGGTGCTTGCGGGGAATGTGCGAGGGGCCCGCGAGTTGACCAGAGGCAGTGAATCGCCACCCGTAAACCTGGGCGCCTGGGTGGCGTGGAGCCAGTGGCGCAACCGGCTGATCGCGTTCGGCCGGTTTGTTGTTTTCTCGCCCGGGGCAGCGGGAAGCGGCCGGACCGCCCTTTGACGTTTTCGACATGTACCAATGCCGAAGAAGAGGTGGCGATCCGTATGCGTCCGCGTATTCTGCCCGTGTGTCTCCTGTCCGTGCTGCTCGTGCTGCTCATGGGGGGACTCGCATCCGCGACGACCTACGCTGAGCCGGACGACTGCTACGCGTGCCACGCGGTCGATGGACTGGCTGCGGTGGCGCCTGTCGACTTCTCTGCGGAGTCGGTCGACCTCAACGCATGCAGGGCGTGTCATGCGGCGATCCCTTTGCCCGCCATGGCCACCATCGACCACTTCCACAACGACCTCACCGACTGCACCCCGTGTCACAATCTGAACATCGATGAGCCGTACTTCTCGGTACCGGCGGGCGAGGTCATCGAGCCGCTCGTACGCACCTCGTACGGGATGTTCCAGTCAGTCGCGTCGCCGGTCTCGGGAGCGGCCAACATCCACAGCGCCCATGCCGGTACCACGTGGATGGCGCAGGTCGTCTCACCGCTCAATTCCTGGTGTGCGTCCTGTCACACACAGGTATCCTGCAACGCGTGCCATGCCGACCCGGCGCACGGCGACCACGGCGGAACCCCGGGTTGCACCTCGGCGAACTGCCATATGGCCGCAGCGCCGCAGGCGTCGCCCTCATGCGTGGGTTGTCACCCGGCCGCAGAGAGTCAGTATCACGGCTCTGAGCATGCGAGCAGCACCGAGGGATGCGACAACCAGTACTGCCATCGGACCCCGGACCTACTGACCGTGCACACGCAGTACAACCCTGACTTCACGTGCAGCGGGTGTCACACGATCGACTACGCGGCGCAGATCGCAGCCGGTGAGACCGAGTGTGCCGACTGCCACGAGACCGCGCACGGGGATATCGGAGAGGCGCACACCGCAACCGCGAGCCAGGAGTGCGTCGACTGTCACAGAAGCGCGGACCTCTTCGAACTCCACGCCGACGCTGCGGCCGGTCCGTGTGCCGTGTGCCACTCAACGCAGCTTCCCGACTCGGCAGAGTGTGTGAACTGCCACGCGTACTCGCCGGTGTTTGAAAAGCACTACCCGGCCGACGCGCACCTCGCCGTGCCCAACGCCGGCTGCAGCAACTGCCACTCGCTGGATCTTGCCACAGAGCACGCGAAGTACTCGGCGGGCTGCAGCGCGTGCCATAGTGGTTCGTTTGATGCCGTGGTAGCCGACTGGGACAAGACGTGTGACGGCTGCCATCCCACGCGACACAAGGATCGCGATTCCGGCGGCGGTAAGAAGCAGGCCGGTCGCAACTAGCAACGCTTGACGCGCTTACCGTGTGACAGAACGGGTCCCCGTCATCGATGGCGGGGACCCGCTTCTCTGTCTCGCGACATCCTCACAGGCTGCGGGATCGCACGACCTCGTCGATGACCCGCCCGGTCGCCTCGAGTACGGAGGTGCGTTGGGCATGCGTGTGAGCCGGGCCGTCATCGCCCCTGAGTGATGCCGGTGGCTCGTAGCCGAGCGCGCGCACGCGCTCGCGCCACTCGGCAGGCAGTTCGTCGGGCAGCGTGACACCGGCGAGCGCGGAGGCGAGTAGCGTCCACACGCGCGGCACCACGGTCGCCCATGCGTAACCGCCGCCGCCGCACGCGACGAGACGGCCGTCGCAGACCTCCTCGGCAAGCTCGACGCTCCGGGCGAACAGCCACTCGTAGCCGGCGATCGTCTGCCCGAGGGTGGTCAGAGGATCGCTCCAGTGTGCATCGGCGCCGTTCTGGGTCACGATCACGTCCGGACGGGACTCCCGGGCGGCGGGCGCGACGACGCGTTCGAATGCGAGGCGGTAGCACTCGTCGGTGGCGTACGGCGGCATGGGGAGGTTGATCGCACTGCCGAGTCCCGCGCCGGCGCCCCGCTCCCGCGCCGAGCCGGTTCCCGGGTACAGATAGCGGCCGTCTTCGTGGAGCGAGATCGTGAGGACCCGGGGTTCCTCGTAAAACGCTTCCTGAACGCCGTCACCGTGATGGGCGTCGATGTCGAGGTAGAGGATCCGGAGGTCGGGGTCGCGGTGCAGCATCGCTGCGATCGCCACCGCCACGTCGTTGTACACGCAGAAGCCCGCCGCACGGTCGCGGTGCGCGTGGTGGAGGCCTCCCGCGGGGGAGAAGGCTCGCCGGGAGCGGCCGTCACAGACGTACTCGGCGGCGACAGTCGTCGCTCCCGCGACGAGCGCCGCCGCGTCGTGCATCCCGGCGAACTCGGGGGTGTCGCCGGGGCCGATCCCGCGTCGCGGCCTCCACCAGCCCGGCGCCGCTGAGGCCTCGATCACCGTCTCGATGTACCGCGCATCGTGCGCCATGAGGAGCTCGGCCGACGATGCAGGCCGGGGAGCGACGAGCTCGAGAGCCCCGTTCGCGAGTAGGCCGTAGGCGCGGATCAGGTCGATGGTGAGCGAGACCCGCTCGGGTCGAAGCGGATGGGCGGGGTCGAGGTCGTATGCGCCGAGCGATTCGTCGTAGACGAGTGCGGTGCTCACGCCCGGCTGTGTCGCGGTCATCTCGGCCTCCATGCCGGTTGAACGTGTCTAGAGCATACCCTCGGAGGAGCTATGCCGGCCGCTCCGATCGGGCCGAGTCGAGGGGTGCGGCTCCCGCTCCTTTGCGCTATACTCGCCCCTTACCAATCGCACAGCATGATCGGCGTTGATGGGGACGAGTAGAGGTCAATCCCAGCGATAGAGAGTCGGGGACGGTGGAAACCCGGCGCGGGACGCTTCGAACGCCACCCCTGAGCCACCCGGACGAACGGACCGGTGCCCTTGCGCGGATGACCTCCGCGAGAGCCGGTGCTACTAAGACGGGTCGGTGGCATCCGTTACCTGCCGCATGAGCGAGACGCTCCGGCCCCACGGGCCGGTTCGGCGTCATCGCGGGTGGCATCAGAGCCATCATCTCCTACGCTGCATGCGGCACCTACGGACGCCCCGTCCCTCGACGAGGAAGGGCGACTGATGGAGCATCGCAGCGATTCGATGAAGAAGGGCCCGGCCAGGGCCCCTCATCGCAGTCTCCTCAAGGCCGACGGCCTTACCGACGAGGAGATCGCACGCCCGTTCGTCGCCGTCATCAACTCGGCCAACGACATCATCCCCGGGCACGTGGGGATGGACCGGGTAGCCGAGGCGGTCAAGACCGGTGTGCTCATGGCGGGCGGCACCCCGCTCGAGATCTCGACCATCGGCGTGTGCGACGGCATCGCGATGGGTCACGAGGGCATGCGCTTCTCGCTTGCCAGCCGCGAGGTCATCGCGGACTCCGTGGAGATCGCGGTCTCGGCGCACGCGTTCGACGCGGTCGTGATGATCCCCAACTGCGACAAGGTCATCCCCGGGATGCTCATGGCCGCCGCGCGGCTCGATCTGCCCACCGTCGTCGTCTCGGCCGGACCGATGCTCGCCGGCCGATGGGAGAACAAGCACGTCGACTTGGACACCGTCTTCACCGCTGTCGGGGCGCACGCTCGAGGCGAGGTGAGCGACGAGTCGCTCCTCGCGCTCGAGAATGGCGCCTGTCCCACATGCGGCAGCTGCGCGGGCATGTTCACCGCAAACTCGATGAACTGTCTCACCGAGGCGATCGGGATGGGTCTGCCGGGCAACGGCACGGTCCCGGCGGTCTACTCGGAGCGAATCCGTCTGGCCAAGCATGCGGGCATGCGTGTCATGGAGTTGCTGGAGCGTGGCATCACCGCTCGGCAGATCATGACGCCCGCGGCGATCACCAACGCGATGACGGTAGACATGGCGTTCGGCGGCTCGTCCAACACCGTTCTGCACCTGACCGCCATCGCCGCCGAGGCAGGCGCTCCGATCACCCTCGACGACTGGCAGGCCGTCTCGGCGCGCACTCCCAACCTCGTGCGCGTCTCGCCGGCCGGCGGGTACCACATCGAGGACCTCTACTTCGCGGGCGGCATTCCCGCGATCATGGCCGAGCTCGCCAAGGGTGACCTCATCGACACGCATGCGCGGACGGTGACCGGAGGCACGGTCGGCGACGTCATCAAACACCTTCCCGGGGCCGACGGCGCGGTCATCCGCAGCATCGATGAGCCGTACTCGGCGGTCGGCGGGCTGCGTGTGCTCAAGGGCAACCTCGCGCCAAGAGGCGCCGTCGTGAAGCAGTCGGCTGTGGCGCCCGAGATGCGGCAACACGCCGGCCCGGCGCGTGTCTTCGAGTCCGAGGAGGATGCGCAGGCGGCGATCATCGGCGGGCGTATCCGCGAGGGCGATGTCATCGTCATCCGCTACGAGGGACCTAAGGGCGGTCCCGGCATGCGGGAGATGCTTTCGCCGACCTCGGCCGTCAAGGGCATGGGCCTTGCCGGCACGGTCGCGCTCATCACCGACGGGCGTTTCTCGGGAGCGACATCCGGCGCATCGATCGGTCACGTGAGCCCCGAGGCAGCCGAGGGCGGGCCCATCGCGCTCGTGGAGGAGGGCGACACCATCACGATCGACATCGACGCCGGCACGCTCACCCTCGAGGTGACCGATGAGTACCTCGCGATGCGCGCTCGCGCGTGGACGCCGCGACAGCCCAACGTCACGACCGGCTACCTCGCGCGCTATGCGCGCTTCGTGACGAGTGCCGACAGAGGAGCGGTGCTCGAATGCTGACGACTTCGAAGACACAGGAGGTGAGAGCATGAGGATGAGCGCCGCGGAGGCACTCGTGAAGTCGCTGCAGGCCGAGGGCACCGAGGTCGTTTTCGGCTATCCGGGCGGTGTCGTGCTGCCGATCTTCGACGCACTGTACGAGGCCGAGGGAGTGCGTACCATACTCACGCGCCACGAGCAGGGCGCCACACACGCCGCTGACGGTTATGCGCGCGTCACCGGCAAGCCCGGCGTCGTGATCGTGACGAGCGGCCCGGGGGCGGCCAACACCGTCACCGGCATCGCCAACGCGTACATGGACTCGGTCCCGCTCGTGGTCGTGACCGGACAGGTGGCGACACACGTACTCGGCACCGACGCGTTCCAGGAGACGGACATCACGGGCATCACCATCCCGATCACCAAGCACAACTACCTGCTGGACGATCCGGCCGACCTGCCCGATGTGATGGCCGAGGCCTTCCATATCGCCACGACCGGCCGCCCGGGCCCCGTGCTCGTGGACATCCCCGTGGACATCGCGCGCGGTGAGCTCACCTACAAGCGCCCCGAGCGGCTGAACCTGCCCGGCTACAAGCCCACGGTCAAAGGTCACGCCAAGCAGATCCACCAGGCCGCGACGCTGATAGCCCGGGCGCGCAAGCCGCTGCTGTACGTCGGCGGCGGCGTGCTCGCCTCCGAGGGTTGGAGGGAGCTCAAGGAGCTTGCCGAGCTCATGCAGCTGCCCGTGGTCACCACGCTCATGGGTAAGGGCGCGTTCCCCGAGGATCACCATCTGTTCGTCGGCATGCCGGGCATGCACGGCGGTAAGTTCACCAACTACGCCATCACCGAGACAGACCTCCTTCTCGGTGTCGGCGTGCGTTTCGATGACCGCGTCACGGGCAAGCTCGCCGCCTTCGCCACGAAGGCGAAGGTCGTCCACATCGACGTCGACCCGGCCGAGATCGGCAAGAACCGCAGCGTGGACGTGCCGATCGTCGGCGACGCGAGGACCGTGCTCGCCGCCATCACCGCCGAGCTGCGCAAGATGAACGCCGAGCCGCGCACGGATGCGTGGATGCGCGTGATCGACGACTGGCGTGCTCGCTACCCGTTCCACTACCACCCGAGTACGGACACGATCATGCCCGAGTATGCGGTCGAGCGCGTGCGCGAGCTAACCGCCGATCGGCCGACGGTCTTCACCACCGAAGTGGGCCAGAACCAGATGTGGTCGTGCCAGTACCTGCGCCTGCGCGAGCCGCGCACCTGGGTCTCCTCCGGCGGGCTCGGCACGATGGGCTTCGGCCTGCCGGCGGCCATCGGCGCCCAGCTTGGTCGCCCCGACCACCTCGTTATCGACATCGCCGGTGACGGCTCGATCCAGATGAACTCGCAGGAGCTCGCCACCGCGGCCATCAACGGGCTGCCGGTCAAGGTCGTCATCTTGAACAACGGCTATCTCGGCATGGTGAGGCAGTGGCAGGAACTCTTCTACGAGAAGCGGTACTCGAGTTCCACGCTGCCGCAGGACTGCCCGGACTTCGTGAAGCTCGCCGAGGCCTACGGCGCCTTCGGCGTGCGGGCCACGCGACCCGAAGAGCTCGACGCGGCGCTCACGGCCGCGTTCGACCACGACGGTCCCGCGGTCGTGGATGTGCGTGTCGAGCGCGAGGAGAACGTCTTTCCGATGGTCGCGCCCGGCGGCTCGATCGATGAGATGCTGGGTGGCATTCCGGGAGGTCCGGTATCCGAGATGCTCGACGGCGAGTTGCTCGAGGAGGTGTGGGAGTAGATGAATCACACACTGTCAGTGCTCGTTGAGAACAAGCCGGGTGTACTCACGCGCGTCGCGTCGTTGTTCGCCCGGCGCGGGTTCAACATCGACTCGCTCGCGGTGGGCACGACCGACGATCCGACGCTCTCGCGCATGACGATCGTCGTTTCGGCCGAAGACACGCCGATCGAGCAGATCACCAAGCAGCTCCACAAGCTCATCAACGTGATCAAGATCCAGGACCTCGATCCGAAGGACATGATCGATCGCGAACTCGTCTTGTACAAGATCAACGCGGCTCCCGAGCGGCGTCACGAGATCATCGAGATCGCCAACGTGTTCCGGGCCAAGATCGTGGATGTGGGCCGCAACAGCCTCACGATCGAAGCGACCGGCACGACGGACAAGCTCGCCGCGATGGAGGACCTGCTGCGCGCCTACGGAATCAAGGAACTGGCGAGGACGGGCAAGATCGCGCTTGCGCGCGGCAGCCGGGACTCGTAGAGGCACGACCCGCGGCGCGAGCCGCGAACGGATACGGTCGTAACGGGCGTCCGGTACAGGACGCGAGGAGGAGGACAACGATGGCAACGGTGTACTACGACAAGGACTGCGACCTGAGCCTGGTCCGCGAGCGCACGATCGCGGTCATCGGCTACGGGAGCCAGGGTCACGCCCACGCGCTCAACCTGCACGACTCGGGTTGCGATGTGCGGGTCGGACTGCGTGCGGGCTCGGCGAGCGCGGACAAGGCGCGCGAGGCGGGTCTCAAGGTCATGACGCCGCGTGAGGCTGCAGCCGAGGCGGACATCGTCATGATGCTCACGCCGGACGAGACCACCGCGCACATCTACTACGCGGAGATCCACGAGTCGATGAGCGCGGGCAAGGTGCTCGCGTTCGCACACGGCTTCAACGTCCACTTCGGGCAGATCGAGCCGCCCGAGGGCGTCGATGTGATCATGATCGCCCCCAAGGGCCCGGGCCATATGGTCCGCCGGGTGTTCACCGAGGGCTCGGGCGTGCCATGCCTGATCGCGGTGGCGCAGGATGCGAGTGGCAAGGCAAAGGACATCGCGCTCGCGTGGGCGGCCGGTATCGGCGGCGCGCGTGCGGCCGTGATCGAGACGACCTTTGCCGAGGAGACGGAGACCGACCTCTTCGGCGAGCAGGCCGTGCTGTGTGGCGGTGCCACTCACCTCGTGCAGGCGGGCTTCGAGACGCTTGTGGAGGCCGGCTACCAGCCGGAGATCGCGTACTTCGAGTGTCTGCACGAGCTCAAGCTCATCGTGGACCTCATGTACGAGGGCGGCATGGCCAAGATGCGTGACTCGATCTCCAACACCGCCGAGTACGGCGACTACGCCACCGGCCCGCGCATCATCACCGAACAGACCCGCGAGGAGATGGCGCGCGTGCTGTGGGATATCCAGAGCGGCAAGTTCGCGCGCGACTGGATCTCGGAGAACCGCGCTGGCCAGCCGCACTTCAAGGCGATGCGCCGGATCCACGCCGACACGCTTATCGAAGAGGTGGGCGCCGAGATGCGCGGGATGTTCGCATGGCTCAAGACCGGCGAGGAGGAGTAGCGCGATGCAGAAGAAGTACCTGATGACACCGGGTCCGACGCCCGTGCCGCCGGAGGTCCTGCTGACGCAGGCCGCCCCGATCATCCACCACCGCACCCCCGACTTCTCGGCCGCGTTCGCCGAGGCGATCGAGGGACTCAAGTACGTCTTCCAGACCGAAGGGGACGCCCTGCTCTTCGCCTCGTCGGGCACCGGCGTCATGGAGGCGGCCATCGCCAACTGCTTCTCGGCCGGCGACAGTGTCATCGTGTGCCGCAACGGCAAGTTCGGCGACCGTCAGAAGCAGATCGCCGAGGTCTACGGTCTGAACGTCATCGACCTCGCCTACGAGTGGACGAGTGTCGTCGACCCCGCCGACGTGGCGACGGCCCTCAAGGAGAACCCCGGCGTGCGTGGCGTCATAGTCACGCAGTCGGAGACCTCGAGCGGTGTGCTCAACGACGTCAAGGCCATCGGCGCGATCGTGCGCGAGTATCCCGAGTGCGTGCTGATCGTGGACTCGATCACCGGCATCGGTGCGGTCGAGTGCAGGACCGACGAGTGGGGACTCGACGTGGTCATGACCGGTTCGCAGAAGGGCCTCATGCTGCCGCCGGGTCTGGCCGCGTGCACGGTCTCCGAGAAGGCGTGGCGCGCCTACGAGCGCTCGACGCTGCCCAAGTACTACTTCGACTGGATGAAGTACAAGAAGAACATCGAGAAGGACACCACGCCGTTCACCCCGGCCGTATCGCTCGTACTCGGTCTTGTGGTGGCTCTCAAGATGATCCGCGAGGAGGGGCTCGAGAACACCATCGCCCGGCACAGCATGCTCGCCGAGGCCACGCGTCGCGGCTGCGAGGCACTCGGCCTTACGCTCTTCGCGCCGCCCGAGGGTCGCGGCAGCGCGGTCACCCCGGTGTGGGTGCCGGAGGGCGTGGATGGCAAGAAGATCGTGAGCATCCTCAAGAACAAGTACGGCATCACCATCGCCGGCGGTCAGGACGACTACGCGGGTCGCATCTTCCGCGTGGGGCATCTCGGCTACTTCGGCGTGTTCGACATCATCACCACGCTCGCGGGCCTCGAGATGACGCTCGCCGAGCTGGGCTACGCGTTCGAGCGCGGGAGCGGTATCGCCGCCGCGCAGGCCGTCTTCATGGGGGAGTAGATACGATGAAGGTACTGGTAGCTGAGAAGATCGCCGACGGCGGCATCGAGCTTCTGGAAAAGGAGTTCGAGGTCGACGTCATCACCGGCATGACCCCGGAGGAGCTTGTCGCCGCGATCCCGGCCTACGACGGCCTCATCGTGCGCTCGGCCACCAAGGCGACGCGCGAGGTGCTCGAGGCGGGCGTGAAGCTCAAGATCGTCGGCCGCGCAGGCGTGGGCGTGGACAACGTGGACGTGGCTGCCGCCACCGAGCGCGGCATCGTCGTGTGCAACGCCCCGACATCGAACATCGTCTCGGCCGCCGAGCACACCATCGCACTCCTGCTCGCGCAGGTGCGCAACATCCCGCAGGCCAACGCGTCCATGCACGCGTGCAAGTGGGAGCGCTCCAAGTTCACCGGTACCGAGGTGCTCGACAAGACACTCGGCCTGGTCGGCCTCGGCCGTATCGGTGCGCTCGTCGCCGAGCGTGCGAAGGGTCTGGGCATGAAGGTCGTGGCGTTCGATCCGTACATCACCGAGGAGCGCGCCGCGCAGCTCGGCATCGGGTATGCGGCCACCCTCGAGGAGCTCCTGGCGCAGGCCGACTTCATCACCGTCCACCTGCCCAAGACCAAAGAGACCATCGGCATGTTCGGGCCCGATGAGTTCGCCAGGATGAAGGACGGCGTACGGCTCGTGAACACCGCCCGCGGCGGCATCTACCAGGAGGCCGCCCTCATCGCCGCACTCGAGAGCGGCAAGGTCGCCAGCGCCGGTATCGACGTCTACGAGGTCGAGCCGTGCACCGACTCGCCGCTGTTCGCCTTCGAGCAGGTCATCGTGACGCCGCACCTTGGCGCGTCCACCGAAGAGGCGCAGGATCGCGCCGGCGAGCAGATCGCCGAGTACGTGGCGGCGGGACTCCGCGGCGACATGGTACCCACCGCGGTCAACATCGCGCCGGTCTCTCCCGAGGTCATGGAGGCCGTCGGCCCCTTCATCCCGGTGGCCGAGGCGCTCGGCAAGGGCATCGCGCAGATCGCACGCGGCCCGGTCTCCGAGATCGAGGTGCACTTCATCGGTCACCTGGCCGAGCAGGACACGCGCATCCTCAAGACGGCGGCGCTCAAAGGCCTGCTCACGGTGGTCACGCAAGACGCGATCAACTTCGTGAACGCCAACCACTACGCCGAGCAGCGCGGCATCGCCGTCACCGAGCACAGCCGCACCGACAGCCTCGACTACGTGAGCCTGATGGTGGTCGTTGCCCGCGCCGGCGACGGCGAGTTCAAGCTCGGCGCCACGCTCATCGGCAAGAAGAACGAGCCGCGTCTGGTGGCGTTCAACGAGTTCGACATCGACATGGCCCCCTCGGAGCACATGCTGTTCCTGAAGTACTCCGACGTGCCCGGTGTCGTGGGCAAGGTGGGCACCGCGCTCGGCGAGAACGACATCAACATCGCGTCGATGCAGGTAGGGCGTACCGCCGAGGGCGGCACGGCGCTTATGGGCATCAACGTCGATTCGCCGATCTCCGACGCGCTCATGGACCGCATCAACGCCAAGGCCGAGGTGACCGAGGCCTGGAGGATCGAGCTCTAGCGGGCGCGTGCCCGTGCGCCACACGTCGCATGCGCGAGGGGTCCTCAACGGGGCCCCTCGCGTGCGCTATACTGCGCTGCATGAACGAGTGCGCACACATGCTCCGCAAGGGTCTTCTCGGGCGACTTATGCAGCCGGCCGCCGTCTGACCGACGGCTCGTGCCGGCCCATCCGCCCGTACCCGCACGTGCGAAAAGGAGCGTCCCGTGAGCAGTTCACCGCACGCCACTCCCGATAAGGTATTCATCTTCGACACCACGCTTCGCGACGGCGAGCAGTCGCCCGGCGCGAGCATGAACACCGCCGAGAAGCTCGAGATCGCCCGCCAGCTCGTGCGCCTCGGCGTCGACGTGATAGAGGCCGGTTTCCCGATCTCGAGCCCCGGCGACTTCGAGAGCGTGCGCCGCATCTCCGCCGAGGTCGGTGACGCCGCCGTGGTCTGCGCGCTCTCCCGCGCGATCCCGGCCGACATCGAGCGCGCGGCAGAGGCGCTTGCAGGAGCCGCGCGACCGCGTATCCACACCGGGATCGGTGTCTCGGAGAGCCACCTGCGCGACAAGCTCCGCATCACGCGCGAGGAGGCGCTCGAACGGGCCGTTGCCGCTGTCAAGCTCGCGCGTTCGCACGTGGGCGATGTGGAGTTCTACGCCGAGGACGCGGGCCGAGCAGAGCCCGAGTTCCTCTACCGGATGATCGAGGCGGCCATCGGCGCCGGCGCCACGGTCGTGAACATACCGGACACCACCGGATACGCGTACCCGGAGGTCTTCGGCGACCTGATCCGCGGCCTCATGGAACACGTGCGCGGGATCGAGGGCGTGACCGTCTCGGTGCACTGTCACAACGACCTCGGCATGGCGACGGCAAACGCGCTTGCCGGCGTGCGCGCGGGCGCGCGGCAGATCGAGTGCACCATCAACGGCCTTGGCGAGCGTGCCGGCAACACCGCGATGGAAGAAGTCGTGATGGCGCTCAAGATGCGTCCCGACGTCTTCGGCGTGGACACCGGCATCAACACGCGGGAGTTCGTGCGCGCGTCGCGTCTGGTCTCGAGCATCACCGGCATACTCGTGCAGCCGAACAAGGCCATCGTCGGCGCCAACGCCTTCGCGCACTCAAGCGGCATCCATCAAGACGGTGTGCTCAAGGAGCGCTCGACCTACGAGATCATCGACCCGGCCGATGTGGGTGCCGGCGGTTCCTCGATCGTGCTGACCGCGCGCAGTGGCCGTGCGGCGCTCCGGCACCGGCTGGCCGAACTCGGCTACGCGATGGAGGACGCCGAGTTCGAGCGCGTGCACGAGGCGTTCCTCGAGCTTGCCGACAAGAAGAAGGAAGTCTACGACGAGGATCTCGAGGCGCTCGTTGGCGAGACGGAGCGCATGATCGGCGAGGTCTACCACCTCGAGCAGGTCCACGTGAGCTGCGGCGACCCCGGGATACCGACGGCGACCGTCGAACTCATCACGCAAGACGGCGCGCATCTGATCGACTCGAGCCATGGCAACGGCCCGGTGGACGCGGTCTACAAGGCGATCAACCGGATCGTGGATGCGCCCAACGACCTGACCGAGTTCAGCGTTCAGTCGGTCACGCGGGGCATCGACGCGGTGGGTGAGGTCACCATCCGCGTGAAGGGCGAGGACGGCCGGACCTTCACCGGCCGCGGCGCGCATCCCGACATCATCGTGTCGAGCGCCAAGGCGTACGTGAACGCGCTCAACCGCCTCTTGCTTGCCGCCGAGGCGCCGAGCGTACCTGATGAGATCTAGCGGGCGAGAAGCCCGGGAGGAGACACCCATGCCCCGACCGATGACCATCACCGAGAAGATCCTGGCCGCGCATGCGGGGCTGCCCGAGGTCGAGCCGGGGCAGCTCATCGAGTGCGATCTCGATCTCGTGCTCGCTAACGACGTGACCGCGCCCATCGCCATCCGCGAGTTCGCGAAGATCGGTGTCGAGCGGGTGTGGGACGCCACCAAGATTGCGCTTGTGCCGGACCACTACACGCCCAACAAAGACATCAAGAGCGCCGAGCAGGCCAAGATCATGCGCGCCTTCGCGCGGGCGCAGGCCATCACGCACTACTACGAGATCGGCTGCATGGGCGTGGAACACGCGCTTCTGCCCGAGCAGGGCGTGGTGGGCGCCGGCGACGTGATCATTGGCGCTGACAGCCACACCTGCACGTACGGCGCGCTCGGCGCATTCGCAACCGGCGTAGGGTCCACCGACGCAGCCGTGGGCATGGCCACCGGCCGGGCGTGGTTCAAAGTGCCGGCAAGCCTCAAGTTCAACGTCACCGGCACGCTCGGTCCCTGGGTGTCGGCCAAAGACATCATCTTGCACATCATCGGCATGATCGGTGTCGACGGGGCGCTGTACCAGTCGATGGAGTTCACCGGCGACACCGTCACCGGTCTGGACATGGACGGCCGCATGACCATCTGCAACATGGCCATCGAAGCCGGCGGCAAGAGCGGCATCATCGCGGTGGACGACGTGACGCGCGCCTATATGCAGGGCCGCACCGAGCGGCCGTGGACCGAGTACTACTCGGACGAGGGCGCCTTCTACGAGCGCGTCTACGAGATCGACGCCGCGACCATTCCGCCGACCGTGTCGTTCCCGCACCTGCCGAGCAACACGCGCCCGGTGGCCGAAGCGCGCGACGTGAAGGTCGACCAGGTCGTCATCGGCTCGTGCACCAACGGCCGGCTCGAGGATATGCGCGTGGCCGCGAAGGTGATCGAGGGCTTCCGTGTGCACCCGGACGTGCGCCTCATTGTGATCCCGGCCACCCAGCAGGTGTATCGCGACATGATGCATGAGGGGCTCACCGACATCTTTCTGGACGCCGGCGCCGCGGTCTCTACGCCGACGTGCGGCCCGTGCCTCGGCGGACACATGGGGATCCTCGCGGCCGGGGAGCGCGCGCTGGCGACGACCAACCGCAACTTTGTCGGCCGTATGGGCGACCCCACGAGCGAGGTGTACCTCGCGAGTCCCGCGGTGGCGGCGGCGACGGCAGTGCTGGGGCACATCGGGTTGCCGGAGGATCTGGGCTAGCCCGGAGCTACCCGGCGGATGTCTCGTGGGTGGTGCGTGCTGTGACGAGACGTGCCGTGCCCGCGACCCCGAATGCCGCGAGCAAGATGAGCGCGGGCATCGCGGGGTAGAAGTACCGGATCATGAACAGGATCACCGTGTGGACGATCGCGTAGTACACGGGAATCGACGCGAGGAGCCAGACAGCCGCCCGTCGATGTCCGAGCACGACACCGATCCCCGCGAGTATCAGAAGGATCCGGTGGTACCAGGTCACCCCTTCGAAGAGTCGGGTGTAGACCGCATCGCTCCTCACCGGCAGGAACGCCCCGGCGTCCGCGTACGTTCGCGGCGCCGGAGTCCCGGACATCTGAAGGTCCGCGAGTATATCGAGCGGCAGGTTGGTGAAGTTGCCCACGCCGATCCACGCGCTCTCGGCCTTCCAGCGGAGAAACCCTGACGGGCTGACGAGCCACTTGGTCTTGAGGCGCTGGAGCGCGACCGCCTGATACGGGTCCCTGCCCTCGGCCTCGGCGCGCGCGATCAGGTCCTCCTCGGCAGCGGTGAAGTTCGCGCCACCCACCGAGTCCAGCAGTGGGGTGCTCACCGAGTCGGTGAACGGTACGAAACGGCCGAGGGAGACGGCGTTACGAACGACCCAGGGGGTCATGAGGACGACGACGCATGCCGCCACGATCATCGGCACCCGCCAGCGCGATGAGGGGCTGCGGCGGTGTGTCCACAGCCACGCAAGGAGCGGCGCCGCGAGCCACAGGGCGATCGTCGGGCGGACCAGGATGGACGTGCCGCCGGCGATGCCGAGTAGGAGTGCCCAGCGCACGGACCGGGCCGGGTCGCTGGCGGCGCCTCGGCGAAGCAGTCCGACTGTGGCGAGCACGACGACCGACATGAGCGCGAGCGCGAGCGTCTCGGTCAGCGTCACCGTGGCGTTCATCCCGAACGGCACGTAGGCGATCGCCAGGGCGCCGGCCGTCCAGCCGAGCGCCGGTCCGCCGAGCTGATGGCCGGCGTAGGCGATCACTGTCGCGATGCCGACTGCCAGCAGCAGCTGGATGATGATGATGGCATTCTGGGCGGTCAGGATGTTGGCGACCACATCGCCCGAGTGCGGGAAGAACAGGTAGATACCTGCGAGGAACACGGTATACCCGGGCATGGTGAAGGCGCTCGGACCGTTCGTGGCCTCGATTCCCGCAGTCAGGTCAGGGTTGTACTCGTAGACCCCCGTGTTCAGAAGCCGTTGTGCGCTCGCGTTGTACTGGAAGGCATCGCGGATCACGGGCGGCCGCCCGACGAGTGCTGCCGACGCGCCGTAGACGATCGCCGCCAGAAGGACGATCGCCGCCAACATCCCAAGCAGCTGGCGGTCACGTGGCGCGCGGGCGGTCATCTCGGCTCACCTACGGGGGCGATGCGCGGGCGTGCTCTTTCCAGCGCCTCGCGGATCCTTGCGGTGAAGTCTTCGTGCGAGTAGGCCGCAAGGTGCGCGTATCCAGCCTCGGTCAACGACGCGGCGAGGAGCGGCTCGGTCCAGACGCGCCGGATACCGTCGGCGATCGACGGGGCGGACCTCGGATCGACGAGGACTGCGGCATCGCCGACCTGCTCCCGTATGCCGCGGATATCGGACGTCACGACGGGGCAGCCGAACTTGAACGCCTCGACCACCGGGATGTTCGTCGGCCCGAAGAAGGTCGGCATCACCAGTGCGTCCGCCTCGGCGTACAGCACGGACATCGCCGCGTCCTCGACATAGCCGAGGTAGAGCACTAGGTCCTCAACGCCGAGCTCACGTGCAGCGGCCATCACGTCCGTGAATGTGTCGCTCCGCAGCGCCGAGCCTCCGTTGGCGCCGACGAGCACGGTCGGTATATCGAGGCCGTCGCGCCTGAGCCCGGCGATGGCCTCCACGATGCGGAGATGATTCTTGTGCGGCCAGAACGCCGCCGGATAGAAGACGAAGCGCACCGGGAGACTGTGTTCGGCGCGGACCCGGTCGATCTGCCCGGGCAGTACGTGCTCGCGCAGGTAGCTTGCCGGTACGAACGGGACGATCGAGACGATGCCCTCATCGGGTGCGTACGTGGCGAGGATGTCTTCCTTGCCGACCGCCGAGTCGACCAGGACGCCTGTCGCGTAGCGAATGCAGTTCCCGATGCGGTACTCGCGGCGCTCCCACTCACCGTCGGCCGAGACCTCGGGGAACTCGGGCTGCAGCCGGTGCTGGATATCGTGTATCGCCACGATGTAGGGGAGGCCGCAGCGGAATGCGAGGTCGCTGTCCGCCGTGAACAACAGGAGGTCGACCCCTCGGGCTTCGAAGAACGCTTTCCAGCCGGTGTCGACCGGCCGATCCTCGGCATCGTGCGCCCGCGCATCCCGCGTACGCCCGAGTGCCCCGCGCACGCGGGCCCTCACGCCATCAGGCAGCACTGATGCGAGCCGGTACCACACGGCGCCGACGAGACCCCGCGCCGCGCGCATCTCGGCGACCGGGATCTCGGGTGCGATGAGGTCGTCGGGGAGAGTCTCGCCTCCGTACAGGAACACGATGAGGTCGTCGGTCTCCCCAAGCGCGTCGGGAAGCGCCGAGAGGAGCGTGACCGAGTACTGATAGATGCCTCCACCGCTGCGATCGAGGCTGGGGACGACGCCGATCCTCACGGCTGACACACCACCGGGCGATCGGGCACCGTTTCGCTCGCGTGGCGTGCTGCGCGGGCTATCGTGCGCGTGCGGTCCACGTCACGTTCCAGTCCTCCGCAGTCGGCACGAGGCCGGGCTTCATGAACGGCATGAGATCCACGACCTCGAAGCCGGCGACCTGCAGGAAGTAGGCCACTTCCTGCGCGAACAGGAATCGTACGGTGTGCGACTCTTGGATGCGTGTGATCGCCCCGTCGGCCGACTCCCGGTCCAGCTCGTAGTCCACTCGGACGGTCTGCGCGACAACATCGACCACGGGTGTGGCGGTCCGCGTGAGGTTTCCGCCATCGTCGAGGCGCACGACCTTGCTGCGTTGCTCCGGCCTCACGCTGAGCACAGCCGGCCCGAACCAGGCGTCGAAGGTGAAAAGCCCGCCCGGTTCGAGGTGGGCCCGCGCGACTGAGAAGAGCGCCGACAGGTCTTCGTTGGTCAGCTGATAGCCGACGACGGCGAACATGGCGATGACGGCGTCGAAGGTGCGGCCCGCACTGAAGTCCCGTGCATCGCCGACGAGCAGTTGGATAGGCACGCCCGCCTCGGCGATCTTGCCCCGGGCGATCCGTATCATCTCGGTGGAGAGGTCTACGCCGGTGACGTCGTAGCCTGCGCGGGCGAGGGGGATCGCGTGGCCACCGGTTCCGCACCCGAGATCCAGGATGCTCCCGCCCTCGCGCACTCCGTGCTCCGTCAGGATGCTCTGGATAAGCCGGCACTCGGCGGCGTAGTCCTTGTCTATATAGAGCGTGTCGTAGAACTCCGCGTACTCATGGAAGACGGCGGCTTGCCGACCCTCGTCCATCGCATCGCTCCCGTGAGTCATTCGAGACCGCCGTTCGTTCTAGCCACCGAGTATGTCCCGCGCCGCAGAGCAGACCTCGTCGATCTGCGCGTCGCTGATCGTCTGACCGGAGGGCAGGTAGAGGCCGCGTTGCGAGATCCGCTCGGTGACGGGGTAGCGTTCCCCGCCGAACAGCCCGGTATCCGTGAGCGCCGGCTGCTCGTGAAGGCCCACGAAGAAGGGCCGCGTCTGGATCCCGCGCTGCGCGAGCGAAGCCGCGAAGCTGCTCGCATCCATGCCGACCGTGTCGTCGAGCACGACGCCGTACATCCAGTAGACGTTCTTGACACCGTGGCGTTCGACCGGGAGTGCGAGCGGTAGGCCAGCAAGCCCGCTTTCGTACCTGCGGGCCATCGCCCGCTTCCGGTCGACGACGGATTCGATGCGCTCGAGCTGACCGACGCCGATCGCGGCCTGGACGTTCGTCATCCTGAAGTTGAAGCCGAGTTCGTCGTGCACGAAGCGTTGCCTCTCGTTGAAGCACAGGTTGCGCTTGGATCTCGCGATCTCGGCCAGATCGTCGTCGTCGGTGAGGAGCATCCCGCCCTCGCCGGTCGTGACGATCTTGTTCGCGTAGAAGCTGAAGCAGGACATGTCGCCCATGCTTCCGCACTTTCGGCCATGGTACTCGGCACCGTGAGCTTCGGCTGCATCTTCAATGACCGCGAGCCCGTGTTCTTCTGCGATCGCGAGTACACGATCCATGTCGACGGGGTGACCGTACATATGTACCGGCATGATCGCGCGGGTCCGGCTGCCGATCTTCGCTTCGATCTGCCCGGCATCCATGCACCACGTATCCGGCTCGACGTCCACGAGCACCGGCGACGCGGAGGCGTACACGGCCGCCAGGGCGCACGAGATGATGGTGAACGACGGCATGATCACCTCGTCGCCCGGCTCCAGGCCGAGGGCGGCGACCGCAAGCTGCAGGGCGGCCGTTCCGCTCGTTACCGCGACTCCGTGCTTCCTGCCGCAGTATGCCGAGAAGCCCTTTTCGAACGTGTCGAGGTAGCTTCCGGCCGAGGATATCCATCCGCTTCTAAGGGCGTCGGCGACGTACGCTTGCTCGGCATCGCCGATGAGCGGTTCGTTGACCGGGATCATGACTCGGCGACCTCAAATCGCGTCTTGTCCCCGTCGCCTGCATACGGCCCCTGCTTGACCTCGATGATCGAGCAGTCCTCCAGGACTTCCAGGCCGTGTCCGCCGGCGGCGAGGAGGATGACGTCGCCGGGTCCGAGTGTTCGGCTCGTCAGTGGCGTGTGATCGTCGCGGTACAGGTCGATCCTGCATCGTCCGTTGCGGATGAACAGCGTCTCCTGCGTGTACACGACCTCGCGGGGCACCTCGTTGTGCACGTGCGGCATGACCTTGTGACCGGCGGGGTACCGGATGAAGCCGAGCTGCTGGGAGAAGTCGTCCTCCGAGAAGAACCGGATGCCGGGTTCGTTGAACGACGCCCGGATGATGACCGCGACGATGCTGTTGCCGTCCCTGATCTCCTCGACGGCTCCGGCTGCGTCAGCCATGGGCTGCCTCCTGTCGGTGTCACTCGGTCATCAGACAGACTACACGACTTCGATGGCCTCGCCGTAGAGGTCGAGGTAGCTTCGGGCCATCCGCTCCAGGCCGAAGTGCTCGGCTGCGTATGCCGCCGCAGCAACCGCCGTGTGTCGCCTGAGGGGCTCGTCGGACAGGAGATGCGCGGCGGCGGCGGCCATCGCCTCGGGATCCTGTTCGCGCACAACGAACCCGGTCTGTTGATCGGCCAGAGCCTCAGGAGCGCCGCCGGTACGGGTGACAACGACAGGCACTCCGCATGACTGAGCCTCGAGTATCCCGAGTCCGAGGGCTTCGGCGCGTGCAGCGTGAAGGTACACGTCTGAGGCCTGCAAGCACCGTGCGACCGACGATGCGTCTTCCGTGAACGGAATGCCACGAACCTCCACACCCGGAAGACTCCAATGCTCGGGCGGCTCGGCGCCGATCGAGAGGAACACGAGTGGGGTTTCTGGTCCATGCTGCCCGAAGCGTGCGCGTGCCATCTCCGAGAGAGCCTGCCTGACGGTAGCGAAGTCCTTATAGGGACTGTCGGCGTCTGCGACTGTGAAGGCAACAACCTGCGCGTCGCCGGGAATCGCCAGCGCTCTCCGCGCGGCATCTCGGTCTCCGGGTCGAAAGATGTTCTGATCCACTCCGTTGACTATCACCCGGGAGCCGATGATCGCCGGCGCGAGGATGGACTCCTCCAGCGTCGCGAGAACCCAGCGAGAGGGGGCCGTGAGGAACAGTCTGGTCTCGGGCTTGGCGAACAGGGCCTTCTTTGCGTCCCGGTTCTCACGGGTCTTGTCTCCGCGCGCGACGGGGGGGTAGTCGAGGTGCGGGCAGTTGCCGCACTCCGCCCGCCAGCGCTTGCAGTCGATCGCGTGTGCACAGTGGCCGGTAGCGAGCCACATGTCATGGGCGGTGATCACCACAGGTAGCCGAGAACACAACTCGGGCAGCGCGCGCAGGTCGAAGTAGCCTCCGTGCAGATTGTGTAAGTGCATCACATGTGGCAGACGTGGCGGCATGTCGGGGATCGACCGCGTCGCCGGGAAGTCGAAATCATCGTACCCGCGTGCGATCCGAAGGGCTCGGCGAGGCTCTCCGATCGCCTTGCAGGCGCGACGCAGCATGCGCGACGGGTGGCTGAGGACTGCGGGCTTCGCTGGTATCGGGGGCGCCAGGCGGTTCCATGCGCGAGCCCAAGGGGTGCGCAGCGCGTCGTTGGGCAACAGCAGTGTCTCCGGAAGATCTGAGAACTTGAAGCCGACGATCAGTGTGGCCTCCACGCCGAGCCGAAGGTACTCGCGATGCAAGTCCGACGCGACGCGTTCGGCCCCCCCGGCAACGTCAGCGGTGGACACCTGGGCTACCGATATCTGGTTTCCGGTCACCGAGTCCCTGGTCACCCGACAGCAGCCCCTCTCCGCAGGCGTGTCTCGTGCATTGGCAAGCAGTATACTCGGCGGACATGAGCCCCCAATCCGACAGTACGCGCCCGCCGGCAGCCCCGGGGCAGTCAGCAGCTCACATGCATGGCCGCCCCGACGGGTCACCGTGCATCTATGTTGTGACTGCGTGCCGCAACAGTGAGGTCACGATCTCCCGCACAATCCAGTCGGTTCTCCGCGAGCGAGGTCTTGGGCGATACATCGTCGTGGACGGTGCCTCTGAGGACTCGACGGTCTCGGTGATCCAGGATCACGCAGCGAGTTCGGAAGGGATGCTGGTCCTCATCAGCGAGCCCGACTCTGGGATCTACGATGCCATGAACAAGGGGATCAGGCGGTGTCTGGCAGAGGCGCGGCCGGATGACCTGGTAGCGATGATCAACGCCGACGATGAGTACTGTCCGAGAGTATTCACCGATGTAGCGTCGATGGCCGATGCTCTACCCGAGGTCGATGTCTTCTACGGGGACATCGCCATGTTGGACGAGGACGGGCGTGACACGGGGGAGACGCGGCGCTCGGTCGACACCCTGTCGCGGGAGTCGGCCTCAGACGGCATGCCTGTCGCGCACATCGCCATGTTCGTGCGCTCGCGCGCCTACGACCGGCTGGGTCTCTACGACACGGGCTACGCGATCGCCGCGGACTACGAGTTCGTTCTGAGGATGATCTCCGCGGGGGTCGTGACTCGGCATGTCGCACAGGTCATTGCCCGCTCTCGCTACGGTGGCATAAGCACGACCGACGAGATCAGGAGCCTCAAGGAGGCGATCCGGGCCCGGATCGCCCACGGCTCGAGCCCGGCGTTCGAGTGGTTGCGTTTCTACAAGCGACGGTTGTTCGCAAGAGCGTTCTCGGCCGCGAAGTGGCTCCCCGGGGCGGCTGCCATGCAGGAGCGCTACGGAGCGAGCTCACGACGCAGGAAGAGGGCGCCAGGTGCGTAGCCGTCGTCTCGTGCTCAACACGCTCGCGAACATCAGTTCCCAGTTCATCGCGGTGCTCATCGCGTTCGTCTCACTACCCCTGATGCTCGACGCGTTCGGCCAGTCGGTCTATGGCGTCTTCCTGATCGCGAGTTCAACGGTCGGACTCGTCGCGCTGTTCGACTTTGGTGTCGGCGTGACGACGGTCAGGTTGGTTGCAGCACATCTCGAACGCGAAGAGCCGGAGGAGATGGCTCGCACCATCCGTACGGCGGCTGTGATCCATGCGGTCATTGGCCTTCTCGCCTCGGCCGCACTGGTCGCATGCGGTGCGTACGCGGGCGCGTTGTTCCGAGTCGATCCTGCTCAGGCGGAGCTCCTGCGAGTCATGTTGTGGGTCCACGCGGCCGCGCAGATCGCGATCTGGCCCGCCAGCGTCGCCCGTCACGTGATGGCCGGGCATGAGCGCTACCCGGTCATCGTGACGGTCTCCGTCGTGGTCACCCTCGGCAATGCGCTGGCCATCGTCGGCGTCCTCGTCCTTGGCCAGGGTCCGCTCGTTCTCACGGTGCTACAGGCCGCGATGACCGTGGCGGGGTCGTTGGTCCTGACAGTCCTGGCTCTGAAGATGCTGCCGCGTGGCCGCTACTGGCGAGGCCGCATCGACCATGCTGCCCTCGCGCACATCTTCACGATGAGTCTGCCCGTGTTCACGATACAGATCGCCGCGTTCGTGATGCGCCAGCAGACCGACCGCCTTGTCCTGGGCGTGTTCGTCGGTGCAGCTGCGGTAGCGGCATTCGAGGCGGCGGCCAAGATCGGTGCGCTCGTCTCTCAGATGAACGAGCTGACCACCTCGGCGATGCTGCCGTACATGACCCGCAAGGACGCTGCGGGCGATCAAGGCGGACTCCAGTCGGCGTTTCTTGCAGGCACGCGGTTCACCGGCATCCTGCTGATGCCGCTACTCGCGGCCCTGGCCGTCCTTGCGCCGAACATCGTCTCGGTGTGGGTCGGCGCTCAGCTGGGCGCCGACGCGCAGGCCGTCACTGTTGCGGCGCGGATCCTGATACTCAGCCAGGTGGCGCTCGTCGTCTACTCCGTCGCCGACCCGATCCTCATAGGCAAGGGGCGTTATCAGCGATGGGCGCCGTACGCCGTTGCCCTCGCGGCGCTCAACCTGGCCATCTCTGTGGCGCTGGTAGGGCGATTCGGCGTGGTCGGCGTGGCCCTCGGGACACTCATCGCGGCGGCAGTCGAGGCCCCCCTCTACCTTCGTGTGGTCACTCAGGAACTCGATGTCCGGCTGGGAGCATGGGTACGCTCCACCCTGGCGCCATCCCTCGGTATCGGATCGGGTGTGGTCGTGCTGACGCTGCTGCTCCAGCGACTGATAGCGCCGGGGAGCGTATGGGGTATCATCGGCGCCATCTCGTTGCCGGTCCTCGTCGCCTATGTGGTCGCAACGCGCTATGTGTTGACGTCGGCCGAGCGCGCTACCCTGAGAGCAGCGTTCTCGTTACGCGAAAACTGAAGGCGCCTGAATGAGTTGGCTTACTATTCGCAAGACCGCAGTGATACAATCCGGCGGCGAACACCGCCCGGCGGCCAGGAGCCGCCGCTTGTCTGCGCGGTCGTCACAACTTCAGATTGAAGCCGGGGTCTGACAGGCCCCGAGTCCATTGATGAACGGCATGCCTAGAGCGGGGACGCGCGAAGGCATGAGAGCGGGAGGAGCCCGTATGCACGACACCGACTCGACGCCCGAGACTTCGGCCGTGGCCGACCCCGCGGAGAAGCAGGAGTCGGTCAGACCACCCCGGAGTTCGATGTTCGACGATCGGGCCGTTCGCACTATGGCCTATGTTGCTGCCGGCCTGGTGATCTTCTATCTGGCTGTGATCGTTTCCGCTCTCTACCTGGGGGTCATCGGAGATCGTGCCCCCAAGACGGCGGCCGAGCGGGATCTCATGATCTCGCGCGCAAAGGTCGAGGCAGGAAGCCAGTCGGAGCGCGATTGGGCGGTCTACGCCCAGGCATTGGCCGATGCGGGGCAGTACGCCCGGGCGCAGACTGTCATCGACCAGGCCACCGGCGCAGGCTACCTCGACCCCCGCGCTCGCCATCTATCGCTCGCGCAGACCCGGCTCAGCTTCGCGCAGCGTGATTGGGAGGGCGCCGTCCAGGCGGCTGACACAGGCATGGATGCCCTGAGGAAGCAGCGAGAGGACGATCTTGAGAAATTGCTGAGCGGAGGAGCGCCGACGTCTCTGACCGCGACGGGTCTCGGCGACAACTACTACCGTATGCTACTCATAAAGGCGACCGCGCTCGAGGAGCTTGGTAGGGACGATGAGGTGCTGAAGGCACTCGACGAGTATCTCGCACAGCGGGCGACGGCAGCCGACATCTTAGAGTGGCGGGGCGACGTGCATGCTCGTCTCGGCGACACGGAGCCTGCGGCGGAGGACTACCGTGCGGCTCGCCGCTTCACGCCCGACACCGCCGAACTGGATCGTAAACTCGAGGAACTCGGAGTCAGCGAATGAGATTCAACCTGGGCAGTAAGCCGAAGAGCGCCACGGGCCCCGAGGCGGACATGACGTACGGAGTGCAAGGCTCCACAGCCGATGGCACCGAAGAGGTCAGCACTGCGATCCGTCGGCGGAGCCCTAAGCGCGACCGTCGCGTCATGATCGTCGTGCTCATCCTGCTCGTGTTTCTTCTGCTCATCGCAACGGTCTTCCTCCTGAGCCTCATCCGGCCCAAGGGCGAGATCGCGTCGGCCGACGACGCAGGTGGAGTGACGTGGGTGAGGTCCATCTACGGGTGGGGGGATGCGGTTGACGAACAGCTCGCACTGCCGTCTTCGGTGGCGTTCACCGGCAGCGGCGACCTCATCATCCCCAACGTGGGTCTCGCGGTCCGCGCCCTGCGATTCAGCAGCTCGGGCGTGTTCCAGGAGATGTTCGCAGGAAGTGAAGAAGGCTTCATCGCGTACCCTACCGCGATCGATATCGCACCCGACGGTCGCATCTACATCGTGCAATCCCCCCGCAACGAGATACTCGTACTCGATGAGACCGGTGGTACGACCGAGCAGGTACTCCTGATCGAGGAGCCCACGGCTGTTGACGTGACTGCGGACCGTATCGCGGTCGGTGCCCGCGCCGGCTGGGCAATTCTGGACCTTGAGGGCAACGTGATCCTCGGGCCGGTCGGGCAGAGGGGTCAGGGTGACGATCAGTACGACACCGTCACCGGCATCGCCGTGGACGACAGCAACAACGTCTACGTCGTGGACACGTACAACAACCGCATCAGCAAGTTCGATGCAGAGGGCGTGCGCCAGTGGATCGTGAGGACCGGCGCTCCCTCGAACCAGGTCGAGAACACAGGTGGGGACAACATGTCCAACGTGGCGACCGGGACAGCCGGACTGCAGACGCCCTCGTGCGCGACGCTCGACGGTGCCGGCCGGCTCCTCGTCGTCGATCCGCTCGACTTCACGATCTCCGCGTTCGACACCGATGACGGTGGGTTCGTGGGCAAGTGGGGCGCGTTCGGGCGGGAAGAGGGGCAGTTCCTCTATCCGACGGGCATCGACTACGATGCCGTTCGCGACTGGGTCGCCGTGGCTGATACCATGAACAACAGAGTGCAGATCGTTCGTCTGCCAGGCACGGGGGGTGGCGCGACTAGCGCGATCGCCCGCTCGCTTGCCGGACCGATTCGCGCGTGCCTTGTGCCGCTGGTCCTGTTGTTGCTCGCAATCATCGTGAGCGCGGTAAGACGCATTCGGCGCCGACGTGCGTTGGCGGACAATCGTGCGGCGGTGCTCGTCGAACAGTCGCCGGCAAGCGGGATCGACGATCTGTAGGGCGCCTGGTACTGGCGGCATGTATGTTGCTAGTGAGGGAAGAGAAAGATTTCACGAACCTGGAGATTGGGTCCGTACGGAGAACGTGTTATCATTTGTTAAGCCGCACCGCCGTTCGTGCGACATCTGCACGCGCAGCGGTCTAGCTTGAGAGAGTCGTAAGACGACTGACTTTATGCTCGGGAAGGAGGTGTATGAATAGAGATGAAAAGTAATGTTCTGTCACACAAAGGAGCAACAACAGTGAAGAAGACCCTGTTTGTGGCTGTCATGACCGCGGCGCTCGTCCTTTCCTTCGCCGCCGTGGCGTTCGCAGCCGCTGGTGTCCCCAACCGTTCGTCCGCCTATCTCGGCACCGATACGACTGAAGCGAGCCGGGACGTCTCCGGCGGCGGTTCCAAGGCCGCGTATGTCACGTGGACCAAGGCCACCACCGACATGACCAGCGCTGGAGTCGCCGCGGACCTCCGTTCGACCCCGCACGCCGGCTACACCACGACCACCATCAAGTGCCAGGTGTGCCACTCGGCTCACAAGGCCGTCTACACGGGCTCCAACCTGCTCATGAGCTCCGCGGGCGGTTGCGTGGTCTGCCACGGCGCCACGTCTGCCGTTGGTAGCACCGTCAAGGTCTCGGCCGATGGTCTCGCCGCTGACCAGGGCGGGTTCGCCAACGAGGATCAGCGCCACGGTAAGGCCGACTCGTGCGCCAGCTACGAGTGCCACGCCACCTCGCCTCACGGCGTGGGCGTGTCCGAGTATGCTGTTGCTGCGAGCGCTCTGCTGTCTGAGGCCGTGGATCCGCTGATCGAGGCCGCTCTCGCCTCCGGCGCGAGCAACACCGTTCAGACCGCGACCATCAACGACGACTGGACGGCTGAGATGCACATGGACTTCATGGAAGTCGATGTCTTCCAGCCGGCATGGGATGGCGCCACTGCCCTGGCCATCACCGCCCCGGCGGATGCTGACCAGAAGGCGCTCGGTCGCGCCCTCGTCACCGGCTACACCTGCGCCAACAACGGCTGCCACATCAACGGCAACTTCAATGGCATGAGCGACGACTCGTACCTCGGTGCGTGGCGTGTCACCGTTGGCGGTGTCGAGCTCGTGAACAGCTCGACCGAGACGACGCTTGGCGTGAACAACCTGCGCGATCAGCCGATCAAGGGTCACACCCTGTTCTCGGCTGCGGGTACCACCGCGTACGCCGCGTCGGCCACCTGCAAGGCGTGCCACGATCAGACGGACGTCCGTCGGGGGAACGCCAAGGCGTTCCCGCACTCGAACGCCGTGTGGCGTGAGTGGACCTCTGGTGATCCGGTTGCCATGCAGGACTACGGCTACGTGAGGCTGTACCCCAGCGCCGCGTGGTTCAACGTCGCTGCGAGCGTCGACCAGACGTTCACCGTGACCAACGGACGCAACGTTCCGGCCACCACCCCGACCTTCGGCCAGGCTCTGACCGTGGGTATGGACGGTGCCTGCCTCAAGTGCCACCGCGGTGGCGCGGAAGGTGCTGAGGTTGGCGTGGGTATCGACTACTAGTACGACGACGGTATGGCGATGAGGCGCTTCGCGCGACTCATCTGAGTGAGGGGGAGGGCTGAGAGCAATCTCAGCCCTCCCTTTACGCGAGGACGACTGTACTCGTGAGTCGCCCGTGTCGTCTCGCACGATGCAAGTCACCGTTTGTCGGCTACAATCGTGTCCGGTCATCCGCGCCGTTCGGTGCATCTCTTGCTACAGGAGTCCGATGAAACCACGGGGTTCGGCACGCCTCACAGGAGCGCTGCTCGCTGCGGGTCTCGTCGTGGTCGCGCTGATGACCGTGGCACTTCCGTTCGCGAACTCCTACGCCAACTGCGCGTCGTGCCACACCGCTGTTGGTGGTGTTGCGGCTACGGGGGTTCACGCCGCGGTCCACTGCGGTCAGTGCCACGTGCCGGCATCGGCCGTGGGCAGGGTCAGATTTGGATCGGCTGTTCTCGTCGGCATGCGCCTGGGAGTGGGCGATCTTGATAGCGAGGCTCTGAGAATCCCCAACCCGCGCTGCGAGACATGCCATGACGTCGAGTCGGCGGGGGTGGTGGGCTCCGCAGTCCGGATCGATCACGCTTCCTGTATGCCGAACGACCGATGTGTCCGCTGTCACGATGACGTCGTGCACGGGCCGGACCAGCGACTCGTCGCGGCAACGGATATGTTCGAGTGCCTCGAGTGCCACACCCGGGGAGCCCAGAGCCTGGCGTGCGATGTATGCCACGAAGGACGGCTGCCGAGAGAGCGCGTGAGGACTGGCACCTTTGCCGTGACCCACGGGGCCGAGTGGGAGCGGAACCACGGCCTGGGAAGCATCATCGCGTGTGCCGCGTGTCACCCGGGCACGGACTGCGTCGAGTGCCACGGCTCAGGAGTTCCGCATGGTCAGTACTTCATGCTGAGTCATGGAGCCTCGGCTGTCTCGGCCGAGGCCGAGTGTGCGTCGTGTCATCGGCAGGAGTACTGCGACGGATGTCACGGGATGACCATGCCTCATCCGTCGGGCTTCAAGGCTGACCATGCTGAGCAGGTGGGTGTGCAGGGAGAGGCTATCTGCAAGACGTGTCACGGCGGAGATGACTGCGAGACCTGTCACGTGTTGCACGTTCACCCCGGCGGGGCCGTTGGCGGTGGTCTGAGGTGAACTTCGATTTCGACCTGGATCTCTACGCGCTTCTGACAACCGACTTTGGTGACGTGTGGGAGAGGGTCGGAGAGGCGATACTCGACCCGACCGCGGACCTCCAGCTGGCGATCCTCGTCTACGCTATCGCCTCGCTCCTCGTCACTGTGATCCTCGTGGCGGTCATCGTGTTCCTCATGTCTGCAGAGGACAAGGAGGAGAGCGATGTAGATTCGTCCGGTGAAAGCCACGTCATGACTGCGCCGACGCGGAGCCCGCAACGTGTCCGGGTCGACCACCGTGATCCCGTCCAGCGTGCGGTCTCCACAGGGGCCATCACGCTCGGCGTATGCCTGCTCGTCTGGCTGGCGCTTGGTGCGGGTACGGCGTCCGACCTGTCGTGCGAGGGTTGCCACGCGGAGACGGTTCACACGGTTCTCGCGTCGACAGACTCGACGGCTACCCAGGACCCGCACGAGTCCGTCTCGTGCGTCGGCTGCCACGAGCCGGCGTCGGTGGTGGGCCGGTACGGCGTCGCGACGATCGCGCGCAGTGCGCACTACCTGTACGGCTTCGAGCTGGCGGATCGTGGTGAGTACGGCATCGTCACGAGGCGATCATGCCTCAACTGTCACTCGGAGATACCACGCGAGACGATCGAGAACGACACAAGGGGCATCAGGGTCTCGCACGCCGAGCCGCTCGAGGCGGGCGCGACGTGTGTCGACTGCCATTCGCTGCGTGACGGTGTCGTTCGGAGCGACATCGGGGGCATGACCCGCTGCATCCGCTGCCATGACGGAACCCAGGCTTCAGCCGAGTGCAGCTACTGCCACTTCAAGGACATCTCGGCAGCCGCCTCCGGCTCCTCGCCCCGCGGCCCCGACACGGCGCGTGCGCTGATCGGAACGCCCGACTGCGGCGGTTGTCACGACCTCGTGACCTCCTGCGACCCGTGTCACGGAGGCGTGCGCTTGCCCCACTCGGAGGAGTTCGTCAGAGGTGGCCATGCGCGACAGGCGGTTGAGAGTTACTGGTATGGCGACGGGAATGCCTGCGTGCAGTGTCACACGACCACTCGCCGATCGTGCGGCTCGTGCCACCTCGGCACGTTCTGGTCGCACCCGAAGTCGCGGTCGGTCGAGCACCAGGGGGCCGATCCCAACAACAACGGCTGCGTCGCGTGCCATTACGGCACGGCCGGGACGCTCCCGGGACGCAACTTCTGCATAGACCTGTGCCACACTGACCGCGAAGACTGGCGGAAGTAGGCCGCCGTCCGGCGGTCGGCCCCCCAGCTCCCGCTGGAATCTGCGACCGGAGGTACTGGACCTAGATGAGCCAAGCCGAAGACAGACCTTCAGCCATCCATCTGCTGCGTTTCACCGTTCTCCTGTGTGGTGGGGTGGGCATGGTGCTCGAGCTCGCCGGTTCGAGACTGCTCGCGCCGTTCTTTGGCAACGGTCTGTTCGTCTGGACGGCGCTTATCGGCATCATGCTCGGCTTCATGAGCCTCGGGAACTACCTCGGTGGCCGTACCGCCGACAAGATCCTCTCGCGAACGGTGTTGTTCTGGGTGCTTGTCGGCAGTGCCGCGAGCATCGGCGTCATCTCGTTCATCGAGCCGGTGGTCCTCCCCGCGCTGGCGTCCGTGGGCTCGGTGCGGGTGGCCGCGGTGAGCTCCACCATCGTGCTGTTCGGGGTGCCGTGCACGTTGCTCGGCATGGTCACCCCGTACTCGACCCGCTACGCGCTGACGTCGCTGGCTCACTCAGGTGCGACAGTGGGATCCCTGTTCGCCCTGGGCACGCTGGGCTCGATCATCGGGACGTTCGTGGGCGGCTTCTACGTGATCGCGTGGGTCGGGAGCCACAGCCTCATCGCGTGGCTCGCCCTGCTCCCCCTGATACTGGCGGTCTTCTTCATGGGCAGGCGTCAGCCGCGCCACATCGCGGCCGTCATCTCCGTGGCCGCGCTCGTCGTCCTTGCGATGACGGCGACCGCCTCACCGATCGCGTCGTTCGACACGGGGTACGATCGCTACTTCGTCGACCAGGGGCAGGATCCGGAGACCGGGCGTCGCCTGCTCATACTCGCGCGCGACTACGAGTCGATGGAGTCCGCAGTCTATGCCGATACCGGGGAACCGTACGTGTTCGACTACTACCGCTACTACGATCTTGCCCTGGCCGCGGCATCCGCGGACGAGCCCGTCGGCCGGACGCTGCTCATCGGGGGAGGTACGTTCTCGTACCCGCGCCATCAGCTGCAGGGATACCCCGAATCGGCGACCGATGTGGTCGAGATCGACCCGAAGCTGGTCGATGTCGCGCGTGAGCAGTTCTCTCTCACCGAGGACGCGCGGATGGACATCTTCCTCGAGGACGGACGCACCTTTCTCAACAGGGTGACGGACACGCGCCGAGAGGGCGCGAGGTTGGGCGCCTACGACGTCGTGCTCATCGATGCGTTCAAGTCGGCGAACTCGATCCCGTATCCGCTCACGACGCGCCAGAGTATGCAGATGTGCTACGACGTCCTCGATGACGAGGGCGTGCTGGTCATGAACATGATCGCATCACCCACGGGAGCGGGTTCGCGGTTCGTCGCAGCCCAGCTCCTGACGATCGAGAGCGTCTTTCCTCAGGCGGACATCTTCGCCGTGTATGACGTCGACTACACCGAGACTGCGCAGAACATCTCGATCATCGCCTCGAAGACCCCTGCCGCCGAGGCAAGCCTCCGGAAGTTGCTCGACGGCATCTCGCCCGAGCTGACGGCGCGACGCATCGACCGGGCCGACCTGCCGTCAGACGTACGGATGCTCACCGACGACTTCGCGCCGGTCGACCAGTACCTGATGGACATCTGAACTTCGCGTGGTGGGTGGAGGTCTGATGGGAAGTGACGTGCCGTTCGCGGTGACGCATGAGGGGCAAGGCGGGCTGAGCGCGCGGCCAGTCTTCCCGATCGTAGCCTGGGTGGCTTACTGCCTGGCGATCGTGGCGCCCGCGCTTGTGGTGGACTCGATCCCGTTCGCTGGCGCCGGCGGCATCTTCGCGGCTGGAGGCCGCTACGCGCTGAGGGTCGGCATGCTCGGTGTGCCGACCGCGGTGGCGGTTCTGTTCTGGGGCATCGCTCTCCTTCGCTCGCAGGTCCGTCTTCGCCACACCCCGTTTCTGTGGGGCTTGCTCGGCCTCGTCTCGATCGCCGGACTCTCGACGCTTCTTGCCATCGATCGCCGGGTAGCGCTCTTCGGCTTCTGGATCGACGAGCAGGGCTTCTTGGTCTGGGTGCTGTATGCGCTCCTGGTGTTCCTCGGCTCGCAACTCATCACATCCCGGAGGCGCCTCGTTCAGCTCACGCTTTGCGTCGTGGGCACAGGCGCGGTGGTCGCTGCGATCGCGCTCCTTGAGGTCGGCGGAGTCCGTCTCTTCGGGATCCCGGCCGAGGAGTGGGCATACGCCCGTGGCGTGTCCACCATGATGAACCCTGACTTCCTCGGCACGTTCCTGGTCGCGCCTGCTGTGCTGGGTGTTGCGTTCGCGATCTCGCAGCGGGGATGGCTGCGGATCGTGGCGGCGATCGGCGCCGCGATCACCCTGATGTCGCTCGTCTACACGCTCACGCGCGGCGCGTGGGCCGCCGCTGCCGTTGGGTTGGTCGCACTCGCTGTCTGGGGGATGTGGACCCGGCGAGACTCCCGGGCAACCCGGAAGGCGGTCGAGGCCGAGTCCGATAGCAGCGGGCGGAGGGGCATCCCTTCGTTGGTGGCCTGGGCCGGCGCAGGTGTTGTGGGTGCCGTTGCGGCAGCTCGTCTCGGCACCGGCACCTTATCGAGCCGCATCACCGAGACGCTGACGGGGGCCTCGGGCCTCGACATCCTCCTGAGTGGGCGGCTGACGCTGTGGTCCGAGCTGCTGCAGGCCGTGCGTGCCAGGCCGCTTCTGGGCGCCGGGCCGGGGAACATGGTCTACGCATGGCAGCGGTTTGCCGGCGAGGGGTCGCTCCAGATGATCGGCTCAGGGGCTGTGGTCGACAGCGCGCACAACGTGCCGCTCGACCTGGCGGTCCAGTTTGGAGTCCCGTTTGCCGTTCTGGCCGGGGTGGGCGTCGCGTGGCTCGCTGTGCGCGCTCTCACGGCTGCCGCGCGCGTAGCGCGCAAGGGTGCGACCGGTGGTGGCTGGCTCGAGGTCGGTTGGATCGTGGCCGCCGTGGCGCTGGGTATCGCGTTCACAACCGGCGTGACAGTCGTACCCATCATGACGCTCGTGGCTGCGGTCATCGGCGTGTTGCTGGCGTTCGATGCCCGGCCCGGGACCGCGAAGCCCCCCGCAGTCAGGGTGTCGGTCTCGGCGGTCCTGACAGTCGTGGCTCTTGGGCTGGGAGCGTGGGCCGCCTTCACGGGTGCGAGCGCGATCGCGGGCAACCAGGCGACTCCATCACTGACCGAGCGGGCCACGCGCGACCTGAAAGCGCTCGAGCTGGCCCCATGGCGGATCTATCCCGCGAGTGACCTGGTGACGGTCACGCAGGCCCTCGGCACTGTCGAGCAGTCCATGGTTGGCGTGAGTGCCGCCCGGACGCACGACATGCTGCTCGAACGCGATGGGATGAACGCGATCACGCTCTACGGCGCTGGCGACTACCATCTGACGCAAGAGCAGGATGCCGCCAGGGCCCTGCAGTTCGCCGAGCGCTCACTAGAACTTCGCCCGATGTTCGTCCCCGGGATCATGCTCAAAGGCGATGCGTTCGCCGCTCAGGGCCGACTTGAGGATGCGGTCGTGTACCTGGAGCGTGCAGTCGCCCTCGAGTCGACCGTCACCATCCTGCACGCCTGGGAAGCGCCGTGGATCTCGTACCTGTCGGTGCTCATCGGTCAGGCGCGGCAGGATCCGCTGGCAGCCGCGCACGCACGCGACGTGTATGCCGAGTTCTCGGCGCGCTTTCCCGGCAGCATGATGCGCGGCGTGATCGAGAGGGAGTTGGCGACGCTCGACGGGTGATGCGGGGAAGTCAGTCGCCCGCCCGCCCTAGCGGCACTTCTCGGCTCCGCGTGCGATGAAGTGCGCCACATACGCGGCGGCCTCGCGTGCGCCAGGCGAGGCCTGCACGCTCAGCGAGAACGCCTGCACGAGCAGCTGGATACCCAGGATGAGCGGGAGGACCGCGATCATGACGGTCCCGGTGCTGGCCACGTGTCCTGTGGCGACAGAGAGCGCCCAGTGGTAACCGCCGAACACGGTGCCGAAGGCGCCAAAGGCCATGCCGGCGATCGTAAGGAAGCCGATGGGGCTGAAGTCGGTGACGAGGTGCTTGCGCCAGAAGCGGCGTGTCCCACGTGCGAACAAGCGTGGCGGGAAGCTCAAGACCACCCGGCCCGGCTTCACGCCCGAGCGTTCCTGCCCGTAGACGGTCGAGATGGGAACGTCCACTACGCGCGCGTTCAGCGTGTTCAGCTTGATGAGCATGTCATTCTCGAAGAAGTAGTCCTCGGACAGGTCGTCGAGGTCGATGAGCTTCAGGAACGGCACGCGCGTGACCGTGAAGCCGCACTGCGAGTCGTAGACGTGCCAGTAGCCGCTCGCGAACTTGGTAAGGAACGAGAGGGCCGTGTTGCCAAAGCCGCGGTGTGCGGGCATCGAGTCTGCAGCGCCGCGGAAGTAGAAGCGGTTGCCCTTGGCGTAGTCGGCCAGGCCCATCGCGAACGGCTCGACGAGGCGCTCGAGCTCTTCGGCGAGCATCTGACCGTCGGCATCCATCTTGGCCGCCAGGTCGAATCCGCCATTGATGGCGTGCCGATAGCCGGTGCGCATGGCGGCGCCCACGCCACGGTTGTGATCGTGCCGCAGGACCGTCACACGCGGGTCACCGCACGCCTCGGCGACGTGCACGGTCCCGTCCGTGCTGGCGTCGTCGACCACGATCACGCGGTCCACCCATGCGGGTATCGCCGCCAGGACCGCGCCGATGTGCGTCTCCTCGTTGTGAGCGGGGATGACGACTGCCAGGGTGAGGTTCGCAGATCCGAGGACGGTCATGGGTCACACCTCCTGCGACGGTGCGCCGCCGTCGGCCTCGAGGGCCAGAAGCGCGCGGATCGCGCTGTCATCGGCGGCATCGGCAGCCCCGAGCAGCCGCTCGATCTGCTCCGCGAAGCCCGCGTCGGGCATGCCGGTCGTCTCCACCCGCAGGATCTTCTCGCGGCCGGTCGGTACGAGGCGCTCGGCATCACTCACGAGCACTTCGTGCAGTTTCTCACCGGGCCGCAGGCCCACGAACTCGATGTCGGCCGGCACGCCGGAAAGCGCGATCATCTTGCGTGCGAGGTCGGCGATCTTGACCGGCTCGCCCATCTCGAGGACGAAGATGTCGCCAGCCGAGCCGATGGCCTGCGCCTGGAGCACAAGGCGCGCCGCCTCGGGAATCGTCATGAAGTAGCGCGTGACGTCCGGATGCGTGACCGTGAGCGGACCGCCGTGTCGCAACTGCTCCTCGAAGATGGGCACCACCGAGCCCCGGCTCGCGAGCACGTTGCCGAAGCGCACGGCCACCGCGTTGAGGTCGCAGCAGCGGGCAGCCTCAAGCATGACGCGCTCGGCGAGCTGCTTGGTGAGTCCCATCGTGTTGGCGGGGGCGACCGCCTTGTCGGTCGAGATGAGCACGAAACGCTCGACCCCGTGGCGTTTGCATGCCTCGATGACGTTCACGGTGCCGCCGACGTTCGTCTTCACGGCCTCGGCAGGCTCGAGCTCCATGAGCGGCACGTGCTTGTACGCCGCGGCGTGCAACACGAGCTCCGGCTGGTGCTCGGCAAACAGCGCGTCGAGCTTGGCCGCATCGCGGATATCGCAGATGTGCATCTCGGCCAGCGCAGGCGCGCATGTCTCGAGCTCGAGCCACAGTTCGTACAGGCGCGTCTCGTCGACCTCGAGCAGCAGTAGCCGCTTCGGCCCGAGCGAGGCGATCTGGCGGCACAACTCGGCGCCGATCGATCCGGCAGCGCCCGTGACCGCCACGACCTTGCCGGCGACCGTCTCGCGCACCTGCTCGACATCGATGGGTGTCGGCTCCCGGCCGAGCAGGTCCTCGACCTCGACCGGCCGCAGATCGCGCAGGCTTACCGAGCCCTTCGCGATCACGAGCGGCGGCATCACGCGGGTCTCGATGCCGAGGTCGGCCGCCGCGTTCAGCAGCGCGCGGATGCGATCGCGCGGCGCCGAGGGCAGCGCCACGACGATCTCCTCCACGCCGAGCCGCGCGGCGATCGCGGCGAGGTCCTCGGTCGTGCCGAGGACCGTCACGCCGCTCAAGGTCTTGCCGGTGAGCGCCGGGTCGTCATCGAGGAAGCCGATGGCGGTGAGGCCGAGGTCCGGTCGCGCCTGGATCTCGCGCAGCAGCAGCGAGCCTGCGCTCCCCGCGCCCACGATAAGGACGCGCCGGCCATCGGAAGCACCCATCGCACGGAGGTAGAGGAACACGCGGGCGGCGAGCCGGGCGCCCGACGAGCCGAGGAAGACGAGCAGCGCCTGGAAGAACAGGACGCCGAGCGGCACCGGCCGTACGTCGTCGACGAGCGGCATCGCGAGATCGGCGACGAGCAGGAGGGCCGCCGTTGCAGCGACCGCGCCGAGGAGCCGCAACAGCGTGTCCACGCCGACGTAGCGCAGCACGAGCCGGTAGAGTCCTGCCAGAGCGAACGCGCCGACATAGAGCACCGCCGCTCCCACCGCGAGCGGGCCCATCCAGCGCGCGAACGGTTCGGGCGGCGATCCGTCGAAGCGGGCGAGGTACGCAGCGTACGTGGCGAGCGCCACGACCGCGATGTCGACCACGACGAGCGCGGAGTTCCAGAGGCGTCCGGTGGCCCGGGCGCGCGCGAAGAGACTCCGCCCGCTCACCGGGCAGCCACCTCCAGCACGCGGCGGACCGCCTCGGCCGTGTCGTCCATGTCGCGCTCGCCGAGTGTCGGGTGCACGAGGAATGCGAGGGAGGTCTCGTGGGCGCGCGCGGCGCCCGGGAGGCGACCGGCGGGACCGAGCCCTGCCGAGACGAACGCTTCCTCGCGGTAGATCTCGGCACACGAGCCGTACGAGCACGGCACGCCCTCGGCGGCGATCGCTGCGGCGACACGGTCGCGGTCCCAACCGGGAGCGAGCGCGTCGGGCTCCAGGAACGCGTAGAGGCGGTAGTAGGCGTGGCCGAGCGTGTCGGGCGGTCTCGGCACGATGAGGCCGTTCGTCCCGCCGAGGCCCAGTGAGAGCCGGGACGCGTTGTGACGGCGGGACTCGAGCCACCCGGGCAGCTGTTCGAGCCCGCGGGCGACGAGCACCGCGGCGACCTCCGGCATGCGCCAGTTGCTGCCGAAGCGCTCGACGTGCCACGCGAACGCCGAGCCCGCGCCGGGCGGCGACGGCGCCTGGTCGAGCGTAGCGAGCGCTTTGCCGTGGTCCTTGTAGCTCCACGCGCGCTCGTACGCGGCGTCGTCGTCGAGGACGAGTAGGCCGCCTTCACCGGCGGAGACGATCTTGTCCTGGCAGAACGAGAACGTCGCAGCGTGGCTTCCGGGAGAGCCGACCTGACTGCCCCGGTACGTCGCGCCGTGCGCCTGCGCACAGTCCTCGATGACGACGAGGTCCCGGGACCGCGCGAGGTCGAGTAGCGGGTCCAGGTCGGCCGGCCATCCGCCGAGGTGCACCGGGATGACGGCTCGCGTGGCCGCCGAGAGGACGGCGACGACCGTGTCGGTGGTCAGGCAGCCGCTGCACGGGTCGATATCGGCCACGATCGGCGTGGCGCCTGCGGCTACCACCGCGCTTGCGGTGGCGATGAACGTTCGCGCCGGCACGATGACCTCGTCGCCCGGGCCGACCTCAAAGGCCCTGAGCGCGAGTTCGAGGGCCAGGGTCCCGTTGGCCACCGCGACCGCGTGCGTGCGGCCCAGCGCCTCGGCATACACCCGCTCCAGCTCGCGTCCGTGCGGCCCCGCCCAGTAGGTGAGCCGTCCGGAGCGCAGGACGTCGGCGACCGCTTCGACGGTCCTGTCGCCGAAGACCGGCCAGGGCGCGAATGGCTTGCTGCGCAGCGGCGTGCCACCGTCGATGGCGAGGATGCGGGTCACGTGGCGTCCTTGACCGGATGCAGCGGGCGGGACGGAACGCCGACGCACACCATGCCGTCCGGAAGGTCGGACGTGACGGCACTGCCGGCACCCACGACGCTCCACGCGCCTATCGCGACGCGCGGCATCGCACAGGCGCCGACGCCGATGAGCGCGCCCTCGCCGACGCTCACCCCGCCGCACAGGTTCGCGCCGGGGCCCACGTGCGCGTTCTCGCCGATGACGCAGTCGTGATCGACCGTGCAACCGGTGTTGAGGATGACGTTTGCGCCGATGCGGGCATCGGGATTGACGACGGCGCCAGCGGCGATGAAGGCGCCCGGCGCGATCTCGGCCGAGGTCGCGACGATCGCCGAGGGGTGTACCACCGCCGCGGGCACGAACCCACGCGCCGCGTACTCGACGAACAGCGCCGCTCGCGCACGGTTGTCGCCGACCGCGACGATGAACGCGTCGGCTGCCACCTGTGCGGCATCGGTGATGACCGGTACGCCGCCGACGTCGGTCACGGCGCCGGACTCGGCCACCGCTCCCACGACGGAGATCCCGCGTGCGAGCGCCGCGTCCACGACCACCTTCGCGTGGCCACCGGCGCCGATGACGATGAGTCTCACGGACCCTCCTCGGTGGTGCGGTCGGGCTCGAACGGTTCCATTGTCGCATGTCCTTCGGCCGAGACGCCCCTGCGCGACAGGGCCGTAGCGACCGTCATGCCGAGGATGCGCAGGTCGAGCGCGAGCGACCGGTTGTCCACGTACCACACGTCCATCGCGAACCGCTCGGGCCATGGCACGGCGTTGCGGCCGTTGACCTGAGCCCAGCCGGTGATGCCGGGACGTACCTCGTGACGGCGGGACTGCTCGGCGGTGTAGCGGTCGAGGTACGCGACGAGCAGCGGGCGCGGTCCGACGAGGCTCATGTCGCCGATCAGAACGTTGTAGAGCTCGGGAAGCTCGTCGAGTGATGACGCGCGAAGGAATCGCCCGAACCGGGTGAGCCGCTCGGCGTCGGTCGCTACAGCGTCGGCGTCCGGTAGTCCGCACGCGGTCGTCATCGAGCGGAATTTGTAGAGAGTGAACACTCTCCCTTCTCGGCCGGGGCGCAGCTGCCTGAAGAGCGCCGGGGGGCCCAGGGTCGTGCGCACGAGCAGTGCCGTGACCGCCAGCAGGGGGGAGAGCACCACGAGGAGCACCGCCGAGAGGACGATGTCGCCGAGTCGCTTGACGGCGTCATACACGCGATGCGAGCGCTTCACGGTAGAGCTCCTCGTAGGCGTCGATGATGAGCGACAGGTCGTAGGTGCGCCGGGCAAGCGAGCGAGCGGCGACGCCCCGGCGGGCAACCTCGGCGGGGAAGCCCGCGGCATCGTCGATGGCCTTGGCGAGCGCGGCGGGATCGTTCTTGGGCACGAGCCAGCCGGTCCCCTCGGGCAACGCGTCGGTGATGCCGCGCGTGCGCGTGCCGATCACGGGCCGGCCGGCAGCCATCGCTTCGAGCACCGAGCGCGCAAGGCCCTCGCGCTCCGAGGCGAGGAGAAGTGCATCGGAGGCGGCGAGCAGCGCCGGGATGTCGCGGCGATAACCGGCGAAGCGGACGCGCTTGGCAAGCCCGAGACGCTCCACCTGGGCGCGCACGGCGTCCTCGAGCGGGCCGTCACCGGCGAAGACGAGCACGACGTGCTCCTTGCGCACACGGGCGAACGCGTCGACGACGAACGCATGACGCTTGACCGGCATGAACTCGGCGATCATGAGGAGCACGAACGCAGCGGCGGGAAGCATGAGCTCGTGGCACACGGCATCGGCCTCATCATCGGTCACCGCGTCCTCGGAGAAGCGCATCGTCTCGACGCCGATGCCGGGGATGAGCCGTACGCGTTCGCGGCGGATGGTGCCAAACAAGCGCGCCGCCTCGAAGTCCTCGGCGTTGATGGTCACGAGGTAGTCGGTCCATCTGGCGGCCCGTCGCTCGAGCGCGCGGTAGAGCGCGTTGGTGAGCAGGTTGCCACCCTTGTAGAAGTGGAAGCCGTGTGCGGTGTAGACGATGACCGGCCGTACCCCGGGCGGCAGACGCCGCAGCGCGAAGCGTGTGACGAACGCCGCGATCGGCGTGTGCACGTGGACGAGGTCGTAGCCCTCGCGAGCGATGAGTTCGCGCACGCGCCGGGCCGTGCCGATGAGGTTGCGCGGCGAGAGCGGGTTGCGAGTCCACGGCGCGTCGTGGCGCTTGTCGAAGATCTCCGCGAGCGCGGGGGTCGTGGTGGCGCCGTTGGCGAGCGCATCGATGCGCCACCCCTGCTCGCGGAAGTGGTGCGCGAACGGGGCGAGGAACACCTCGAGCGTCACGGGCACGGTGGTCACGAACAGCGCCGAGGGAGCCACGTTCCAGATCACCCGCCCTTCGAGGTCAGTCTCGTGTCTGCACGCACCGATGATACCGTGTCGGAGCCGGTGGAGCCCCACCGGGTGGCGTGGTCTATCATGCTGGTGAGACGCTTGCGGCCGCGCATCTGGAGCCCACACATGAACCAACCTGCTATCGACAGTACCGCCAAGGGCCCCGCCCGTCGCCTTGCGTACTTCAGCGCGCAGGCCGTCGTGGAGGGCCAGGACTCATGGGCCGCCGTTACCGAGGTCGTCGGCGGCATGGAACGGGCCGGCTGGCAGGTCGATCTCTTCTGTCCGGAGTACGGCACTGCTAAGGCGCCGGGTGTGCTCGTCCGGCTGCGCCGCATCCTCGGCGTGGGGCAGCGCTTGACCCGGGTACTCTCGCTCTACGACGCCGTGTACATCCGCGTGCATCCGCTGGCGTGGAGCGTCGCGCGGGCGGCGCGGCGCGCGGGCGTGCCCGTGGTCCAGGAGTCCAACGGTTCGTGGGAAGACGCGTTCGTCGCCTGGCCTTCCATGCGCGTGATCGCGCCGCTCGTCATAGCGGTTCAGCGCGCCCAGTACCGCGCGGCCGATGCCGTGATCGCCGTCTCGGACACGCTTGGCGAGTGGATAGCGGCCGAGACCGGACGCACCGATGTCGTGGTGAGCCCCAACGGTGCCAACGCCCGCCTGTTCCGTCCCGACGTGGCTCTCAGGGCCAACATGCCCGAGCGCTACGTGGTCTTCTTCGGCCAGTTTGCGCCCTGGCAGCGCATCGAGGTGTTGCTCGCCGCGTTCAGGCGGGAGGCATGGCCGGAGGGCGTGCATCTCGTGTTCGTTGGTGACGGTGCGCTCCGGCTCGTGGTCGAAGGCGCTGCGGCAAACGACCCGCGCATCCGCTATCTGGGTGCGCTGCCGTACGCCGAGGTGCCACGGGTCGTCGTGGGAGCGCTCGCGGCGGCGGTGCTCACCTACGCGCCCGACCGGGCCGGATATTCGCCGCTCAAACTCTACGAGGCCATGGCGTGCGGGGTGCCCGTGATCTGCTCGGACACGCCCGGTCAGGCCGAGTACGTGCGCGAGAACGAGGCCGGCATCGTGGTGCCTCCCGAGAATCCGGATGCGGTCGCGCGTGCGGCGGCGGCGCTGGCAGCCGACCCCGCCAACGCCCGGGCCATGGGCGCGCGGGGGCGACGGGCGGTCGAGGAGCGGTACTCCTGGGATGCGCGCGCGTCCGAACGGCTGCGGGTCGTCGAGCGCGCGGTCGCGGCGAGGACTCAGTCCGGGGAGCCGGCCCCGTAGTCGTCGGGCCAGCGCTTGTTCCACGAGAACAGCTGCCGGCGCAGGAGCGCCCGTTTCGACGTGCGCACGTCGGTGAATGCCAGTTCACGCGGAACCTTCGGGATCAGCAGCGCCCCGGCGGCGCGCCGCCATGTGTAGAAGCCCCACGACAGGATGCGCTTTGCGCGCGGGTACCCGCGCCCGTGCGTCTCAGCGAGGCGGCCGAGGTCGGCGTGGAGCACGTCGGTCATCGTCACGCCTTTGCGCTGGCGCTGGTGGCGGTCGACCGCGGTGATGCGACCGATCCGGCGGAAACGACGACCTTCGCGAGCGAGGCGCAGCCACAACTCGTAGTCCATCGTGAAGTCGTACGATTCGTCGAGCATCGGCTCGCTGAGCGCCGAGCGCCGGATGAACGCGACCGGCTGACCGATGAAGTTGACGATGTTCAACAACCGCCTTGAGAACCGTGGGACCCAGTTGAGCCAGATGATGGTCCCGTCCTCGGCGACCTGCGCGAGGTGCCCGTAGACGACGTCGGCCTCCGGATACTGTTGGAACGTGCCGACTACGTCCTCGATCACCCGGCAGTCGAAGTACGCGTCGTCGCTGTTGATCCAGCCGATGATCTCGCCGTGCGAGGCGGCGAACGCCTTGTTGATGGCGTGTGACTGTCCCCGGTCGGGCTCGCTCGTGTACCGTAGCCCGACGTGTGCGCCCGGCCCGCCTGCCGCGCGCGACGCCGCCTCGGCGTCGAGGACAGCCAGGCTGCCGTCGGTCGAGCCACCGTCCATCACGATGTGCTCGATCGACGGGTACGTCTGGCACGCCACGGATCGCAGGTTGTGAGGTAGCCACGCGGCCTGGTCAAACGACGGCGTGAGGATGGAGACGAGTGGTGTCCGGTTCGTATCTATGAGGGCTCCCGGAGTGTCGGCGCTACGCCATCAGTCTAACGGTACGCTCCCGATGTGCTAGCATTCCTGGCCAGGCATCACCGCGTCAGAGGAGGCCCACCGTGAAGTTCTCCGGCACCGCTCATCGCTACGGGCGCGACGTCGACACCGACGTCATCATCCCGGCGCGCTATCTCAACACGTCGGACCCCGACGAACTCGCACTGCACTGCATGGAGGACCTCGATGCGGGCTTCGTGGGCAAGGTGAGCACCGGCGACATCCTCGTGGCCGAGGAGAACTTCGGCTGTGGCTCGAGCCGCGAGCACGCGCCGATCGCCATCAAGCATGCGGGCGTCTCGGTGGTCATCGCCAAGAGCTTCGCACGGATCTTCTACCGCAACGCGATCAACACCGGTCTGCCGATCATGGAAGCACCCGAGGCGGTCGACGGCATCGGTGACGGTGACGAGGTCACCGTCGACGCCGATACCGGGACGATCACGAACGTCACGACCGGCGCCAGCTGGCAGGCGCAGCCGTTCCCGCCGTTCATCCGCGATATCATCGAGGGTGGCGGTCTCGTGGAGGCCGCACGAGCCAGACTCGGCGCGAACGCCGGGTAGGAACGCCGTCGCGGCACGCGCTGCGACCCGTCCGGACCGGGGCGAGGGCCGTGGACCTCAACCGCATCATCAGGGGCCTCGTCATCGCTGCAGTAGCGAGCGTGCTGCTTTACGTCGTGCTCGCGGTGCTCGCCGACGGCCCCGCTACGCTGGCGGCCATCCGCCTCTTCCCGCCGGGGCTGTTCGTGCTTATGATGGCGCTCGCGGCGTTCGGCTTCACGCTGCGAGCGCTTCGGTGGGGCTGGCTCATGCGGCGCTCGGGCACGCCGGTCTCCACCGCCGACGCGCTGTACCTCCACTTCACCGGTCAGGCCATGAGCGTGACGCCCGGCCGGGTGGGTGAGGTCGTCAAACCCTGGCTGTCGCGCGAGGTCACGGGCATGCCGATGTCGACAGGCGTCGCGCTGCTGTTCACCGAGCGGGTCGCTGATCTCATCGGCGTATGTGTCCTCTCGCTCGTGGGCCTCACGGTGCTCGGAGCAGGCGGGTTGTGGCTCGTCATCGGGCTTGCTGTCGTGATCGGAGCGACCGCGCTCGTTGCATGGCCCCGGTTCCACGCGCTCGTGCTCCGGCTGCTCGACCGCTTCTCGCTCACCGCTCGCTTCACCGCTCCGGTGCGCTCGGCCTTCACGGTGATGGAGGGCTCGCTCTCCTGGCGGACGCTCGCGGCAGCCACGCCGGTCTCCGTGCTCGCCTGGGGAGTCGAGGGCGTCGGCTTCGTGCTGTGCGTCCGTTCGCTCGGCTTCACCGACGTAGGTCCGGCCGCGCTCGTGTCCATCTACGCCGCATCCACGATCATCGGGGCGTTCACCTTCCTGCCGGGCGGCATCGGGCTGACCGAGGCGTCGCTTGCCGGCATCCTCGTCGCCGTCGGCATGGCGGCACCGGCGGCCGCGGCTGTCACGATCGTGGTCCGTGCCGCCACGCTGTGGTGGGGGGTCGCTATCGGCTGGATGGCGCTCGGCACCCGACCCGCCGTGCTCGCACGACTCAAGCGCAGCCGACAGGTCACGTGAATCGCGCCCGGCCATCCGCCGCGTGGTGGTGTAGACTGCTCCCACATCGCACGTGAGAGGGAGGCGTTCGTGACCACCTACCGCATCTGTCTTCTGCCCGGCGACGGCATCGGTCCCGAGATCACCGCCGAGGCGATCAAGGTCCTCGGCGTCATCGGCGAGGCGCATGGTGTGAGCTTCGAGTTCGCCGAGGCGCTTCTTGGCGGCATCGCCATCGACGAGACCGGCACGGCGCTTCCGGAGACCACGCTCGAGGCCGCGCACGCCGCCGACGCCGTCCTGCTCGCCGCCATCGGCGGGCCGAAGTGGGACACCACCGACCCGGACAAGCCGCGCCCCGAGCAGGGGCTGCTCGGCATCCGCAAGGCGCTCGGCCTGTATGCCAACTTGAGGCCGGTCAAGATCTTCGACGCACTGCGCGACGCCTCCAGCCTCAAGCCCGAGTTCCTCGAGGGTGTGGACATGCTCATCGTCCGTGAGCTCACCGGCGGCCTCTACTTCGGTGCGCGGGCGCGCGAGACCGGCGTTCCCGGTGCCGCCACCGGCGGCGGGCCCGGCATGCGCGCCTACGACACGATGGAGTACCGCGAGTTCGAGATCGAGCGCATCGCGCGGACGGCGTTCGAGGCCGCCCGCACCCGGCGCGGGCGCGTGCACTCGGTGGACAAGGCCAACGTGCTCGAATCCTCGAGGCTCTGGCGCGAGGTCGTCCACCGGCTCCATGCCGCCGAGTTCTCGGACGTGGAGCTCGTCGACCAGCTCGTCGACAACTCGGCTATGCAACTGATCCGCACGCCCGCGCAGTTCGACGTCATGGTGACCGAGAACATGTTCGGCGACATCCTGTCCGACGAGGCGAGCATGCTCACCGGCTCGCTCGGCATGCTTGCGAGCGCCAGCCTCGGCGACGGCACCGCGCTCTACGAGCCGAGCCACGGTTCGGCGCCGGACATCGCGGGTCAGGGGATCGCCAACCCGCTCGCGATGCTGCTCTCGGTCGAGCTGATGCTCCGTTACAGCTTCTCGATGCATGACGCCGCCGATGCGCTGGCCGCCGCCATCGAGGGTGTGCTTGCCGAGGGGTGGCGGACGCGCGACATCGCCGACGCCTCGACGCTGCCGCAGAAGATGGTCGGCACGAGCGCCATGGGCGATCTGGTGGCCGAGCGGCTGACGGGTGTCCGGCGGTAGCCGGAAGCGGCCCTGTGTGCCTGTCGATTCTCGGGCCGCTCCCGACTGCCCAACACCTGACCGGTCGCGCTACACTATCCCGATACCGCGTACCGCACGAGGGGAGACGGTCATGGCACTGCCCGAGGTGGAATTCATCTGGATGGACGGCGCACTCGTGCCCTGGGCCGATGCCAAGGTCCACGTCCTCACGCACGCCCTCCACTACGGTTCCGGTGTCTTCGAAGGCATACGCTGCTACGCCACCGATGACGGTCCTGCGGTCTTCCGGCTGACCGAGCACATGGAGCGTTTCGAGCGCTCGGCCAAGATGCTCTTCATGGACCTGGGTTACCCGGTAGAGGAGATGGTCGCCTCGGTCAAAGAGACCATCCGCGCCAACAAGCTGCCGGCGTGCTACATCCGGCCGCTCGCGTTTCGCGGCTACGGCGTCATGGGGCTCGATCCGATCCCCGCGCCGGTGAACGTCACGATCGCGGTCTGGCCCTGGGAGACGTACATGGGTGAGGAGGCGCTCGTCCACGGCGTGGACGTGGGCGTGTCGTCGTGGCGCCAGCGCGGCATCAACTCGCTGCCGCCGGCGATCAAGGCCACCGGCAACTACCTCAACTCCTCGCTCGCGCGCATCGAGGCCAACCGTCACGGCTACAACGAGGCGATCCTTCTGAACGAAGAGGGCAGGGTCTGCGAGGGTACCGGCGAGAACCTCTTCATAGTCCGCGACGGCGTGATCTCCACGCCGCCTGTGTCCGACGGTCTGCTGGAAGGCATCACCCGTGATTCGATCATGGTGATCGCCGACAACATGGACATCCCCGTGATCGAAGAGTCGCTCGTGCGCACCGACCTCTACACGGCCGACGAGATGTTCATGACCGGCTCGGCGGCCGAGATCGTACCCGTGCGCTCGGTGGACGGCCGTGTGCTTGGCGATGCCGGTCCGATCACACTCGAGCTCCAGCGCACCTACTTCGATGTCGTACACGGTCGTGTGTCCGAGTACGAGGAGTGGCTGGAGCGGGTCTAGCCACGCGCCCGGGCACGGTGTTTGCACAAAAACTCGTGATCACGCCGTTGCGACGTCTGGAGCAACCACGGTGAGCAGCAGGCAGCGCGCCATCAGGGTGCTTTCCTCGGTCCTGATCGTGCTGACCGTCTTCCTCGTGATCCTGCTCGCGTTATCCGCCGCGCTCGTGGTCCTCTCGGGCAGGCTTCCCGACCTCAGTGCGGACTCGGGAGAACTCGGGATCGCCGAGACGTCGATCGTCTACGCTGCCGACGGCAGTGTGCTGGCCGAGTGGTACGACGAGCAGGACCGGGTCGTCGTCGCCAACGACGTCATACCCCTGTACCTCAAGCAGGCGGCCGTCGCGATCGAGGACAAACGCTTCTACGAGCACGGGGGGGTCGATCCACAGGCGATCGGGCGTGCGCTCTCGGTCAACACGCAGGCCGGTGAGGTCCGTCAGGGTGGCTCGACCATCACCCAGCAGACCGTGAAGATGCTGTTCACCGACGGCAAGCGCACGTTGACGCGTAAGATCGAGGAGGCACTGCTCGCGCTGTCGCTCGAGACGCGGGCGGAGAAGGAGGACGTGCTTGGCGTCTACCTCAACACGGTCTACTTCGGGCGTGGCGCCTACGGGGTCGAGAGCGCCGCGCGCCGCTTCTTCGGTGCGAGGACGCAGGACCTGACGCTGTCACAGTGCGCGCTTCTGGCCGGATGCATCCAGTCGCCGACGAGGTACGACCCGTTCGTGAACCCCGCGCCCGCCCTCGAGCGTCGCAACATCGTCCTTAGAGAGATGCGCGAGCAGGGGTACATCACGCCGGAGGTCGCGGCGGCGGCTTCGGCCGAGCCGCTCGGGCTCAAGGAGGAGACGCCGGCCACGGCGCCGTTCGCACCGTACTTCGTGGAGTACGTCCGGCGTGATCTGCTCGAGCGTCTCGGTTCCGAGCGGCTCTACCACGGTGGGCTCCGCATCTACACGACGCTCGATCCGGCCGCGCAGAAGGCGGCCGAGACTGCAGCCCGGGCGGTCCTGCCGGACGCCGACGACCCCGAGGTGGCGATCGCGGCGGTGCGCTGGAGCGACGGGGCCGTCGTGGCTCTCGTGGGAGGACGAGACTTCCAGGCCGAGCAGTTCGACCTCGCAACGCAGGGCAAACGGCAGACCGGCTCGGCATTCAAGCCGTTCGTCTTGGCCGCGGCGCTCGAGCAGGGTCACACGCTCGACTCGGTGTGGGACGCATCCCCGTTCTCGACACCGGTCAAGGACGAGGTCTGGCACGTGGAGAACTACGAGAACAGCATCACGTCCGGGACGTACACGCTCGAGACCGCCACCATCTGGTCGATCAACACCATCTATGCGCGCCTTATCACGGCCGTCGGTCCGGACAAGGTCGTGGACGTGGCACACCGCATGGGCATCACGTCGCCGCTCGACCCGGACCCCGCCATCGCACTGGGAGGACTGAAGACGGGTGTCTGCCCGCTTGAGATGGCTTCGGCGTTCGGCACCATCGCGAACAAGGGAGTGGCGATCGTCCCGTCGGGCGTCGATCGCGTGACCGACGATGCGGGTGACCTCGTCTATGCTCCCGACCGCGCGGGTTCGAGGGCGATCTCCGAGCCCGTTGCCGCGACCCTCGCCGGAGTCCTGAACTCCGTGTACGCGCGGGGAACCGGCAGCGGTGCGGACTTCGGTCAGTGGGCGGCGGTCAAGACGGGGACCGCTCAGTCGTGGAGAGATGCGTGGCTCGTGGGGTACTCCGGCGATCTCAGCGCGGCGGTCTGGGTCGGCTACCCCAAGGCCCAGGTTGCGATGGACAACGTGCACGGGATCCGGGTGACGGGCGGGAGCTTCCCGGCGCAGGTGTGGAAGGGCTTCATGCAGGTCGCCTCCGCGGGTCCGGTCCAGCCTGAACCGGCAACCGACGCGGAGGGCAACGTCGGTCCCGGGCCGGCGAACCAGGTCTACACGCTGTGCGCCGGCTCACTCAAGATCGCACGTCCTGACTGCCCGGAGCAGATGGAGCTGGCGTTTCCGCCGGGCGCCATCTCGGAGGAACTGTGCACGCTGGAGCACTGATGGCGTCGGCCGCCCGGTCCATCGCCGCCTTGGTCCGGTCGGTTACAATGGGCCATCGCAGGTCACAGCAGCGAAAGGCCGTGTCCGATGGTCACCCTCTACGACACAACGCTCCGTGACGGCACCCAGCGCCAGGGGCTGTCGCTGTCGGTCGACGACAAACTGCGCATCGCCATGCGCCTCGACGACCTCGGTGTGCACTACATCGAGGGGGGATTCCCGGGCTCGAACCCCAAGGACAGCGAGTTCTTCGAGCGTGCGCGCGACCTCGAGCTCGAGACCGCGGTGATCTCGGCGTTCGGGGCCACATGCCGCAAGGGCGTGGCGGCCGCCGACGACGAGGGCCTGCGTGCGTTGCTCGAGACCGGCTGCGAGGCGCTGTGCGTCTTCGGCAAGGCGTGGGACCTGCACGTCACCGAGACGCTTCATGCCACGCTTGAGGAGAACGTGCGCATGGTCCGCGACACAGTGGCGTATCTGAAGGCCGCCGGTCGCACGGTGTTCTTCGACGCAGAGCACTTCTTCGACGGGTACGCGGCAAACCCCGGCTATGCGCTCGAGGTATGTCGTGCCGCCGCGGAGGCAGGCGCGGATGCCGTCGTGCTGTGCGACACCAACGGCGGCATGCTACCGCACGTCGTGGCGAAGGTCGTCCGCGAGATGACCGAGGCGCTGCCGGGCGTGACGCTCGGCATCCATGCCCACAACGACAACGCGTGCGCTGTGGCCAACTCCCTTGTGGCTGTCGACGCGGGTTGCACGCACGTGCAGGGCACCGCCAACGGCTACGGTGAGCGGGCTGGCAACGCCGACCTCTTCTCGATCGTGCCGGCGCTCGTCATCAAGATGGGGCGCGAGTGCATCTCGGCCGAGCAGCTGAAGCTTCTGACCGAGGTGTCGCACTTCGTGGCCGAGACCGCCAACATCGCGCCGGACACGCATCAGCCGTACGTGGGCGCCAGTGCCTTCGCGCACAAAGGCGGCGTCCACGCGAGCGCGGCCGCCCGCCTGCCCGAGGCCTACGAGCACGTCGATCCGGCTGCGGTCGGCAATCTCGCGCGCGTGGTGGTAAGTGAGCTCGCCGGTCGCGCGTCGCTTACGATGAAGGCGGCCGAGCTCGGCATCGATCTTTCCGCCGATCAGGCGACGGTTGCTCGCGTGCTCGACGGCATCAAGGAGCTGGAGCATCGCGGATACAGCTTCGAGACCGCCGACGCCTCACTCGAGGTCATGCTCAAGAAGGAGATAGGCACGTACGAGCGATTCTTCACGCTTGAGAGCTTCCGTTGCCTGATGGAGAAGCGCGAAGACGGCCGGGTGATGACCGAGGCCACCATCAAGGTCCATGTGGGCGGTCACCGCTACATCGCCACAGCCGAGGGTAACGGTCCCGTGAACGCGCTCGACGGTGCGCTCAGGCTTGCCATCGGACGGTTCTACCCGGCGCTCGCCGACATCGAGCTCACCGACTTCAAGGTTCGCGTGCTCGACGAGAAGAAGGGCACCGGGGCGGTCACGCGCGTGCTCATCGAGTCGGGTGACGGCGAGAAGAGCTGGGGAACGGTGGGCGTCTCGGAGAACATCATCGAGGCCTCCTGGGAGGCGCTCGTGGACGCCGTGGAGTACGGCCTCGCGCACCCGAGAACGGCTGCCGAATAGCCGCTTCGCGCCGGTTGGTTCGAGACGTATACTTCACGCGTCGGTTGGAGTAGACTCCTGCATTCGGAAGGGCCTCGCGCGCCTCCTGTCCACCCGATTCGTCCTGGGGTCAGAGTATGCTCCGCAGCAACCGCAACCTCGCGCTGGTCGTCCTCGCGCGATTCATATCACGCCTCGGCGGCAGCGCCGTGTGGTTCATCGGCGTGTGGGGCACCGCTGCGTACACGCTTGGTGCGTCGCCGACGCAGCTGGCCCTCATGTCGGCCGCAAACGGCCTGGCCGCCATCGTGGGTTCGCTCGTCGCCGGCGTACTCATCGACCGCTTCGGCCCCCGCAAGGTCATGATCGCGGCCGAGATCCTGTGCGTGCCACCGCTGGTGGCGATGCTGTTCGTCACGTCGTTTCCCGTATTCGTGGCGTTCGCTGCCGTCTTCACGCTCTTCGGCGTGCCGACATGGACCGCCGGGGCGTCGTTCGCGCCCTACATCGTCGAGGGTCGCAAACCCCTCGAGCGCGCCAACGCATACATCGAAGGTGGCGGGTCGCTGGGCTTCGTGCTCGGCCCGGCCGCCGGCGCCGTCGTTTCAGGTGCATACGGCATCCCCTCGGTCTTCGTGATCATGATCGTGGCAGCGACACTCGCTGCCACCGCTGCGTGGTTCACGCGCATCGACGAGAATCCGCGCCCGCATATCTCGGGCAATGCATGGACCGATTTCACCCAGGGCCTGCGGCTCGCGTACACGACACGGTCGATCCGCTACTTCATCTTCCTCGGCTCCGCGGTGTGGTTCGGGTTTGGGGCGTTCTCCGCTCTTGAGCCGCTGTTCTATCGCGACGTCGTGGGCGTGGGTGTCGAGTGGATCGGCTGGATGAACACCGCGTTCGGTGTCGGGCTCATTTCCGGCGCGGCGATGCTGCCGCGGCTGCCGCAGAAGTTCGTCTCGGCGCGCGGCCTGACGGCGCTCACGGTGCTCACAGGGCTCGGGACCATGCTCTACGTCGGCTCGACCGACCTTCGCCTGATCGCCGTCGGCGCGCTGATCTGGGGCTCGTTCATCGGTGCGTTCGAGCCGTTGCTTCGCACACTGCTGCACCTCGACTCGCCGCACGAGTATGTCGGACGCATCGTCGGCACGGCCCAGTGGCATCGCAGCGCCGGTGAGCTCATCCCATTGGCGTTCGTGCCCGGCCTTGCCGTCCTGATCGGCATACAGGAGACGCTCATCGCCGGCGGCGTGCTCGTGGCCATCGCGGCCGTCCTCGGCGTGCGCACGGCCTCGCGTATCGACCGCGATAGGCCGCCGGCTGAGTCCGAGCCTCTCGTTGCGGTGGCTGAAGCCGTCTGAGCCGAGATGGCGTGGGGTGCAGGACTCCGCTCCCTTCATGTGGAACTCAACCAACGAACGGCTATGACCCCGAAGGAGGCGAGCCCGCGTGCGCGTCGTGCGCGTCTTTCAGGACGAGGACGTGAGGTACGGCCTGGCCGACGAGAGTTCGGTCACGCTCATCTCCGACGAGCCCTTCGCGGCGTGGGAGCCCGAGGGCGTGGTGTCGCTGCCCCAGGCGCAGCTGCTCGCGCCGGTGGTGCCGACCAAGGTGGTCTGCGCCGGGATCAACTACCGCGAGCACGCCCGCGAGATGGGGCACGCGATCCCCGACGAGCCGGTGATCTTCTTGAAACCGCCGACCTCGGTCATCGGGCACGGCGCGGAGATACGCATACCGCCCGGACTCGAGAGTGTCGATTACGAGGCCGAACTTGCCGTCGTCTTAGGCAGGCGAACGCACCGCGCCAGCCCCGCCGAGGTGAGTGCGCACGTGCTCGGCTACCTGTGCGCCAACGATGTCACGAGTCGTGTGCTCCAGCGCAAGGACGGTCAGTGGACGAGGGCGAAGGGCTTCGACACCTTCTGTCCGCTCGGCCCGTGGGTCGAGACCGACATCGACCCGCTCGACGTGCGCATCCAGAGTCTCGTCAACGGAGAGGTCCGGCAGGACGCGCGGACCTCGGACATGATCTTCAACCCCTTCGAGCTCGTGAGCTTCGTGAGCCACGTGATGACCCTGCTTCCCGGAGACGTCGTGCTGACGGGCACGCCGGCGGGCATCGGCGCGGTCGTCGCCGGTGACGTGGTCGAAGTCCGCATCGAGGGCATCGGCAGCCTGATCAATCGCGTGGTGTAGCTGGCGCGTCCGAGCGCCCGCGCCAGCCGACCGCCTGTCGGAAACGTCGCGCCGCCCGCCACGGGGCACCCCATCATCTCGCGTGCCGGTGCTAGTATGGGTACACCATCTTGCGATTCCGGCCCGCCGAAGGGGGATGCTGAAGCGATGTCGCCAGACCGTCTGCGCACCCCCGAGCTCGACGCCCTGCTCGCCGCGCTCGGCTCTCTCGGTACCGACGACGAGCGCTACGCGTTCCTGCAGGACGTGGCCACCATCCGCGAGATCAAGGACATGGCGCAGCGCCTCGCGGTCGCGCGCATGCTCGCTGCCGGCGTGCACTACACGGATATCCAGGCTGCCACGGGCGCATCGTCGACCACGATCAGCCGCGTGAGCCGGAGTCTCAACTACGGCGCGGGTGGCTACCGGGCGGTCGTAGACGCGCTCGGTCCGCTCGGTGACGCGCAAGGTGGCGACCTGTAGCAGATGTCCGGGTTCGTACACCTGCACACCCACTCGGAGTACTCGCTCCTCGACGGGGCTGCCCGGATCGACGGACTCGTCGCGCGTGCCGCCGAACTCGAGATGCCCGCACTCGCACTCACCGATCACGGCTACATGTACGGTGCGATCGACTTCCATCGCGCGGCGCGGAAGAAGGGCATCAAGCCGATCATCGGCTGCGAGGTCTACTTCACACCCGAGCGGCAGCTCACCGGCGGCAAGCCGGCGCTCTACCACCTGCTGCTGCTCGCCAAGGACGCCGCGGGCTACCGTAACCTTATGACCCTCGTCTCCGACGCCGCCACCGCCGGGTTCTACTACAAGCCGCAGGTCGATGTCGCGCTTCTCGAGCGTTACGCCGAGGGGCTCATCGCCACATCGGCGTGCATGAGCGGCATCCTCAGCAAGTCGATCGAGCTCGGAGACCCAGCGGCAGCACGTGTGTGGGCCGAGCGGTTCGCGGGCATCTTCGCGCCGGGCGACTTCTACGTCGAGCTTCAGGACCAGGGGATCGCCGGCGCCGGCGGCGTGACGCAGCGCGAGATCAACCGCGAGCTCGCGTCGATCGCATCCGAACTCGGCCTTGGCACGGTGGCCACGAACGACATCCACTATCTCGAGCGCGCCGATGCCGTCACGCAGGATCTCCTGCTGTGCATCGGCACCGGCTCCAAGGTCGACGATCCCGATCGCATGCGCTTCTCCTGCGACGAGTTCTTCATGAAGTCGTACGAGGAGATGGCCGCGGCACTGCCCGAGTACCCCGAGGCGCTCGCCACGACGCTCGAGGTCGCCGAGAAGTGCGATCTTGTCTTCGATCACGACCGGATCATCTTGCCGAAGTTCCCGCTTCCCGAGGGGCACACGGCCGAGTCGCTGCTCGCCGAGCGGGTCGGCGAGGGGATGAAGCGCCGGTACGGCGACCCGGTCCCGGACGAGGCGCTCGAGCGGATGCGCACCGAGCTCGACGTCATCAGCAAGCAGGGCTTCGCGGCCTACTTCCTCATCGTGTCGGACTTCACGCGGTGGGCGAAGGGGCAGGGCATCGGCGTGGGCCCCGGCCGCGGCTCGGCGGCCGGCTCGATCGTCTCCTACTCGCTCGGCATCACCAACCTCGATCCGCTGGCCAACGGGCTGCTTTTCGAGCGGTTCCTCTCCACCGAGCGTACCGAGATGCCCGATATCGACATGGACTTCGACGACGAGCGTCGCGGAGAGGTCATCGACTACGTTCGCCGGATGTACGGTGCCGAGAAGGTCGCGCAGATCATCACCTTCGGCACCCTCAAGGCGCGGCAGGCCATCAAAGACGCCGGACGCGTGCTCGGGTACCCGTACGGCGTGCCGGACCGCATCAGCAAGATGATCCCGTCGATGCCACTCGACATCACCGTCGCGGAAGCCCTGCGGGGTAACGGCGACCCCAAGCGCAAGGTAGCGCCGAGCCCCGACCTCGTGGCCGATTACGAAGCCAATCCCGACACCCGGCGCATCATCGACGCCGCCATGGGGCTCAACGGCATCAAGCGCAACGAGGGCGTGCACGCCGCGGGAGTGGTGATCTGTCCGACGCCGCTATCCGAGCACCTGCCGGTGAAGCGCGACACCAAGGGCGGCGCGATCATCACGCAGTACGACGGCCCGACCGTGGCCGACCTCGGGCTGCTCAAGATGGACTTCCTCGGCCTGCGCACGCTCACCGTCATCGCCAAAGCGGTCGCGGCGGTCGGCGCGCATCACAGCGTGGCCATCGACGTGGATGTCCTGCCGATGGATGACGCGGCAACCTGGTCGCTGCTGCAGCGCGCCGATACCGACGGCGTGTTCCAGGTGGAGTCCGCCGGCATGAAGCGCGTGCTCCGGGATCTCAAGCCAACGTGCTACGCGGACCTCGTGGCCGTCGTCGCGCTCTTCCGCCCGGGACCGATGGACTCGATCGACGACTTCGTCGCCCGCAAGCACGGGCGCGCGCCCATCACCTACTACGACGATCGGCTGCGCTACATCCTCGAGGAGACGTACGGCGCCATCGTCTATCAGGAACAGGTCATGCGGATCTCCATGGAGATGGCGGGCTTCCCGGCTGCCAAGGCCGAGAAGCTGCGCAAGGCCATGGGAAAGAAGATCCAGGAGGTCATGGACGCGCTCTACCCCGAGTTCATCGAGGGCTCGGTCGGGCGCGGCTACGACAAGCAGGTTGCCGAGCAGGTCTGGCGCGACATCGCCAAGTTCGCCGAGTACGCCTTCAACAAGAGCCACGCAGCGGCGTACGGCATGCTCGCCTACCAGACGGCGTACCTCAAGGCGCACTATCCGCTCGAGTTCATGGCGGCCACGCTCACCAGCTACACGGGCAAGACGGACACGATCGTGAAGTACGTGGCGGCGTGTAACGCGGCGGGCATGAAGGTCCTGCCGCCGGATGTGAACTCGTCGGGACGCGACTTCACCGCCACCGACGACGCGATCACCTTCGGTCTGGCCGGCATCAGAGGCGTCGGTGAGGGCGTGGTAGACACGATCGTTGCCGCGCGCGAGGCGGGCGGACCGTTCACGTCGCTCCAGGACTTCTGCGCGCGTGTGGACATGCGGCAGGCCAACAAGAAGACGCTCGAGGCGCTCATCAAAGCCGGCGCCTTCGACTCCACAGGCTACACGCGCAAGCACCTCTTCTCGATGATGGACGCCTGCGTGGATGCGGCGATCAAGCGTCAGCGTGATGCCGACGCCGGTCAGACGTGTCTGTTCGACGTCTTTGACGCCGCCGAGCATGGTCTGGACGACGACGCGCCGCCGCCCAACGGCGACGAGTGGGAGAAGGGCGTGAAGCTCGCGTTCGAGAAGGAGATGCTCGGCATCTACGTCTCGGACCACCCGTTGCGCGACATCGCGGGTATGATCACCGCGGCGCGAACGCTCTCGCTCGGCGGAGCTGACGAGTTCCGCGAAGGTCAGTCGGGGTGGTTCGCAGGCATCGTGTCGTCGTTCGAGCGGCGTGCGACGAAGGCGGGCAAGCTTATGGCGAGCTTCGTGCTCGAAGACCTCGAGGGCACCATCGAGGCGACGATGTTCCCGCAGATCTACGACAAGTATCGCGAGATCATCGGTGTCGACGTGATCGTGCGCGTGCGCGCCAAAGTCGAGCGCGCCGACCGATCGAGCAAGCTCATCGTCCACGAGGTGCAGCCTCTGACCGGCGAGGGCAGGTTCGAGCGGCCGCCCACCACGCTCATGGTCCGGGCCCCACTCGAGATGCTCGGCAACGGGGGAGGGGCGCGATTCAAGGAGATCCTGTCGCGATATCCCGGGCGCGATTCGGTCGTCGTCGAGCTCGTCAACGGGGGAACGGCGCCCAAGCGCGTGAAGATGGGGGAGGAACACACGGTGGACTGCGCGTCGGCCGGGCTTCATGCAGAGCTCAAGGAGCTCCTCGGCGAGACCGCGGTCTGGGAGGCCTGACGGCGCGCTTGACGCACGGAGGGTCCCGTGTGATACTGCGGTACTGTATCACTCTACTGTGCTAAAGTGACCGGAGGTGGACCCACCGTGCAGCCCGTGACACCGCGAGGCTTTCGCGACGTGCTGTTCGACGAGGCACGCGAGCGGGAGATCGTGGCAGCCGCCATCACCGATGCGTTCGGCGCGTGGGGTTACGAGCCGGTGGAGACTCCCGTCGTCGAGGAGTACGAGACGCTGCGCGCCGCCACCGGCGGGGATCTGGACCGCACGGCATTCCGCCTGTTCGACCTCGACGGGTCGCTGCTCGCACTCAGGCCGGAGATGACCGTGCCTATCGCCCGGGTCGTGGCCTCACGGCTGACGGGCACGCCGGGACCACATCGCATCCGCTACGTCGCTGACGTCTTCCGCGAGCATGCTTCGCTCCGCGGCCAGGCGCGTCAGTTCACACAGGTGGGCGTCGAACTCGTCGGCACGCGCGGGCCTGCCGCCGACGTCGAGGTCGTCTTGCTTCTGATAGCGGCGCTGGAGGCTGCAGGGCTGTCGTCGTACCTGGTCGGCATCGGCACCGCCGAGGTGCTCCGTGCACTCGTCGAGCGGGCGGGCGGACCTGCCGAGTGGCGCGACGCGGCGATCGCCGCCGCGCAGAGCCGCAACCTGGTCGAGCTCGACCGTCTCGCCGGCCGTGAGGATCTCGACCCCGCACTGTCAGCCGCCCTTCGCGAGGTACCGCGCATCCGCGGTGGTCGCGAGGCGCTCGATCGGTGCGATGGGCTCGCTTCGGCGTGCGGCTGTGAGGGCGTCGTGTGCGAGCTGCGACAGGTGTGGACGACGCTCGAGGAGCTCGGCGCGACCGCCAACGTGCAACTCGACTTCGGCATCATGCGGTCGTTCGGCTACTACACCGGCATGCAACTCGAGGCGTACGCGCCCGGGCTCGGACTGCCGCTTGCGGGGGGTGGCCGTTACGACGGTCCGCTGGCCGCGTTCGACCGGCCCGCACCGGCAGCGGGATTCGCGCTCGGCCTGGAGCGGCTGATGATCGCGCTTGCCGAGCAGGAGCGCACGCCGCGGCTCGAGCCGCTCGACGCGGTCATCGGAGGCACCGAGCCGGCGGACGTCTTCCGGGCCGCTGCCCGGCTGCGTGATGCCGGGTGGCGCGTGCGTGTCGCCCCGGGCCGCACGGGCATGGCGCTCGTGCGCGATGCCGACGGCGCCCGCGCGATCGAAGCGCTCGTCGCCGAGGGTGCGGCGGTCACCCGGCTCGACCGGACCGGTGGCGTGGCGACGCCTCTCGGCGATCCGGTGCCCGAGCCGCCGCGGCTCACCTGGGCCGCACGCGGGGGTGATGAGCGATGATCGCGCGCCGCGGAGCGGGAGACCGTCCGTTGCGCATGGCGCTGCCCAAGGGCGCTCTGTACGCTGAGTCGGTCGCGCTGCTGGCGCGCGCCGGTCTCGACGTCGGCGCACTCGCGGACCCGGGACGGCAGCTCACCGTTCGTGCGGGAGACATCGAGTACATCATCGGCAAGCCGACCGATATCCCGGTCTACGTCGCGTACGGCGGGGTGGATGTGGCCATCGCGGGCAAGGACGTGCTCATCGAGTCTGACCTCGATGTCGTGGAGATGGCCGATCTGCACTTCGGCGGGTGCCGCTTCGTGGTGGCCGAGAGGGAGGACGCGCCACGGAGCGTCGCGGAGATCTACCGGCATCTCGGGGTGATTCGTGTGGCGACCAAGTACCCGCGCATCACCGAGGCCCACTACGCGTCACGGGGCCTGCAGGTGGAACTCGTGAAGCTTTCGGGCAATATCGAACTGGCGCCGCTCATCGGCCTGGCCGACCAGGTGGTGGACATCACCGCCACCGGGCGCACGCTGGCGGAGAACCGGCTGCGGATCGTGGACGAGGTGCTCGCATCGACCGCGCGGTTCGTCGCCAACCCCGTGAGTCTCAAGACGGACAGTGACCGGGTGACCGGGCTTGCGGCCGCTCTGGCCGCGGCTGCGGCACCCGCAGAGGAAGGATGATCGACATGATGCGCCGGATCGACCTCGCGCCCGGACAAAGCCTCACCCCTGCCGATATCCCCCGCACCGGTGGGATCGACGCCGAGGTGCTCGGCGTCGCGCAGCGGATCATCGACGACGTGCGCGCGCGCGGCGACGAGGCACTCATCGAACTCACCGCGCAGTTCGACCACGCGAGACTCGAGGATCTGCGCGTGACCGAGGCCGAGATCGAGGCTGCGGTGGCCGAGGTGGGCGATGAGTTCCTGGCCGCCATCTCCACGGCAGCGATGGCCATCGAGGAGTTCCACGTGCGCCAGGTACAGCAGTCGTGGTTCACGACCGTCGAGGGGGGAGTCTTCCTCGGGCAGAAGGTCACGCCGATCGCGCGGGTGGGCATCTACGTACCCGGCGGACGCGCGTGCTACCCCTCGTCGGTGCTCATGAACGCGATCCCCGCGATCGTGGCCGGTGTGGCCGAGATCGCCATGGTCGTTCCGCCTGACGCCGACGGCCGCGTGAATCCCTACACGCTCGCGGCAGCGTCCGAGCTGGGACTGGACGAGATCTACAAGATCGGCGGCGCGCAGGCCATCGCAGCCCTTGCGTACGGCACGGCAACCGTGCCGCGGGTCGACAAGATCACCGGCCCGGGCAACGCCTATGTCACCGCTGCCAAGAAGCTCGTGATGGGCGACGTGGGCATCGACATGCTGGCCGGCCCCTCGGAAGTGCTGATACTCGCCGACGAGACCGCCGAGCCCGCGTTCGTCGCGATCGATCTCATGGCGCAGGCCGAGCACGACCCGAGGGCGGCGACGTACCTCGTGACCACCGACAGCACGCTTCCCGGCGATGTGGAACTGGCGCTTCGCGAGCTGCTCTCCACCTCGCCTCGCGCGGAGGTCATCGAACGCTCACTCACCGACAACGGCGTCATGATCGTCTGTCCCGATGTGAACGTCGCGCTTCACGCCGCCAATCTCATCGCCCCCGAACACCTCGAGGTCATGATGGCCGAGCCGTTCGAACTGCTCGGCTCCATAGACAACGCCGGGGCGATCTTCTTGGGGCCCTGGACGCCCGAGAGCGTGGGCGACTATGTGGCCGGGCCCAACCACGTGCTTCCCACCGGCGGGACGGCGCGTTTCTCGAGCCCGCTGTCGGTGGACGACTTCCAGAAGCGCTCGTCTGTGCTGAGCTACTCACTCGAGGGGCTCGAGGTGGACGCACCTGCGGTGATGACGATCGCGCAGGCCGAGGGGCTCGAGGCGCACGCCAGAGCCGTGGCACTCAGGCTGGCGATGGCGTACGGGCTGGAGGATGAGGCATAGGTGGACCGTCTAAGAGCCCCCCGAAGCGAACTCGAGGACCTGACACCGTACGACGCCAGGGACGTGCATGCCGAGATCGTGCTCGCGGCCAACGAGAGCCCGCACAACCTGCCGGGCGAGATCCTCGACAGGCTGGCCGACCACGTACGCGAGCAGATCCCGTTCAATCGGTACCCCGATCCGCTGGCGACCCGGCTGCGTACGATGATCGCCGAGGCCAACGGACTCGAGGCCGATAACGTGCTTGTCGGCAACGGCGGAGACGAGATCATCCTCGACATCGTGCTTGCCTGGGGCGGTCCGGGCCGGACGCTCGTGGACCTGCCGCCCACTTTCGCGATGTACGGCGTTGACGCACGTATGACGGGAACGGGCGTGATCGAGCTGCCGCGGCTGGCGGACTTCTCGGTGGACGGCCCGGCGCTGTTCGCCACCATCGCCGAGCACGACCCCGATATCATCGTGGTGGCCAACCCCAACAACCCGACGGGTTCCATGGCGCCCGAGACGCTGCTCATCGACGTGCTGAACGCCACCGATGCACTCGTGCTCGTCGACGAGGCGTACTTCGAGTTCAGCCGCCAGACGATGCGACCGCACATGGAGCGGCACCCGAACCTCGCGATCCTGCGGACGTTCTCCAAGGCGTTCTCGCTTGCGGGACTGCGCGCGGGGTACCTGCTCGCACACGAGGATCTCATCCGTGAGCTCACCAAGGTGCGGCAGCCGTACTCGGTCAACCGCTTCACACAGGTGGCGGCGGCGCTCGCGTTCCGCGAGCGCGTGGTGTTCGAGGCGGGCGTCCGCGAGACCATGCGCAACCGGGACGCCCTGTTGCACGGGCTCGACGCGATCGAGGGCGTCGAGGTGTTCCCTTCGGAGGCGAACTTCGTGCTCTTCCGGATGGAGCACGCCTCCGCGGTCTGGCGCGACCTGCTCCACGACCACTCGATCCTCGTGCGCGATCTTTCGCGTGCCGCGGGCCTCGAGGACTGCCTGCGGGTGACCGTCGGCACCGCGGAGGAGATCACCCGGTTCTTGAGTGCGATGGATGAGATCATGGCGTCAAAACGCATGGCAGCGCACTTCGGCCTGGCCGCGACGGCGTCGAGACACCTCGAGAGGGACGGTGAGTGACGTGGATCGCAGCGCGACGATCGAGCGCCGGACATCGGAGACCGATATCACACTGACGCTCGGCCTGGACGGCGACGGTTCCGCGGCGGTGGAGACCGGTGTCCCGTTCTTCGACCACATGCTCGACGCGTTCGGCCGACACGGCCTGTTCGCCCTCGCCGTGGCTGCGACCGGCGATCTCGACGTTGACGCGCACCACACGGTAGAGGACGTGGGCATCTGTCTCGGCTCCGCACTGTGCGAGGCGCTCGGCGACAAGCGCGGCATCCGGCGGTTCGGCTCAGCGGTCGTGCCGATGGACGAGGCCCTCGTGCTCGTCGCGGTCGACATCTCGGGCCGCGGGCAGCTGCACTATGCGGTCGATCTGCCCATCGAGATCATCGGCACGTTCGACACGACGCTTGCCCGGGAGTTCATGGTCGCGCTCGCCACGAGCGCCGGTATCACGCTGCACGTGCGCAGTCTCGCCGGCGACAACGCGCACCACATCATCGAGGCGGCGTTCAAGGCGCTCGCCCGCGCACTTGCCGAGGCCGTCTCGCTCGATCCGCGCGTGACCGGCGTGCCGTCGACGAAAGGCGCGCTGTGATCGCGATCGTCGACTACGGGATGGGCAACCTGCGGAGTGTCGAGAAGGGCTTCGAGCATGCCGGCGTGGCCGACATCGCCATCACCGGCGACCCGGGTGTGGTCGCCACGGCCGACGGCATCGTGCTTCCCGGTGTGGGCGCGTTTCGCGATGCGGCCGCACACTTGCGCAACGGCGGACTCCGTGAGGTGATCCTCGCGCGCATCGGGGAAGGTGTCCCGTTCCTCGGCATCTGCCTGGGCATGCAGCTTCTCGCCGACGTGGGGCTCGAGGACGGCGAGTGGGAGGGGCTCGGGGTCATGGGCGGCACGTGCGAACGCCTGCCCGGCGGCGTGAAGGTACCGCACATCGGCTGGAACACGGTCGAGTACCCGCGCGAGAGCCCGCTGTTTGCCGGCATCCCGGCCGGAACCGCCTTCTACTTCGTCCACTCGTACCATCTCAAGCCGGCCGATCCGTCCTGTATCATCGGCCTGACGAGCCACGGGATCGACTTCGCGGCGGCGGTGGGCGCGGGCAACGTCTACGCGGTGCAGTTCCACCCCGAGAAGTCCTCCGCCGCGGGCCTCGCACTGCTCGGCAACTTCGGTTCCATCGTGAGAGAGAGTGCCAGCCGATGATCATCTTCCCGGCTATCGACATCCTGGACGGGCGGGCCGTCCGTCTCATGCAGGGCCGCCTGGATGCGGTCACGGTCTACAACGAGCGCCCCGTGGATCAGGCACGTCAGTTCATAGACGCCGGTGCCGAGTGGATCCACGTGGTCGATCTCGATGGTGCCGTGCTCGGAACGCCGGCCAACATCGATCTCGTGCATCGCATCGCGGCGCTCGGCGTGCCGGTGCAGACCGGGGGCGGGATCCGTTCGATGGACACGATCGAGCGCATGTTCGACGCGGGCGTCAGACGCGTGGTGCTCGGTACCGCGCTCGTTCGTGAGCCGGGGCTCGTGGCCGAGGCGTGCGATCGATACGACGGCATCGTCGCCGGCATCGATGCGCGCGACGGCAAGGTCGCCATCGAGGGCTGGCGCGAGGGCACCGACCACGGTGTGCTGGACCTCATCCGCGAGCTCGAGCTTCTCGGCGTCAAGCGGCTTGCCTACACGGACATCTCCAAGGACGGTATGCAGACCGGCGTGAACTACGGCGCCTACCGGGCGCTCGTCTCCCAGATCGACATCCCGGTGGTAGCCTCAGGCGGCGTTTCCACGCTCGATGACATCCGGGACCTGGTCACACTCGGCGCGCAACTCGAGGGCGTCATCGTCGGCCGCGCGCTTTACGAGAACTCCTTCACGCTCGCAGACGCGATCGCCGTCGGCCGCGACGGGGAGGACTGAGGCCGGCATGCTCACCAAGCGAGTCATCCCCTGTCTTGACGTACACGAGGGCCGGGTCGTCAAGGGCGTCAACTTCGTGAACCTGCGCGACGCGGGTGATCCGGTGGAGCTCGCCGCCATCTACGACCGCGAGGGAGCCGACGAGGTCGTGTTCCTCGATATCACCGCTACGCACGAGGAGCGGCCGTCGATGCTCGACGTCGCTACGCGCACGGCCGAGGAGGTCTTCATCCCGTACACGGTTGGCGGCGGCATGCGCACCTCGGCCGACATCAGGGAGATGCTCGCCGCGGGCGCCGACAAGATCTCGATGAACTCGGCGGCGGTCACCGATCCCGCACTGATCACGACCACCTCGCAGCAGTTCGGCTCGCAGTGCATCGTGGTGGCGATCGACGCGCGGCGCGTGCCCGGTTCGAACCCGGCGCGGTGGGAGGTCTTCGTGGCGGGTGGCCGCACCAACACGGGGCTCGATGCGGTGGCGTGGGCTGCCGAGGCCGAGCGCAGGGGCTCGGGAGAGATCCTGCTGACGAGCATGGACTGCGACGGCACCAAGGACGGCTACGACATCGACCTGACCCGGGCGGTCACGCACGCGGTCAACATCCCGGTCATCGCGAGCGGCGGGGCTGGCGAGCTCGATCATTTCGCCGAGGTCGTGGTCGAGGCCGACGCCGATGCGGTGCTCGCCGCGAGCGTCTTCCACTTCGGCGAGTTCTCGATCAGACAGGTCAAAGAGGCGATGGCCGCCCACGGCGTGCCGGTGCGACTCTAGAGGAGCTACGGTGCGGGCGATGCGCAAAGAGAGGGACCGGATGCCGGCGGCCGCGTGCGAGGCGCTGCTCGGGCGGGCTCCCGTTCTCAGGCTGGGGATCGCCGACGCCGACGGTCCGTACGTGGTGCCGGTGAACTTCGGGTACGAGGACGGACGTCTGTACGTGCACGGACCGCTCGAGGGGCGCAGGATCGACGCGGTGCGCGCCGACCCGCGCGTGTGTTTCGAGGTCGACGAGGGGGAGGTCGTCCGTGCGGAGCGTCCATGCGGATTCACGGCCCGGTTCGCGAGCGTCATCGGGTACGGGATGGCGCGCCTGCTCGAATCACCCGACGACAGGCGGCGCGGGCTTGACGCGATCATGCGTCACTACGACGGCCCTACGGGGGATATGCCGGAGGAGACAGTCGCCCGCACGAGTGTCATGGAGATAGTGATCGAGTCGATGGACGGGAAATGGCATCTCGTCGCGCCGGGGTCGGGGGGCGCGTGAACATGGAGACACGTCCGGGGAGGATGGTCTCTTCTATCGCAGCGGGGGCCGCGTTCCCGACGCTGGCGCTGGCACTCGCCGCGTCGGCGCCGCTGGTGAACAACCGCTTCATCACGCCGATCGACGGTCGGATCCTGGTGATCACCTGGTGGTTCGTGGTGCCGCTCGGCGTTGCGCTGGCGGTGCTCCGGAGCAGGCGCCTGTGGCCGGGGATGGTGGTCGGCGTGTGGTCGGCGATCGCGTTCCAGCTGTCGCTCGTGCTTGTCACGCCCGTAGCCGAGCGCCCCGATATGGCACTGTCGCCCACGTCGCTGCTTGGCGCGGTCGCTGTGCTCGCCGCACCGTGGGCGATCGGCATGATACTCGGCTGGAACTCAGTCACCCGGCGGCCGATGCGGCGCGACGGCGTGCCGCGCGATGGCGCGTCATCCGGATGAGCGCCCGCTACAATACTCGCTGACCCACCGTGAGCCGGAGGTGTACGTGGACCGCGAACGTGACTCGCTCGACATCGAGGATCTGAAGTACGACGACGACGGGCTCATCCCCGCCATCGTCCAGCAACACGGCACGGGCGAGATACTCATGCTCGCGTACATGAACGCCGCCTCTCTCGCCAAGACGATGGAGACCGGCTACACGTGGTTCTGGAGCCGCTCGCGGCAGAAGTACTGGCAGAAGGGTGAGAGCTCGGGGCACGTGCAGGCGGTGCGCGAGATCCGCTATGACTGCGATGCCGATACGCTGCTCGTAATCGTCGATCAGGTCGGGCCGGGTGCCTGTCACACTGGTGAGCGCAGTTGCTTCTACCGGACGCTGTGGACAGCGCCATCCGACGGGGACGGGAAGGCCGCCGCGCCGGATCTCGGTGGGGTCCTTGCGGCGCTCTTCGGCGTGCTCGAGCAGCGCAAGCGCGACATGCCCGAGGGCAGCTACACGGCGAAGCTGCTCGCCGGCCCCGAGGACTCGCTGCTCAAGAAGATCGCCGAGGAGTCCGGCGAGGTGATCATGGCGGCCAAGGACGCCGACGCGGATCACCTTCGCTACGAGATAGCCGACCTCGTCTACCACCTGCTCGTGGTGATGACGCGTCATGGCATCGCACTCGGCGATCTGGCTGCCGAGCTCGACGGCCGCAGCAAGTAGCGGCAACCGATGCGGCCGCGTCCATCGCCGACGCTTGCCAATGCGGTCGCACCCGGCGTCAGGGTCGGGCATATCGAGCCGCTGCAGCGCAGGATCGAGCGCAACAGGCTCAGGTTCGCTGCCTTCATGGTGTTCTTCACCTCGGCGGTGGCGGTCGGCTTCGCGCTCGTGAGCACGTTGGTGTTCCTGATCGCCGGCATACTGCTGCTGCGTCAGACCGACGTCTACTGGCGCATGACCGGTGTCGATCTGGCGTACGTGGTCAAGATCGCCGCCGCGGTTTCCTTTGGCGCCGGGTTTCTCGGTGCGTGGGCGTGGTCACTTGTGCAACTCACCCGCTCTGAGACCGTTCTCTTGCGTCGCCTCGAGGCGCGTATGCCGCAAGGCGGGACGCTGCTTGCCACCAAGGGCGTGCTTCGCGACATGGCGATCGCGGCAGGGCTGCCCAAGACCCCGCAGTTCTACGTGATCGACACGCCCAAGGTGAATGCGTTCGTGCTCGGGCGATCCCCGGACAGGGCGCGAATCGGCGTCACCCGGGGGTTCCTGGATAAGATCGCGCTAGACGAGCAGCGGGCGGTTTTCGCGAATCTGGTCGCGCGGATACTGTCCGCCGATACGCTGTGGGCCACAGCCGTCTCGGCGATCATGGGGCCCATCTGGGCCGTGCGCGAGCACGATCTGCGCATCGAAAGAGCGTTCACCGATGACGCGTCGGCCGCGGTTCCGGGGCCCGTGTCGCGTCAGCGCAGCGACTGGCGTATCGCCGCACTCGTGTTCTACGGCGTCATGGTCGTGGCGACCGAGGTGTTCGCGTGGTACCACCGGGAGGCGTCCTGGAAGGCAGCCGAGAAGGCGGACGCCGAGGGCATGATGCTGCTCAAGGACCCGCGTTCGATGCTCAGGGCCATAGAGAACGTCCTCGAGCGCGACAACTTCGTGCCCACCGCCGGCGACGCGTACTCGCAGGTCTTCTTCTGCTGGGCCGGCTTCGGTTTCGCACCGGAAGACGACCCGGAGATGCGGCGGGTCGCCCGGCTGCGCGAGACACTGGGTGCCGAAGGGGCGGCCTACATACCTCGTCCGAACGTGCCGGGCTGGCCGATCGCCCCGCCGCCGCCGCGACTGGGCTATGCCGATGATGTGGAGAAGCACGGTGACACGTGAGTCCCTGACAGTAGACCCCGGGTCAGCCGGCCGCCGCCGCGCCGCCGCCGCGGTCATGCTCCTCGCGATCCTCCTCGCGCCCGCTGCCGCGAGTGCGGTCACCTCGTCTTTGGAGCGCGCGGTGGACTCGGTGGTCGCCATCACCTCGGGTGCGGAGCGTATCGGCACGGGCGTGGTCGTGGCCGAGGACCGCGTGCTGACAGCGGCGCACGTGATCGATGCGGCGTCGGGAACGCCCGCGTACCTGCTCGCCGGCGACGCCATGCTCGGCTACCGGGTCATCGCGATCGACCGGCAGCGTGACCTCGCGCTGCTCGAGGTCGATCTGCCCGCCGGGACGCCGGCGATCGTCTGGGCGGACAGTGCTGAGCTCACGCGCGGCCAGGAGGTCCTGGCGCTCGGTTTTCCTGTCGGACTGACGTCGGTCAGCCTCACTCGAGGTGTTGTCTCCTCGCCGCTCCAGACTTACCAGGGCGTCACGTTCGTGCAGACCGACGCCGCCATCAACCCGGGCAATTCGGGAGGTCCGCTCGTGGACCTGCAGGGACGGCTCGTCGGCATGAGCGTGGCCAAGATCGCGCAGGTCGACGTGGACGCGGTCGGGTTCGCGGTCCCCGTGGCCGACATGCTCGGCTTCCTCGCGCGCGAGGCTCCGGACATCCGCGTGCTCATGGACACATCGGCCGGTGATCGGCCTGCCGAGGCTGAGCCGGTGCGCCCGGGCGCGGGTGCCGCAGTAGCGTCATGGCCGCTGGCTGTGCTGGCGGCAGTGGCCATGGCGACACTGGGCTTCTTCGCGGTGAGACGTCGGCGAGGTGTGCGGCCGGGCGGGGGCGCATCCGGGCCGTCAACCCCCGGGCGTACGATCCGCCGCGCCGTCTTCCGCGTGAGTTCCCCGGGGCGCGACGAGGAGTATGACCTCCGGCTTCCCTCGGTCGCGGGCAGCGCCCCCAACGCCGACATACCGCTGCCGATGCCCGGCAACGCGGCATACAGGATCAGGTTCTCCGCGGACCCGGGTGGCGTGACAGCGCTCGACCTTGCCGACGAACGGGGTATGTACTGCGGCGATGCTTGCGTGAAGACCGCATCGCTGGCTGTCGGGCAGAGCGTCCGTGCCGGCGAGACCACCATCACGTTCGTGCGAGGATATGACGCCTGATGGGCGCTGCACCGACGGGCAGAAGCCACGGACCGGAGCGCGACGAAGGGATGGCCGGGGTGCGCATACGGTTGGTCGTGCTCGGAGCGGTCGTGTCACTTGCTCTCGTCGGCTGTACGCCGGTGACGCAGGACGTGCCGCCAGCTGTCACGCGGCCCGAGCTCCCGTCGATCCTGCCCACCGTCACCGTCACACTCCCCGAGCCGACGGGTCCGAACCCGTACACAGACGGGATCAAGGTCGCGAGCTTCCTCGGCAACGAAACGCGCCGCTTCCACGGGCTCGGTCCGGTTCCCGAGACGCTCGAGGTGATCTGGCGGGCGCACATCGGCAGTGGCACCACCGGCGGGACGGCCTCGTCGGCAGGCCCGGTGACGTGGTCCGGGACCGGCTGGACGGGGCAGCCGGCGCTCGTGCGCGACGGCGGCAAGCTCTACCTGCTCGTGGGCGGGTTCGACCACAACCTCGTGAAGATCGACGCAGCCACCGGCGAGGAGCTGTGGGCCTACGAGTTCGACGACGTCATCAAGGGGAGTCCGACCGTCTTCAAGATGCCGGGCACCGGGAAGCTTGCCGTGGTGTGCGGCTCGCGCCGCGGGTTCCCGCGGAGCATGGACGATCCCTCGATCGCGCCGGTAAGGTGCGTGGACTTCGAGACGGGCGAGGAGCTGTGGCGACTCACCGCGCCGCGGACCAGGAGCTACAGCCGGGATGCGGACTCCAGTCCGATCATGGTCGGTGACACGCTGTACGTGGCCATCGAGACCGGGCACGTCTACGCGGTCGATCCCACCGAGACCGAGGAGCGCGGCGGCCACCGCTGGCCGAAGATCAAGGCCGAACGGCTGCTCGTCGGCGACTCGCGTGCATCCTCGCACGGTGGAAACCTCGTGCTCGAGAGCTCACCATCGGTCATCGGCGACACGCTGTACCTCGCGTCGGGCGCCGGGCATGTGTACGGCCTGAAGCTCGAGACGCTCGAGGTCGTCTGGGACTACTGGATCGGCTCGGATCTCGATGGCTCGCCGGTCACCACTGAGGACGGCTACATCCTGCAGGCCGTGGAGAAGCAGTACATCTCGGCCAACGGGGGCGTGCTCAAGCTCGATCCGCGCAAGGACCCCGATGAAGCACTCGTCTGGTTCTTCCCGACCGCCAACCGCGGCCTGGCCGACTGGCTCGGCGGGGTGATCGGCTCGGTCACCGTGAATGACGAGTACGGCAGCGCGCTCGTGCGTCCAGCGCTCGCGGCGTTCACCGCCATCGACGGCAACCTGTACGTGGTCTCTCAGGACGAGACCGAGGGCACCGCCACGAGCCCGCAAGGGAAGGCCGGCGCGCCCAAGCCGAAGCTCGTCTACCAGGCTGCTGTGGGCGGCGGCATCTCGACACCCATCATGGTCGACGACTACATCATCCAGGCGGGTTACGGTGCGGCCGTGAACGTCTACAAGATCGACTACGAGGCGGCCGACGGCGTGGTGCTCAAGGACCGCTCGGGCAAGGAGTGGACGGTGGGCGTGACCCGCGTTGCGCGCTTCGAGGGCGCGGGCAGCTACGAGTCGACGCCGATCGTCTGGCAGGGGCGTATCTACATCGGATCGCGAGACGGGTTCCTGTACTGCCTCGGCGATCCGGACTTCGAGCAGCCGACGATGCCGGCTGCGCCGTAGGTAGGCGTCCTTGACGCGGCCGGCCAGCGGTCATACCATGAGTATGAACACAGGTATGACCAAGGAGCCGTTCCATGACCGCGAAGGTGACGATCTCACTGCCGGATGACCTGCTGAGCCGTCTCGATGCCGAGGCCGGTGAACTCGGCATGGCGCGCAGCGAGCTCGTCCAGGAGTCGCTTGCGGCATACCTGGGCAAGACCGCTGAGGAGCGGCAGACCGAGGCGCGACGGGCGCGGATGCTGTGGGCGCTCGAGGGGATGCGGACGTTTGCGGAGGGCCGGACGGTGTTCGATGACCGCTCCACGCTTGAGATTCTGCGCGAGATCCGCGAGACGGACGACTCGGCGCCGCTTCGAGGCCATGGAGATGACGAGACGTGAGCTCGCGCCCCACTGTAGTGCTCGACGCATCCGTGGGCGTCAAGTGGTTCAAGCTGGAGACCAGCCAAGTGGCAGCGCTGGCGCTGCTTGCCCGAGCGGCGAGTGGGGAGATCACGCTCGCGGTACCCACGCACTTCGTGCATGAGGTGCTCTCCGCAGTGCGACGGCTCTACTCCTCGGCGGACGTGATGCCGGCCTGGCGGCACATCGAGGCCTCCGGTGTCACCGTGATCCCCCTGACGACAGAGGTGATCGCCGAGGCCGCCCGCCAGTGCGAGGCACTCGGTTGCTCGTTCTACGACGCGCTTGCTCCGGCGTGCGCGTCGCTTCTTGGAGCCACTCTGGCAAGCGCGGATGCGCGCGCACACGGCACCTACCCGGGCGTGCACATGATCGGTGCCGAGGAGTGATGTCTCGTCGTCCGGGGTTGCGCGCTGGCGCGTCCGGCTGCTAGAGTGCACCGCAACCACATATGTGGCCTGTGACGGGGAGTAGTACTCCGGTCAGCACGGCATAGAGAGTCGGGGACGGTGGAATCCCGACGCGGGCGACCGGCAGGAATGGACCCTCGAGGCTCCGGGACAACGGCTACGGCCTACTAGCCCCGGCGGACGCCCACCGATAGCGGGGACCGGGTATGAACGGCGGACGGTGCGCCGGAGTACTGCGAGACGAGTGGCCGAACGGTGAAGAGCCGTCGGCAACAAGGGTGGTACCGCGGGAGCGCAGCTCTCGTCCCTTACAGGACGAGGGCTTTTTGTATTCTCCGGGGTAACGGAAGGTGAGCTGCACGTGATACTGCCGGGCAAAGACGAGTTCGTGAGGCTGGCCGCCGACCACGACGTGGTGCCGGTGGCGCGCGAGGTCTACGCGGACCTCACGACACCGATCTCGGCGTTCATGGCGCTTGCCGGGGGTGCCGAGCACGCCTTCTTACTCGAGAGCGTCGTCGGCGGTGAGCGGCTCGGCCGCTACAGTTTCCTCGGCGTGGGCGACAGCGAGGTCGTCACCGCGCGCGGGAGCGCGGTCGTCGTGGAGAACGGCGGCGTGCACGGCGTTCGTGCTGACGATCCGCTCACGGTGGTTGCCGAGCGCCTCTCGGCCGGGCGTGTGGCGCGGGTGGCCGGACTCCCGCTGTTCGTCGGCGGAGCGGTCGGCTTCGTCGGCTACGAGGCCACGAGCGGATTCGAGCGCGTACCCCGGCACGGCAACGACGAACTCGGCGTGCCGGACATGGTGTTCATGACCGCCGACATTGTGGTGGCGTTCGACCACGCACGACGAGTGATGCAGGTGATCGCGCCGGTGCGTCCGGGCGGTGCGCCCGAACTCGCCTACGAGGCGGCGCTCAAGCGGATCGACGCGTGCCTCAGGCGTATCGACGAGGGGCCGCGTGGAGCAGAGCTCGGAGCGGTGGGTGTCACGCGTGAGGTTCCGCTGACCGAGCACACGTCGCGCGACGAGTTCATCGCAAGCGTTTCGGTCGCCAGGGAGCACATCGCCGCCGGCGATATCTTCCAGGTGGTGCTCTCCCAGCGGTTCAGCGCGCCGTACGAAGGCGACGGGCTCGACCTGTACCGCGTGCTGCGTGCCGTGAACCCCAGCCCGTACATGTTCTATGTCCGCACCCGTGACGTCACCCTCGTCGGCTCGAGCCCCGAGCCGCTTGTGCGTGTCGAGGGCGACGAGGTGCTCACGCGCCCGCTCGCCGGCACACGTCCGCGAGGCGCGGACACTGCCGAGGACGGTCGGCTGCGAGCCGATCTGCTGGCCGATGAGAAGGAGCGTGCCGAGCACGTCATGCTCGTCGACCTCGGCCGCAACGACCTCGGGCGTGTGAGCGCCCCGGGCACCGTGACCGTAGACGAACTCATGGAGGTCGAGTACTACTCTCACGTCATGCACATCGTGAGCAACGTGACCGGCACCCTTGCTCCCGGCAAGGACGCGTTCGACGCATTGCGTGCGACGTTCCCGGCCGGCACGGTCTCCGGCGCGCCCAAGGTCCGCGCGATGGAGATCATCGCCGACCTCGAGCCGGCCGCCCGTGGTCCGTACGCGGGGACGGTGGGCTACTTCGGTCTCGATGGCGCGATGGACATGTGCATCACGATCCGCACGTTCGTGCTCGCTGGGGGCAGGGCGTACCTGCAGAGTGGCGCCGGCATCGTGGCCGACAGCGATCCCGGGCGCGAGTACGATGAGTGCCTGCACAAGGCTCGCGCGCTCCACCATGCGCTGGAGCTGGCGGCCGGCATGCATGAGGACTACGAGCACAGCGTCTCCGGCGGACAGGGGGTCGGGCGATGATCCTTGTCATCGACAACTACGACTCCTTCACCTACAACCTCGTGCAGCTGCTCGCGGCCCTGGGCGCCGACGTTCGGGTGGAGCGCAACGACGCGCTCAGCGCTGTTGAGGCGCTTGCTCTGAAGCCTGCCGGCATCGTCATCTCGCCCGGGCCGGGCACTCCGGCCGACGCCGGCATCTCGGCCGACGTCGTGCGCGCCGCGGTCGAGGCGGGAGTGCCGGTGCTCGGCGTCTGTCTCGGCCATCAGGTGATCGCCGAGATCTTCGGCGGCACGGTGTGCCGCGCGCCAAAGCCGGTGCACGGCAAGACCGACGAGATCACCCACGACGGGGTGGCGCTCTTCGCCGGCATCCCGAGCCCGTTCACGGCAACGCGCTATCACTCGCTGTGCGTCGAGGCCGACAGCATCGCCGAGCCGATCGTCGTGCAAGCGCGCACCGCCGACGGCGTCGTGCAGGGCATCCGCCATGTCGACCGGCCACTCTTCGGCGTGCAGTTCCACCCCGAGAGCGTGCTCACCCCCGAAGGCGGCAAGCTTCTCGCGAACTTCCTGGATGTCTGCGGCGAGGTTCCGCTCGGGCGCGCAGCCGAGGAGGCGCCGGCCGCTATCGCGGCGGCGGGCGGTACGGCCCGCTCCTCGGCACGGCTCGCCGAGGTGGTCACGATAGGCGGCGCCATCAACCGGGTGACGCAGGGCGACTCACTTGCCGAGGGCGAGGCCGAACTGGTGATGGGCCTGATCATGGACGGTGAGGCTACGCCCGCACAGATCTCGGCGCTCGTGGTGGCGATGCGTATGAAGGGCGAGACGGTCGACGAGATCGTGGGGTTCGCCCGGGCGATGCGCGAGCGCGCGACGCCGGTGCGGCCGACCGTGGCGCGGTACATCGACACGTGCGGCACCGGCGGCGACGGGCTGCACACCTTCAATGTCTCGACGACGACGGCGCTCGTGGTGGCAGGCGCGGGCGTGCCGGTTGCCAAGCACGGCAACCGCGCGGTCTCGTCGAGCGCGGGCTCCGCCGACGTGCTCGAGGCGCTCGGCGTAGACATCACGCTCGACGCCTCTGGTATGGCGCGCTGCATCGACGAGTGCGGCATCGGCTTCCTCTTCGCGCAGTCGTTGCACGCGTCCATGCGTCACGCGGGCGCGCCGCGCCGGGAGATCGGCATCCGCACGGTCTTCAACATCTTAGGCCCGCTCACGAACCCCGCCGGCGCGTCGCGACAACTCCTCGGCGTCTACGATGCGCGTCTCGCGCCGGTGATGGCCGAGGTGGCCGGGAGGCTCGGTGCCGAGCGCGTGCTCGTCGTCAACGGTCATCCGGGCATGGATGAGGTCTCGGCAAGCGGGCCGACCACGATCGCGGACTACGATGCGGCCGTCGGCGGTGTTCGAACCTACGAGATCGCGCCCGAGGAGGTCGGCATCGCGCGCTCGACGATCGCCGAGATCGCGGGCGGGGACGCGCAGGCCAACGCGGCGCTCGTTCGTGCCGTGCTTGCGGGAGAGCATGGCCCGCGTCGCGATGTGGTGCTCATGAACGCCGCCGCGGCGCTGCTCGTTGCCGGCGAGGTCGCGGACCTCGCGGCGGGTGTCGTTCTGGCTCGGGAATCGATCGACTCGGGACGCGCCCTCCAGACGCTCGAGCGACTCGTGGTCGTGAGTACACGCCTGGGGAGCGCGTCATGAACTTCCTCGAGACGATGATGGCGCGCAGGCGCGAGCGCATCGAAGCCGAGTACGGCGGCCTCTCGGCGGCCGACCGGGAGCGGCTCGCATGCTGCGCCAGGCCGCCGCGCGACTTTCCGGCGGCGGTGCATGACCGACTCGATGTCGCCGTGATCGCCGAGGTCAAGAAGGCGTCACCGAGTGCGGGACCGATCGCGCCCGACTGCGACGCGTCCACACAAGCGCTCCACTACCAGGACGGGGGAGCGGCCGCGATCTCGGTGCTCACCGAGCCCGAGTACTTCGGCGGCTCGTTCACCGACCTGTCGGATGTGGCCGATGCCGTCGACGTGCCGGTGCTCTGCAAGGACTTCATCGTCGACCCCGTCCAGCTGTTCGTGGCGCGCGGTCATGGCGCGGATGCGGTCCTGCTCATGGTAAGCGTCCTCGGGCACCTGACGCGGGACTTTGCGGACACTGCCGAGACCCTTGGGCTCACGCCGCTCGTGGAGGTGGCCACCGCCGAGGAGCTGACGATCGCGCTCGGCGTCCGATCCGGTGTCATCGCGGTCAACAGCCGCGACCTGCGCACGCTCGAGGTTGACCCGGCGCGGGCCGCCGGGGTGCTCGAGCAGGCGCGTCGGTTCGATGTGACGCTCGTCGCGGCAAGCGGTATGAGGACCCGTGCCGATGTGGAGGCTGCGGCGGACGCGGGTGCGGATGCGGTGCTCGTCGGCGAGACGCTCATGCGCTCGCCGTTTCCTGAGGACGTGCTGGCAGATCTGACCGGTGTGAGGAAAGGGGTACGGAAATGAGCGACAAGACGAGGTTCGGACTGGACGAGACCAGGATCCCCGAGGCCTGGTACAACATCATCCCCGATCTGAAGAACCCGCCGGCGCCGCCCAAAGTGGTCGCGCCCGACGGCACCGAGCTCACCATGGATCAGATCGGGGAGCGGCTCGCCATGATCTTCCCGATGGAGTGCATCAAGCAGGAGATGTCACCGGATCGCTGGATCGACATCCCCGGCGCCGTCATCGACGTCTACAAGACCTATCGCCCGTCGCCGCTGCTTCGTGCACGGCAACTCGAGCGCGTCTTAGGCCTGCCCGCGGGCGTCAAGATCTTCTACAAGTACGAGGGCGTGAGCCCGGCCGGCTCACACAAGCCCAACACCGCCATCCCGCAGGCGTACTACAACAAGCAGGAAGGCATCACCAAGATCTCCACCGAGACGGGCGCGGGCCAGTGGGGCAGCGCGCTTTCGATCGCCGGCGCGCTGTACGGCATCGACGTCGAGGTCTTCATGGTGAAGGTGAGCTACGAGCAGAAGCCGTACCGCCGCATCCTCATGGAGACCTACGGCGGCACGGTGCATGCATCGCCGACGAACCTCACCGACGCCGGGCGTCACGTGCTGGCAATGGATCCGGACTCCACCGGCTCGCTCGGTATCGCGATCTCCGAGGCCGTCGAGGTCGCGATCAAGGATCCGGGCACGCACTACTCGCTCGGCAGCGTGCTGAACCACGTGTGCCTGCACCAGACGATCATCGGCCAGGAGTCCATCGAGCAGATGGCACTCGCCGAGGAGGAGCCCGACGTCGTCATCGGGTGTGTTGGCGGCGGTTCGAACTTCGCCGGCATCGCGTTCCCGTACTACCACCGCAAGCTCGAGGGCAAGAGTAAGGCCCGCCTGCTCGCAGTCGAGCCGAAGGCGTGCCCGACGCTCACCGCCGGCGAGTACCGCTACGACCTGGGCGACGAGGCCGGTATGACGCCGCAGATGCTCATGTACACGCTCGGCCACGACTTCGTCCCGGCGGGCATCCACGCCGGCGGCCTGCGCTACCATGGTGATTCGCCGCTCGTTTCGCAGTTGGTGCACGAGGGCGAGGTCGAGGCTGTTGCCGTCGATCAGACCGCATGCTTCGACGCTGCCGTGCAATTCGCACGTGCCGAGGGCATTCTGCCCGCGCCGGAGAGCAGCCACGCGATCCTGGCAGCCATCAACGAGGCCAAGGCCGCCCAGGCGGCAGGCGAGGACAAGGTCATCCTGTTCAACCTGTCCGGTCACGGGCACTTCGATCTCGCCGCCTACGAGGCGTACAACGCCGGCGGCCTCGTGGACTACGACTTCGCCGCCGGCACCACCCTCGAGGAGTAGCATGCGCCGCACGCGTATCAAGATCTGCGGTCTCACGAGGCCGGAGGATGCCGCCGCAGCGGTGTCCGCCGGCGCGGACGCGCTCGGCGTCCTGCTCGCCCCGTCCAAGCGTCGGGTGACGCTCGAGCAGGCGGAAGCGGTCTTTGCCGACGTGCCGCCTCTCGTGGCGCGCATGGGGGTGTTCCGCGATGCCACCGCAGATGAGGTGTGGGAGGCGGTCGCGCGCCTCGGCCTGACCGCAGTGCAGTTCCACGGCGACGAGGCGCCGGAGACCTGTGCTGCTGCCCCGGTACCGGTCGTCAAGACGATCGGTATCGGGCCGAACGGGCCGCTGACCGGTCTGGATCGGTACCGCGACTCAGTGGCTGCGTTCCTGCTCGACACCGTGGTAGGGGGTGCGAGCGGTGGTACCGGCGTGACTTTCGACTGGTACGATGTGGCGGGCCGACTGCCTTCGTGGGCGCCGGTGATTCTCGCCGGGGGCTTAGGCCCGCACAATGTCGCCGAGGCGATCCGGGTGCTCAGGCCGTTCGCGGTAGACGTGTGCAGCGGCGTCGAGGTGTCGCCCGGGGTCAAGGACCACGCGATGATCGCTTCGTTCTGCGCGGCCGTGCGCGCCGCCGACCTGGAGGTTGCCGATGTCTGACGTACTGTTGCCCTCGGCCGAACTCGCGTACTCGGCACCTGACGCCGCCGGCTTCTACGGCCCCTACGGCGGCACGTTCGTGCCGGAGACCGTCATCCCGGCCCTCGCCGAACTCGCCGCGGCGTACGTCGAGGCGACAGCCGACCCGGCGTTCACCGCCGAGTACGAGTACCTGCTGGCCGACTACGTCGGTCGGCCGACGCCGCTGTACCGTGCCGACCGTCTGGCCGCCGCTGTCGGCCTCGGTACCGTATGGCTCAAGCGCGAGGACCTCAACCACACCGGCGCGCACAAGATCAACAACACCATCGGGCAGTGCCTGCTGGCGCGCCGCATGGGCAAGAAGCGCGTGATCGCCGAGACCGGCGCGGGCCAGCACGGTGTGGCGACCGCCACCACCGCGGCGCTGCTCGGGCTCGAGTGCGCGGTCTTCATGGGCACCGAGGACATCCGCCGCCAGGCACTCAACGTCTACAAGATGCGGCTGTTGGGCGCCGAGGTCGTTCCCGTGGCCGAGGGCAGCGGCACGCTTGCCGATGCGGTCACCGCCGCACTCCGGCACTGGGTGGAGCGCGTGGAGGACACGTTCTACGTCATCGGCTCGGTGGTGGGCCCGCACCCGTATCCGGCGATGGTGCGTGACTTCCAGAGCGTGATCGGCACCGAGACGATCGCGCAGCTCGCCTCGAAAGGGGTCGGTCGCGTAGATGCGGTCGTGGCGTGCGTGGGCGGCGGGTCGAACGCGATCGGCATGTTCTACCCGTTCCTGCGTGACGTGCCCGCCGACAAGCGTCCCGTGCTCATCGGGGCCGAGGCGGCCGGGCTGGGCCTCGAGACGACGAAGCACGGTGCCGCGCTCACCAAGGGTGCGCCGGGAGTGATGCACGGCTTCTACTCGTACCTGCTGCAAGACGACGCGGGCAACCCGCTCGAGGCGTACTCGATCTCGGCGGGACTCGACTACCCCGGCGTCGGTCCCGAGCACAGCTTCCTCAAAGACGAGGGGCTCGTGCGCTACGAGGGGGTGACGGACGGCGAGGCGCTCCAGGCGTTCGCCCTGCTCACGGGCACGGAAGGCATCATCCCGGCGATCGAAAGCAGCCATGCGCTCGCGCTGCTGCCGCGGCTCGCCGCCGAGCTGGGACCGGACGGTGTTGTGGTGGTCAACGTCTCGGGACGCGGCGACAAGGACATGGACATCGTGCGGGAGGCCGGTCTCGGTGGGTGAGAGGCGCGAGGCGCCATCTCGCCTGACCGCCGCATTCCCGGCAGATCGGGCAGCCCTCATCACGTACCTGATGGCGGGGTATCCTGACCGCGAGACGTCGCTCGCGTCGCTCCGCGCCGCCACGCGCGCCGGCGCGGACGTCATCGAGCTTGGCGTGCCCTTCGGCGACCCCCTGGCCGACGGTCCGGTGATCGCCGGGGCGGCGAAGGTGGCGCGCGAGCAGGCCGGCGGCTTCGGGCTTGCCGAGTCCATCGCGCTGGCCGCGGAGCTCATCGCGGACTCCGAGAGCGCGCATATGCCGCCGCTCGTGCTGATGACCTACCTGAACCCGCTGATGCGCTTCGGTCTGCCGCGCGCGGCCGAAGCGGTGCGCGTGGCCGGCATCGCAGGGGTCATCGTGCCCGACATGCCACCGGAGGCGGCGGGTCCGTGGCTCGCGGTCTCCGCCGGTCTTGACACCATCTTCCTCGCGGCGCCGACCTCCACCGACGAACGACTCGCGGTGGTCGCTGCGACGTCGGTCGGCTTCCTCTATTGCGTGAGCGCAACCGGAGTCACCGGGGAGAGAGCCGAGATGGCCGAAGGACTCGAAGTCCTCGTCGCCCGCATCAAGGCGCACACCGAGTTGCCGATCGCCGTCGGCTTCGGTGTGAGCACACCCGAGCAGGCTGCCGAGGTCTCGCGAATCGCAGACGGCGTGATCGTCGGCAGCGCGATCGTGAAGCGGCAGTGCGACTCGGCCGAGGTCGAGGGGTTCGTGCGGTCGCTGCGCGTCGCAATGGACGGCAGCTGACCGCCCGTCGCAGATAGTGGGCCGCTCGTCGTGTCCCGTTTGCCGCTTCGCCGGTGCGGGAGTACGGTTTTCCCAGGTCATCCGCACGGCCACGACGCACATCCGCAGCCCATCGTCGTCGCACCCTCGTAGCCGCCCGTGCGCGGCTTGCGTGTCGCTTTGGGGGACACGCATCGGCTGAGACGCATTGCGCGTCTGGCGAGAGGGGACGGGAATGCACAACCATCGGTCGGTTCGTGGCGCGCTTGCCGTGTTTGTCGCGACGGCACTGCTGCTGTCTCTGGCAGGGATCCTGCCTGCCGGGGCGGCGCCGCAGGGACGCGGGGAGCCGCCAAAGCCCCCGACGCACGTGACGTCAGGTTCGCTCGAAGTCGCGGGTGCGAAGCTGGATTCCCGACTGGCCGAGATGGTCTCAAAGGCGGGTCGCGAGGGCGCGGCCGCCGACGCGGTCGTCGAGGTCGCGGTGCTGGCGGCCAAGGACGCCGCTGCGCCATCGGTCATGATCAGACCGATCAAGATGACGCTGCGCGGCGACCCGGAGAACGATCTCTGGGTCGGTACCGCGAAGGTCGGCAAGCTGCTCAAGCTCGCTTCGGCCAAGGGTGTCGCGTTCGTGTACGAGAACGGACGCAGGGAGCCCGAGGGTGTCGAGGACAGTGGCGGAGGCGGCCCCAAGCTCTCCGACCTCGAACGGCAGACCGCCAGCGCGAAGATGAAGGAGCGGATCGAGGCGGCGCGCGACGCTGGCGCTCCGGAGGTGTTTCGCGAGCAGTTCGACGACGCGGGCATCCTTGTTGCGCCTGTTGCAGCTGAGGAGGACGGTGGCTCGGCCACGGGGTTCTTCGACGTGAAGCCCACCGGGCATGACTCGGAAGGTGCCTGGGACCAGGGCTACCGCGGTGCAGGGGTGAAGGTCGCCGTCGCCGACGACAGCTGTGACTTCGGCCACCCGGACCTCATCGGGACGCACGCGGTGATCGACGATCCGACCTCACCATACGATGGCTGGCCGCAGGCGTTCGACCCGTTCTCGCTTCTGCTGTATGCGTACGATTCGTTCTACGGCACCAGCTACGTGCAGGGTGACAACTCCTGGGTCGATCGCGGCTCGACGTGGTTCACGGACACGTCGGCAACCATCACCGAGGCTGACCCCGAGTTCCAAGGCGCGTCGCTCACCACACCGGGTACGAGCCTTTCCGGCACGTATCACGTCGGTCGTCTGTGGGACGAGAACTACTACTATTACTTCGGGCTCGGAGAGTTCCCGATCGTACTCGTTGCCGACGAGAACGTGGCTGGCGTGTACGACACGGTCTACGTGGACCTTGACGCCGACTGGGACTTCACGACCGACAAGCCGTGCACCAAGGACTCGCCGGTCTCCTATGCCGATCTGTGGGACTCCGACTACGACTTCACTCCGGACGGCATCCCCGACATCTCGGGCGGCATGATCTATTGGATCGCCGACGGCGACAACCAGCCTCCTGGAGCAGAGTTCCTCTACGGCCCGCATCCCACCACGCCGGGCAGCGGCGATCTGGTGTGCTTCATGGGCGCGCTCAACGTCGACGAAGACCACGGGACACTCTGCTCATCCAACGTCGTCGGCCAGGGGATCAGCGATGGTCCGAACGTCTGGGGCGAGTACCCGCCGTTCAAGACGCCGGGTGACGGCACTGGCATCGTGCAGGGTGCTGCACCCGACGCCGGTCTCGTGGCGATCGCCGACATCTACTGGAACCACTTCGCCTCGACGCTCGCCGCATACGACTACGCGGCCTTCGGCCTGGACGAGGAGACGCACACGGGCGACGACATCCAGATCGTCTCCAACAGCTACGGCGAATCGGACGAGGACGCGGACGGGTGGGAGTACCGCTCGCGGTACGTGACGCTCCTCAACACCGAGTACAACAACGAGGTCTCATACTTGTTCTCCACCGGCAACGGCGCACCCGGCTACGGGACCACGGCACCGCCGGCTCCGGCGACCGGTATCGGCGTGGGCGCGTCGACGCAGATGGGCGCCTGTGGCGGATGGGACTCGATCTACGACGAGGACCAGGTCACGGTAGGCGACGTCATCCCGTGGTCGAACCGCGGGCCGAGCGCCTCGGGCGGTCTGTCCCCCGACATCGTAGCCGACGGTGCGTACTCGTCGGGCGCCGTGCCGCTCAACATGTATACGTACGAGGGTTCGAGCTCCTGGGACATCTGGGGCGGCACGAGCCGCAGCTGTCCGGTGGCGGCCGGCAACCTGGCGCTCATCTTCCAGGCGTACAAGCTCCGGACGGGGTTCTGGCCCAACAACGAGATGGCCAGGGACCTCATCATGAACGGCGCCCGCGACCTGAACTACGACACGCTCGTGCAGGGCTCGGGTTCCGTGGACGCCAACCGCTCGGTGAGCATCGCTGCCGGTAATGGCGGCGTGCTCGTTCAGCCGAGTTCGTTGACCTTCGGTGACTACCTGGGCGACCGCTTCCTCTCGTTCCCGTCCGTGGTTCACCCGGGTGGGTCGTACGAAGCGTCGCTGCGTTTCGAGAACACCGGCACCGACTCCTCGACCTTCAGTGCGACCGACGCCTGGTACGAGAACCAGTATTCGATGTCCTTCGGCGTCACGCTCGATGCGGCGGACCTCGACGCGTACGACTTCAACCGCCCCGACTGGCTCATGGACATCACGGACATGATCCCGGCCGGAACGGATCTCGTGGTCGTTCGCACGACGCAGACCGCCGAGGACTTCGCGCCGACCGGCGCGTTCGATACCGACGGGACGTCGCATAACGTCACGCGCCCGCTCGTCTACGACTGGAAAGACCAGGATTCGAGCGGAGGGCTGTGGACCGACTCGAACACGAACGGCCACGTCAACGTCGGCGAGATCGACGAGGGCGAGTACATGCGCTTCACCTACCACAACAACTTCGCGAACACGCACGAGCTGCGCGTGCAGACGCCCAAGGAGCGCATGCACGATGGAGTCTTCCTCGGCCTGCAGTGGGCAACGCGTGCCACCGGTGCCGAGCGGACGATGATCAACGTGGAGATCGCGTTCTGGAACCGCATCGACTGCGACTGGCTCGAGGCCGACTTCTCCGGCTCGATCGATGGCGCCGAGCAGATCGCGAGGTCGGTCTACCTGAACGTGCCTGCCGACGCACCCGTCGGCATCTACGAGGCACAGGTCCGGCTGGACATCGACGGCAACGTGACCATTGTTCCGGTTGTGATCAACGTCGCTGCTGACGACTATGCGTTCGAGTTTGGCATGGTGCCCGAGGCGTGGCGAACGCTCATGGAGAACGGCATCGTCTATGGCGCGCAGGACTGGAGATGGCGTGCCGAGTCTGGCGACTGGCGGTTCTTCTGGACCGACGGTTCGGCAGCAGACGCGCTGCCCTCCGGCGCATCCTGGCTGGTCCACACGGCCTGGGAGGATGCCGACGCCCCGGACGGCATGAAGACCGACCTCGACACGCTGGTCTTTGGCCCCGAAATGGATGATTTCTCGTGGTTCCTGCCCGACACATACGGGCCTCACGGCATGGGCCTCAAGGGAGGCTCGGCCAACACCAACATCGGTGCCGGGATCTGGACATTTGCGACCAACACCGGCACCACCGAGGAGTGGGTGGCCGCCCCGCTCGAGGCAGGACTCAACCAGATCATGATCCACAACGTCCTGTACGGCGGGCACGACCTCGGCGAGCGGTTCTTGGGCGAGACCGGCGTGATCTCGGTCGATCCGAGCAGGCTCGACATCGTGAGTCCCGCCGATGAGGGTACCGAGCAGCTGGACTTCACCACGTACGACCTGGATCTCACCGGCGCTGCCGCACAGGCCTACGGCCTGAGCAAGCGCACCCACGAGACCGACTCCATCACGACCGATGAGAGTTGGTTCCACACTCTCGACCTGGACAACGCGGCGTACCTGGACGTGCAGACCGCGTGTCCCGGGCAGGACATCGACCTGTACGTCTACTACTGGAACGGCGTGGGCTTCGAACTCGTCGGCGCGTCGGAGACGGGCGGCGACGAGGAGCGGGTCCGGCTCGGGATGCCGCGCGATGGCGAGTACTGGATCGAGGTCTACGGCTACAGCGTCTCCGGCGCCCAGCCGTTCGATCTCTTCGTGTCAGCTCCGATGGGTGACGACCTGGTGCTGTCAGGCATCCCGGCAGGCGGCATAGACGCGGGCGGCGGCTTCACGCTGGATGTCGACTGGACGAAGGTTCGCAGTGGCTCGCTCGAGGAGCGGGAGGGCGAGTTCGAAGGAGTCGTCTTCCTCGGCCCGACTGAGGCTCCGGGCGCAGTCGAGGTGCCAGTGACGCTCAAGTATCCGTTCGAGATCGAGTCGTCGACTCCGGCCTACAACGCGACCGGCGTCCCGGTCGACACGACGATCGACGTCACGTTCACCAAGCGGGTGGACGAGGCCACGCTCGATAGTTCCACTTTCTTCCTGATGAAGGGAATGAGCATCATCCCCGGTTCGATCAGCTACGACGATCTGACCGCAACGGCCACGTTCACGCCGGGTAGCTCGCTTGTGGAACTTGGCGGTTACGAGATGGTGATCAAGGGAGTCATGTCGGTCGACGGCGACCAACTCAGCGCTGATGTCCCGTTCGTGACCGAGGGGCTGTTGGTGGATCGCATCAAGGGCGAGGACCGCATCGGCACGGCGATCGAGGTCTCCAAGGCGGCCTTCCCGGCGGGCTCCGCGGATGCGGTGGTCATCGCGACAGCTTTCAACTGGCCTGACGCTCTCGGCGGTGCGTCGCTCGCGGGCGCGCTCGACTGCCCGATCCTCCTGACCCAGGCGGGCTCGCTGCCCTCGGCAGTCGCCCTTGAGATCGACCGGCTCGGTGCGAGCAGGGCGATCATCCTCGGCGGCGACGTGGCGGTTCAGACCGCCGTCGAGAATGCCCTCAAGACCAAGCTGGGCAACGCGAACGTGGACCGTCTCGGCGGCGCGGATCGCTACGCCACCGCACGGCTGATCGCGGCACGTGCAGTCGATGAGATCGGTGCAGGCTACGACGGCACGGCGTTCCTGGCAACAGGCGCGAACTTCCCGGACGCGCTCGGTGCTTCGCCGCTGGCAGCGGCCAAGGGCTGGCCGATCTATCTGGTGAGTCCGATCGCCGGTGCCGACGCGGCACTCGTGAACGCTATGAAGGCCGACGGTGTGGACAACGTCCTGATCCTGGGTGGACCGGTGGCGATACCCGCGACGGTCGAGACCGATGTCAAGGCGAAGGTGCCCTGCACAGCCACGCGGCTCAAGGGTGACGATCGCTACCAGACGGCTGCTGCGGTGGCCACGTACGGGGTCAACAGCGCCGGTCTGATGTGGGACAAGCTTGCGATCGCGACGGGTCAGAACTTCCCGGATGCGCTTGCGGGCGGAGTCCTTCAGGGCAAGAACAACTCGGTCATGCTGCTGACGCCTTCGGCGTCGCTCGACCCGAGCGTGCGCGCCATCCTCACCAGCAACAAGGCCGTCATCAGCACCGTCCACTTCCTGGGCGGCCCGGTGGCGATCGCCGACTCGGTGCTGAACGAGGTGACGCAGATACTCCAGTAGGATCACAGCGGCACCCGCACGAGAGGAAGGGCGCCCTCGGGCGCCCTTCCTCGCTGTCCGCCAGTCGGCGTGCGCGTGCGCCATACAGCGTCAAGGAAGTCGATGAAGGTCTCGATGCCCCTCGCTCCCCCCCTCCGGCCGACAGCGTGATTGCACCCCCGCCGGTCACCGGTTCCGACGCGCAGTGCGCTAGACTTGCACCGACGCCAAGGAAGGCTCGCTCATGCGCATCGCACTCGCACAGGTCAACGTCACGGTGGGGGATATCGGGGGGAACCTCGAGCGTTGCCTCGCGGCCGTCGAGACCGCTGCGGGTGCCGGCGCGGACCTCGTCCTTCTGCCCGAGCTCGCGCTCACCGGCTACCCGCCCGAGGACCTGCTGGCCAAGATGCACTTCGTCACCGCGGCGGGGGAGGCTCTCGAAGACTTCGCATCGCGTGCGACGGTGCCGGCGGTCGTCGGCTTCGTGACGCGCGATGCGAGCGGGCTCCGGAACGCGGCTGCGCTGGTCGCCGGGGCGCAGGTCGTACACGTCTATCACAAGCGCGAGCTGCCCAACTACGGCGTCTTCGACGAGGAGCGGTACTTCGAGCCGGGCGAGAGCGACACCATCTTCGAGCTTGGCGGGGTACCCACCGCGCTCACCGTCTGCGAAGACGTCTGGGTCGCCGCTACCGTCGAGCGCCTTGCCGCGGCGGGGGCCCGTCTCGTGCTCAACATCTCGGCGTCGCCCTTCCACGCGGGCAAGGGGCCCGAGCGGGAGCGCATGCTGCGCGCACGTGCGCGCGACAACGGCGTGTGGCTGGCATACTGCAACCTCGTCGGCGGCCAGGACGAACTGGTCTTCGACGGCCGCTCGCTGCTTATCGCGCCCGACGGCACGCTCGTTGCGCGCAGCGCATCGTTTGCCGAGGGCATCACGGTAGCGAGCTTCGAGCCCGGCGCAGCCGTGGCCACCCGGAGCGGCGACGTGTCCCCGATGTCGTGCGACGACGATGAGATCTACACCGCGCTTGTGACCGGTCTTCGCGACTACGTGCGCAAGAACGGCTTCACCGACGTGACTCTCGGACTCTCCGGAGGGATCGACTCGGCGCTCGTCGCCACGCTCGCCGCCGACGCACTCGGCCCGGAGCACGTCCACGGCGTCCTCATGCCCGGCCCGTACTCGAGCGACGGAAGCGTCACCGACGCGCGGGCGCTTGCCGCCGGCCTCGGCATAGATGCGCTCGAGTTGCCGATCGGGGATGCGTACGAAGCGCTGCTCGGCACGCTGGCACCGGCCTTCGGCGAGCGGCTGCCGGACGTGACCGAGGAGAACCTGCAGGCACGCACGCGCGGCGCGTTGCTCATGGCGCTTTCGAACAAGTTCGGCTGGCTCGTGCTCGCCACCGGAAACAAGAGCGAGCTCTCGGTGGGGTACTCAACGCTCTACGGCGACATGGCGGGTGGATTCTCGCCGATCAAGGACGTGTTCAAGACGAAGGCCTACGATCTCGCGCGGTGGCGAAACGCCCGCGTCGCGGCGCCGGTGATTCCTGAGGCCACGCTGGCCAAGCCGCCCTCGGCCGAACTCCGGCCCGACCAGACCGACCAGGACTCGCTGCCGCCCTACGAGGTGCTCGACGCGATCCTCGCCGGGTACGTCGAGCAGGATCGCTCGGTCGCCGATCTCGTCGCCGCGGGTCACGACGAGGCGACGGTCGAGGCCGTGGTGCGCATGGTCGACCGCGCCGAGTACAAGCGGCGACAGGGGGCCCCGGGCACGCGCGTGACTCCCAAGGCGTTCGGCCGGGACCGGCGTATGCCGATCACGAACCGGTTCGGGGGCTGACGCGTGGTCGCGGCCGAGTTCGTGTGGGTCGCCGCGACCGATCCGCGTATGACCGAGGTGCATGCCCTGCGGCACGAGGTGCTGTTCGCGCCGTTCGGCCTTCCGCGCGACGATGGTTGGGACGACGAGGGCGCCGACCGTCGTCATCTCGTGGCGCTCGCGGGCGGCCAGGTCGTCGGCTACCTGAACATGATCGTCGAACTTGCGGGTTCGGGACACGTGCGGCAGGTCAGCGTGACCGGAGCGTTCCAGGGCACCGGTGTCGGACGCGCGCTCATGTGCGAGGCCGAGGCTGAGGCGATGCGGATCGGACTGTCGCTCCTTTGGCTGAACGCACGCGTCAGCGCCGAGGGGTTCTACCATCGGCTCGGCTACCGGACGACGAGCGTCGAATCGTTCCCGTCGGGGCGAACGAGGGTCCCGCACGTGCGCATGGAGCGTGTGCTTTGCGCCGATACGTCCCGGAAGCGGTAGCGCATGCCACTCGCGTGGCATAACCTATGACAGTGGGCGCGCAACCCGAACGGGTCGTCGCCGCGCCAGGGGAGCGTTTCGAACGATCACGAGGAGGATTCCATGCCCAGCATCACCCGTGAAGCGGTCCGCGTGCCAGTCGATGTGCCTGCCGAGGCCCGCGAGACCTACATCGACAACTACATGGCTGCAACCCGCGGCACCGGCAGGCTCATGCTGTTCGCCTGCGACCAGAAGATCGAGCATCTGAATGACGACTTCTACGGCGAGGGTATCTCGATCGAGGACGCGGAGCCGGAGCATCTCTTCCGCATCGGCAGCCAGGGCGTCTGCGGCGTGATGGCGGGCCAGCGCGGACTCATCGCGCAGTACGCGGCCGATTATCCCGACATCAACTACCTGGTGAAGATGAACTCCAAGACGCACCTGGTCAAGACATCCGCAACCGACCCCGCCAGGCACCAGGACGACCCCTACTCGCCGCAGCTCTACGACATCCAGACCGTGCTCGACCTGCGCGAAGGCGGCGTGAACGTCGTTGGCATCGGCTACACGATCTACCTCGGTAGCGAGTACGAGTCGCAGATGATGATGGAGGCGGGTCAGCTGATCGCCGACGCGCACTCGGTGGGCCTCATCGTGGTTCTGTGGATCTACCCCCGCGGACGTGCCGTGAAAGACGAGAAGGACCCGCACCTGATCGCCGGCGCCGCCGGCGCCGCCGTCTGTCTCGGCTCGGACTTCGTGAAGGTCAACCCGCCGAAGGGTACCGACGCGAAGTCATCGGCCGAGCTGCTCAAAGAGGCGTCGATGGCGGCGGGTCGCACCGGTCTCGTGTGTGCCGGAGGATCGACCGTCGACGCGCGCACGTTCCTCACGCAGCTCTGGGAGCAGATCCACGTCGGTGGAGCGAGCGGTAACGCCACGGGCCGCAACATCCACCAGCGCTCGCTCGATGAGGCCGTGCGTCTGACCAAGGCGATCTCCGCCATCACGCTCGCCGACTACTCTGCCGACGACGCACTCGCCGTCTTCGAGGGGGAGAAGGAGTTCTCGCTCTAGACTGCGGGGCATCGTTGCCTCGAGCGCGGCATCGCACAGGTTGCGGTGCCGCGCTATCATAGCCACCTGATGTGTCCGCCCGGAGTCGTGGAGTCGCATGCCAATCAACGACTGGTTCAAGCAGCGGGAGAGCCGGCGCTACACCGTGACATCGGGAAGCGGCGCCGACCTGCCCGACGGCGTGTGGCGCACGTGTCCCGGGTGCCGCAAGACGCTCTACCAGGGCGACGTGGCCAAGAGCCTCTCGGTCTGCCCGCACTGCGGACACCATTTCGAGCTTATCGCGGCAGACCGGATCGAGGCGCTTGTCGATCCGGGTAGCTTCGAGCAGACGAATGCCTCCATCGGCTCGGTGGATCCCCTGCGCTTCTCGGCGGTGAAGCCGTACACGGAGAGCCTCGCTGCCGCCCGCGAGTCGTGCGGGCTTGCCGAGGCGGTGATCACCGGACGTGCACGAATCGGCGGCAGGGCGGTGGCCATCGGCGCGCTGGACTTCCGTTTCGTGGGCGCTTCGATGGGCTCGGCGGTCGGCGAGAAGGTGACGCGGCTGTTCGAGCTTGCTATCGCCGAGCGGCGCGCGGTCGTGCTCGTCGTCGCTTCGGGCGGTGCCCGGATGCAGGAGGGCATGCTCTCGCTCATGCAGATGGCCAAGACTGCGGCCGCCGCCGAGCGGCTCGCGCGCGCCGGGTTGCCCTACGTCTCTGTTCTCGTGAACCCCACGTACGGGGGCGTCACCGCGAGCTTCGCGGTGCTTGCCGACGTGATCTTTGCCGAGCCGGGCGCGCTCGTCGGCTTTGCGGGTCCGCGGCTCGTGGAACAGACGATCCGCCGTTCGCTACCCAAGGGCTTCCAGAGCGCCGAGTCGCTCGTGGACCACGGGATGATCGACGGCGTCGTGCCGCGGGCGGAGATGCGTGGACGCGTGGCCGCCGTACTCGGCTACCTCCTGCCGGGCGGTGATGTCTGATGGCCCGCTTCGTGATGGAGTTCGAGCGTCCGCTCGTCGATCTCGAGGACAAGCTTGCCGAACTCAAGGCGCTCGATGTCGCCTCACTGCCCGAACTCGCGGCCGAGATCGAGGACCTCGAGCGGGAGGTCGAACGGCTGCGGGAGACGCTGTACGCCGCACTCTCGCCATGGGAGCGCGTGCAGGTCAGTCGTCACCCGTCGCGCCCCAAGACCGACGACTACGTCGCCGGGTTGTTCACCGACGTCGTCGAGCTGCGCGGCGACCGCGCGTACGGTGACGACGAGGCGGTCTTCACGGCGCTTGCCACGCTCGACGGTTGGCGCATCGTCGTGATCGGGCACCGCAAGGGCCGCACGACCAAGGAGAATGTCCGTCGTAACTTCGGCAGTCCCCATCCCGAGGGGTTCCGCAAGGCTCGCCGCGCCATGCGTCTGGCCGAGAAGTTCTCGCTGCCCGTCGTGACCTTCCTCGATACCGCGGGCGCGTATCCGGGGCTCGAGGACGAGGAGCGCGGTCAGGCGTGGGCTATCGCCGAGTGCCTCGCCACGCTCTCGGACCTGCCGGTCCCGGTCGTCGTGGTCGGTATCGGCGAAGGCGGGAGTGGCGGCGCGCTCGCCATCGGTTTCGGCGACCGCCTCATCATGCTCGAGAACGCCTACTACTCGGTCATCAGTCCCGAGATGTGCGCGATGATTCTGTACAAAGACACCGCGCGGGCCGCCGAGAGCGCTTCGGCGCTCGCGCTCACAGCAGACGACCTCATGCGCCTCGGCATCGCCGACGAAGTGGTGCCCGAGCCGCTGGGCGGCGCGCACCGCGACCCTGCGCCGGTGATCGCCGCAGTCGGGGAGCGCATCACCTCTGCGCTCGAGACGCTGTCCGCCGGGGATACCGGCGCACTGCTCGAGAATCGCTACGGGCGCCTGCGCGCCATCGGTGTCTTCGCCGAGGGCGACGGGTAAGACCACCAGAGACATCCATGGTCAAGACAGGGGAGTGATCTCGTGAGTGACGCCTCCGCGATCCGGCGGGTCGGCATACTGTTCAGCGGCGGGCCGGCTCCGGCCGCCAACGCGGTCATCTCGGCCGCCGCACTGTCGTTCCTGAACTGCGGCATCGAGGTCGTCGGCTTCTACGACGGCTACGAGGGACTCGAGAATTACTCGGCGGACACTCCGCTGGTAGAAGGCCGCAACTACATTCGCCTGACGCGCGATCACGTGTCGGCCATCCGTAACCGCAAGGACATCATCTTGAGGACCTCGCGCGCCAACCCGGGCAAGCCCGTCGGTTCGCTCGACGAGCTCGCCGACGAACGGCGCAACGCCAAGCTGCGCGCCGTGTACGCCGCGTTCGATGCCTACGAGATCGACGCGCTGGTCTCGATCGGCGGCGACGACACCCTGAAGACCGCGAACTACCTCAAGGAGCTGCAGAACGTCGTGGCGGGCCTGAGGCCGATACGCATCGTGCATCTGCCCAAGACCATCGACAACGACTACTACGGCATCGACTGGACCTTCGGCTTCTTCTCGGCGGCTCACTTCGCCGCGACCCAGATTCGCAACCTTGGTGCCGACGCGCGGTCGACGCAGGTGTGGTACGTGCTCGAGATCATGGGACGCAAGGCGGGCTGGCTCACGTATGCGTCGGGCATCGCGGGCGAGGCCACGCGGATGCTCTCGGTGGAGGACTTCGGCGACACGTTCGATGCCCGCGCCGAGGCCGAGACGCTCGTCGACCTCATGCTCAGGCGGGAGGCCGACGGGCGGAGCTACGGTATCGTGTGCATCGCCGAGGGTCTCGCCGACCACTTGCCCGAAGACCAGCGTCCCGACACGCAGGACGAACACGGAAACGTCAAGCTCGGCGACGCACAGGTCGGCCGCGTGCTGGCAAACCAGATGGAGCGCGTCTACCACGAGCGCACCGGCATGAAGATCAAGGTGCGAAGCAAGCAGATCGGCTACGAGGCCCGCTGCGCCGAGCCGAGCGCGTTCGACGTGCTGCTTGGAACGCAGCTGGGAGTGGGCGCGTACCGGGCGCTCGTGGAGAAGGGCCTCACCGGAGTCATGGTCAGCGTGGAGGATCAGCTCTCACTCAAGTACGTGCCGTTCGGCATGCTGATCGATCCGGAGACGATGAAGACCCGGGTGCGCTTCATCGACACGGATAGCGACTTCTACCGCCTGGCGCGTGCCCTCGAGTACCAGGGTATGCTCTCCGGCGACGTGCACGAGGAGTAGCGGTGATCGACCGGGAGACCATACGGCTGTTCCGAGACATCGGCCGCGACATCTACCTCGGTGGCCTCACAACGAGCCATGGCGGCAACATGAGCGTCCGCGCCGGGGGCAGCATCGTCATCACGCGTCGGGGTTCGATGCTCGGCCGCCTCACCGATGACGACATGATCGAGACCGGTACGGAGCCGTGCGCCGCCGACGAGCGCTGCAGCCGTGAGATCATCGTGCATCGGGCGATCTACGCCGCCACCGACGCGCAGGCGATCGTGCACGCACATCCGCCGCACACGGTTGCGCGCAGTTTCGGACACGGTACCATCGAACCGGTGGACTCCGAGGGCCTCTACGTGCTCGGCGAGGTGCCGGTGGTGGAGGCAGCGACGACCATCGCCTCGGCCGAGGCCGCAGACGTGCTCGCCCGGGCGCTCACCTCGGCTCCGGTGGCCGTCTTGCGGACGCACGGGCCGTTCGCGACGGGCGCCACGCTCGAGGAGGCGTTCATGCACGTGAGCGTTCTCGAGGCGAGCGCCGTGGTCCTGGACCTGCTCGGCAGATAGCGCTGCTGCCGCGTTACGTGTCACCTCTGCGTTGCCCTCACTCCCACATCGCGCGGGCCGCGGCGCGGATGTCGGCGGTTGTCGTGACGACGGGGGCACGCGAAAGCTCACCGTCGGAAGCGCCCGCCTGGCTCTCGGCGAACAACGCTCGCAGTCGGTCGGGGATGAAGCGCGTTCGCTGTGCGTAGCCGTACGCGTCGGAGCGTCCGCGTCCGGCCGCGTAGTACCGAAGCGGATGCGTCACGTACAGCGAGTCCTTGGCTCGCGTGCACGCCACGTAGAACAGTCTGCGCTCCTCCTCGATCTCCTCCACGCTGCCGGTCGCCATGTCCGACGGGATGTTGCCATCGGCGGCGTGGATGACGTAGACCACCTTGAACTCGAGCCCCTTGGCCGAGTGCATCGTCGAGAGCACGAGGTAGTCCTCGTCTAAGAGCGGCGGCCCGGCGAAGTCCCCGGTCCACTGCGGCGCGTCGAGCGTGAGATCGGTCAGGAACCGGGTGCGGTCCGCGAAGCGCGAGCCCAGCATCTCGATCTGCTCGAGGTCGGCGGCCCTGGCGGGCACGTTGTCGTAGCGTTCGGCCAGAAGCGGGGTGTAGAAGGCTCTGGCTGCGTGGAGTTGGGCGGCCACGTCGCCTGCAGGTGCGCGTGCGAGCGTACGCATCAGAGCGACGAAGTCGGGCCAGGCCTCCGATGTGGCTTCCGGGACGTGACAGCCCACCCACGCCTCGAAGTCACCGCCTGCCGCCGCGAGTGCCTCGGCCAGCGCAGCCGCGGTCCGCGGCCCGATCCCGGGCAGCAGTTCGAGGACGCGCAGCGCCGCGATCTGATCGCGCGGGTTCTCGGCAAGGCGCAGGTAGGCGACGAGGTCCTTGATATGCGCCATCTCGACGAACTTGAGGCCCCCGTACTTCACGAACGGCACGTTGCGGCGCTGCAGCTCGAGTTCGAGCGCGAGCGAGTGATGAGCCGCGCGGAACAGGACCGCCTGCTGCTTGAGCTCGACGGCCTCTTCGCGATGGCCGAGGATGCGCTCGACGACGTACGCCACCTGCTCGTGTTCGTCACGGCACGTGACGAGCGCCGGTCTGCCGCCTCCCTCGCGTTCGGTCACGAGGGACTTGTCGTAGCGCTCGGCCGCCTCGGCAATGATCGCGTTGGTCGCATCCAGGATCGGCGCGGTCGAGCGGTAGTTACGCTCGAGGGTGAGCACCGTGGCGCCCGCAAAGCGCGTAGGGAACTCCAGGATGTTGCGCACGGTCGCCGCGCGGAAGCCGTAGATCGCCTGTGCGTCGTCGCCAACGGCGGTGACGCCGGTGCCGTCCGGCCGCAGGAGCGCCACGATGTCGGCCTGCAGCGTATTGGTGTCCTGGTACTCATCGACGAGCACGGCATCGAAACGATCGCGGATGACGGGGCCGAGCGCCGGGTCGGCGAGCATGCCGCGCCAGAACAGCAGCAGGTCGTCGTAGTCGAGGACGTAGTGGCTCTCCTTGCGGTCCACGTACGTGCCGAAGAGCAGCTTCAGATCGTCGGCGTCGTCCACACACCACGGGAAGCGGCACTTGAGCACGTGCTCGAGCGGTTCGGCGGCGTTCACGCAGCGGGAGTAGATGTCCAGACACGTGGCCTTCTGCGGGAAGCGTCGGCCGCGCGCTCCGAGGTCGAGCGTGGTCCGCGCGGCGTGCATGAGGTCCTCGGCATCGCTCCGGTCGAGGATCGTGAAGCCCGGGGGCAGTCCGATCGATTCGCCGTGCAGGCGCAACAGGCGGGTGGCTATCGCGTGGAAGGTTCCGCCCCACGCACGGGATCCGGCGGGCGGATGGCCGCCGGACGTCCGCGCGAGGATCGCGTCGGTCCGCCGCAGCATCTCCTCGGCGGCGCGTCGTGTGAACGTGAGCAGCACGATCCGGCCCGGCGGCGTGCCACGCGCCACGAGGTGCGCGACCCGGTGGGCGAGTGTGGTCGTCTTGCCGGTGCCGGCGCCGGCTACGATGAGCAGCGGCCCGTCGCCGTGGGAGGCGGCCGCGCGCTGCTGAGGGTTCAGGTCGCGGTAGATGGCGTCGCCGGACCCGGCGGGGTCCGGCGCTGTGGTGCGGGTACTCGGTGCGCCCATGCGTGTCTCCATACGAACGGGTGTTCGTATGGAGTGTAGCGCGCGGGCACGACACTGTCGAACATGCGTTCGTCACAGGACACGGACGCGTGTTCCGGCCGCTTAGACCGACGCTCGGTACGCGTGGATCTCGGCGATGTACTTCGCCTTGTCGACGTCGTCGAGAAAGGAAGCGGCAAACGACGCCTCGGCGAGCGTGACGAGGTCGTCGCGCGTGAGTCCGAGCGCGACGGCTGCGGCCACGTGGTTGTCCACGAGGTACCCGCCGAAGTACGCGGGATCGTCCGAGTTGACGGTCACCACGATGCCCGCGTCCATGAGCCGCTTGAGCGGGTGCGCGTCCATCGAGGGCACCACGCGCAGCCGCACGTTGGACAGCGGACAGACCGTGAGGGGTACGCGCCCGGCGACGAGTCGGGACACGAGAGCGGGATCCTCCAGGCAGCGCAGACCGTGATCGATCCGCTCGGCACCGAGGGCGTCGAGCGCACCCGTGATGTAGGACGGTGGCCCCTCCTCGCCGGCGTGCGCCACGATGCGGTAGCCGCGCAGGCGCGCCTCGGCGAACACGTCGGCGAAGTCCTCGGGAGGGTGACCCAGTTCGGCCGAGTCCAGTCCCACGCCGCAGATGAGCTCGCCGTAGCCGCGCGCGGACTCGAGCGCGAGGGCGGCGCTTTGGACCGGCAGGTCGCGCAGGAACGACATGATGAGGCGGGACGAAAGACCGAGGGTGGCCCGACCATCCGTCAGCGCGCCAAGGATGCCGTTTGTGACGGTCTCGAAAGCCACGCCGCGCGTCGTGTGGGTCTGGGGGTCGAAGAACACTTCGGTGTGACGGATACCTTCTTCGGCGGCACGCGCGATGTACGCCCACGTGAGGTCGTAGAAGTCCTGCTCGGTCAAGAGCACGTCGCACCCGCGGTAGTACAGGTCGAGGAACGACTGCAGATCGGTGAAGTCGTAGGCGGCGCGCACCGCCTCGGCGGACGCGTACGGGAGCGTCACGCTGTTGCGCTCGGCCAGCGTGAGCATGAGCTCCGGCTCGAGCGTGCCCTCAAGGTGAAGGTGCAACTCGGCCTTGGGAAGGCCGCGCACGAAGTCCCTCAGTTCGTCGTTCACGTAGGCTCCTGCCGGGTTTTTGGGAACGATTCCTGAGACGATTATCGCATTCTGCTTGTTGGAGGCCGATGTTCGATCCGCGCACTCCACGAGGCGTCACGGGGATCTACCTCACCGCCAACGGGCTGTTCACCCTGGCGGCGTCGCTGATCTGGGCCGTCAACACGCTGTTCCTGCTCGACGCCGGTCTCGACATCTTCACGGTGATGGTCGTGAACGCGAGCTTCACCATCGGCCAGCTGGTCTTCGAGGTGCCGACCGGGGTCATCGCCGATACCGTCGGGCGAAAGACGTCGTTCCTCATCGGCATCGGCGCGCTGTTCGTGGCGACCATCCTTTACGTGCTTGCTGCGCAACTCGGCCTCGGCATCGGGGTCTTCGTGCTGGCGTCGGTGGTCATCGGCTTCGGATTCACGTGCCAGACCGGCGCTATGGACGCGTGGCTCGTGGACGCGCTCGCGCACACCGGTTACGACCGCCCGTTGGACGCCGTCTTCGCCCGGGGCCAGATCGTCTTCGGGGCTGCAACGCTTGCGGGAACGCTCGCCGGAGGCTTCCTCGGCCAGCTGGATCTCGCGATTCCATACTACGCGCGGGCGGCGGTCCTTCTGTTGGCCTTCGCGTTCATCGCGGCGCGCATGCGCGACGTGGGGTTCGAACCGAGGCCGCTTTCGTGGCGGCGGTTTGGCGAGGAGACCCGAACGATCCTTGACGCCGGCGTCAGGTACGGCTGGAACCATCCGTCGGTACGACCGCTGCTCTTTGCGTCACTCGCGCAGGGCGCGTTCTTCATCTTCGGCTTCTACTCGTGGCAGCGGTACTTCCTCGACCTGCTCGCGCGCGAGCTGGTCTGGGTGAACGGCGTGGTGACCGCCGCATTTGCACTCGCGGGCATCGGCGGGAGCCTGCTTGTGGAGCGCGTGATGCACAGGCCGGTCGGACGTCGGAGCGCGCCGAAGGTGCTGGCGCTGGCGGCACTCGTGCAGGCCGCCCTGATAGCCGGCGTCGGACTCGTGGGTGTGCTCACGCCCGCGTCGGCCTACGGGTTCGGTCCGTTCGCACTCGCGGCGGGGCTGTACCTCGCCTTCGGTATGACCGGCGGAGTCTCCGGCCCGGTGCGCCAGGCTTTCATCAACCGTCAGATCCCTTCGGCACAGCGCGCGACGGTTCTCTCGGTGGATGCGCTGTTCGGCGATGCCGGTGCATCGGCTGGCCAGCTCGGATTCGGCTGGCTCTCGCGGGCCGTCTCGATCCCGGTGGCGTGGGTCGCAAGCAGCGTCTTCATCGCGATCGCGGCTCCGCTGTACCGCTCGGCGCCGGAGGGTGGGATCGCCGTGGTCGAGGCCCAAGACGGTGCCGCGTGACGGGCAGCACCCGGGCCGCAGCGGCCCGCAGGTAGCACGAGGGCCCGACCGCGATGGCCGGGCCCTGCAGACGCGCGCAGGCGTACGTGCTACGGACGGCTCACGAGCATCACGCTGTTGTCGAGGATCGCCATCGTCGACGTCTCGATCGCGGCGGGTCCGCCGAAGATGAGGCCGTGCTCGAACGGCGTCGCAGGATAGATGGTGTGGTAGTCCGAGACCCAGTCGGTGTGACCCGGCGGCAGGGCGCCGTCATGCTCGGCGGCGATGTAACCGTACGGGTTGGCCTTGCGCGTGAGGAGTATCGGGCTACCGATCAGTCCGCAGGCCGAGCCACCGGAGAGCGCATCGGGGAAGTCCTCTCCACTCGCGATGCCGAAGTACCGGGCGCGCAGGGGCGCCATCAGGTTCGGAGACCCTGGCGTGCCGATCCAGTTGTCACCGCGGGAACCCGGGCCGGTGAGGTCGCATGCCCACGATGCGAACATCTTGGCGGTCTCGTACCGGTCCGTCCCGCCGATCCGCAGGACATGGGTGCTGCCGAGGATCGCCTTCAGCTGATCCTCCACCACGCTGGATACGACATCGGGTCCTCCTACGATCACGACATCGGTCGTGCCGAGGTGGAACAGCGCCTCCTCGGCGTCTTCATTCAGCGTCGTTGCACCGGTGAGCAGGACCGGTACGTTGCGTGCAGCGGAAAGCGCGGTCGCCGCGAGCGCGTCTGGGAAGTTCCAGCCGTACGCGATGATCGCGAGGTTCGACATCGACTCCGCGTAGCCGGGCGCGTCCGAGCGCGCCTGCAGCGCGATCTCGGATGCGGTCATGCAGCGGTCGTCGCCTGCCACGCGGTAGACGCCGATGCCCGGATGGAGCGCCTGGATCTGGGAGAACACACCGTCGCTCACCACGTCGCTGCCGCCGACGACATAGACCCGATTGGCGCCGATGCGCAGGATCTCCTGGCCCACTCCCGCAGACAGGGTGCTGCCCGACGTGAGTAGGAGCGGGCCGTCGCTGATACCGGCGAGCACTGAGCCGGTGAGTGCATCCGGATAGTTGTATGCGTCGGCTATCACGACCGAGATGTTCAGCGTGGCGGGCGCGTCGGTCGCCGTGAACATCAGCTGGCTCACGGCGATGGCGGTCTGTATGCGGTCGGCTCCCGCGATGCGCTGGAAGACGCCCCGCTTCAGGTGCAGGCGGTACGGACCTGCGTCTCCGATGTACGTGCCTGCGTTCGACCACGGTCGGATGCGCACGTAGTAGACGCCGGGTGCCGCCGGCCGGAACAGCAGCGCGGAGTCGTGGGTGTAGGCCGAGCGCCAGATGTCTTCATCGTTGACCTCTACGGCGAGAGGGTCACCACTGCCCGCCAGGTGACCGAGCGTGTAGGCAAACCCTGAGCCCGGTCCGTAGAGCTCGATCACCGTATCGACTCCGGCCGCGGTGCTCTGGGTCCGGATCAGGAATGTCGTCTGGTCGAGGTTCACGTCGTCGGGAGTCACCGTGAACTTCACCCAGTCGCTGTCTCCACTCGTGCCGTTGACGAGGTCGAGCGTGTGGTTCTCGTACCAGTCCCCGCCATGGTCCGCGATGTAGGCGGTGATGTCGCGCGCAAGCGCGGGGGTCCCATCGCCCATTCCGGCCGCATCGAACTCGTCGACCTCATAGGTGATGCCCGCGATGCCGACGGCCCCGTCCCGATCCTCGGCCAACGCCAGGCCCGGAAAGAGTGCGGCGACCAGCGCTGCGGCGAGTGCGGCCGCGAGTGCGGCTCTCGTTCGTTTCATGGTCCCCCCTCAACAGACGGCGACGCCCCCCGGCGTCGCGGTGCCGTACACGGGGGTCATTCCCACATAGGCGGGCGCGGTCACGGAAGTGGTGGGGGAGAACGGCCAGCGGTGCTGCGTGGTGCCCGGGGCGGGAATCGAACCCGCACGACCTTTCGGCCAGAGGTTTTTGAGACCTCCGCGTCTGCCAATTCCGCCACCCGGGCACGGGGGCGCACTCGCGTGCGGATTATAGCATCGCCCGGCGAGGGTGCGGGCCGCGCACTAGAGCAGGAAGTCGACCGCCGACAGGGTGTCGAGGCTGCTGATGACCGACCAGAGGTTGAGCAGCGTGAAGACGGCCACGAGCAAGAGAAGCGCTGCGCTCACTCCGAGGCGCAGGCCGACGCGCTGTAGCGCCTCCGGTGCGCGTCCGGACAGTCGCTCGGCGAGATCCGAGGTGCCACCGATCGCGCCTGACTCACGGATCCCGAGGATCGTGAGGAGGATGCTGGCGGCCGCGCACGCCACGGTGAACGCGATCCACCCGAGGTTGACCGTCCGTGCGATGTCGGTGTTCCTCATGATCACCGTGCCGAGGAACATGCTGCCCACGATGTAGACGAGGGGGAGTAGTGTCGAGAGCTGCGTGTAGTCGATGAGGCGCTGGCCGTGACTCAGCACTGACGTCACCGCGCCGTTGCCGGGGTGAGCCGGCTCGGCGGGTGTCTGACGCGCGCGCGACAGGCCGGTGCTCACACGGAGTGCCGAGGCGACGAACGTGAAGCTAGCGACGAGGTACACGCACGCGAAGACGATGTACGCGTAGATATACGTGTTAGAAGCTCCGAACGACATGCGACCCTCCCATAAGTCCCCTCGCGCCCCCCAATGATACCCGATGCGCGGTCCGAGGGTGACCCCGATGCGCCCATGATAGCGGTATCACCAACGATGAACCAGCCTGAATCTGCGCGGGAAACGAGCTGTCTCGCGCGACGCGGCTATAATCCTCGGCATGGACACTACCGCCCGCTTGCTCGCAGCGCTCGAGCCCCCGGCACAGGTACATATCGGCAACGTGGGTGCGAACCTTCAACTCGCGGCCGACCTGGGGTATGGAGATGTCGCGTTACTCGTCCCCGCGGATGGTTCGCTGGTCGTCGTCGCCGACGCGAGGCCCACGACGGCTGCCGCTGCCATACCGGTCACGCGCGCGGGGCAGGTCCTGCCGTACGGTGAGGAGCCCGAAGCCTACGACTCGCTCGCCGGCGGAACGCTCGTGTGCGGTGCGCACCGGCGGACGAAGCGCGGCATCGCGTTCACTTCGACCGCGTATCCGGTGGGACCGTCCGACCGACCGTACGCCGTGATCGTGCGCCATCTCGGTCAGAGCGTGGCCGAGGCGCCGGGCAAGATGGAAGTCGCGTTCATGCGGCTGGCTGATCGCGTTCTGGACCGGCTGAGGGCCGGTCCCATCGGCGATCTCGATCTCGACGAGCCGTACGCAACCACGCGGACCGCCGGTGACGGGGTGCTTGAGGTGTCGCTCGAGGGCACCGTCGTCTACGCGAGCCCGAACGCCGTCAACATCATGCGTGCCGCCGGGATGGAGGGCACGCCGCTCGGCGGGCCGGCCTCGGCGCTGCCCGGAGGCGCCACGGCGGTCGCGCCCGTTCTCGGCACCGACTCGGGGCGCAGCAGCACGGTGGAGGTCGCGGGTCGCGTGCTCGCCTACCGGACGATCGGGCTTGTCGACGGTGCGCTCGTCTTGGTCGAAGACGTCACCGACGCCCGACGGCGCGAGCAGGAACTCCGGGTGAAAGAGGCGACCATCCGTGAGGTGCACCACCGCGTGAAGAACAACCTGCAGACGATCGCCTCGCTGCTGCGTATCCAGGCACGGCGCTCCGAGAGCGAAGAGGCCGCCCGTGCATTGGCCGAGGCCGTGGAGCGCGTGTCCTCGATGGCGGTCGTTCACGAGATGCTTGCCGAGTCGGCCGACGAGTCGGTCGATCTCGCGTCGGCGGTTCGCACTGTGGTCGACATGGTGCGGCGCGGACTGGCCGGCGCGGAGAGCGGCGTGGCGGTGGTCGTCACCGGGGAGACGGGACTCGTGCCCGCGCAGGCGGCGACGTCACTCGCGCTCGTGGCCGCCGAGCTCGTCCACAACGCGATCGAGCACGGCATCGGCGAGCACGGGTCAGGCTCGGTCAAGGTCACCATGCGGCGTGTGGGCGACGACGTCGTTCTCGAGGTCCGCGACGACGGTCGCGGGCTGCCGGGCGGCTTCTCGGTGGAGTCCTCGGCCAACCTGGGGCTGGCCATCGTGCGCACGGTCGTACAAGACGACCTGCGCGGCACGCTGGCGTTCGGCGGCCGGCGCGGAACGACGGTCACCGTGCGCGTGCCGGTCTCCGAACGGATGGAGTGACGAGATGCGGGTACTGATAGCCGAAGATGAGGCGCTCATCCGGATGGACTTGCGCGAGATGCTCGCCGAGGAGGGTCACGAGGTCGTCGGTGAGGCGCGCGACGGAGCCGAGGCGATCGCGCTTGCCCGCGAACTGGCGCCCGACATCGTGTTCATGGACGTGAAGATGCCCGGTACCGACGGCATCGAGGCCGCGCGTGTCATCGGCGCCGAGCGCATCGCGCCTGTGGTGATGGTGACCGCGTTCTCGCAGCAAGGCTATGTGGATGATGCATCCGCCGCCGGTGCGATGGCCTACCTCGTCAAACCGTTCACCAAGCGAGACGTGCTCCCTGCGATGACCGTCGCCACCTCGCGTTTTGCCGAGGCTCGTGCGCTCGAGACCGAGGTCGATGACCTTGCCGAGCGACTCGAGACCCGCAAGGCGCTCGACCGCGCCAAGGGGCTACTCATGGCCAAAGGCATGACCGAGCCCGAGGCGTTCAAGCGGCTGCAGAAGTTCGCGATGGACCGGCGGATGTCGCTCAAGCAGGTCTCCGAGGCGATCATCATCGCCGCCGAGGCCGAGGGCGGGTCCTAGCCGATGGAGTTGACCGGTCGCTCCAAGGCGCTCGCAGCTGCGCTGGGCCCGCTCGTTGCGGTGGGCGACTATCGCGCTGTGCAGGATCTGCTCGCCCGGGCGGCTGTGCCGGAGGTCGCCGATGTGCTGCGGGATGCCGATGGCGACAGAAGGCTCGTGCTCTTCAGGTTGCTGCCGCACGATCTTGGAGCTGATGTGTTCGCCGAGCTCGAGACGCGCTATGAGGACGAGATCCTCTCGGCGCTGAGCAGCGAGGAGACCCGGGCGCTGGTGGCCTCGATCGCTCCCGACGACCGCACGGAGCTGTTCGAGGAGCTCCCCGGCGCGGCCACGCAGAAGCTGATCAACCTGCTGAGCCCGGAGGATCTCGCCCAGACCCGGCGGTTTCTCGGCTATCCCGAGGAGAGCATCGGGCGGCTTGCCACACCGGAGTACGTGGCGGTGCGGCCCGAGTGGACCGCGGCACGAGCCTTGGAGCACGTCCGCGCGCACGGTCGTGACAGCGAGACCGTCAACGTCGTCTACATCGTCGATCGCCGATGGCGCCTGCTGGGCTCCGTATCGCTCAGGCGACTCATCCTCGCCGAGGCCGACGCGTCCGTTTCCGATCTTCTCGTGGAGACGCACGCGCTCTCGGCCTTCGAGGACCGCGAGAACGCTGTCGGCGCTATGCGCCGCTACGACGCGGTGGCGCTGCCGGTGGTGGACTCCTCGGGCGTGCTCATCGGGATCGTCACCGTCGACGACGTACTCGATGTCGCGGAGGAGGAAGCCACCGAAGACGCCCACAGGACCGCCTCGGTCATGCCGCTGCGTGCGCGTTACGGAACGCTCTCGATCTGGGACCTGTACGGCAAGCGCGTCGGCTGGCTCGCGATCCTGCTCGTGGTGAACGTGTTCTCGTCCGGCATCATCTCGGCATACGAGGAGATGCTCGCCAACGTCATCGCGCTCACGTTCTTCATCCCGCTCCTGATCGCCACCGGCGGCAACACCGGCTCGCAGTCGGCGATGATGATGGTGCGCGCCATCATCACCGAAGACGTTGTCCCCCGTGCGTGGTTCGCCACGTTTCTCAAGGAGATCGGTGTCGGTGTTCTGCTCGGCGGTACGCTCGCCGTTGGCGCGTTCGTGCTCGGTGCACTGCGCGCCGACCCGCGCATCGGTGTGGTGGTGGGACTGGCGATGGTGGCCATCGTCATCGTGTCGAACCTCGTGGGCATGACGCTACCGTTCGTGCTCACGCGATTGAAGCAGGATCCGACCGTGGCAAGCAGCCCGCTCGTGACCACACTCGCCGACGTGCTGGGGCTGGCGATCTACTTCGGCATCGCGAGAGTGGTGCTGGGGCTCTAGGTCGGTGGTCGTCCGCCTCGGGACCGCCGCTCGGCCGCTGCGGCCAGGGAGTCGCTGCGTTTCCGCCGGGTTTCGCCCGCGCTTCACATTCGGCACGGACCCTGCTAGACTACCGCCACCGGCTCAACGGCGAGCCGGGAACTGAAGAGACGAGCAATGGCGCTCACACGGACCATACCGGGTCCGGGTGGGCGTTTTTCGTTCTCCGCTCAAGAAAGGCGGGAGGCTATGCGGGAGTTCGCGGTGTTCTGGGGATGCACGATCCCGGCGAGGTTCCCCATGATCGAGAAGGCGACGCGTCTGGTCATGAGCGACCTTGGCGCCACCGTCCACGAGTTGGCGGGCCACACATGCTGCCCCGAGGGCACGCTCGTGAAGGCGAACGCCGAAGACGCGTTCTACACGGCAGCCGCGCGCAATCTCGCCATCATCGAGGGCGCCGGACTCGACGTCCTCACGCCGTGCAACGGCTGCTACTCGACGTTCAAGGAGGCCTCGAGTCACCTCAAGGCCGACTGGCGCGAGCGTGAGGAGATCAACGAGCGTCTTGCCGCCGAGGAACTCCACTACGACGGCATCACCAACGTCGTGCACTTCGCCGAATGGCTTGCGGATCATGTCGGTGCGGGCACGCTTCGCTCGAAGGTCACCAACCCGCTGTGGGGCATGCGCATCGCGGTCCACTACGGCTGCCATCTGCTGCGTCCGCAGCCGGCGGTGCGCTGGGACGACCCGCTCAATCCGACCAAGGTCGAGGAACTCGTGGCCGCCCTCGGCGCGAAGGTCGTGGACTACCCGTCCAAGATGCAGTGCTGCGGCGGCGCGCTCGACCGTGTGGGCGAGCGGGACAGCTCGCTCGCGTTCGCACGGCGCAAGCTCGGCGATCTCATGCGCGAGGACGTCGACGCGCTCGTGGTCGTCTGTCCGTCGTGCTTCCAGCAGTTCGACCTCAACCAGGCAGCGCTTCAGCGCGCCAACGAGGACGTCAACGTGCCGGTGCTCTACCTCTCGGAACTCATCGCGCTTGCGATGGGCCACGAGCCGGCCGAGATCGGCCTGGACATGCATCGCGTGAGCGTGGCGTCGTTCCTTGAGAAGTGGGGCATGCGCGCTGCCGACAAGGCGCGGCTGGCCGAGCACTTCGACGTGGCGTTGCTCGGCACGTGCTACGCGTGCGGCGCGTGCAAGGACGACTGCCCGGTGTGCAAGGTCGATCCCACGTTCCAGCCCACCGAGGTCATCGGCGATCTGATCCGAGGCGACCTGGATGCGGTGATCGAGCGCGGCGAGCTGTGGAAGTGCCTCGAGTGCTACACGTGCCAGGAGCTCTGCCACAGCCGCATCGGCATGGCCGAGACCTTCCGGCAGCTCAAGGAGCTTGCCATGGAGGCCGGCAGCGGCCCCGAGTCGGTCTCGGCGGCCTACGCCGAGTTCCTCAAGACGGGCGCGCTCGGCAAGCCGCGCGAGTCGGCCCGCAAGAAGCTCGGACTGGAACCGCTTCCCGAAGGCGGCGGCGATGCGGTCGCGCGCCTGTTGACGAAGAGTGAGGAGTAGGGCCGTGGCATACGATCTCGAGCGCTACGAGAGTTTCGGCGTCGAGCGCTACCGTGACGAGTCGCCGTTCAAGATCCATGGCGGCTGCGGTCTGGCGGGCATCTGCGACGAGAGTGGCACGCTCATGAGCGGTGAGGTCGCCATCCAGGCGATGGCCGTGCAGCGTGACCGCGGCAACGGTCTCGGCGGAGGCTTCGCCGGCTACGGCATCTACCCCGAGCTTTCCGAACTCTTCGCGTTCCACATGATGTACCACGACACCGCCGCCAAGGAGGCCGCCGAGGCGGCGCTCTCCGAGTCGTTCACCATCGAGGTGGCCGAGCCGATGCCGACGCGTCCGGTGAAGGGCATCGTGGATGCGCCGCTTCTGTGGCGGTACTTCCTCGCGCCTCACCCTCACCTGCTCGAGGAGCGCGAGCTTTCCGCCGAGGACTACGTCGTCCAGGTCGTCATGAACATCAACTCACGGGTGGACGGCGCGTTCGTGGCGTCCTCGGGCAAGAACATGGGCGCGTTCAAGGGCGTCGGTTTCCCCGAGGAGATCGGCCACTACTTCCGCCTCGAGGAGTACGCCGGGCACACCTGGGTGGCGCACAACCGCTTCCCCACCAACACCCCCGGATGGTGGGGCGGGGCGCACCCGTTCACGCTGCTCGACTGGTCGATCGTGCACAACGGCGAGATCTCGAGCTACGGCATCAACGCGCGCTACCTGGAGCAGTTCGGCTACACGTGCTCGCTCGGCACCGACACCGAGGTGGCTGCGTACCTGTTCGACCTGCTGCTCCGCCGCCACAAGCTGCCGATCGAACTCGCCTGCAAGGCGCTCGCCGCGCCGCTGTGGTCGGAGATCGACCGCATGCCCGCCGCCGAGCGTGCGCTCATGACGTCGCTGCGTGCCGTGTACGGCCCGGGCATGCTCAACGGCCCGTTCGCCATCGTACTCGGCTTCAACGGCGGGATGGTCGCCCTGAACGACCGCATCAAGCTGCGCCCGCTCGTGGCGGCGCGCAGCGGCACGACCGTGATGGTCGCTTCCGAGGAGGCCGCCATCCGCGAGGTCATGTCGTCCCCCGATCATGTGTGGGCGCCGAAGGCCGGCGAGCCGGTCATCGCGCGGGTGGAGGGCATGGAGTGGCCGATCCATGGCGAGCTGCACCTCGGGCCTGCCGAGATCAGTTGTGCCGTGACCGGTACCGAGCACTCCTGCGAGCCGGTGGAGGTGGCGGTCTAACATGCAGCAGACCTTCGTCCAGCCCGAGTTCAGGGTCAAGATCGACTACGACAAGTGCCACAAGTGCGGGCGCTGCGTGCAGCAGTGCGGCTGGGGCGTGTACGACTTCGCCGAGCGGCCGATCCCGCACGATGAGAAGTGCCGCGCGTGCCATCGGTGCGTGACGTTCTGCCCGGCGCGCTGCATCACCATCGAGAAGAACACGCTCGCGTTCCGCGAGAACGACAACTGGTCGGTGGGCCTGCTCAAGGCGGTCTGGAAGCAGGCCGAGACCGGCGGCGTGCTGCTCACCTCGATGGGCAACCCGAAGCCGTACGAGCGCATCTTCGACCATCTGGTCCTCGACGCATGCCAGGTCACCAACCCGTCCATCGACCCGCTCCGCGAGCCGATGGAGCTCCGCACCTATCTGGGCCGCAAGCCGGACAGCGTGCAGGTGGCATCAGACGGTGCCGGCGGCTTCACGCTTGCCGAGGGCGCGGGTATGGCCAACAACATCGAACTGGCCACCCCGATCATCTTCTCGCCGATGAGCTACGGCTCGGTCTCGTTGAACGTCCATCGTTCACTGGCGATGGCTGCCGAACGCCTCGGCATCCTGATGAATACCGGCGAGGGCGGGCTGCACGAGGATCTCTATCCGTACCAGGACCACATCATCTTGCAGGTGGCCTCCGGCCGGTTCGGTCTGAACCCCGAGGTTCTCGGCAGGGCGGCGGCACTGGAGATCAAGATCGGCCAGGGCGCCAAGCCGGGCATCGGCGGGCACCTGCCCGGCGAGAAGATCGATCGTGAGGTCTCGGCCACGCGAATGATCCCACAGGGGACCGACGCGATCAGCCCCGCGCCGCACCACGACATCTACTCGATCGAGGACCTGCGTCAGCTCATCTACGCCATCAAGGAAGCGAGCGGCTACAAGCCGGTCGGCGTCAAGATCGCGGCGGTGCACAACGTGGCGGCCATCGCGAGCGGTATCGTGCGTGCCGGCGCCGACTACGTGTACCTCGACGGTTTTCGCGGGGGCACCGGCGCCGCGCCGGCGGTCATCCGCGATCACATCGGCATACCGATCGAGATCGCGATCGCGGCGGTCGACCAGCGCCTGCGCGATGAGGGCATCCGCAATCAGGCCTCGATCGTGGCGGCGGGCTCGATCCGCTCCTCGGCTGATGCCGCCAAAGCCATCGCGCTCGGCGCGGATGTCGTGGCTATCGGCACCGCCACGCTGCTCGCGCTCGGATGCCACCTGTGCCAGAGCTGCCACACCGGCTCGTGCTCGTGGGGTATCACGACGCAGAAGCCGGAGCTCACGCGCCGTATCGATCCGGAATGGGGCGCCGAGCGGCTCACCAACCTCGTACACGCGTGGAGCCACGAACTGCAGGAGATCCTGGGCGCCCTCGGCGTGAATGCCGTCGAGAGCCTGCGCGGCAGCCGCGAGCGCCTGCGCGCCATCGGACTCGACGAGCAGACGTGCAAGATCCTCGGCGTCAAGCCGGCGGGCATGTGAGAAGGAGAGCGGACAGATGATGCGAGCAGCCACCACAACCCCGCCGTCGGGCGTGGCCGAGGGGTACCGCCGCGAGGCGCCCCCCGTCACGCGGGAAGGCGAGGTCGCGGTACTCGACGCGACCGGCGTGTACTACCAGCAGCTCAACGACGCGGTCCGTGATGCGATCGCGGCAGGTGCGACGACCGTGCGCATCACCGGCATGAACGGCCAGCGCTACCTCGGCGCGGGGCTGCGGGCCACCGGTGTCACGATCGAGGCGCACGGCTGCGCGGGCAACGACACCGCGATGTTTGCCGATGGACCCGAGATCGAGGTGTTCGGCAACGCGCAGGACGGCGTGGGGAACACGATGAGCAGCGGTCGCGTCGTGGTGCATGGCGACGCCGGCGACGTGCTCGGCTACGGCATGCGCGGCGGTCATGTCCTCGTCAAAGGTGATGTCGGTTACCGTGTTGGCATCCACATGAAGGCGTACGAGAAGCACGTGCCGGTCGTCATCTGCGGCGGCAAGGCGCGGGACTTCTTCGGCGAGTACATGGCGGGCGGCATCCTCGTGCTGCTTGGCGTGAACACCCAGTTCCCCGAACAGCCGCTCGTGGGCGGGTTCACGGGCGCGGGCATGCACGGGGGCGTGATCTACCTGCGCGGCACCGTCGAGCCGTGGCAGTGCGGTGCCGAGGTGGGCATCACCGAGGCGACTGCGGAGGACCTCTCCGCGCTGCGCCCGCACATCGAGGAGTGGGCCGCTGCCTTTGGTGCCGACGCCGACGAGATCATGGCCGGTTCGTTCACCAAGCTTGCGCCGATGAGCCATCGGCCCTACGGCAAGCTCTATGCCTCGATCTAGCTCAGTCAGCCGGGCCGTAGCGAGCGCGGAACTCGTCTTCGAGCATGTCGTAACAGATGTGGTCGTGGAAGCGTCCGCGCATGAAGGCGACCTCGCGCTCGCGGCCTACTTCGACGAAGCCGATCGAGGAGTACAGGTGCACCGCGCGCTCGTTCCCGACGCTCGCCATGATGCTGATGCGGTGCAGGCCGAGCGCGTCGAAGCCGAAGCGCAGCAGCGTGACGAGCGCGTCCCGCCCGTAGCCGAGGTTCTGATGCTCGAGCGAGCCGATGAGGATACCGATCTCGCCGTGGCGGTGCAGCCGGTCGACCTGCTCGATGCCGCAGATGCCGATGAACCGGTCACCCTCGGCGGCGTGGATCTCGAGGCGATACGCGGTGCCCGCATTCCACGCCGACTCGGTTGCGGCGTAGAAGGACTCCTCCTGCTCGCGCGAGACCGGGAGCTGCCCGGAGAGGAGCCACTCGTTGACGGCCGGGTCGTTGATCCAGCCGCGCGCCGTCTCGGCATTGGCCGCATCGAAGCGGGTCAGGTAGGTCTTCGAGCCTTCGATCATCGTCGTCTCCCCCCGGATCGGATTCCAGGCATCGTCGCACAAAGGGCGGCGGCGTGAAAGGTTCTCGTAGTTCTCGCACGGCGGAAACACGGCCGAAACATGCCGGCCGTACCGTAGTTCGTACCAGGTGACTGACCGAGGAGGCACTTCCATGACCACACCGATCGACAAGGACTACGTACTGACCACCATCGAGGAGCGCGGGGTGCGGTTCGTCCGCTTCTGGTTCACCGACGTGCTCGGCTTCCTGAAGAGCTTCGCGGTGACCGACAGCGAGCTCGAGAATGCGTTCGAGGAGGGCATGGGCTTTGACGGCTCCTCGATCGACGGATTCACCCGCATCCAGGAGTCCGACATGGTCGCGTTCCCGGATCCGGCCACGTTCCAGACGCTGCCGTGGCGCAGCAACGGTGACAACGGCGGCACGGGCCGCATGTTCTGCGACGTCATGAACCCCGACGGGACTCCCTTTGAGGGCGACCCGCGCTATGCGCTCAAGCGCATGCTCAAGAAGGCTGCGGACATGGGCTACACGATGTACGTCGGTCCCGAGCTCGAGTTCTTCTACTTCGCCGACAGCGAGGGCACGCAGGTGCTCGATAAGGGCGGCTACTTCGACCTCACGCCGCTTGATGTGGCGAGCGATCTGCGCCGCGAGACGGTGCTCACGCTCGAGAAGCTCGGCATCCCGGTCGAGTACTCGCACCACGAGGTCGCCCCGTCGCAGCACGAGATCGACCTGCGTTACGCCGACGCCCTCACCATGGCCGACAACGTCATGACCTACCGCCTCACCGTCAAAGAGGTGGCATACAAGAACGGCGTGTACGCCACGTTCATGCCGAAGCCGATCCAGGGCGAGAACGGCTCGGGCATGCACGTCCATCAGTCGCTGTTCAGCGACGCGGGCAACGCGTTTTTCGACGCCGATGATCCCGAGGGCTACAACCTCTCGCCGGTGGGCAAGGCCTACATCGCCGGCTTGCTGAAGTACGCGCCGGAGTTCTGTGCGGTCACCAACCAGTTCGTGAACTCCTACAAGCGGCTCGTCCCCGGCTACGAGGCACCCGTCTACATCACCTGGGCCCGTCGTAACCGCTCGGCCATGGTTCGCGTGCCGATGTACAAGCCGGGCAAGGAAGTCGCGACCCGCGTCGAGCTTCGCTCGCCGGACCCCTCGGCCAACCCGTACCTCGCCTTCGCGGTCATGCTGGGCGCCGGCCTGAAGGGCATCGAAGAGGGTCTGACGCTCATGCCGGAGGCCACGAACAACATCTTCCACATGACCGAGGACGAACTCACCGAGGCCGGCATCAAGACACTCCCGAGCAATCTCGGCGAAGCGATCGTGGCGTTCGAGGAGTCCGAGCTCATGAAGGAAGTCCTCGGAGAGCACATCCACCGCTTCTTCGTGGAGAACAAGAAGAAGGAGTGGAGCGAGTACGTGAGCTACGTCTCGCCGTGGGAGCAGGATAAGTACCTCTCCATCCTCTAGGGGACGCGATAGCACCGCCGGATGCCGGTCCGGTGGAGCCATGGCAATGGCGCCGGGCGACTCATGTCGTCCGGCGCCTGTGTTCAGCGCGAGGCGGCGGAGGCTACAATCGTGCACATGAAGCGCATCATCATCGTCGCGGACGACGCACACACCAGGGCGTGGATCGCCGACGCCCTCGGCGGAGTGGATGTCGCGCGCGATCAGTGCGCAGCATCCGAGATGGACGCGCGGCTGCTGACCGATCCGGCAGACCTCGTGATCGCCGACGGATCCCGTGCGCCCGAGAGGGTCTTCGGAAGCGCAGAGAGCGCCGTTGCGGCGGGATCGGACGTTCGGATGCTGGTCGTGGTCGAGGCCGATGCGCTCTCATCGCTGCGTGTGCCGGTCCGGTTCCCGGCCGACTTCGTGGTGCGCGGCGCTTCCGCGGGCGAGGTCGCCGCGCGCGTGCGTGGACTGCTCTGGCCCGGCGAGGAGGTCGCCCCCGATGAGGTGATCCGCATCGACGGACTGACCCTCAATCTTGCGACGTATCAGGCGCAGAGCCACGGTGAGCCGATCGAGTTCACGTTCCTCGAGTACTCGCTCTTCGCGTTTCTCGTGACCCACCCGAATCGCGTCTACAGTCGCGAGGTCCTGCTCAAGCGAGTGTGGGGGACCGACTACTTCGGCGGTGCGCGAACGGTCGACGTCCACGTCAGGAGAGTCCGAGCCAAGCTCGGTCCTGAGGTCTCCTGGCGGCTCGAGACCGTGCGCAACGTCGGCTATCTCTGGAAGCGCTGACTCGTCGTCGTTGCCGCTCGGCACTCTCCGCGGGCCGTTCATCATCTGTTTGTGCGTTCACGAATCCCGGGTGGTGCGTACGTGGTAGATTTAGGATGTACGTGTATCCGTGCGCGCCGACTGGGGCCGGCGTGCGAGAGGGGGAGGTCTTCCATGCGTAGACGCGCGTCCACGTTCTTGCTTGCCGTGGTACTGGTCGTCGGCCTGTTGCCGATGAGCGCCGGAGCGGCGCCGATGTACGAGACCGGGGTCGAGTTCCCGGTCGCGCTCGCTCCTAACGGACAGATCCAGCCCGATATCGACTTCCCGTGGATCGTCTGGAAGGACAACCGGGACTGCGTTGGTGACGACGAGTCCGACATCTACGCCTACAACTTCGTGACGGGCGAGGAGCGCCAGGTCACCGACTGGGAGGGCGGCGAGTCCAACCCCAGCATCTCGGGCGACTGGGTCGTCTTCTCGTGGTGCATCAGGGACTGGAACGACGGGAACGACGACTACAGCAGCGTGTGGGCCGTGAACCTCGCAACCGGCGAGGAGAAGATGCTCGCCGAGTCGTGGGACGACGACAGCGAGTTCCACGTCGGCAACCCGGCCATCGAGGGCAGCCTGGTCGTCTTCAACTTCTGGGACTATCGTGACGGCTCCGACGGCGACATCTGGTTCTACGATCTGGCCACCGATGAAACCGGTCCGCTGAACGCCAAGGACGGCGACCAGTGGGCGCCGGAGATCGGTGACGGCTGGGTCGTGTACCGCGACAGCTCCATCGGATGGAACGGCTCGATCTCGGCGTACGACCTCGCGTCCGAGGAAGAGACGCTCGTAGCCGAGAGTGTGTACACGGACGGCAGCAACTACATCTACTTCGATGGTCCGTCCACTGACGATGGCAAGATCGTCTACCAGGCGGAGGGTTATGCGGCTGGCGTCAACTTCAAGTCCATCAGGATGTATGACACCTCCACCCGGACCACGACCACGCTCTCGACGGTCAACAACACCACCCGCCGAGAGCACCCCGTCATCAACGACGGCCTCGTGACCTGGCACGACAACCGTGTCGGCGTCTACGAGGTCTACGGCTATGATCTCGCGGCCGAAGAGGAGTTCGTCATAGTCCCGGCCGTTTACGACGATGACGCCAGCGAGTGGGTCTCCTACGCCGGTCGCACCACGACCGCCGACGGCATCGTCGCCTGGCACGACCACCGTGACGAGGGCAACGGCGACGAGGACTGGGAAGACCTCTACGCGATGTTCCTGACCGGTGTAGAGGCGCCTCTTGCCGGTGCCACCCGCTACACCACCGCGGTCGACATCTCCAGGTCCACGTTCCCCGACGGGGCGGACACGGTCATAGTCGCAACCGGCGAGAACTTCCCGGACGCTCTTGCGGGCTCCTCGCTCGCGGGGCTTTATGGCGCACCGGTCCTGCTCGTGCACACGATGGTCCCTGCCGAGGTCGCCGAGGAGATCGAGCGCCTCGGCGCTTCTGAGGCCATCGTGCTCGGTCGCGAGAAGGCGGTGCCGCTCTCGGTCGATGCCGAGTTGGAGGACCTCGGACTCGAGGTCACGCGGCTCGGAGGCGTCGACCGCTTCGAGACCGCTGCGCTGATCGCCGAGGAGGCCATAGCCTACGTGGGTGATGACTGGGACGGTTCCGCGTTCCTGGCCACCGGCTATGACTGGCCGGACGCGCTGTCGGCAGGTCCGCTTTCCGCAACCACCGGCTGGCCGATCTTCCTCGGCGGGCCTGCAGGTGACCCGATCACCGACTACACCGCAGGCGTCATGGACGACCTGGGCGTGGGCGACGTCTACGTGCTCGGCGGTCCGGCGGTCATCTCGCTTGGCGCCGATGCGGGCATGAGTGCGCAGGCGCTCGCGGGTGAGAACCGCTACGAGACCGCTGTGGCCATCGCCGAGTTCGGCGTGGATGAACTCGGACTGTCGATGGGCTCGCTTGCCGTCGCGACGGGCGAGCGGTATCCGGATGCGCTGGCCGCTGGTCCGGCGCAGGGCATCATCGGCGGTTCGCTGCTCATCACGCCGGCAACCTCCACCTCGCCGGCCATCATGGATGCGATCGACGCCAACGCCGGCACGATCGCCATGGTCAAGTTCATCGGTGGCCTCCAGGCCATCAACCAGAGCGTGCGCGACGCGATCATGGCGCTGCTCTAGAGGGTTCGGACGCTTCATACCTGCACCACCAGGGAAGGCCCCGCCTCAGCGGGGCCTTCCTTCTGTGTGCGGGATCAGGCGGCTGGCCACTCCTTCTTCACCGTGCCGAGGAACCGGTAGCTCGCGCCCTGCTCGGCCACGCACTCGCCCGGGATGCCGTGCGCGGCCATGAACGCGCACATCTGCTCCGGCGTCATGAAGGCGCCGGGCTCTCCGGCGATCCGCTCGGCCAGCGCCACGACTCGCATGGCGAGTGGGCGCGGGTCGAGATCGAGCACGAGCACGACGCCGCCCGGGCGGACGACGCGCGCGAACTCGGATACTGCAGCATCCTGGTTGCGAAAGTGGTGGAACGCGTCGGTGACCACGATCGCGTCGTAGGCCGAGTCTTCGAGCGGGATGTCCTCGGCGCTGCCCGCCACCGCAGTGATCCGGTCGCCGGTGGGCACGTGTTCGAGCATCTTGGCGGTCGGGTCGAGCACGGTGACATGCGCGTCAAGCGCGTCGGCGAGCAGCGCCGCGAGCTGGCCGGCCCCGCCACCCACGTCGAGCACGGCGCCCCCGGGCGCTGTGGCTGCCCGCAGCCAGTCGGCGATAGTGGCGACGTCCTCGGCGGTGAAGCGATCGCCGTAGCGTCGAACCAGCGGTGCGGCCCAATCGAAGAAGCCCACGTCACTCCCCTCGGGTAGAATCGAGTCACTTACGCGAGTTCGTACCCGAAAGGCTCCTCATGCCCGAGCGCACCCTGGCCGTTATCGACGGCAACAGCCTTCTGCACCGGGCGTTCCACGGGCTGCCGCCCACGATGACCGCACCAGATGGACGGCCCACCAACGCCGTGTTCGGCTTCATGTCGATGCTCTTCAAGATGGTGGCGGATCTCAGACCCGATGGCGTCGTGGTTGCGTTCGACCTGGGCAAGCCGGCGTTTCGTACCGAGGCGCTCGCCGCGTACAAGATCCACCGTCCGCCCACGGACCCCGATCTCAAGGTGCAGTTCCCGATGATCAAGGAGCTGCTCGGCGCGTTGGCGATCCCGATCGTGGAGTGCGAGGGCTGGGAGGGCGACGACGTGCTCGGCACCATCGCACGGCAGGGTGCTGCCGACGGCGCGCGGGTGTTGCTCGTCACCGGCGACAAGGACGCGCTGCAGCTCGTCAACGACCGTGTGCAGGTCGTGAGTACGAAGAAGGGCATCACCGACATCGTGGTCTACGACCGCGACGCCGTCATCGAGCGCTACGGCGTGTCCCCGGAGCAGGTGGCGGACTTTCTCGGCCTCAAGGGCGACACGTCGGATAACATCCCCGGCGTGCCGGGCGTGGGCGAGAAGACCGCGGCCAAGCTGTTGCAGCAGTATGGAACGCTCGATGCCGTGCTCGAACACGCCGAAGAGATCAAAGGCAAGCTCGGCGAGAACCTGCGCGAACACGCCGAGGCGGCGCGCGCGAGCCGCATCGTTGCCACTATCCGCACCGACGTGCCGATGGACATCGACCTGACGTGCATCGAGTGGGGCGCGTGGGATGAGGCCGAGGCGCTCACCGCGCTCACCGCGCTGTCGTTCACCTCGCTCGTCCCACGGCTGCGTGCGGTCTCCCGGGCGGGAGAAGTCGCGCCGACGGCGGCGACGGCGCAGGAGGCAGAGCAGGCCGAATGGACCGTGCTCGAAGGCGCCGACGCGGCGGCGTGGATCGCGCGGCTGGTAGCGGATCCTCCTGCCGTGGCGCTCGGCGTGGCTCTCGGCACTGGCGATGCCGCGTGCCTGTTTCCCGAGGAGCGCGCCCTTGCCGTCGCACACGGCGGTGCGGTCGCGGTCGTGCGTGGAGACGCGGCGGCGTCGGTGTGGGGCGACGTCTGTTCGGTGTGCCGGGTGAGCGCCGGAGACACGAAGGCGCTTATCGAAGGGTTCTGCCCGCCTGGCTCGGCGGTGGGTGCGGCAAGCGCCGCGGACGCAGTCGACCCCGCACGGCTGTTCGACTGCGGTGTGGCCGCGTACCTCGTCGCGTCGAACCGCTCTGACTACTCGATGCCGTCGCTTGTCGCGGCGCACCTCGGCCGCACCATCGAGGGCGGCGACGCGGTCGCGGAGGCGCGTGCGGCGGCGGAACTCGCCCCCGTGCTCGGCAGCGCGCTCGATGAGTGGGGCGCCGCGCGCTGCTTCGAGACCATCGAGATGCCGCTGATCCCGGTCCTCGTACGCATGGAGGAGGTCGGGGTCGGGATCGACCGCGATGTTCTGGGGGCGCTTTCGGCCGAGACGCATCGCGACATCGAGGCGCTCGTGGCCGAGATACACGGGCTCGCCGGCTGCGAGTTCACCATAGACTCGCCCAAGCAGCTCGCCGAGGTGCTCTTTGACAGGCTCGCGCTACCTACCGGCAAGCGCACCAAGACCGGCTACTCCACCGACGCGAGCGTGCTCGCAGACCTTGCACCGCTGCACCCCATCGCCGCGAAGGTCGTGGCGTACCGCGAGCTGACGAAGCTGACGAGCACGTACATCGACGTGTTGCCTCGCCTCGTGGGCGACGACGACCGGTTGCACACGACCTTCAACCAGACCGTCGCGGCCACCGGGCGCCTCTCGAGCAGCAGCCCCAACCTGCAGAACATCCCGGTGCGTACCGAACTCGGCCGTCGCATCCGGGCCGCGTTCGTGCCCGCGCGCGAGGGCGATCTCATGGTGGGCGCCGACTATTCGCAGATCGAGCTGCGCATCCTGGCGCACCTCTCGGACGACGCAGGCCTCGTCGAGGCGTTCACGTCAGGCGCGGACTTCCACGCTGCCACGGCCTCGCGCGTCTTCGGCGTCGAGCCCGATGTGGTCGATGCCGAGATGCGCCGCAAGGCGAAGGCCGTGAACTTCGGCATCGTGTACGGCATCTCCGCGCATGGGCTCGGCGACTCACTCGGCATCGGGTATGCCGAGGCGCAGGCCACCATCGACCGGTACTTCGCGGCGTATCCGCGCGTTCGGGCCTATCTTGACGAGACCGTCGCCGAGGCGCACAGGACCGGGTATGCCGAGACGCTGTTCGGACGCCGCCGGCCCATCCCCGAGCTCAACAGCTCCAACTTCAACGTGCGGTCGTTCGGCGAGCGTACGGCGATGAACCACCCGATGCAGGGGACGGCCGCCGACCTGATGAAGCTCGCCATGATCGAGGTGGACCGCCGGCTGCGTGAGGACGGTCTCGAAGCGCGCATGCTGCTCCAGGTGCACGACGAGCTCGTATTCGAAGCCCCTCCTGCCGAGCTCGAACGCCTGACCGTGCTTGTGTGCGAGGCTATGGCCGGCGTCGCCCAACTGCGCGTGCCGCTCGTGGTGAGCGTGGGGTCCGGGCGGGATTGGGCGAGCGCGAAGTAGCCGAGCGGAAGAAGACTGAACGGGACTTGACCGTTCACCGATTGGCACCAGTTTCTCGTCTATCGCTCGGAGCGAGCTCTGACCTATGATTGCCTACGTGTCGTACGTGAGGACGTTCGATACCCAGGGGGTTCCATCAGCCAAGAGGGGGAGATCATGTCACGTGGTCGTTTGTTGCGCGCGCGTGCGTTCCGCATGCTCCTGGCAGGGGTTCTGTGCCTTGCCATGGTGCCTGCAGTCGCGATAGGCCAGGGGGGTTCGGCGACACCGGCGGCCCGTCCGCTCAAGGCTCCTCCTGGAGCTGCAGTCGATGCGGCAGGTCACCCGTACGTCGCCGATGAGCTCATCGTCAAGTTCGAATCTGGCGTGAGCGCGAGCGCGGCCAGCGCGATCAACGCCAGGCTCGGTGGACGCGTGGTGGCCGAGGCCAAGGGCGTTGCCGGCATGCAGAAGGTGAAGCTCGCCAAGGGCACCACCGCGGCAACCGCCGCCCGGCGCTACCGGGAGACCGCAGGCGTTGCCTACGCGCAGCCCAACTACCTGCACAGCATCTCGGCGATGCCCGACGACCCCCGCCTGCCCGAGCTCTGGGGCATGAACAACGACGGTCAGACCGGCGGCACCGAGGACGCTGACATCGACGCGCCGGAGGCCTGGGATGTGCAGACCGGCACCGGTGATGTCATCGTCGCGGTCATCGACACGGGCGTGGACTACCGTCACCCGGATCTGGCCGACAACATGTGGGTCAACCCGGGCGAGATCCCCGGCAACGGCATCGACGACGACGAGAACGGTTACGTCGACGACGTCTATGGCTACGACTTCTTCAACTACGACAGCGACCCGGTGGACGACCACAGCCACGGCACGCACTGCTCGGGCACGATCGGCGCGGTTGCCGATAACGGCATCGGTGTGGCGGGTGTGGCGTGGGACGTCAAGATCATGGCGGTGAAGTTCCTCTCGGCCGAGGGCTGGGGAGACACGTGGGGAGCCGTCGAGTCCATCTACTACGCCGACATGATGGGCGCCGATATCATGTCCAACTCCTGGGGCGGCGGCCCGTGGGAGCAGGTACTGTACGACGCTATCGCAAGCACGGACGCGCTGTTCGTCGCAGCAGCGGGCAACTGGAGCGAGGACACGGACGTCAGCCCGAACTACCCGTCCGGCTACGACTCGCCCAACGTGCTTGCGGTGGGCGCCACCGATCACAACGACCAGATCGCCTGGTTCTCCAACTGGGGAGCCGAGACGGTCGACGTCTTCGCCCCCGGCGAAGAGGTCCTGAGCACGGTTGCCGGTCCGGCGCCGTACTTCGTTCCGACGATCCTCAGCTCGACACCCGTGAACTCGTGTGACGACATCACCGATTGGGATGTGTCGGAGTTCGTGACCAAGGCGTGGTCGCTGAACACCGACACGTGGACATCGGACCCCTCGTCGCTCGCGCTCTTCGGCTACCTGAACAAAGAGGATGCGTGGGCGTATCTGAACGATCCGGTGGACCTGTCCGGTATGTCCGCTCCCGCACTCCGGTTCCAGGCCTTCTACGAGACCGAGCCCGGCTTCGACAACCTGAAGGCCTGGGCGTCGTACGACGGTGTCGACTGGATCCAGGTCAAGGCGCTGTCCGGCTGGTCCGAGGGCTTCCAGACGGTGGACTGTGACCTCTCGGCATTCGCGGGCGACAGTGCTGTCTACCTCGCATTCAGCTTCAGCTCCGATACGTCCATCGACTCGAAAGACGGCTTCGTCGGCGCCGCGATAGACGATATCGAGATCGTGGAGGTCGCAAGCTACCTGCGCGACGACTTCTCCAGCCTCAGCGTGTGGGACGCCACCCAGTACGTCGACCAATCGTGGGCGCTCACCACGGAGTGGATGACTTCGCCGCCATCCGCTGTCGGCATCCCCGGCTACGGCAACAACGAGGACGCCTGGCTCACGCTGGCAAACCCGCTCGACTTCTCGGGCGCGACCGACGACATCGCGCTCACCTTCGAGGCACTTCACATGACCGACCCGGGTCTGGACGTGCTGCATGTGCTCGCGTCGACCAACGGCACGGACTGGACGCGACTCGCCGACTTCTCGGGCTTTACAGGCGAGTGGGACCTCGGCTTCAGCCACAAAGCGGTCGATCTGACCTCATATGCGGGTGAGTCGACCGTATACCTCGCGTTCAACTTCACCAGTGACGGCCAGTGGTCATCGGCCGATGGGCTTATCGGGCCGGTCATCGACGACCTGATGGTCGTCGAGGGCACCTGGTTCGAAGCCGACTACGACAACGCGTACGACTGGTTCAGCGGTACGTCGATGGCGACCCCCCACGTGTCGGGCATCGCGGCACTCACGCTGTCCGAGTGGCCGGGAGTGACCGCTGCCGACCTGAAGACCGCCGTGATGAAGGGTTCCGACTGGCTTCCGCAGCTTGATGGCATGTGTGTCTCCGGCGGCCGCGCCAACGCGTACAACTCGCTTCAGGATCTCTTCGGCCCTGTCATCACCGATGACAACACGGGCTCGTACGTGGGCCGTGCTGAGATCATCCTCACCGCCACCGATGACGCCGGCGTGGCGTCGATCTCCTACGCATTCGGCGACGACGAACCCACTACCGTGTTCGATGACGTGGCGGTAGCCGTCAGCACCGTGCCGACGCGTGAGCAGTCGCTCACGTACTGGGGCGAGGATACGCTCGGCAATGTGAGCGATCCGGTCACGGTGTACTTCGAGCTGCTCCGTGGTGAGCCCGCGACGGTCCGAGTGTCCGGTTCGGACCGCTGGTCGACCGCGGTAGCCGCTTCCGAGAAGGCGTTCCCTGATGGCGCCGATACGGTCGTGATCGCCACAGGCCGCAACTGGCCCGACGCGCTCGGCGGCACCGCGTTGGCCGGTGTGGTTGACGGACCGATCCTGCTCACCGACACCATGATCGCTCCCTGGATGGTCATCGATGAGCTGGAGCGCCTCGGCGCGTCGAAGGCATACGTCCTCGGCGGCACGAGCGCAGTCAGCGCGGATGTCGTCGGACAGCTCGTAGCCGTCATGGGTCCGGGCAGTGTGGAGCGTCTGTCAGGTGACGACCGCTACGAGACCGCCGCCGCAATCGCCGATGAAGTCATCGCGCTTCATCCTTACTACGACGGAACCGTCCTTGTGGCTACCGGTGCCAACTACCCGGACGCCCTTGCCGCAGCGCCCATCGCCACGCATCGCGGGTGGCCGATAGCGCTGGCCGATCCTGCTGGCGCCCTTGCGGTCCCGGAGCAGGCATCGCAGGCGATCATCCTGGGCGGCGAGAGCGTGGTGTCTTCGGGTATGGAAGCCGCACTCACCGGGTTGCTTGGTGAGGGGAGCGTTGTCCGCAAAGGCGGTGCGGACCGCTACGCAACAGCGGCGCTCATCGCCTCCTACGGCGTGAACAACGGTCTGCACTGGGAGGGCGTGGGCATAGCGACGGGCACGTCGTTCGCCGATGCGCTCGCCGGCGGTGCGATGCTCGGGCAGCTTCGCTCGCCGCTGCTTCTCACTCCGGGCGATGTGCTCTCGCCCGCGGCGCGCGCGCCGCTCTTCGTGAACAAGCGGTCCATCCAGACCGTACACATCATTGGTGGGACGAGCGCGGTGAGCGAGACCGTGCGCGGTCAGATACTGCGCGCGATCGAGTAGGCTTGCGCGCTTGCTCGAGTGACCCGCGGGCCGGGGCGGCACGTCCGCTCCGGCCCGTACATGTCGTACCTCCGCCGTGACGCCGTTCTCGCGCAGGGCGGGGGCGTCTGCTATCATATCGGGGCTTGCGCGCACTCGCGCGGGCAGACAGTCCTATAGGCCCCCGAGAGCATGACCGACCGGACAGAAAGCGACCGAGACGTTGGCACCCGGGGCCCCCGAAGTACGAAAGGGGCCACCACAGTGGTAGACGAGTACGAAAGCTATATAGTGCAGGACGAGCACGAGTACACCGATGAGGAGATGCACGCTCTCATCGACGACACCATCACCGATTTCGATGACGGTGATCTGGTGACCGGTACCGTGGTCCAGGTCGAGCGGGACGAGGTCCTCCTCGACATCGGCTACAAGTCCGAAGGCGTCATCCCGGCGCGCGAGCTCTCCATCCGCAAGGACGCGAATCCCGCGGACATCGTCGCCATCGGCGACGAGATCGAGGCTCTGGTCCTCCAGAAGGAGGACAAGGACGGCCGACTCATCCTCTCCAAGAAGCGCGCCGCGTACGAGCGCGCCTGGAACGACATCGAGAAGAAGTTCGAAGATGGCGAGAACGTCGAAGGCGAGGTCATCGAGGTCGTCAAGGGCGGTCTCATCCTGGACATCGGCCTGCGCGGCTTCCTGCCCGCCTCACTCGTGGATCTTCGCCGCGTGAAGGACCTCCACATGTTCCTCGGCGACCGCCTCGAGGCGCGTGTCATCGAGATGGATCGCAACCGCAACAACGTCGTGCTCTCCCGCCGTGTGGTGCTCGAAGAGGACCGCAAGCAGGAGCGCCAGGAGATCCTCAACAAGCTCGTCAAGGGCATGATCCTTCCCGGTACCGTCTCCTCGATCGTCGACTTCGGCGCGTTCGTGGACCTCGGCGGCATCGACGGACTCGTGCACATCTCCGAGCTCTCCTGGAGCCACGTCAATCACCCGTCCGAGGTCGTCTCGGTGGGCGACAAGGTCGAGGTCCAGGTGCTGGATGTGGACCTTTCCCGCGAGCGTATCTCCCTCGGCCTCAAGCAGACCCAGGACGATCCGTGGAAGCAGCTCGTCAAGGAGTTCCAGATCGGCAACATCACCGACGGCCGTGTGACCAAGCTCGTGCCGTTCGGCGCGTTCGTGGAGATCGGCAACAACGTCGAGGGTCTCGTCCATATCTCGGAAATGGCCCGTGGCCACGTCGAGAAGCCGGAAGACGTCGTTGCAGTCGGCGATGAGATCAAGGTCAAGATCATGGATGTCGACCTCGAGCGCCGACGCATCTCGCTTTCGATCCGCAGCGCCAACGAGGAGCTCGGTCTGCCGGATGCCGTGCCGGCCGACGACGAGGACGACGAGGATGTCGAAGCCGTTGAGACTGACGCAGCCGAAGAGGCCACCGACGAGGTAGCCGACGAGGTAGCCGAAGAAGTCA
>DDXA01000001.1:272213-300903 GCA_002347725.1 Actinobacteria bacterium UBA2272
AGGCCGCTGAAGAGGTAGCCGAAGAAGCCGCTGAAGAGGTAGCCGAAGGCGACGACGCCTAAGCGTCGGCACCGTCACTGGTAACCGCAGGGGGCCGGGCCGGCGCGCGAGCGTGGTCCGGTCCCTGTTCTATCAGGAGGTCAGCATGTACATCCTTGCTGTCACCGGGGGCCTTGGAGCCGGCAAGTCCACCGCCGCCGGGTTGTTCGCCGAGCGCGGCGCCATCGTGATCGACCTCGACGATGTGGCCAAGACCCTTCTCGACGAGTCGTCGGCCGTGCGCGATCGTGTTGTGGCGGCCTTCGGCGAGCAGATCCTCGGCCCGGACGGCCGTCTCGACCGCTCCGCGCTGGCGTCACTCGCATTCGCCTCGAGCGATTCCGCGGCGCGCCTTGACGCCATCGTGCATCCTGCTGTGCTCGCCGCAGTGGCCGGCGCGCTGGATACGCTGGCGCTTCAGGGCGACCAGCCGCCGATAGTCGTTCTCGTGATTCCGTTGCTGGCCGAGTCACCCCTGTTCCTCGAGCCCGTGGACGCGGTGCTCGCGATCTCGGCAACCGAAGAGGACCGTCTCGACCGTGCTGTCGCCCGCGGGATGGCCCGCGACGATGCCGAGCGTCGGATCGCCTGTCAGGCCGGCGACGGTGAGCGGCGCGATATCGCCGACTACGTCATCGAGAACGATGGCGATCTCGAGACGTTCCGCCACGACCTCATCGGCTTCTGGGACACTGAGATCGCGCATCGCCTCGGCTAGGGAGTTCGCCATGAAGCGCCTCGAGGTCATATCCGAGTACGAACCGGCCGGCGATCAGCCGAAGGCCATCGCGGGGCTGGCCGAGGGCGTGCGCGAGGGTCTCACGGACCAGACGCTTCTCGGCGTGACCGGCTCGGGCAAGACCTTCACGATGGCCAAGCTCGTCGAGGCCGTCCAGAAACCCACGCTCATTCTGGCGCCCAATAAGACGCTCGCGGCCCAGCTCGCCAGCGAGATCCGTGACGTCATGCCTGACAACGCCGTCATGTACTTCGTTTCGTACTACGACTACTACCAGCCCGAGGCGTACGTGCCCTCCACCGACACGTTCATCGAGAAGGACGCTTCGATCAACGCCGAGGTTGAGAAGCTCCGCCACGCCGCCACCGCTGCCCTTCTCTCGCGCAAGGACGTCGTGGTCGTTGCGAGCGTGAGCTGCATCTACGGCATCGGTTCGCCCGAGGACTACGCGGGGATGGCGGTCTTCCTGGCCGAGTCGGCGCCGTACGACCGCGACAAGCTCATCTACGACCTCATCGACATCAACTACGACCGCAACGACTACGAGCTCTCACGCGGCAGCTTCCGCGTCCGCGGTGATGTGCTGGACATCTTCCCGCCCTATGCCGACCAGCCGTTGCGCGTGGCGTTCTTCGGCGATGAGATCGAGTCCATCACCGAGGTGGACCACGTCACCGGAGAGATCATCAACCGGTACACCGCCACGCCGGTGTGGCCCGCCACGCACTACGTCACGCCTAAGGACAAACTTGCCGGCGCTGTCGCCACCATCCGCGAGGAGCTCCACGGGCGACTCGTCCAGCTCAATGCCGAGGGCAAGCTGCTTGAGGCGCAGCGCCTCGAGATGCGCACCAACTATGACCTCGAGATGCTCGAAGAGATGGGCTACTGCAACGGAATCGAGAACTATTCGCGGCATCTGGACGGGCGCAACCCCGGAGAACCACCGCACACGCTCATCGACTACTTCGGCGATGACTTCCTGTGCATCATCGACGAGAGTCACGTGACCGTACCGCAACTTCACGGCATGTACGAGGGCGACCGCTCGCGCAAGCTCACGCTCGTGGAGCACGGGTTCCGCCTGCCGAGCGCGCTCGACAACCGGCCGCTCAAGTTCGACGAGTTCCGCGCCCGCGTATCGCAGACGATCTTCGTCTCGGCGACGCCGGGCGACTACGAGATCCGCACCTCCAAGCGCATCGTGGAGCAGATCATCCGGCCGACCGGCCTCGTGGACCCGGCGATCGAGGTCCGGCCGACGAAGGGCCAGATCGACGACTTGATGGCCGAGGTGCGTGAACGCACCGAGCGCGACGAGCGCACGCTGGTCACGACGCTCACCAAGAAGATGGCCGAGGACCTCGCGGACTACCTGTTCGAGCACGGCATCAAGGTCCGTTACATGCACAGCGACATCGGCACGCTGGAGCGCGTGGAGATTCTGCGCGACCTGCGCGCGGGCGTGATCGACTGCCTCGTCGGTATCAACCTTCTCCGCGAGGGTCTGGACCTGCCCGAGGTCTCGCTCGTCGCGATCCTCGACGCGGACAAGGAAGGCTTCCTGCGCAACCACCGGTCGCTCATCCAGACCATCGGCCGCGCGGCCCGTAACGTGTCCGGCGAGGTGATCCTGTACGCGGACAAGGTCACCGACTCGATGCGCACGGCCATCGAGGAGACCGACCGCCGTCGCACGCGACAGGTGGCGTTCAACCTCGAGCACGGTATCGAGCCGCAGACGATCCGCAAGGCCATCCACGACATCGCGCAGTACGTGCGCGAAGCCGAGGCGGGCCTCGAGCCGAGCGTGGACGTGGCTGCCGAGCTCGGACAGCTGCCGCGCGAGGAGCTCGCACGCATCATGGCGGCGATGGAGGAGGACATGCACATGGCCGCCGAGGCGCTCGACTTCGAGACCGCAGCGCGCCTGCGCGACCAGGTCGTGAAGATCAAGGCCGAGGCGGAGTCCACGACCGCCGACGAAGTGCTCTCGCGTCTCAAGCAGGGCGCGCGCAAGGGCTCCGCGCACGGCGTGCGCAAGCGGAAGCGGTAGGTCAGTCTACCCCGCGACGACGCGGTTGCGACCCGCTTCCTTTGCGGCGTACATCGCAGCGTCAGCGCGGGCGATAAGCACGTCCGTGTGCTCGACCGAGTCTCCGGAGCCCACGTATGCGGTCCCGATGCTGACGGTGAGCGGTTCTCCCGCCAGCACGTCGATTACCGCCGACGCCACCATCGTCCGGATGCGCTCGGCGAGCACCGCGAGCGCGTCGGGCTCGATATCGGGGGCTACGATGAGAAGCTCCTCTCCGCCGAGCCGGCCGACGACATCGTACGTTCGCACGGCGCTTCGCAGCGCGGATGCGACCTGGCGCAACGCTTCGTCGCCCGCGGCGTGGCCGTATGTATCGTTGACGTGCTTGAAGTGGTCGATGTCGACGAGAGCGACGCCGACGCCGCGCTCCTGGCGCCGTACGCGGTCGAGTTCCTGACCGAGACGAGCAAGCACGTACCCCCGGTTCCACAGGCCGGTGAGCGCATCGGTGGTTGCCGCGTGTTCGAGTCGTCTGTTCGCCTCGGCTATGCGCGACGCGAACACGCGCGATGCGAGCCACACGAACAGCCATGATCCAGCGAGGATCACTACTGCGATCGTGACCAGTTGGATCCGGGTCGCCTCGAGGGCGGCGGCCGTCGCTTCGTGGGGGAGTCGTATGCTGATCGCGCCGCGGATATCGCCCACCTTGTAGCCGGAATCTCCGTGGCAGCTGAGGCAACTCTCGTCGACGACGAGCGGTCTCATATAGCGGAACAGTCGCACGTCGTCACTCTCGGCAACGGCCCAGTACTCCTCGACGCCGCGCTCGAACTCGGCGAGCCCGGCCTGCTCCCAAACGTCGGGGGCATTGTCCGGATTCACGAACTCGAGGCTCGTGAGCCTGAATTCGGAGCCCGCATCGGCCAGGGGGAGTTGCTCGGCGATCTCGCGGGTCATGGCCGCCGGGTTCCGAAGCGTCAGCACGGAGCCGTCAGGCAGCGTAAGGTCCGGATCGACGCCGAGTAGGATCAGGTACGGGTTGGACTGCACCGTGTCCGTCTTGCGAACGTACACGCCGCCTGCCTGCGAGTTCCAGGCGCGTGCGGCGATGATGAGGTCGGTATAGGAGCGCGCCTGGGCGAGCGCCTGCTCGTCGACGAGGCGGACGACGGTGGTGCCGAGCCACGCGAACGTCACGATCGTGACCACCGTCAGGGCCACGAGGATGGCCGCACGGAAGCGCCTGAGCGGCGCTCCTATCGGCTGTTCGGCCTGCGCTGCTTCGTCCGCCTGCGGATGGGTGTCCATGGTGTCTGCTCGGATTCGTCGGATGGGTTCGGCCACCACACTGCGTCGGTGATTCCGGGACGCCGCTGGTAGTATGTTGCCGTGTGCGTGTACGCATGTCTACGGCGACGTTGAGCTTCGGTGGTCGGACGAGAGAGGTGCACGAAGGTATGGATGTCATCACCACGCGCGGCCTCACCAAGTTCTACGGGAAGACGCGCGGCGTCGAGAGCCTCTCGATGAGCGTGCCGGCTGGATCGGTGTACGGGTTCCTCGGCCCCAACGGGGCAGGCAAGACCACCACCATCCGCTGCCTGCTCGGCATGCTCAAGCCGACGGCGGGGGATGCCGAGGTGCTCGGCGAGCGCATCACGCTCGACGGTGCGGCGCTGCGTCGACGCATCGGGTACGTCGCCGGCGAGGTCAACCTCTACGAGCGCCAGACCGGCCGGTGGCACCTCGACTACGTCGCGGGTTTCCGCGGCGGGCGCGGCGTGCTGGAGGCCGAGTTGTTGGAGCGCTTCGACTTCGATCCCGGCCGCAAGGTCAAGGAGCTCTCCAAGGGTAACAAGCAGAAGCTCGCACTCATCCTCGGCATGGCGCACGACCCCGAGCTGCTCATCTTAGACGAGCCGACGAGCGGTCTTGACCCGCTCAACCAGGAGGCCGTCTACGCGGTGATCGACGAGCGTGTGGCGGCAGGCCGCACGGTGTTCCTCTCGAGCCACGTGCTCTCGGAAGTCGAGCGTGTGTGCAGCCGCGTCGGCATCATCCGCTCCGGTCGTCTTGCGGCCGAGGAGGACGTCCGCTCGCTGCTTGGCAAGCGCCTGCGCGATCTCACCGTCACCTTTGCCCGGCCGGTGCAACCCGCGCTGCTCGACGACGTTATCGGCGTGGATAGCGTCATGGTGCTCGGCGAGACGCAGCTCACGGCCCGGATCAAGGGCGATGCGATCGACGCGGTCATCAAGCGGCTCGCGTCGGTTGAGATCTCCGACCTGCGCATCAGCCACGCGAGTCTCGAGGACGTCTTCCTCGAGTTCTACCGGCACACGGACGCTGACGACGAGCCGCGTGCCGTCGCCGGGAGAGAGGAGGCGTGATGAGCTGGACACTCCTGCGCGGGACGTTCACGCAACGCCGCACCTCGATTCTTTGGTACTCGGTCAGCCTGATCGCGTACTCGTGGCTCATGACGTGGTTCTACCCGCAGATCGGTGGCGGACAGTACGCTGACCTCATCGAGAACATGCCGCCAGAGATGCTTGCGCTGTTCGGCGGTACCGAGGTCGACTTCGCCACACTCGGCGGCTACTTCCAGACCGAGTACCTCGGACTCATGTGGATGCTCATCGTCGCCTCGGCGCTCATCATCTTCGCGGGCAAGGCGTTTGCCGGCGAGATCGGAGCCGGGACGATGGAGTTCGTGCTCGCGCAGCCGATCTCGCGCGTGCGCTTCGCGATCACGCGCGTGGTGGCGCTCCTGATCTACATCGTCGTGCTCGCGGCGGCGTCGTTCGTGCCGATCGCTCTGTTCGGACCGTCGTACGACATCAACCTGAGCGCCGCGGTCTTCGGGAAGTTGTTCGCATTCGGCTGCATGTTCATGTTCGCCGTCGGCGGCTTTTCGCTTCTCATGAGTTCGCTCTTCCGCGACGGCGGCCGGGCCGGGGCGATCACGGCCGGCGTGATGGGCACGTTCTGGATCGCGGACCTGGTCTCCAACGTCTCCGAGGCGGCCGAGGTGATCGACCCCATAAACATCGTCACCTACTGGCAGCCCGGCAAGATCATCAACGGCGACGCCGTGGCGCCCGAGGCATGGTGGATCTACGGCGTGATCGGTGTGGTCTCGCTTATCGCTTCGGTGCTCGTCTTCCGCCGCCGCGACGTGGCCTGAGCCGGGCGTGATGTCCCGCGAGGCAGAGCGTGTCCTCGATCTTCGGGCGCTTCTGCCCGGAGACTACTACTGCGCGGGCTGCGCCGAGCGGGTGTGCGAGGCGGTGTCTGCGCTCGATGGCGTGACCGACGTGGGGTGCGACCTCGATGAGGGAGTGCTCACCGTCTCCTACGGGCAGAAGGCGTTCTCTGCCGCCGAGCTCGAGGCGCAGGTCGTGCGGCTCGCGCTTGAGCAGACAGGTCAGGTCGGACACGCCGCCTACCGGCTGACGGGGCTCGATTGACCCGATTGCGCGCGGACCGTGGCCAAGTCCGTACGGCAGATACCGGGGGTCCTCTTCGCCGACGTGAACTTCGCGACCGGGATGCTGCTTCTCGAGTACGACCGGGATCGTGACCCGCGTCCTCGGGCTGTGGCGACCGTCGTCGGCGCGGGTCACGGTGTAGAGCCGCTGGACGCCGATGACGTGCTGGTCACGGCTCCCTCGTGGTGGACACATCATCGCGGTGAGGTAGCGGTCGCGGTCTCCGGTGCGCTGATCGTGCTCGGCTGGCTGATCGGGAGTGTGGGAGCCGAGGTAGCCTCGGTGGCCGCGTACGGTCTTGCGATCATGGCGGGCGGGACGATCACCTGGCGCCGCGCGGTCGTGTCACTTCAGGCGCGCACGCTGGACATGAACGTGCTCATGACCATCGCGGTCTCGGGAGCCGCCGCCATCGGCGAGTGGGGTGAGGGCGCCACCGTCATGTTCCTGTTCGCCCTGGGCGGCATTCTCGAGTCGCGGTCGGTCGCGCGTACGCGACGGTCCATCCGCGATCTCATGTCGCTGGCGCCCGAGCGCGCACGTGTGCGCCGTGACGGTATCGAGTCCGAGGTGCCTCCGGCCGAGGTGGCCGTCGGTGAGGCGATCGTCGTCCGTCCGGGCGAGCGCGTGCCGCTTGACGGCATCATCGTGCACGGCATCTCAGCGTTTGATGAGTCGCCCATCACGGGCGAGTCGATCCCGGCCGACCGGGGAGTGGGTGACCGGGTGTTCAGCGGTGCACTCAACACGACCGGGCTTGTGGAGGTTCGTACCACGGCGCCCGCGTCGGCGACGACGCTCGCCCGCATCGTGCATCTCGTCGAGGCCGCGCAGGCGTCCCGCGCACCGGTCCAGCGGTTCGTGGACCGCTTCAGCCGCTGGTACACGCCGGTCGTCATCGCCGGCGCGGCGTTCCTGGCCATCGGTGTCCCGCTGCTCGGCGAGCTGACCGGTGCGTGGCCGGGCATCGAGTCGTGGCAGGACTGGACGTACCGGTCGCTCGTGTTGCTCGTCGTCTCGTGTCCGTGTGCGCTCGTCGTGTCCACGCCGGTGGCTATCGTCTCGGCCATCACCCGCGCCACGCGCGACGGCGTGCTCGTCAAAGGCGGCGCCTTCCTCGAGCTTGCGGGCAAGGCGCGCGTCGTGGTGTTCGACAAGACCGGCACGCTCACCGAGGGGCGCCCGACGGTGGCCGAGGTGGTCCCGTTGGCGAGCGAGGCGGCACAGCGCGTCTGCGGCCTGGCCGCCGCGCTCGAGGCGCACTCCAACCATCCGCTCGCCCGGGCCGTAGCCGCGGCGGGCGCCGATGACGCATCCGGTCTCACCGTCTCCGATGTCGTCGAGATGCCGGGCCGGGGCGTGAGGGGCATCGTGGACGGCGAGGACCTCGTGGTGGGCAACCTGGCGTTCGTCTCGGAACACGTCACGGCCACCGGGGACGTGAGCACGACCGCCACCCGGCTCGAGGACGCGGGGCTCACCGTACTCGCGCTCGCTCGCACGGGCGACGATGGCTCGGTCCTCGGCCTGCTCGGCCTGGCCGACGCCGTGCGCCCGGAGGCTGCCGCTACGACCGCCGCCCTTGCCGGGGCCGGCATCGAGCACGTCGTGATGCTCACGGGCGACAACGAGCGTGCGGCCGCCCGCGTGGCAGCCGCCGCCGGCGTGGAGGAGTTCCGTGCCCGGCTGCTCCCCGAGGAGAAGACCGCCGAGGTCACCGCGCTCAGGGAGCGCCACGGGGTGGTCATGATGGTCGGCGACGGTATCAACGACGCGCCCGCGCTTGCGGCGGCTGACATCGGCGTGGCCATGGGCGCCGCCGGCAGCGACACTGCGATCGAGACAGCCGACGTGGCGCTCATGCGTGACGACCTCTCGGCTCTGCCGCGCTTCCTCGCACTCGGCCGTGCCACGATGGTCAACATCAGGCAGAACGTCGCGCTGTCCCTCGGCGTGAAGGCCGTCGTGCTCGTGCTCGCGATCACCGGTCACGCAACGCTGTGGATGGCCGTGTTCGCCGACACCGGCATGGCGCTGATCGTCATCGCCAACGGGCTGCGGCTGCTGCGCCGGCGGTAGTTGCGGGCGGAAGCCGGACGGGGGAGTATCGTTCATGCAAGGTCTTCGGGCGGATGGGGGCGCACAGTGACCGACGACGTCATGCGGTTCTTTGCAGCGTGGATGCTCACGCACGAGGTTGCCGACGAGGGGCTCAAGGCCGCCGTTCTTCGCGGTGATGAGGGCGGCGCCGAGGGGATGTCCGGCGGCGCGGATGCGTTCGTCGACGGACTGGCTGCGATGGTGGCCGAGGAGAAGGAGAAGCTCAAGCGCGATCTCGAGGCACGCGCGCGCGGCGAGGAGGTCGCCATCGAGCAGCCGCGCGATCCTGCGCTCGAGGAAGTCCGCTTCGAGGTGGCCGAGCTGCGGGGACGGCTCGACAACATCGAGTCGCTGCTCGAGACACTGCTCCGCAAGCTCGATCGGTAGGGCGCGCCGTGGCCTCGCGATCATCGGTCATCGTCTGGACGGTGCTGGCGCATCTTGCCGCAGAGCTGCCGTCCGCCCGCTTCGGGCTCGCGTCCGCGCCTGTGCGCCGCGCCGCCTGGGCTCGCGGCCTGCGTCGCGCCTTCGAGCGACTCGGCCCGGCGTTCATCAAACTCGGCCAGCTCATCTCGGTGCGGCCCGACGAGTTCTCCGACGAACTCGTGGCCGAGATGCGCTCCATGCAAGACGCGGTGCCGCCGCTTCCCGCCGAGGCGATCCGCTCGGTGATCGAAGCCGAGTTCGGCGTCGGCCCCGACGAGCTGTGGGCCACGTTCGACGACGAGCCGCTTGCCTCGGCCTCGATCGCGCAGGTGCACCGCGCGACGCTCGCGGCGGCGTACCGGCCCGTGTGGGGGGAGTCGCTTCCTGCGGGCGCGGACGTGGTCGTGAAGGTCGTGCGCCCCGGCGCCGCGGCGTCGATCCGCGGCGACGTCGCGGTCGCGCGCAGACTTGCGGGGCTCATCGCGCGGACACGCCTGGCGCGGCGGTTCGACCCCGTGGCGCTGCTCGATGAGTTCGCGACCACCCTGGAGCGCGAGCTCGACTTGCGCGTGGAGGGCCGCTTCTCCGATCGGTTCCTGTTCGACTTTCGCGACGACCCCAAGGTGGTCGCGCCGAGGATCGTCTGGCCGAAGAGTACGGCGCGCGTCCTCACCATGGAGTTCATGCGTGGCTGGCGCCTGACCGAGATCGAGGCGGCCAAGGCTGCGGGCGTGGACTGCTTCGGTCTGGCCGTCCACGGTGCCACTGCGTTCATGCGGCAGGTGTTCGTGTACGGCCGCTACCACGCCGACCTGCACCCCGCCAACCTCTTCGTCACCCCCGATAACACGATCGCGTACCTGGACTTCGGCATCGTCGGCTATCTCACGCCGGAGGAGCGCATGAACATCACGCAGGTGATGGCCGCGCTCGTCTACCGTGATGCCGATCGCGCGATGCGCTACTCGGAGAGACTGGGCGTGCACGTGCCGCCCGACCGCGTCGAGGCGGTTCGCGCCGGGCTCGGGACGCTGCTCGACGGCACCACCCGGCCCGACGGCACACGGGACTTCGCGCACTTCGGCCTGGGATTCCTGTCGCTTCTCGGCGAGCACGGCGTGAGGATCCCGAGCGGGTACGGGCTACTCATCAAGTCGCTTGCCACCGTTGAGGGCGTGGCGCGCGCTCTGTACCCCGAGATCGATATCGTCGCCACGGCCCAGCCGTTCACCACGCGCATCCTCGGTGCCGCTATGGGCGATCCGGCGCGACTGCGCGAGCGGATGCCCGAGGCGGTGCGTGCCGCGCTCAGGGTGCTGCTGACGTAGGCGGCGCGTGCCCTACGCGTCGCCATCCGACTGTGGGAGGTCTGTCTCGCCGGCCTCGTTGAGCGACCCCGCCCGGTACCCCTCGAGATCCTGCGTCACGTACAGGAAGCCCGCCTTGCGAACGGCGGCCGACAGCTGTTCGCGCAGGGCGAAGGCGCGCTCCATCTCCGAAGCGTCGACCTCGATGCGGGCCACCTGCTCGTGCGCCCGCACGCGTACCTGACGCAGGCCGAGCGCACGACACGCGGCCTCGGCGCCCGCGATCCGCTCGAGACCGTGCTCGGTGATCGGGGTGCCGTACGGGAAGCGGGTGGCCAGACACGCGCCCTGCGGCTTGTCCCACGTCGGGAGGCCGAGTTGCTCGGACAGGCAGCGTATCTCATCTTTGTGGAGGCCCACCTCGAGAAGCGGGCTGACGACGTTGAACTCCTCGGCGGCGCGTCTGCCGGGCCGGTGGTCGGACGTGTCGTCGGCATTCGTGCCGTCGAGCACCCAGGTGATCCCACGCGCCGAGGCGAGCGTGCGCAGCAGGCCGAACATCTCGGACTTGCAGTAGTAGCAGCGGTCCGGTGTGTTGGCGTGGAAGCGCGGGTCGGCGAGTTCGTAGGTCTCGGCCTCCTGAAGGCGCAGGCCGAGCGTGCGCGCGGTCGCCCGCGCTTCGTCGATCTCGGCCGACGGGTGTACGTCGGAGACGGCGAGGACCGCGAGGCAGCGGTCGCCGAGCACCGCGTGTGCGGTGACGGCGAGGAATGTGGAGTCCACGCCGCCGGAGTACGCGACAAGCGCACTGCCGAGATTGGTGAGTCGGTTTCTGAGGTCGTCGTACTTGCGCGCAGTCGTTGGCACCTTTGCGTCCCCTCCGGCGGATATCCCGTTATCCTACATGAGTGGCGCTCACCGCAAGGGGAATACCCTCTTGAGACCCCGAGACTTTGAGGAGCAGCCGATGAGTGACGAGTCGCGCGCGAGCATCGAGCACATGTCGGGTGATGCGGGAGTCGTTCTTCCGCCGGAGGAGTTTGCCGCCGCCGCCGCGGTTCCGAGCGCGGAGGCGTACGAGGCGGCATACCGTCGCTCCATCGAGGATCCGGACGGCTTCTGGGGTGATGCGGCGCGCGAGGAACTCGAGTGGATGACACCGTTTTCCACCGTGCGCTCGGGTGGGTTCGAGAATCTCGACTACCGCTGGTTCGAGGACGGTACGCTCAACGTGGCGGCCAACTGTCTCGACCGGCATCTCACCACGTGGCGCCGCAACAAGGCCGCGCTCATCTGGGAGGGTGACGACGGCAGCTCGCGCACGTACACGTACCAGCAGCTTCATCACATCGTCAGCCGCTTTGCCAACGTGCTCAAGAAGAAGGGCATCGAGCGTGGCGATCGTGTGGCCATCTACCTGCCGATGATCCCGGAACTGCCGATGGCACTGCTCGCGTGCGCGCGCATCGGCGCGATCCACTCGGTCGTCTTCGGCGGCTTTTCCGCAAGTGCGCTTCGCGAACGCATCCAGGACTGTGGCGCGAAGCTGCTGATCACTGCCGATGAAGGCATCCGCGGCGGGCGCAAGGTGGCGCTCAAGGTGGCTGCCGATGAGGCGCTGTTCGAGTGCCCGAGCATAGAGGCATGCATCGTGGTCAAGCGCGGCAGCGGCGACGTGGACATGGAGCCAGGCCGGGACACCTGGTGGCACCAGGAGGTGACCGCGCCCGAGGTCCGGAAGCCCTGTCCGCCCGAGCCGATGGGCGCCGAGGATCCGCTGTTCGTGCTGTACACGTCGGGTTCGACCGGCAAGCCCAAGGGCGTGCTCCACACCACCGCGGGTTACCTCCTCTACACGCTCATGAGCTTCAAGACGGTCATGGACTACCGTGATGAGGACGTCTACTGGTGCACGGCCGACATCGGCTGGGTCACCGGCCACAGCTACATCGTCTACGGCCCGCTTGCGGCCGGTGCCACGACGCTCATGTTCGAGGGCGTGCCGACGTACCCGGATCCGGCTCGCTTCTGGGCGGTGGTGGAGAAGTACCGCGTCAACATCTTCTACACCGCGCCGACCGCGATCCGCGCACTGATGCGCCACGGTGCCGGCTGGCCGCAGCGCTACGACCTCTCCTCGCTCCGGCTTCTCGGCACGGTCGGCGAGCCGATCAATCCCGAGGTGTGGACGTGGTACCGGGAGACCATCGGCAGGGGAGAGGTCCCCATCGTCGACACCTACTGGCAGACCGAGACCGGCGGCTTCCTCATCACGCCGTTCCCCGGCGCCACGCCGCTCAAGCCGGGCTCGGCGTCGTGGCCCTTCTACGGGGTCGTAGCCGAGGTGGTTCGCGAGGACGGCAGTCGGGCCGAGCCGGGCGATGGCGGTTACCTCACCGTCAAGGAGCCGTGGCCGGGGATCCTGCGCGGCACGTGGGGCGATCCGGACCACAGCCGGATGCGCGAGGTGTACTTCGAGCGCTTCCCGGGCCGTTACTTCACCGGCGACGGTGCGCGCGTGGATGCCGACGGGGACTTCTGGCTGCTCGGCCGCGTGGACGACGTCATCAACGTGAGCGGGCACCGGATGGGCACCGCCGAGGTCGAGAGCGCGCTCGTGAGCCACGACGCGGTGAGCGAGGCCGCCGTGGTCGGGTTCCCGCACCCGGTGAAAGGTGAGGGGATCCATGCGTACGTCGTGCTCCGGGACGGGCAGGTGGCCTCCGATGACCTGGCCAAGATCCTCTCGGGCCACGTCCGAAAGCTCATCGGGCCGATCGCAAAGCCGGATCGTATCCAGTTCGCCCACGACCTGCCGAAGACGCGCAGCGGCAAGATCATGCGCCGCATCCTGCGCAAGATCGCAGCGGGCGAGCGCGAGATGGAGGCGTTCGGCGACCTGTCCACGCTTGCCGACCCGAAGGTCGTGAAAGACCTGGTCGCCGGGGTGTGATCGGCCGAGGACTCTAGCGCGCGCGGGCGACGGCTTCGAGCGCCGGGAACGCGGTGGCCGCAAGGGTGGCGGCCTCAGGCGGCGCGCCCTCGGCGTCGGTGACCTCGAAGACGTCATCGGCCACCCCTGCGGTCGTGGTGACCACGGCGCGCCGGATGTCGAGCCCTGCGCGCTCGAGCGCGTGTGCGAGGTCGTGCAGCAGGCCCACGCGGTCGGCGGCGCGGACATGGACCGCCGTGCTGAACGTCCCCGGTCCCTCGGCGGTCACGCGGACAGGGTCGCCGTGTGCCGAGGGCCGTGCGTAGTGCCTGTGCCGCTCGGCGAGACGGGCTTCAAGGTCCATGCGGCCGCCGAGTGCGTCGTCGAGATGCGTCTCGAACGTCTTCCACGAGCGGTCGTCCACCTCCGCGCGCGTGGCGGCGGCAACCGCGAACGTGTCGATGGCGATGCCGCCCGAGGCCGTGTATGCCTCGGCGGAGAGCACGTCGAGTCCCGAGAGCGCGAGCACGCCCGCGAGCGTGGCGAAGAGTCCCGGCCGGTCGCGTGTTACCACATCGAGGAGCCATGCACCCGGAGCCGAGCCCGGGCGCGTGCGGAACGCGAACTCGCCGATGTGCCCGGGTCCGCCGAGCGCCTGGACGAGTCGCGCGTCGCGGGTCACCTCGTCGGCGGAGCGTTTGGCGAGGTAGCGCAGCGGCGCGTGCTCGAGAAACGCGATGACCGTGCGGGATGCCCCCACTGCCGATGCCCGGCGGATCGCCTCGGCACGCGTCGCCTCGGCCGCCGCCACGATACCGGCGCCGTCGATGTCGGGCGAGAGCGCGGCCTCCATCTTCGCGGCGAGGTCGCCCACGAGCGCCGCACGCCAGGGCGTCCAGACGTCCGGGCCGGTGGCCTGCATGTCGGCGGCGGTGAGCAGGAACAGCGGCCGCACGAGCGTCAGGTCGCCGAGACGCGCCGCGGCCGTGAGCACGACGTCTTCGTCCGAGGTGTCGGCGCGCGTGGCCACCTCGGACAGCAGCAAGTGCTCGCGCACGAGCGCAGAAGCCGCCTCCGCCGTCGCATCCGGCAGCCCGAGTCCCGTGGCGATCACGTACGCGTCATCGGCTCCGCGCGCGGCGTGTCCGGGGCCGGCTTCCCGCTTGCCGAGGTCGTGCGCGATCGCCGCGACCACGAGCGCGTCGGCCGTGCCGCGCTCCAGTGCGACCGGCGCGGCCCCGGTGGTCGGCCGGGCGAGCAGGGTGAGCGTGCGCAGGCAGTGCGCGCCGACGGTGTAGCGGTGGGAGAGGGCGGGCCGACGAAGCGTCATGAGCGCACCGAACCCGGGCGCCGCCGTCTCGAGTCCGCCGAGCCACGCCGCGCGCTCCAGCTCGCCGAGCGCCGCCGGTCCGCGCTCGGCGGCCGCGATCAGGTCCTGCAGCCCGAGCGGCTTCACGTCCGGTTCGGGGACGCCCGCGAGTCTGTCGCGCACCGTGGCGAGCGTGTGGTGCACGGAGACGAGGGCGCGCTGCACCGCATCGGCGTCCACCCCGGCGGCCATCGCGTCCTCGACCGCGAGGGTGTTGCGCCCGCGCCCCGCATGGGCGTGCAGTTGCCAGCGCGCGGCCGTGAGCGCGTCCTGCGCTTCTGCGAGCGCCTCGAACTCGGCCAGGCGCATGAAGCCCGCGTCGAAGAGCCCGAAGGCGTCGTGCATCGGTGCGCCTCCGGCGAGAGCCGCATACCAGACGAGTTCGTCGATGTCGCGCTGCCCGCCCGCGCCCTCCTTGAGGTCCGGTTCGAGCAGGTACGGGGAGCCGGGACGTTCGCGTGCGAGGATCTCGCCGCGCGCGCGGGCGGCGTGCTTGTGCAGCCGCCGGAATGTCTCGGAGAGCGTGCGCGCGGCGATATCGCGGTCGCCCGCGACGAAGCGGGCGGTGAGGAACGACGTCAGGTTCTGGATGTCCTCGCGGACGGCTCGCGCGTGATCGGCCACGGTCCGTACCTGATGACCGACGACGAAGCCCGCGTCCCACAGCGGGTAGAGCAGACCCCGCACGAGCGGCTCGAGGTCCTTCGACCCGCCAGCCGAGATCACCAGCAGGTCGATATCCGAGTGGGGGAGCAGCCGCCCGGCGCCGTAGCCGCCGAGGGCGAAGAGTGCGAACGGCGTGCGCGGGCGCGACGAAGCCGCCTCAGCGAGTGCCGAGACGGCTTCGTCGGTCATCGTCGCGAGCGTGCCGGCCGCAGCCGTACCGGGCCGCGCGGAGGCGATCAACTCATCGCGCCCGGCGAGAAACCCCGCAAGCGGTCCGCGTACCATGCCCCGGCCGCGCTTAGAGCGCGTCCGGACCGCGTTCGCCGGTGCGGATGCGCACCGCGCCCTCGCAGTCGTAGGTGAACACCTTGCCGTCGCCGATCTTGCCCGAGCGGGCGGCCTCGATGATGGCGTCCTCCACCTTGGGTGCGAGGTCGTCGTCCACGACGATCTCGATCTTCAGCTTCGGCACGAAGTCCACGGTGTACTCGGCGCCGCGATAGATCTCGGTATGGCCCTTCTGACGCCCGAAGCCCTTCACCTCGTAGGCGGTGAGCCCCGCCACGCCCACGGCGTGGAGCGCTTCCTTCACTTCGTCGAGCTTGTGGGGCTTGATGATCGCTTCGATCTTCTTCATCTCGTGGTCCTCCTCTCGGTGTGCTTATGCCACGGTCTCGGTCTGGACGAAGTCGGGGTACGCACGGTTGCCGTGCTCGCCGATGTCGAGGCCCTCAAGCTCCTCCTCGACGCTCACGCGCACGCCCATCGTAACCTTGATGAGCAGCCATGCAGCAAGCGAGACCGCAAAGACCGCTCCGCCTACGGCGAGCACGCCGATCGCCTGCGCGCCCAGCAGGCCCGCGCCGCCGCCAAAGAACAGGCCGTCGCCGGTGGTGCCGGGGGCGATGACGTCCTGGGCGAACAGGCCGACGGCCAGCGTGCCGAAGATGCCGCCCATGCCGTGTACCGCAAGCGCGCCGACCGGATCGTCGAGCTTGAGTTTGTCGAGCAGCAGAACGCCGAAGACGATGAGCGCACCGGCGATGGCGCCGATGACCAGCGAGCTTCCCACGCTCACGAACGCGCAGCCGGCGGTGATGCCCACCAGACCGCCGAGGGCTCCGTTGATCGTCATGCCGATGTCGGGCTTGCCGAGGAGCTTCCACGCAACCCCTGTGGCTACCAGCGCGCCTGCGGCTGCCGCCATGCTCGTGGTGACCACGATGTGCGAGATGGCGCCGGGGTCGGCAGCCATCGTGGAGCCGGGGTTGAAGCCGAACCAGCCGAGCCACAGGATGAACGCGCCGGTCATGGCCGACGTCATGTTGTGGCCGGGGATCGCGTTGACCTTGCCGTTCTTGCCGTACTTGCCGATGCGCGGGCCGAGCACGAGGACACCGGCAAGCGCCGCCCATGCGCCGGTGGAGTGCACCACGGTGGAGCCTGCGAAGTCCCAGAAGCCGAGCGAAGCGAGCCACCCGCCGCCCCAGATCCAGTGGCCGACGATCGGGTAGATGAACGCCACGAGCACGAACGAGAACGCGATGAACGAGGCGTACTTGATGCGCTCGGCAACCGCACCCGAGACGATCGTCGCCGCGGTGGCGGCGAACACCAGCTGGAAGAAGAACTTGGCCATGAGGGGCACGCCGGTCCAGCTGAGCGCCGAGTAGACGCCCTGGTACGCATCACCAACGGCGGGACTGTTGTCGGCGCCGCCCAGCATGAACAGCCCGTTCAGGCCGAGGAACCCGTTGCCGTCTCCGTACATCAGGCCCCAGCCGATGACGAAGAACGCGATCGAGGCGATCGCGAAGACCACGAAGTTCTTGGAGATGATGTTGACGGTGTTCTTGGCGCGAGCGAACCCCGATTCGACCAGGGCGAATCCGAGATTCATGAAGAACACCAACATGCCCGCGATGAGCACCCACAGGGTGTCCAAGGTTATCTGCAGGTCCATGTGCCCCGTCCCTTCCTCGTGCTGTCCATTTCGCTCTGCCTCCCGCGTGTCGTGTTTCAGGCGGTTGTCGCCCGTGCACGTAGCGTGGCGGGTGCATGTTTCGAGCGCGTGACATGGGAGTGAACTCTGGGTGGCGAAGGAAGGGGTGTGGGAACGGACGCCTGGATGGTACGGCCGAATGAGGAGGGCTCTGCCGAGAGCAGCGCCGTTCTTACTCCGTGGGCCCGCCGTCGGCCGCCCACGCTATGAGCCACTGCTCCATCGAAGCGTCGACCATCTGCCGTATGCGCTCCTTAGCCTCGTCGGCGGAGATCGTCTCGCCGATGGGGCCGAACATCCTGCCCGAGATGATGAGCGAGACGAGCCCGTGGTTCGTCGCCCACGACAGGCTCACGAGCTCCTCGGGTGACGTCGACGGTCGCAACACGCCCTCTTCGGACAGCCGCTTGACCGTCTCGAGATAGCGTACGAGTGAGCGGCGGCGCGATCCCGACCTGTCGGGGGAGTAGCCCTGCGGCCGCTCGAACATGAGCCGGTACAGGTTGGGGTGCTCGACGCCCCACGTCACGTACGCCCGCGCGCGTGCACGCAGGATATCGACACCCGACACGCCTGCGATGGCCTGCTCCTGCGACTCCGCGAACCAGTCGAACGCGCGGTCGACCGCGGATTCGAGCAGCTCGCCCTTGTCCTTGTAGTAGAGGTAGATCGTCGTCGCACTGATGCCGAGTCTCTCCGCCACCTCGCGCAACGTGAGGGCCTCGAAGCCCTGTTCGTCTATGAGGTCCGTCGTTACGCGGAGTATGTCGACCGCAAGCGCCGGGTTCGCCGGACGTGCTGCCATCTCAATCACCTGTTCCTCAGTTGCTTACGATAGTAACTTAACCGAGTTCGGTAATCGACGTCAAGCGGAAAATAGTCTCAAATAGTTGTTGACAGCGCGAATTTACCGCAGTAAGTTAACGGCCGTCAGATAACGGCGTTCAGTTAAGCACGCAGGCAACGGTTCAGGGAGGAGAGGGAAGATGCGAGTCATCAGAAACGTGTTCCGAAGGAAGTTGAGGGCGTTCCTCACCATCTTCGGAATCACCATCGGCGTGTTGGCGCTCGTGGTGATGGGGGCGATGGCGGAGAAGATCACGCTGCTCGTCGATGGCGGGATCGAGTACTACGGCGACAAGGTCGTGGTCGAGGACGGGAGCGAGGTGGGCCAGGTCTCGTTCGTGCCGATGTCGACCGAGTTGATCCCCGAGCTCGAGAAGGTCGATGGCGTTGCGGCGGCATTCCCGTCGCTGGCCCTGCTGCTCGATGATGAGCCCGGTGCGATGACGATGGGCGTGCCGGCAACGATCGGCGCGACCGATCCGGACGTCATCGAGTACGAGACCATGATCGCCGGGATCGCCGAGGGCCGGAACCTGAAGGAAGGCGATTCGGGTGTCGCGGTGGTTGGATGCGACCTCGTGACCAAGCTCGACGCGACGGTCGGCGGCACGATCGAGCTGCGCGGCGAGACATTCGAGGTCGTCGGTATCCGCGAGAAGACGCTCACCGCTCCCGACAACGCGGTCGTGGTCCCACTCGCCGACGCGCAGCGCCTCGTCGTCAAGACGCTTCCTCCGGCGCTCGCCGAGACGATCGATGTCGACACGCTGGCGTCGCAGATCGTGGTCTTCCCCGAAGAGGGCTACGACCCCGAGGATCTGGCAGCAGCCATCAACGGGCAGTTCGAGGGGGTGCGGGCGACGGGTCCCGAGGCGTTCCAGGAGCAGGTCGTCTCGTCGACCCGCTTGCTCTCGGCGATCATCCTCGGCATAGCGACGGTCTCCTTGCTCGTCGGCGGGCTGTCGGTCGTCAACACCATGACGATGGCGGTTTCCGAGCGCACGCGCGAGATCGGCATCCGCAAGGCGATCGGTGCCAGCAGCGGCCGTGTGATGCGGCAGTTCATCGCGGAGTCGGGCGTGATCGGGATCGTCGGAGGGCTCACCGGGCTCGCTATCGGCTGGGGGATCGTCTACGCGCTCAACACGGCCGGTAATGCTTCAGGCACGCAGCTGTTCCTCGTGACAGCGCGCCTCGCGGCCGGCTCGGTGGGCTTTGCGCTTGTCCTCGGCATCCTGTCGGGTCTCTACCCGGCGTGGCACGCGGCTCGTCTCAATCCCGTTCAGGCGCTGCGCTACGAGTAGCGGCGGCAACGGATACCACACATTCGATACATGACGGGCCGCACGCGGCCGGTCGAGAGGAGAGGGAGAACATGGACGGCATGATCATCGAGGTCCGCGACCTCAAGAAGCGCTACACGCTCGGCAAGGGGAACCACGTCGACGCACTGCGCGGAGCGTCGCTTGCGATCCGCGCAGGCGAGATGGTGGCGATCATGGGGCCGAGCGGCTCGGGCAAGTCGACGATGATGCACCTCGTCGGCTGCCTCGACACGCCGGACTCCGGCGAGGTCGTCATCGGTGGACGACGTGTCGACGGGCTCAAAGGCGAGGCGCTCAGCCGCATGCGGGGCCGGGAACTCGGCTTCATCTTCCAGGGATTCAACCTGATCCCCACGCTCAACGCGGTCGAGAACGTCGCGCTTGCCGCCGAGTACACCGGCGTGGCGCGCAGGGAGGCGGCCAGACGCGCCGAAGACCTCCTCGGCCTGGTCGGCCTCAAAGATCGCATGAGGCACGTGCCGAGCGAGCTTTCGGGCGGTCAGCAGCAGCGAGTCGCGATCGCCCGGGCGCTCGTCAACGACCCGTCGTTGATCCTCGGCGACGAGCCGACCGGGGATCTCGACACCGCGACGAGCGAGGAGATCGTGGGTGTGATGCGGCGCATCAACCTCGAGACCGGCACGACGTTCGTGCTCGTCACGCACAACCCCGAGGTGGCTGCAGCATGCGACCGCACCATACGCATGCGTGACGGTGTCGTGGAGGACCACGGCGATGGGATATGGGCCGACGACGTGGCCGCAACTACGGAAGCGTGGGTAGCGTAGAGGATGCGAGGGCGGGAGCGGGCCGGCACCGGCCCGGCTCCCGCGTCGCCTGGAGGAGAGGGAGATGAGATGAGTATCGATCCGGTCATGGACCACATGGGCAATTGGTGGGCGGTTGTGGTGTGGGTGCTGCTGTTCGGCGTGTTCTTGCTGTTCACCCCCTTCTACAAGAAGAGCGGCGTCAAGCCGAACGGCGCGTTCATGGCGTTCGTGGTGGCGCTCGCGCTCGAGATGTTCGGGGTGCCGCTGTCGATGTACGCGCTCTCGGCGGTCCTCGGCAGGTACATGCCCGACGGGATCTTGTGGGGGCACACCCTCGTGGGGTACGTCGGGCTGGCGGGCACGCAGGTGGCTCTCGTGCTCTACCTTCTTGCGCTCGGACTCGTGGTCGCAGGGTGGCGCTCGATCTACCGCGACTACTGGAGCCGGGATCGCGGGGAGGGCACGCTCGTGACGAGCGGCATCTACCGCTACATCCGTCATCCGCAGTACACCGGCTTCGCGCTGGCGACGCTCGGCATGCTCTTTGAGTGGGCGACGCTGCCCACGCTCGTGATGTGGCCGATCCTGATGATCGTCTACTACCGCCTGGCCCGTCGTGAGGAGGCCGACATGCGCGAGGAGTTCGGCGCTGCCTACGACGAGTACGTCGCGCGAACCGGCATGTTTCTGCCGACGAAGGTCTTCGCGGGAGCGAGCGCGCGCACGTCGACGGCGACGCGACCCTAGTCTGCGACCACCAGCTGCCGGATTGAGCTTCTGCCCTGGCGTGCCCGGCCGCTCCCGGGCCGGGCATCGCTCACGAACTCGCGCCCCAGCTTCTTGCACAGGCGCTGGATCGAGTCCTTTCCGGTGACGACCGCGATCGGCAGGCCGCCCGGCGGCTGGAGCCACTGGCCGGAGAGCACGAAGTTGTCGAGTCCGCGGATCCGCCCGGTGTGCGCCATCATCTTGGAGCCGATGGTGGGGAAGAAGGCCATGAACGCGCCGCGATAGGCGTTGCAGTAGCGGCCGTAGGTCGCGGGCGTGGCGACGTCGAGCACGGTGAGTTTGCCGGCGAAGTGCGGGAAGTGCGCCTCGATGGCCGCGCGCACCGCTCCGCCGACGCGCTCCTTCTCGCGCCGGTACGCGTCGCGGTCCCCGCGCAGCGCGAACCAGTGGTCGATCCCCTCGCCGAAGTGATTGAGCGCGACCGTCATCGCGGTGCACCCTTCCGGTGCGAACCCGGGCTCGTAGGCGTAGTGGTTGAGCGTGATCTGCGTGATCTCCTCGCCGCCCAGTTCGATCGGCTCGCAGTCGAACCGCACCGTCCTCGGCATGTCGCCGACCTCGGCCGAGAGGCCCAGCCCGATGTAGGTGTTCGATGCGAGCGGGTAGGTGTCGGGGTCGCCGAAGCGCTTGTCGAACGCGCGGTCGCGGTAACGCCCGCCGAGGAGGCGCTCGAAGACGACGTTCGCGTCACACGCTGCGACGAAGTGGTCGGCGGCAAACGTGCGGCCATCGGCGGCGGTGACGTGCGTGGCGCGCTTTCCGTCGATGGCGACGTCGACGATCTCGCAGTCGGTCTCGATCTTCCCGCCGAGGGCGAGGTAGCGCTCGGTCATCCGGTCGGCGACACCCTTCGAGCCGCCGATGGGGATCGAGGACTGCCCTTCGGCAAAGGTCGCCAGGCCGAAGAAGAGGAAGGCGGTCGCATAGTCCCCGGGCGCGAAGGTCGCGAACATCGAGCGGATCGCCGGGTGGGAGAAGCGCTTTGCGTACTCGGCGAGCCCGACCTTGCCGTAGCGCTTGAGGACCGCGCCGGCCTCCTTCATCGAGGCCATGTAGCGCACCTTCTCGACGAGCGTCATCATGTCCATCGGCTTGGCGGCCTCCATCTCGAAGGCGCCCATCTGCCGGATGGTCGCGACGAACTCCTCGATGGTCTCCGCGTCGGCGGGGGAGAGCTCGAGCCATGCCTCGCGCAGCCGGTCGAGGTCGCGGTAGATCGGCACCGTGCCGGCCTCGTGCTCGTAGGTCAGGAACGTGTCGGGGTGGTGGATCTCCACGCCGTCGAGCGCGCCGACGCTCTTCCACAGGTCGTTCATCGGCGTGCCTTCCTTGGTGCCGACGAGCCAGTGGATGCACCCGTCGATGTGGTAGCCGGCACGGTCCCACCCGGTGCACTCGCCGCCGAGGATGGTGTGCTTCTCGACGATCGTGGTCTCGAAGCCGTTCGTCCGGGCGAAGATGCCCGCGGAAAGCCCGGCGATCCCGCCCCCGATGATGACGATGCTCGGTGCGGCGCCCCTTCTGGTCGTGCGTGCTGTCTTGCTGCCCACTACTGCTCATCCTTTCCGGTGCTTGCCATCCCGGCCGCGATCTCCTCGCCCGTCTCGAGCAGGAGATCCTCGGCCGCTTTCTCGTCCATCCACGACGGCAGATGACCGTTGGCCACCATCGCCGAGAGTCCCAGCTGAAAGACGCGCATCTTAAGGAAGAGGCGCCGACGCGCGGCGTCGGTCCAGTCGGCCAGCTCCGGATCGCTCGCCATGACGCCGGCCATCGCGTCTTCGATCTGCTCGTGCGGCGTCATGTGGTCGTTGGGCTCGAGCGCTATCTCGCGGAAGAGGGCGGGATAGTCGCGCGCGAACGCGAGCGACGCCTTGCCCATGTTCTCGAACGGGTTGGGGCCGGTCTGCGCTGCGAGAAGCTCGCCCGACATGGCCGTGACCCGCTCGACGACGGCTGCGATGAGATCGTCTACGGTCGCGAAGTTCTGGTAGATGGGCGCGACCGAGCATCCCAGACGTTTGGCGACATGGCGGGTGGAGATGGCCGAGAGGCCGCTCTCCTTCGCGATCTCGAATGCGGCTTCGACTATGGCCGCGCGGTCGTACCTGGTGGTGGGTGGCACCGGGCGCCTCCTCGAACAGATGATAGATAACGTCTGTTAGGTATCGTATGGTATGGCGCGTTCCGATGTCAAGGGGGCGGGCGCCCGAGCCTCTCGGCATACGAACGTGCGTTCGCCTATCCGAGGGAGTACAATGGGTGATTGCAGACAAACACCCTTGAGAACCGCTCCCGAAAGGTCACTCCCGACTATGTCTCTCGATCGCATCTCCATTCGCGGCGCCCGCGAACACAACCTCAAGAACATCGACCTCGAGATCCCGCGCGATCAGCTCGTCGTGATCACCGGGCTCTCGGGCTCGGGCAAGAGCTCGCTGGCCTTCGACACCATCTACGCCGAGGGGCAGCGCCGGTACGTCGAGTCGCTCTCGGCCTACGCCCGGCAGTTCCTCGGGCAGATGGACAAGCCCGACGTGGACCACATCGAAGGTCTGTCGCCGGCCGTCTCGATCGACCAGAAGACGACGAGCAAGAACCCGCGTTCCACCGTCGGCACCGTCACCGAGATTTACGACTATCTCCGTCTGCTCTTTGCTCGCGTCGGCGTCCCGCACTGCCCGATCTGCGGCAGGCGCATCGAGCGTCAGACGCCCGAGCAGATCGTCGACGCGATCATGGAGATGCCCGAGGGCACCAAGTTCCAGGTGCTCGCGCCCGTCGTGAAGGGTCGTAAGGGCGAGTACGGGAAGCTCTTCGCGGACTTCAAGTCCGAAGGCTTCACGCGCGTGCGCGTTGACGGCGAGGTGCGCACGCTCGACGAGGACATCGTGCTCGACAAGAAGTTCAAGCACACCATCGAGGTCGTGCTCGACCGCCTCGTCATGAAGAAGGGTATCGGCCTGCGCCTGGCCGAGAGCGTGGAGATGGCGCTCAGACTCGCAACCGGCACCGTCACCGTGGCCGTGATCGACGGCGAGGAGTACGAGTACTCGCAGGCGCTCGCGTGTCCGGAGCACGGCTTCTCCATGGACGAACTCGTCCCGCGCGACTTCTCGTTCAACTCACCGTACGGCGCGTGTCCCGAGTGCCTCGGCCTCGGCAGCCGGCTCGAGGTGGACCCCGACCTCGTGGTGCCCGATCCCGACCTCAGCCTCGCCGAGGGCGCGATCAAGCCGTACTCGGGCAATCTCAACTACTACCCGCAGCTCGTGGAGGCGGCGGCCAAACACCTCGGCATCAGTATCGACGTCCCGTGGCGCGAGCTGCCCGAGCAGGTGCAGGAGAAGCTGCTGCGCGGACTCGGCGACGAGCGCATCCGGCTCGACTACATCACCCGCGATGGTCGCGAGACGTTCTGGTACACGAAGTTCGAGGGCGCGCTGGCGAGCGTGATGCGGCGGCACGAGGAGACCGAGAGCGACGCGAGCAAGGAGAAGCTGCAGGAGTACATGGCGGTCATCCCGTGCGCGTCGTGCGAGGGCGCGCGGCTCAAGCCCGAGATCCTCGCGGTCAGCTTCGGCGGCAAGAACATCCACGAGGTGACGCACCTCTCGGCCAAGGACTCGCTCCGCTTCTTCGAGACGGTGGAGCTGACCGAGCGCGAAGAGACGATCGCGCGGCGCATCATCAAGGAGATCCTCGAGCGCCTGCGCTTCCTGGTGGACGTCGGTCTGGACTACCTCACGCTCCAGCGCGGCACGGCCACGCTCTCCGGCGGCGAGGCCCAGCGCATCCGCCTCGCCACGCAGATCGGCAGCGGGCTCGTGGGCGTGCTCTACATCCTCGACGAGCCGTCGATCGGGCTGCACCAGCGCGACAACGCGCGGCTCATCGGCACGCTCGAGCGCCTGCGCGACCTCGGCAACACCGTGATCGTGGTGGAGCACGACGAGGAGACGATCCGCGCGGCCGATTTCGTGGTGGACATGGGTCCGGGCGCGGGCGAGCACGGTGGCGAGCTCGTGTGCGTCGGCACGCCCGAGGCGATGCTCACGTGTCCGGGATCGCTCACCGGCAAGTACATGTCCGGCGAGGTATCGATCCCCGTGCCCGAGGGCCGGCGCGCACCCGACCGCGGGTTCTTGCGTCTGCTCGGCGCGCGGGCCAACAACCTCAAAGAGATCGACGTGGAGATCCCGCTCGGCAGCCTGACGGTGGTGACCGGCGTCTCCGGCTCGGGCAAGAGCTCACTTGTGGCCGACACGCTCGCGCCCGCGCTCTCCAACTCCGTCTACCGCACGCGCCACCGCACCGGCAAGTACACCAAGATCGAGGGCCTGGACGCGATCGACAAGGTCATCATCATCGACCAGAGCCCCATCGGCCGTACGCCGCGATCCAACCCGGCCACGTACACGGGCGTGTGGGACGACATCCGCGCGCTGCTCTCGTCCACCAATGAGGCCAAGGCGCGCGGGTACTCGCAGGGGCGTTTCAGCTTCAACGTGCGCGGCGGGCGCTGCGAGAACTGCAAGGGTGACGGTCAGATCAAGATAGAGATGCACTTCCTTCCCGACGTCTACGTGCCGTGCGAGGTCTGCAAAGGCGCACGGTACAACCGCGAGACGCTGCAGGTCACGTACAAGGGCAAGAACGTGGCCGAGATCTTGGATATGTCGGTCGAGGAGGCGCTGTCGTTCTTCGAGAACATCCCGCCGATCCGCCGCAAGTTCCAGACGCTCTTCGACGTGGGGCTCGGCTACATCCGTCTCGGCCAGCCGGCCACCACGCTTTCCGGCGGCGAGGCGCAGCGCGTGAAGCTCGCGTCCGAGCTGCAGAAGCGCTCGACCGGTCGCACGTTCTACATCCTGGACGAGCCGACGACGGGACTGCACTTCGACGATGTGCGGCAACTCCTGAACGTCTTGCAGCGGCTCGTCGAGGGCGGCAACACCGTGCTCGTGATCGAGCACAACCTCGATGTGATCAAGAGCGCCGACTGGCTCGTGGATCTCGGGCCGGAAGGCGGGGATCGCGGCGGCAGGATCGTCGTGGCCGGCACGCCCGAGGAGGTCGCCGAGTGCCGGCACTCTCACACGGGACGGTTCCTGAAGCCGGTGCTCGAGGGCCGCGGCGCGAGCGTGGCGCCGGAGAACGGGTAGGCTGTAGGGCATGACCGTTCCTACCGACTACGACACCGGAGCCGGCTGCGGCCCGATGCCGCCCGATATCACCTCCCAACTCGGCCACGTGCCCGACGCGCCGGGCGTCTACCTGTGGAAGTGCGCCGACGAGGTCCTCTACGTCGGCAAGGCCAAGAGCCTGCGCAAGCGCATGCGGCAGTACGTGAGCGGGCACGACGGGCGCGCTCAGATCCCGCGCATGATGGAGCGCGTGGACTCGTTCGACTACGTGGTGACCGGCAACGAGGTGGAGAGCCTCATCCTGGAGGGCAACCTCATCAAGGAACTCCGCCCGCCGTTCAACGTCGACTTCAAGGACGACAAGAGCTTCCCGTTCATCGCGCTCACGCTTGCCGACCCGTTCCCCGCGATCAAGTACACACGCGAGCGACACCGGCCGGGTACGCGCTACTTCGGTCCGTACACCGACGCCAAGGCGGCGCGCGAGACGGTGGAGGTCGCGCGGCGCGTCTATCCCGTGTGCCGGGCGACGTGTGCCGAGTGGAAGCGCCTGACCGCGCGGGGCGGCAAGCCCACGGGCACCGCGTGCTTCGACTACCACGTGGGCAAGGGTCCGGGGCCGTGCGTGGGCGCGATCTCCGCCGAGGAGTACCGCGCGCGTGTGGAGAAGATCGCGGCGTTCCTCGAAGGGCGCCAGCGCGAGGTGGCAGCCGAACTCGAGCGCGCGATGCGAGCGGCTGCGGCCGACCTGGACTACGAGCGCGCGGCGCGCCTGCGCAACTCGCTCGATGCCGTACGCGCGGTGCTCGAGCGCCAGCGCGTGGTCTCGGACCGGCCGCTCGATCTCGACGTGATCGGCATCGAGCGCGAGGAGACGATCGCCGGCGCGCACGTGCTGCTCGTGCGCGAGGGGCGGATCGTGGGCGCCAACGAGTTCGTGCTCGACAAGGGGCTCGACGTGGCCGAGGCCGAGCTCATCGAGGGCTTCCTGCTCCGCTACTACGGCACGGCGTCGCACGTGCCGCGCGAGGTCGTGTTGCCGACGCTGCCCGAGTCGGCCGAAGCCGTTGAGGCGTGGCTGTCGGGGCTGCGCGGCACCAAGTCCGTCCTCACCGTGCCGCAGCGCGGGGAGAAGCGGGCCTTAGCCGAGCTTGCCGCCACCAACGCGCGCCACTCGCTCGCGCGCTACCGGCACCGCACGCGCTACGACGAGGAGCGCCTCAACCGCGCGCTCCTGGAGCTCGAAAGCGCGCTCGCGCTGCCGGCGCCGCCGCTTCGGATCGAGTGCTTCGACATCTCGACGCTCCACGGACGCTCGTCGGTGGGCTCGATGGTGGTCTTCACCGGGGGCCGCGCCGACCGCGCGGCGTACCGGCGGTTCCGCGTACGCATGCCCGCCGAGGAAGCCAACGACGTGGCGATGATGGCCGAGGTGCTCAGGCGCCGCTTTGCGCGTGCTGCCGAGGGCGACACGCGCTTTGCGAAGCGTCCGGACCTCGTGATCGTGGACGGCGGTCCGCCGCAGCTCTCCGCCGCGCGCACGGTGCTTTCCGAGTTGGGGCTCGAGAGCATCCCGCTTGCGGCCCTCGCCAAGCGCGAGGAGGAGCTGTGGCTGCCGGACTGGGACGAGCCGGTGACGCTGCCGGGCGGCTCGCCGTCGCTCTATCTGGTGAAGCGCGTGCGCGACGAAGCCCACCGGTTTGCCATCGAGTACCACCGCGAGCTGCGTGGCCGGGCGATGACCGCCTCTGCGCTCGATGACGTGCCGGGCGTGGGTCCCAAGCGCAAGAAGGCGCTGCTGAAGGCGTTCGGGTCGCTCAAGCGCGTGCGGGCGGCGAGCGTGGAGGAGATCGCGGCGGTACCGGGTGTGGGGCGCGCGGCCGCCGAGGCGGTGGCCGAGGCGCTGAAGAGGGAGTAGGACGGGCCGGGGGCTTACACAGACTGGCATGCGTCTGGGTGTAACCTGAGGGCAAGGCAGGAGCCAAGTGCCGAGGGCAGAACTGCGTAAGAGCAGGCTAGCGGCGTTTGCTGTCTGTTGAATCTAGGGTTGGGCGGACAGGAGTCTGGGTGGTCGGGCTGCACTCACTCATCCCAGGTTTGGCCCGAGCCGTCGAGACCCTGGACGGCCCGTTCTACGAGCCTCATCGCGCATACCCTGCGGTCACTCTCGCAGACGCGGTTGCTGCGCTCGATGCGTTGGAATTCCTCTTCAGGCGTCTGGCCAAAGCTCGCGCGTGGTCTCTTGTGTACGCCCCGGTACTCGGAGCCGTTCTCGCGCTGCTGCCCATCGCCGGCTACCGCCCCGGCATGCGCCTCCTCGCCTTCGGCATCGGTGTTGTCGCTGGGTTGTGGGACTTCACCATTGGGACGTCGGCCCCATACAGCGCGCGGAGCGTGACCCGGATGATCATGTTGGTACTCGGCCCTTCGTTCGCTCAGGTCAGGGCGGCCGCGCTCACCTTCCACGACGCCGTCATCGGCCTCAGGGAAGATGAGAGGTTGCAACTGCTAGGGGGGCTGACCTCCTCAGGCCATTCGCTTGTTGTCGCGGCCATTGAGAGTTCCTGGACGCTGGTGCCGTCAAGCATGCGCGATCAGGTTGGGTAGTATCGGGAGCCGCCCAACAAGCGCTTCCAGCAGAACGCCGTCAGGTACACTCATCCCAAAGCGCTCAGCGTCTGCTGAAGCGCCAAGACGTTAG